>NZ_JBEEAB010000002.1:0-668405 GCF_040120725.1 Actinopolymorpha sp. B9G3 | reverse complement strand
CCTGCCCATTGATCACCATCCGGTGATCCGCCCAACGCCGACCCTGCCGCGGCTGCTCCGGCAGCAACGGCTCCAGCCGCTGCCACTCCTCATCAGTCAAGTCATGACGATCAAACACACCAATGATCTATCGAACTTCGACCACCAAGATCTACGGGACACGCCCTAGGCTCCACGAGCGTGGGAGATACCTCGCGCCTCACCTGTCTCGACACCACCGTGACGATGCCCGACGGCATCCCGCTCGCGACCGACGTGATCGTCGCCGACGACGGCGAGCCCCACCCTGTCCTGCTGATGCGGACGCCGTACGGAAGGGCATCGGTCCGCGGCAACCATGACGCCATCGGCATGGCCCGGCTGGGTTGGGCCGTCGTCACCCAGGACGTACGCGGCCGCTGGGACTCACCCGGCACCTTCGCGCCGTTTCGCAGCGAACGCCTCGACGGCGCCGCGGCCGTCGCCTGGTGTGCGTCTCAGCCGTGGTCCAACGGCGCCGTCGCCATGGCCGGCGGTTCGTACAACGGCTTCACCCAGTGGCTGGCCGCCGCCGAACGCCCGGCAGCCTTGCGGGTCATCGTGCCCGCCGTCGCCGGACCGACCGTTCGGGATGCGGTGTACGAAGGCGGCGCTCTCCAGCTGGGCGTCTTCTCCGCCTGGACCCTCGGCATCGGCGCGGTCGGCGGCAGCTACGACGCTGAGCTGGTGAAGGCGGCGATCGCGGACCTCGACACCTGGCCGGGCGTCTTGAGGTCGGGCGTCGAGAACACCACACTGCCCCGGATCAGCGCCGACTGGCACCGGTGGCTCGACCCGGACGACGCGGAGCTCTGGGATCCCCTCGACGCGGCTTCCGCACTGCGCGACGGACAGGGCGCCGGTACCCGGCCGGTCGGTCCGCAGCCGGCCGGATACCACCTCGCCGGGTGGCACGATCTGTTCTGTGACGCCACGATCGGCGGCTACACCCTCCTCACCGGGCCGGACGTCGACGAGTCCGTACGTCGCCGGCAGCGCCTCGTCGTCGGGCCGTGGTCCCACGCCAGCCTGCTCCGGCGTACGACCGGACGACTCGACTTCGGCGTCGCCGCACAGGGCGACTTCAACGGCATCGCGGAGGAACAGCTCGCGTTCCTGACCGCGGGAATCGCCGACCGGGACGTGCCTGCCGGAGTGCGGGTCTTCGTCATGGGAGCCAACCGCTGGCTCGACCTTCCCGACTGGCCTCCGCAGACCACGCCCACGCCGCTGTTCCTTGCCGGCGATGACGCCCTCGCCTGGGAGCCGCCGCAGGAGGCCGGAGCCGACCACTACCGTCACGACCCGGGGGATCCGGTGCCGACCGGTGGTGGGCGCACCCTCCATCCGGTCCCGCCTGAGGCCGGACCGCTCGACCAGTGGGACATCGAGGAACGCCCGGACGTCCTCGTCTACACGACCGGACCCCTCGAGCGCGACCTCACCATCATTGGCCAGGTCCGCGCGCACGTGGCCTTCGCCTCGACCGCCGATGTGGCCGACGTCACCGTCAAGCTGGTCGACCTCCATCCCGACGGGCGGGCGATGCTGGTGGTGGACTCGATCCGACGGGTACGCACGGCGCCGGGTCGACCGGGCGAGGTCGAGATCGAGGTCGGCGCGACCGCCATGACCTTCGCCGCGGGGCACCGGATCCGGGTCGAGATCGCATCCTCGAACTATCCACGCTTCGACCTCTCGCCCGCAGCCGAGCAGACCGTCCACCGGGGCGGCCGCGCGGAGTCCCGCATCGTCCTGCCCGTCCACCACACCGTCGAGGCGGTACGCACCTGACGGCCCTCCCCGTGCCGGGGAGCCGGCGCAGGAGCGGGACCTGACCGCCGTCGCAGTGGGGCAACTCACTGTCACAGGCGAGGCCGTTCGCACGTCGTTCAGGCGTACGGTTGCAGCAGAGGTGGAGGAGACGCGATGCGGCAGAAGGTGCGCAAACCGACCTTCCGGGTCACGACGGCACCAAAGAGTCTGAAAGCGGACGTACGTTCCCGTGAGGTCCGTTATCTGCTGTCCATGGGAGTGCGGACAGTGTGCTTCGTCATGGCGTTCGTCACGCAGGGCACACTGCGGTGGCTGCTCATCGTGGCGGCCTTCATCCTGCCTTATATCGCTGTGGTGATTGCGAATGCGGGCCGTGAGCGGCGTACCGACAGCCTGCCGGCGTACGTCCCCGACCACCCTCGCGAACTACCGGCTGGATCCGATCATTCAAGCCGACCGCAAAATACCCGGGGAGCCGTCTAGACCTGGCGGGACGTTCGTGCCAAACTCATGTCTGCGCGCTCCGCTTCCCCCGTCGGAGTGCGACGTGATGCGATGCCGGGCGGCTTCCCCCGTGGCTGCCCGGCATCGCTTCTTGTTATCTGGCGACATTCTCGCCGTCACAGGGCGTACGCAAACCACCGGACTTCCCCCACTGCACCGTTACTCTTCGAAGTCGCCCTCGTGCGTAACGCGTCACCACGGCCTGGATGAGCCGGGCGAGCCTGGTTGAGGGAGAACCCATGACCGACGACTTCCGCCCCGACCAGGCGATCTGTTCGGCGAAGGGGTGCAACAATCCGGCCACATGGGCGCTTCGCTGGAACAATCCGAAAATCCACCCGCCGCAGCGACGCAAGACCTGGGTGGCCTGTGACGGTCACCGGAGCTCTCTCGCGGACTTTCTCAGCGCGCGGGGGTTTCTCCGCGAGATCGAACCCTTCGAAGGCACGGACACGCCGGGCGGTGCCGCAGGCAAGAGCTAGCGGCCCCGAAGCACCTCTCGTCCGGGAGAGACCACGGTCAGCGCGGCCCGCTGGCTAACCGCCGATCGCGGACATCGGCCTGGTCGGCTGCAGGAACGTCGGGTCGTCGATCCCGTGTCCGGGCTGTTTCGTCGCGACCGCCGCTCGCCAACGCCGGGCCAACTCCTCGTCGTCCGCACCACCGCGCAGCGCACCGCGCAGGTCGGACTCCTCGCGGGCGAACAGGCAGTTGCGAACCTGCCCGTCTGCGGTGAGTCGCACCCGGTCGCAGTCACCACAGAACGGCCGCGTCACCGACGCGATGATCCCGACCCGCGCCGGTCCACCGTCGACGACGAACGACTCGGCCGGAGCGCTCCCCCGCCGGTTGCGGTCGTCAGGTCGCAGGTCGAAGTGGCTCTGCAACCCGGCCAGGATCTCGTCCGCCGTCACCATCGTGTCGCGGTTCCAGCGGTGTTGGGCGTCGAGGGGCATCTGCTCGATGAACCGGAGCTCGTAACCACGCTCGAGGCACCAGGCCAGCAGGTCCGGTCCCTCGTGGTCGTTGAGGCCACGGATGAGGACGGCGTTGACCTTCACCGGCGTGAGCCCAGCCGTCTCCGCCGCGGCCAGGCCGGCGACGACATCGGACCATCGGTCGCGGCGGGTGAGCTCGTGGAACGCCGGAGCGCTCAACGTGTCCAACGAGACGTTCACCCGGTCCAGACCAGCCTGCCGAAGTGGCGTCGCGAGCCGGGTGAGACCGATGCCGTTGGTCGTGAGGGACATCTCGGGGCGCGGACTCAGCTCTCCGGTGCGCTGCACGATGTCGACGAGGCCCCGGCGGATCAGCGGCTCGCCACCGGTGAACCGCACCTCCCGGACCCCGAGCAGTCGGACCGCCACCGCGATCAGGCGTACGACCTCGTCGTCCGTCAGGACCTCGGGCGTCGGCAGCCAGGGCAGGCCCTCGGCCGGCATGCAGTAGTTGCACCGCAGATTGCAACGGTCGGTCAGTGAGACCCGGAGGTCGGTTGCCGCCCGCCCGTACCTGTCCACCAGTTCGCCTGCCACCCGCCAAGCGTAGGCGGACACCGCAACCCGGGGCGACGCGCCGCTCGGTACCGGGTGGACACCCCACAGGCACGGCGGGCGGGGCGCTCGGTTAGCGTCGCGAGACGTGTACCGCTTCCTGCTGCGCCCGCGCTGGATCGCCCTGGTGATCATCGTCGCGCTGCTGGTCGCCGTGTTCGTCCAGCTGGGGCGCTGGCAGCTGCACCGGCTCGATGATCGGCGGGCACACAACGCGGTCATCACGACCAACAGCTCCGCGGCGGCGAAGCCGCTCGACACCGTGCTCGCCCCCGGGCGGCCGGTGGCAGCTGGGCAGGAGTGGACGCGCGTGAGCGCGCGAGGACGGTACGACGGTTCGCACCAGATTCTGGTCCGCTACCGGTCTCAGGGGGGCGAGCCCGGGTTCAACGTCCTCTCCCCACTCGTCACCTCCCGAGGCGCCGCCGTTCTCGTCAACCGTGGTTGGGTCCCGCGCACCGCCTCGGTGAAGGCACCGGAGCCACCGGCGGTCCCGACCGGAGAGGTGCGCGTGCTCGGCAGGGTGCGCCCCTCCGAGGCGGCCGATCCGGGCAGCGGCGCTCCACGAGACGGTCAGGTGCGTTTCATCGACGTCGAGCAGATCGCCGCGCACCTGCCGTACCCGGTCGTCGGTGGCTATCTGGAGCTGATCGAGCCGCCCGGTGCCGGCCAGGCGTCGGAGTCGTCCCCGCGAGTGCTCCCCCCGCCGGAACTGTCCGAAGGGCCGCACCTGTCCTACGCGGTGCAGTGGTTCCTGTTCGCACTGATCGCGGTCCTCGGAGTGGGCTTTCTCGCGTACGACGAAGCCCACGACGGGCGGCTGCGCACCCGGATCCGTACCGCCGAGCGCGGCCCACGCCCGGTCCCCGCAGGTGACCGCAGCCGCCCGGAATGATCAACCCACACCCGCCCGCGATTCACGTACGGGTCGACGTGGCGAGGTGGTGAGCCGCCTGCGCGAGGGCTTGATCGAGCCGGTTCACCTCCCGACCGCCCGCGTGCGCGATGCGGCCGACCCCGCCAGCGCCACCACCGATCGTGCGTCCCGCGGGCCGCAGGAGGTCCCGGGCCGGAGCGGTCAGCTGCTCCATCGCGGGATTGATCCCCAGAACCAGTTGCGCCTTGCCGTCCCGCACCATCCCGAGCACCGCACCACCGGGACGCCCCGGCGGGCAGTGCGCGAGGACGCCGTCGACCAACGCCGGGATCTCCTCGCCCTGCTTGGCGTCGTGACCGTCACGCACGTCCGGGGGGTCCAGACGTTCGGCCACTATCCACCGACCACCGGCGTCGCGGCCCTTTCCGGCAAGGCGTTCAGCCAGCTTCGCCCGCTCGCGCTGCCGCACGTCAGCCAGCTCACCCTCGGCCCGCGCCAGTGCGTCAAGGCGACCTTGCAGGCGGCGCAGGATGTCGCCGGACCGCGGAACCCCAAGCAGGGCGGCGATCTGGTCGACCAGGACCCGCTCGTGGTCGCTGTACCGGAGCGCGTCGAGCCCAGTCAACGCCTCGATCCGGCGTACGCCTGAACCGACCGACGTCTCCCCCACCAGACGGACCGGACCGGCCTGGCTGCCGTGGCCCACATGGGTACCGCCGCAGAGCTCCCGGGAGAAGTCGCCGATGTCGACCACCCGCACAACCTCGCCGTACGTCTCGCCGAAGAGCGCGATCGCCCCCGCCTCCTGCGCCTCGGCACGGCTCGCCTGCCAGATACGGACCTCCGGATCGGAGAGCAGCCGCTGGTTCACCTCGTCCTGGATGCGCGCGAGCGCGTCGGGTTCGATCGGCGCGAAGTGGGTGACGTCGAAACGCAGCCTGCCGGGCGCGACGAGGGACCCGTGCTGGCGCGCGTGGTCGCCGAGCGTGTCGCGCAGCACCGCGTGCAGGACATGGGTCGCGCTGTGCGAGCGCGCGGTGGCCGACCGCCGGTCATCGTCCACGACCGCGTGCACGGACTGGCCGACGCGCAGCTCGCCACGAACCACCTCCGCCCGGTGGACGTGAAGGTCGCCACCCGCACCGAGACCGGTGTCGACCACCCGCAGCTCGCTGCCGTCAGGCGTACGGATCACTCCGGCGTCGCCCACCTGCCCACCGGACTCGGCGTAGAACGGCGTCCGGTCCAGCACCACCTCGACGTGCTCACCCTCGAGCGCCGCCGGTACCTCGGTCCCGTCCCGGACCAGCCCGATGATCGAGCCCTCCTCGGTGAGCCGGTCGTGGCCGACGAAGCGCGTCGCCCCGGTGCGGTCGAGGATGGTCCGGTACGCCTGCCCACGGCCACGGTCATCGCCCTGCGTACGCGCCTCGCCTCGCGCCCGCTGCGCACGTCGGCGCTGTTCGTCCATCAGCGCCTCGAACCGGTCCGTGTCCACCACCAACCCGGCCTCGGCCGCGATCTCGGTGGTCAGGTCGACCGGAAAGCCGAACGTGTCATGGAGTTCGAACGCGGTACGCCCCGACAGCACGGGTCGCCCCGACAGCTCCGGCTGCGCCGGTGTCGTCGGTGTCGTCGACGTGGAGCTCCGGCGCACCGCCTCCTCACGCGTACGCCGGATCGCGGTGTCGAGGAGCCGTGCACCCTGCACGAGCGTCCGCCCGAATCCGTCCTCCTCGTGTCCCATCGCCTGCTCGACCAGGCCGCGGCGTTCGGTCAGCTCGGGCCAGACCTGACCGAGCTGGTCGACGACGGTACCCGCGAGGTCGTGGAGGAACGGATGGTCCACCCCCAGCGCCCGACCGTGGCGGATGGCCCGGCGCAGCAGCCGACGGAGTACATAGCCGCGGCCCTCGTTCGAGGGGAGTACGCCGTCCGCGAGCAGGAACGCGGCCGCCCGCACGTGGTCGACGACGATCCGCGCCGGACGCCGCTGACCCTCGGCACGGACGTCCGCCCCGGTGAGCTGACCGAGGCGCGCCATCACCGGCGCCATCACATCGATGTCGTGGATGGTGTCGACACCCTGCAGGACCATCGCGACCCGCTCCAGCCCGAGTCCCGACTCGAGACAGGGCCGCGGCAGGTCCCCGACGATCGGGATCGTGTTCTCGTCACCACCCTCACCGCGGAGGTAGCGCATGAAGACGAGGTTCCAGACCTCGAGGTACCGGTCGGTGTCGACCGCCGGTCCACCCTCGCGACCGTAGGCGGGACCCCTGTCGTAGAAGATCTCCGAACACGGACCGCACGGACCCGGACCGCCGGTGTCCCAGTAGTTCTCGGCGACGCCGAGCCGCTGGATGCGCTCGATCGGGATGCCGACGCGCCGCCACAGCTCGACGGCCTCGTCGTCCTCGCGGTAGACCGTCGCCCAGAGCCGCTCCGGTGCGAGGCCGAGCACGTCGGTCAGGAACTCGTACGCCCACGGCACCGCGATCGCCTTGCCGTAGTCGCCGAAGGAGAAGTTGCCGAGCATCTCGAAGAACGTCGAGTGCCGGTCGGTGGTGCCGATGTTGTCGATGTCGACCGTTCGTACGCACTTCTGCAGCGACACCAGGCGGTCCTTCGGCGGCGAGGACTCGCCCAGGAAGTACGGCTTGAACTGCACCATGCCCGCGGTCGTGAGCAGGAGCGTCGGGTCGTCGGGCACGAGCGAGGACGACGGCACCAGCTGGTGGCCGCGCTCGCGGAAGTAGTCGAGGAACAGTCGACGGATGTCAGTGGTACGCACGGGAAGCCTCCGGCGGATCGGGACGGCGGCGGTGCCTCAACAGCTGAGGGACCTGGCAGATCAGGGACCGGGTGATCTCACCCACGCCGAGCCGGACCGAGGGGCCGGACTGCGGACTCAGCTCATGCCGAAGACCCCAGCGCCCAGCTCGGCGCACCTAGCTCGCTGTCCCACGCGCGTCATGCCGCGACTTCTCCTCGCATACGTTCGTTCGACCCCATTATGGGCGCGCCGTTCAGGGCTCATCCACCGGGTTTCCCGGGGCGGGTTCGATGGACGGCAGACAGGCCGGCCCGCAGCAGGCCGGCACCGAGCCCGACCGAGCGGTAGTGGATCGCGAGCAGATGCTCCTGGCTCCTGCCAGAGTGCCTGCCGGAGTGCCAGCCGGAGTGCCAGCCGGAGTAGTGGTCACGGTGCCCCTTGATCGTCTGGCGCCACTGCGATCGGCGAGCCGGACGTCTCGGCGAGGCGTGGGAGCGCGTCCCCGATCGGTATGCGGACCACCGCCGCGGCGGCCGCATCATAGGGCGTCGGTTGGGCGTTGACGATGACGAGCTTCGCGCCCGCCGCGACCGCGACGTCGCACAGTCCGGCCGCCGGATGCACCTGCAACGACGTACCCACGGCCAGGAGGACGTCACATGATGCCGCGGCGCGCGCCGCCTGCTCGAGCACCTCCCGATCCAGCGACTGCCCGAACGAGATCGTCGCCGACTTCTGGATACCGGCACACTCCAGGCACCGTGGGTCGGGCTCACCCGCCTCGACCCGCGCGAGTACGTCGGCCATCGGCGTACGCACCTCACACTCCAGGCAGACCGCCCACCAGACCGTGCCGTGGAGCTCGATCACGTTCTCCGAGCCGGCCCGCTGGTGCAGACCGTCGATGTTCTGGGTGAGGAGCGTGCGGACGACGCCGGCGGACTCGAGCGCCGCCAGCGCCCGGTGGGCAGCGTTCGGCCGCGCGGTCCAGGCGGGGTGCTTCTGCCGCTGCCGCCAGGCTTCGATTCGTACGGCGGGATCGGCCAGGTAGTCGGCCAGCGTCGACAGCCGCTCGGCACGGGGGTTGGTGGTCCACACTCCCGCCGGTCCGCGGAAGTCGGGAATTCCGGAGTCCGTCGAGACACCCGCACCGGTGAGCACCGTCACCGCCCGAGCTGAGCGCAGCCAGCGCACTACGCCTGCGAGGTCGACCACGTCGTCTCCAGACATGCCTCCGACCGTACGCTCACGCCGACGCGGGCCGGTCCGCGTGTCCGCCGGTGGATGGGCAGCCCGGCCCAGCGACCGGCCCAGCGACCCGCCCAACGACCGGCCCTGTGTGCGGAACGTGATCATGATGCGGGAAGGTGCACCGGGATGCCCCAAATTTCGCCGGACACTTACAGTTTCTGCATGCAATGCGTGACCACCATGAGGCAGGATGATGCACCGTGGATCTTGGGGTGCGGGACCGAGTGTTCCTTCTCAGCGGAGCAAGTCGGGGGCTTGGCCGGGCAACCGCCGAGGTCCTCGTCGCCGAGGGCGCCTATGTGGTGATCTCCGCCCGCGGCGAAGACGGCGTCCAGCGCGCTGCCGCGAGTCTGGGCACCGCGCGCGCCGTCGGCGTCGCCGCCGACAACGCCGACCCGGCGTCGGCCGAACGCCTGGTCGCCACCGCGATGGCCAAGTGGGGACGCCTCGACGGTGCCCTCATCAGTGTCGGCGGCCCACCTGCCGGAAGCGCACTCGACTCCGACGAAGACCAGTGGCGGGCGGCATTCGAGTCGGTCTTCCTGGGTGGGCTACGCCTCGCCCGGGCAGTTGCGGCGGCGTGTCGTGACGGCGGGTCGATTGGGTTCGTCCTGTCGAGCTCGGTGCGCCAACCCATCCCGAACCTCGCCATCTCCAACGGCCTGCGACCGGGACTTGCCGGCCTGTCCAAGACACTGGCCGACGAACTCGGTCCGGCCGGTGTGCGCGTCAACGGCCTCTTGCCCGGCAGCTTCGACACTGAGCGTAGTCGCGAACTTGCCGCGCAGAGTGCCGATCCCGAGGCCCTCCGGCGACGTCGCGAGGCGGAGATACCGCTGCGTCGCTATGGCTCACCGCCGGAGTTCGGCCGGGTCGCGGCCTTCATCTTGTCGCCGGTGGCGTCCTACATCACTGGGACCACCGTCGCTGTTGACGGCGGCGTGCTCCGCACCATCTGAACGCGCCGCACCAACCATCTGAACGCACCATTTGAACGCACCGGTGTCGCGCTGCGTCCCATCGTCTGCGCGCGGCGTGGCAACCAGGAGCAACACCCGCTCCAGGGCAACGCTCTTCTGCAACAGGCGCGATCCGCCCTCGACACCAGGTGTCGGGACTGGGGTGTGGGCGTCCACACCCCAGTCCCACGTCGGCGCTAGACCCGCACCTTCTTGGTGCGCGTAGCGCCACCCCTGCTGCGAAGTCTCACCCCCGACTCACTCAGCAGCCGGTGCACGAACCCGTAGGACCGGCCCGTCTCCTGAGCGATGGTGCGGATGCTCTTTCCGCCGTCGTACTTCTTCCTGAGGTCCGCCGCGAGCTTGTCCCGCTGCGTTCCGGTGACCCGTACGCCCTTCTTCAGAGTCTCGGCCACGCCTGCCTCCCGCTGACGAGTGTGATGGTCGCGTTCGGCTTTCCGTTCGCCGACCCGCCCCAGTGATGCCGACGTATCGGTCACGCGCTCACGTCGCGCTCGGTCTCATTCACCGACAGCTCACGCTCACGTGGTACCGATGGCGTACAGCATTCGATCAATACCAATGCCCCATGATCCGCCGACCCATGCCTCGTTACCAACGGAAGATCGGCCGTGTCGCGCCAATATTATTTTCTCTTCTGTTGCGGACAGGCACGGTGGGGGCGGACGTCCCGGCCAGGATTCTGGGGTCAGGCGAGGCTTACAAGATCAACATATTCGGTGTTCCAGAGATCTTCAACGCCATCGGGTAGAAGCAATACCCTCTCGGGTTCGAGGGCCGCGACCGCACCCTCGTCGTGGGTGACGAGGACGATCGCCCCTTTGTACGACCGAATTGCACCAAGAATTTCCTGTCGCGAGACCGGATCGAGGTTATTTGTCGGTTCGTCGAGCAGGAGGACGTTGGCCGCGGAGCAGACGAGCCGCGCGAGCGCGAGGCGGGTCTTCTCACCGCCGGAAAGCACGGCCGCCGGCTTGTCCACGTCATCACCGGTGAACAGGAACGAACCGAGGACGCGGCGCGCCTCCCTGTCGGTGAGATCCGGTGCGGCCGAGGCCATGTTCTCTCCGACGGTACGCCGGATATCGAGGGTCTCGTGTTCCTGCGCGTAATAGCCAAGCTGCAAACCGTGTCCGGCCTCGACGATTCCGGTGTCGGGACTTTCCGTGCCGGCGAGAATACGCAGCAACGTCGTCTTGCCTGCACCGTTGAGGCCGAGAACCACGACTCGGCTCCCCTTGTCGATGGCGAGGTCGACGTCGGTGAAGACCTCGAGAGACCCGTACGACTTGGACAAACCGGTCGCTGTCAACGGCGTCTTGCCACATGGTGCGGGCTCGGGCAGCCGGATCTTCGCCACGCGGTCGGATCGTCGTTCGGGTTCGAGGTCGGCGATCAGGCGCTCGGCCCGGCGGGCCATGTTCTTCGCCGCGACCGCCTTGGTGGCCTTCGCCCGCATCCGGTCGGCCTGGGCCATGAGGGCCTGAGCCTTGCGTTCGGCGTTGCTGCGTTCGCGCTTGCGGCGCCGGTCGTCAGCCTCGCGCTGGGTGAGGTAGATCTTCCAGCCGACGTTGTGGATGTCGAGCTCTGCCCGGTTGGCGTCGAGGTGAAAGACGCGGTTGACAGTCGCCTCCAACAGCCCGACGTCGTGGCTGATCACCACGAGTCCGCCTTTGAACGCACGGAGGAACTCCCGCAGCCAGCCGATCGAGTCGGCGTCGAGGTGGTTCGTCGGTTCGTCCAGCAGCAGCGTGTCGGCGCCGGAGAAGAGGATGCGGGCGAGTTCGATCCGGCGTCGCTGGCCGCCGGAGAGGGTACGCAGTGGCTGGCCGAGCACCCGGTCGGGCAGGCCGAGGTTGGCGGTCACCTGCGCGGCTTCTGACTCCGCTGCGTAACCGCCCCGGGCGAGGAACTCGGTCTCGGCCCTGGCGTACTTCCGCATCGCCCGGTCCTGAGCCGCACTGTCACGCTCGCGCCCGGCCGCGCCCGCCATTTCCAACTCGGTCGACCGGAGTTCGCGTACGGCGTCGTCGAGACCGCGGGCGGAGAGCACCCGATCGCGGGCGGTGACGTCGAGGTCACCGGTCCGCGGGTCCTGGGGTAGGTAGCCGACGGATCCGACCCGGGTCACGTCACCGCTCGCCGGGATGCCGTCACCGGCGAGGACCCGGGTCAGCGTGGTCTTGCCGGCGCCGTTGCGGCCGACGAGGCCGACCTTGTCGCCGGGAGAGACGCGGAAAGATACGTCGGAGAGGAGGAGTCGCGCACCCGCGCGGAGTTCGAGGTTGCTGGCCGTGATCACTTGAGAACGCTCCGGAGCCGATCGGACACAGGGGACACGTGGGCGAAGGAGTGTCCGATCAAGCACAGCGGATGAGCATGCGGACCAGTCTAGAGAACGAGCCGCGCGTCCCGCCTCCGGGTTTCCTCCGTCCTCCACCAGATCGCCCCACCCACCAGATCGCCCACCCCACCGGATCGCCCCACCCACCAGATCGCCCCACCCCACCGGATCGCCGCGCACCTGCCGTACAGCGCTGGCCGAGGTGCAAATGACCACGCTGGGCATGCCTGTGGTAGCCGAAAGGGCGTCGTCGCCCGGGTGGGCGGCCACAGGCATGCCCAGCGTGGTCATTTGCAACTCGCGGCCGCAGCGGCATTGTCGGATCGCTCCAAGCCTGCGGCCGGGAGGTTGGCGATGGCGGGAGCGGGCATCGCACGTCGACGCGCCTACGCTCGGACTGCCGACGCCCGAACAGACGTAAGCCTGCCGAAGGAGCCGCCCGTGCCCTCCCGTCGCCGACTACCGACGCGTGACCTCGCCGTCATCGCCCTGTTCGCGGCCCTCATCGCCGCGCTAGGCCTTCCCGGTTCGTTCAACCTCTTCGGCAACGCCGTCCCCATCACGGCGCAGACCCTCGGCGTCATGCTGGCCGGGTCGATCCTCGGCGCGCGACGCGGGTTCCTCGCGGTGGCGACGTTCGGCGTCCTCGTCCTCGCCGGCCTGCCGCTGCTCGCGGGCGGACGCGGCGGGATCGGCGTCCTCGCCGGCCCGTCGGCCGGCTACTTCCTCGCGTTCCCGTTGGGCGCCTGGGTCACCGGCTGGCTGACCGAGAAGACGATGCCGCGGTACACGCTGCCCGTCGGGTTCATCGCCAACGTCGTCGGTGGCATCGCCGTCGTCTACGCCATCGGCATCCCCGTGCAGGCCGCCCGCACCGGAACGTCGGGCCTGGTGGCCACCATGGTGGCCGCGGCGGTCTTCCTGCCCGGTGACCTCATCAAGGCCGCGGTCGCCACCGTCGTCGCCAAGGGCGTGCATGCCGGCTATCCCACATTGCGTACGCCGCGTTCAGGAGGCACATCCACGAGTGGGGCCTCTGAGGGGACGGCAGGGGGTACGGTGCGAAACGATGGCCATCTTCCGTGACGTGGCCCGCCGCGCGGCGACCGAACCTGAGCGGCCGGCTGTCGTCGGTCCGTGCGGTCCCCTGAGCTTCGGCGCGCTCGCCGACCGGGCGTCCGAGCGCGCTGACGCGCTCGCCGCGGAGGGCGTGGGGCCTGGAGGCGTGGTCATCTCCTTCGACGGCGAGCCAGTCCGCCTGCTGGTCGACCTGATGGCCGCCGAACGCGTGGGTGCCAGCATCATCGTCGCCGACTCCGCATGGCCGCACGCCATGCGCGGTCCCGCCCTCGACGCCGCGACCGCGGCCGCCGAACGCCATGGCGGAGCGGGGTGCCTGGTCGTCTTCACCTCCGGCAGCACGGGCGTCCCGCGGCCGGTCGTGCGTACGCAGGAGTCGTGGACGTACAGCTTTCCGGCGTTCTCGGCGCTCACCGGCGTCGACGCCACTGACACTGTGCTGATCCCCGGCCGGATGTCGGGAACCCTTTTCCTCTTCGGCGCGCTGCACGCCCTCGTCATGGGTGCGGCGATCCACCCGTTGTCGCACTGGTCGCCCACGCTCGCGACGGAGGCGACGGCGAGTTGCACCACGGCTCACGTCGTACCCGCCATGCTCGGCGTCCTCGCCGGCCGGGCCGACCCGGCGACCAGTCGGCTCCGGCGGGCGGTCTGTGCCGGCGCACACCTCGCCCCCACAGTGGAGGCGGTAGCGGGTGCGGCCGGGATCGAGGTCATCGACTACTACGGCGCGGCCGAGCTGTCGTTCGTCGCGCTCCGCCGGCGTGGTTCTCCCCCGGGCGCGATGCGGCCGTTCCCCGATGTAGAGGTCGAAATCCGTGACGGCGTGATCTGGGCGCGGAGTCGGTACCTCGCCAAGGGACTCGACCTCTCCGCCGACGGGTACGCGAGCGTCGGCGACCACGGCTGCCTCGAGCCCGACGGCACCCTCATCGTCACCGGTCGTTCGAACCAGTCGATCAACTGCGGCGGGGCGACCATCGCCGCCGAGGCGATCGAACGCGCTCTTCGCCTCGCGTCCGGTGTCGCCGACGTCGCCGTCGTCGGCACGCCGCACGGTGAACTCGGGCAGGTCGTGGTCGCGGTCGTCGAGCCGGACGGCCCAGGCGGTGTCGCCCTGGCGACCTTGCGGGCCGCGATCGCCGACCAACTGCACCCTTCCCATCGACCACGGGTGTGGTACGAAGTCGACCGGCTCCCACGTGCCGGCTCGGGCAAGGTCGCCCGCGCCGAGGTCATCGCCGGACTCGCGGACGGCAGCCTTGTCGTCCGGGCACTTACGTGAACACTCTGAACCACGTGGAAGCCGCCCCGCCCGAACGCACGGACCCGAACGCCCCGGCGATCGTGGCGGCCAGGCGTACCCCCCTCGGCAGCCGAGGCCGCGGGCTCGCCGACGTGCGGGTGGAACAGCTGGCCGCGCCCGTTCTCCGCGCGCTGGTCGACGACCTTGGCCTCTCACCCCGGCACGTCAGCGAGGTCGTCCTCGGCAACTGCATGGGTCCCGGCGGCAACGTGGCGAGGGTGGCCGCACTCGCGGCCGGACTCGGCCCCGGCGTGCCGGGCCTGACGGTCGACCGCCAGTGCGGCAGCGGGCTGGAGGCGATCACCCTCGCGGCAGGGTTGGTCCAGGCCGGGAGGGGTACGGTCTACCTCGCCGGCGGCGCGGAGAGTGCCTCGACGGCGCCGATCCGCAGCTGGCCCGCACGAGCGGGCGGGCAGGACGGCGAGCCGCAGCGCTACGAACGGGCGCCGTTCGCTCCCCCGCCATTTCCCGATCCGGAGATGGGCGAGGCCGCGGACCTGGTGGCCCACGAGGCCGGCATCTCCCGAATCCGCCAGGACGCCTACGCGGCGCGAAGCCACGCGAGGGCGGTCGCGGCCATGGAGGCGAAGCGGTTCGCCGACGAGCTCGTTCCGGTCGGCGGGCTCGATCATGACGAACGCCCGCGCGCCGGTCTCACGTCGGCCCGGCTGGCCCGGCTGCGTCCCGCGTTCGTCCCGGACGACGCAGGCGGAACGGTCACCGCCGGCAACTCCTGCGGCGTCAACGACGGCGCGGCGGCGGTCGCCGTCGTCCCTGAACGCCTGCGGGCGCGGCACAACTGGCCGGGCCTGCGCATCCTCGACTGGGCGTGCACGGGTACCGACCCGGGCCGGCCGGGTCTGGGTCTGGTCGCCACGGTTCGCCAAGTGCTCGACCGGCAGGGGCTGGGCATGGACGACATCGGCGCGATCGAGTTCGTGGAGGCCTTCGCCGGACAGGTGCTGGCCTGCGCCGACGCGCTCGACCTCGACCCCGACCGGCTCTGTCCCGAGGGCGGCGCACTGGCGCTCGGCCATGCCTGGGGCGCGACCGGCGCTGTCGTGATGGTCCGGCTCTTCACCCGGATGGTGCGCGACGACGGCCCGTCGCTCGGACTCGCCGCGGTTTCCGTCGGCGGTGGCATGGGCGTCGCCGCACTGGTACGCCGCGTGGGCCCGCCTTCCAAGAGGCGGCGCAGGGGCACCGGGAGCGACCGGTGATCGAGTTGCGGGGCGTCTCCCACCACTACGGCTCCCGGCGGGTCCTGGCCGATCTCGACGTACGCCTGACCGAGCAGCGGATCGGTGTCGTCGGTGCCAACGGGTCCGGCAAGTCGACCTTCGCGCGGCTGCTCAACGGCCTGGTGGTGCCGACCCACGGCACAGTGGAGGTCGACGGTTTCGACACCCGGACCGACGGCCGCGAGGTCCGCCGGCGGGTCGGCTTCGTCTTCACCGATCCCGATGCCCAGGTGGTCATGCCGACCGTCGGTGAGGACGTGGCGTTCGGTCTGCGCCGGCTCGGCCTGCCCCGCGAGGAGGTGTCCCGGAGAGCGCAGGCCGCGCTCGAGGCGTACGGTCTCGCCGACTACGCCGATCATCCCGCCCACCTGCTCTCCGGTGGCCAGCTGCAACTGCTCGCCCTCGCCGGGGTTCTCGTGACCGAGCCCACCACGCTGGTCTGTGATGAGCCGACCACGTTGCTCGACCTGCGCAACGCACGGATGGTCACGGACCTGCTCCGCCGGCTTCCTCAGCAGGTCGTCCTCGTCACGCATCACCTCGAATTGCTTGACGGGTTCGAGCGCGTTCTCGTCCTCGACCACGGGCGCCTGGTCGCCGACGGCACCGCGGACGACGCGGTCGACGCCTACCGGAAGCTGCTCACATGAACGCCGCCCTTCCCGGTCACGGCGGTCTGGGCCTCTACCAACCGGGGTCGTCGCTCCTGCACCGGCTTCCGGCCGGCGCGAAGCTCACCGCGCTCGCCGTCGCGGCGGTGGTCATCCTGCGGATCACCGCCGTGTCCACCCTCGGCGTCGCTGTCGTGCTCACCCTGGCTCTGGTGACGGCCGCGCAGATCCCCTGGCGGGTGGGCTTCGCGCAGGTCCGCCCGGTCTGCTGGTTCGCCGTACCGCTCCTGGCGTTCCAGTGGGTGAGCGCCGGACCCGCCCACGCGGTCCTCGTCGTCGGTCAGCTGCTCGTCCTGGTGGCGCTCGCAGCGCTGGTCACGCTCACGACCCGGGTCACGGCGATGCTCGACGCGTTCGAGTCGGCCCTGCGTCCGTTCGAGCGGGTCGGCGTCAGCCCGATGCGGGTCGGTCTCGTGCTGGCCCTCACGGTGCGTTGTATCCCCCTGGTCGCCCAGACGTACGCGGAAACCCGGGAAGCGCAGCGTGCCCGTGGCCTCGAACGCAGCCCGGTCGCCCTCGCGGTGTCCCTCGTCGTACGCCTGCTCAAGAAGGCCGACGCCATGGGTGACGCGCTCGCAGCCCGTGGCCTCGACGACTGAAGGGCTGGACGTCGAAGTCACTCCACGGGTGGGCTGGCCAGGGCAATCTGTGCGGCCACGCCGTCGCGGGTCGCACCGAGGGCCTCGGAGATCGACCATGCCGTGGCCGCGACGACCGGGCCGAGGCGTTCCATCCGTACGTTGGGCATCCGTACCTCTGGCGCGGAGACACTGATCGATGCCGCCGGAACGTCGGAGCCGTCGAAGACGACGGCCGCGATCGTCCGGATACCCGACGTGCGCTCGGAGTAGGAGAGCGCGAAGTTGTGGGCCCGGATCTCGGCCAGCTGCTTGCGAAGGAGCACCGGGTCGGTGACCGTCGTCGGGGTCGCGGCCGGTATCGGCCGGGCGAGGATCGACTCCTGCACGGCATGGGCGAGGTGCGCGAGGAGTGCCTTGCCGGGCGCGCCGAGAGGCAGCGGGATCGGTGCGCCGAACTCGGTGTAACTGCGGCGCAGCGGCTGGCGGCTCTCCACCTGGTCGATGACCGCGCGGTCATGGGTGGGCAGCAACACGTGCAGACCGATGGTCTCGTCGATCTCGTCGCGGAGCCGCCGCATCGCCGGGAGGGCGGCTTCGCGCACACTCGTCGCCATCGCTCCTCCGCGGGCGAGCTGGACCAGAAGCGAGCCCAGGGCATAGCGGCGGTCGCGGGTCTGGCGTACCAATCGGTTGTCCTGCAGCGCGCCGAGCAGCCGGTGCGTCGTGCTCGTCGACAGTCCGGTCATCCGGGCGATGTCGCTGATGCCCAGCTCGGGATGGCGGGCGTCGAAGCAGCGCAGAATCGTGACGGCGCGATCGATGGACTGCACGCCTCGACGACGCGCGGGCGTCTCGGATGCGCCCACCTCCGCGCCTGGGGATTCGGGTCCGTTCGGGCCCGCGCCGCCGCCGGGAACGCCGGAGCCCAGGACGCCACCCGATGTGTTCGGATCCTGCCAGTCCGTTGACGTCACCCTGCCTCCCTGCCTAGTGTTCCTGAATTACAGGATGTTATCCCACTTTGCGGCATCCATCGCTTTTGTGGCAAGCACCGATCTTGACCAATTGCACGAACTGACCAAGTGCACGGATTCGTGGCAGCACGGGAGGAATGCCGAACATGTTGCCCCTTGACGGATTCAGGGTTCTCGACCTGACCCGGTTCCTGTCCGGGCCGTACGCGACGATGGTTCTCGCCGAACTCGGCGCCGACGTGATCAAGATCGAGCAGCCGATCACCGGTGACGACTCCCGGCGGCTCAGCCCCAAGGTCAACGGCGAGAGCTATCCGTTCGCCATGCCCAACCGGAGCAAGCGCAGCGTCTCCCTCGACCTGAAGGCCGACCGGGGCAGGGAGGCGTTCCTCCGCCTCGTCGACGGCGCCGACCTGGTGATCGAGAACTTCCGGCCCGGCGTCGTCGCCCGGCTCGGCATCGACTACGAAGTCCTGCGTGCCCTGCGACCGGACCTGCTCTACTGCTCGATCAGCGGCTACGGCCAGAACGGGCCCTACCGCGACCGGCCGGGCTTCGACATCATGGCGCAGGGCGCCGTCGGGTTCCTTCGCATGACCGGGCATCCCGACGGACGGCCGGCGAAGGTCGGCATCGCGGTCAACGACCTCGCCGCCGGCGCAACGGCCGTCTACTCGATCCTCGCAGCCGTTCTCCTCCGCCAGCGCACCGGAAAGGGGCAGCACATCGACGTCTCGCTGGTCGAAGCCGGCCTCGCCTGGACGGTGTGGGAGTCCGGTGCCTGGTTCGGCGGCGGCGAACGCCCCGCACCCACCGGCACCCGACACCGCCGGTCGACGCCGTACCAGGCCTACCGCACCGCCGACGGCTACGTCACGATCGGGGCCAACAACGACCGGCTGTGGGAGCGCCTCGTCACCGGTGTACTCGACCGGCCCGAGTGGCTCGACGACCCCCGTTTCCGCACGCTCCCCGACCGGCTGAGCAACATCGACGACCTCGAACGCGAGATCGAGGCGATCACCACCCACCGTCGTACGCAGGAATGGATCGACGCACTCGACAAGGCAGGTGTCCCCGGCGGACCCGTCCTCACCTACGACGAGGCATTGGCCGATCCCCACGTGCGGGCCCGCGGCATGGTGGTCGACCTCGACCATCCGATCATCGGGGCGATGAACACCATCGGGCCACCCACGAAGTTCAGTGAGTTCGACTTCGCCGTCAGGGCTCCGGCGCCGTGGCTCGGCCAGCACACGGTCGAGGTCCTCACCGAGGCGGGGCTCGCCGACGACGAGATCGCGGCGTTGTTCGCCGACAGCATCGCGTTCGACGCCCATCCGGAGATGCAGCGGCATCGCAGGCCCGCCCCCCAGACCTCCACCACTCCCTACGACCGCGCAGGTGTCGAATCGTGAACTCCGCCAGCCATGCCGACCGTTTCGCCGCTCCAGACGGCGACCTTGTTCTGCGGCGGGACGGTGCCGTCGCCACCGTGCTGCTCAACCGCCCGGACAGCCACAACGCCATCACCCTCGACATGTACACCGCTCTCCCCGACCTCTTCGGCGTAATCGCGGCCGACGAGTCGGTGAAGGTGGTGGTCCTGCGGGGTGCGGGCGTCCGGTCGTTCGCGTCCGGGGCGGACATCAGCGAGTTCGAACGCGTCCGCGGCGACGCCGAGAAGGCCCGCGTCTACAACGACCGGGTGGCCGCGGCCGAGCAATCCATCGAAGAGCTCGACAAACCCACGATCGCGATGATCCACGGCTACTGCATCGGCGGAGGCGCGGGGCTCGCGTTCGCGGCCGACCTGCGCTTCGGCGACGAGCGCACCACGATGGCCATCACCCCGGCCAAGCTCGGTCTCGTCTACAGCCTCGAGTCCACGAAGCGGCTGGTCGACCTGGCGGGACCGTCGCGGGCGAAGTGGATCCTCATGTCCGGCGAGAAGATGTCGGCGGCCGAAGCACTGCGGGTCGGACTGCTCGACGAGGTGACGCCGGTCGACGACCTGGAGAAGCACACCTACGACTTTGCCCACCTGCTCACCACGCGCGCCCAGTACAGCGTCCGGGCGGCGAAGACGATCGTCAACCGGATCGTCGCCGGGCAAACCACCGAGGACGCGGTGACGACCGACCTGCGTAACACCTCGTTCGACACCGCCGACTACGCCGAAGGGGTCCGCGCCTTTCTCGACAAGCGCACTCCGCGGTTCGGCTGAGGGCCACCCGGCCACGCCGATCCGGCGTACGACCGGAACGAAGGGAGCCTTGCAATGACGCATGCGTACCCGAGAAGAACGTTCCTCGCCCTGGGTGCCGCGGCTGTCGGCGTGGCGGGGTGTGCCGACGGAGCCGCGACGGGCGGGGGCGAGGCCGACTACCCGTCGGAGGACCTGGACTGGACGATCGCGTTCGGCCCAGGAGGCGGCAACGACATCATGTCCCGCACCATGGTCGACATCCTCGAGCGGGAGAAGCTCTATCCCGAACACATCGCGGTCCAGAACCGCGAGGGTGGCAGCGGCGCGACGGGCTGGGGCCACGTCTTCAGAAAGTCCGGCGATCCCTATGTCATCTCGACCACGTCGGGATCGTTCCTCACCACGCCGCTGGAGTCCGATCCGGGCTGGACTCCTACCGACTTCACTCCGGTCGGCCTCTTCGCGACCGACGCCGCGCTGCTGGTCGTCAATGCCGGGAGCGGTCTGGCGACCTGGCAGCAGTGGGTCGACCATGCCAAGGGCAAGGGCACCGTCGCGGTCGGCGGCATCGGCACCGTCAACGTCGACTTCATCCTCCACGACATGTTCGCCGCGAAGGCCGGTTACAAGATCGACTACGTACCGTTCAACGACGAGGGGCAACTGCTCACCGCCCTGACGTCGAAGTCCCTCGAGGCGGTGGTCTCCAACCCGGGCGAGGTGATGGGCCAGATCGACGCCGGCGACATGGTGCCGCTGCTCTTCACCGGGCGCGAGTCACCGGCGAAGCTGTCCGACGTACCCACCGGTGAGTCGCTCGGGTTCACCGAGCTTCCCACCATGCCGCGCGGACTGATCCTGCCGCCGGAGGTGCCGGACAACGCCCGGCAGTGGTGGATCACCACGATGAAGAAGCTCGTACGGACCGAGAAGTGGAAGGCCTACCTGCGCGACAACCTTCTCGTCGAGGACGTCCGCTGGGGCGACGACTTCGGCCAGTTCATCGCCGACACCTCCAAGGAGCTGGAGGAGATCCTGCGCGAACGCGGTGCGATATGAGGCTTCGGCGGCTCGGCGCTCGTGGCATGTTCCTCGGCGTGCTCGCGGGCGTGCTTGCCGGATACTCCGTTCTGTCCTGGGACATGGCATGGCGGATGCCCTCGGGGCAGATCGGTCCGGGGTTCTTCCCACGGCTCATCGGTGTGGCCGCGCTCGTCCTCTGCCTCGTCGCCTTGTGGCGACACGATCCTGGGGACGGGGCCGACACCGGAGCCGACACCCGAGCCGACACCGGAGCCGACACCGGGACCCCGACTCATCCGCCCCTGTTGGCTGGCGCTGTCTGTGCGTGTGTGGGCTTCTTCGTCCTGTTGGCCGTCGCTGGCGCACTTGTCGGCGGGGTGGTGTTTCTCTCCGGCGCGCTGATGCTGCTCAATCCCGGGCGCCGCCGGCTCGTCGGCAACGCCGCTCTCGGTGTCGGCCTGCCGGTCACGCTCTACGTGCTCTTCGAGAGGGTCCTGGACGCCCAGCTGCCCTCCGGAATCTTCTAGAAGGAGCGTCCGCGCATGGGGATCCTGGGGCATCTCGCGACGGGCATCGCGACGGTCCTCAGCCCGCAGAACCTCGTCCTGCTCGCCCTGGGCGTCCTGGTCGGCATGGTGATCGGTGTCATGCCCGGTCTCGGCCCGTCCGCGGGTATCGCCATCCTGCTGCCGTTGACGTTCTCCCTCGATCCGACCGGTGCGATCGTCATGCTCGCCGCGATCTACTACGGCGCGATGTACGGCGGCACGATCACGTCGGTACTCATCAACACACCGGGCGAGTCGGCGACCGTCGCCAGCACGTTCGACGGCTATCCCCTTGCCCGCCGGGGCCGAGCCGGTCCCGCACTCGTCATGGCCGCGGTCGCGTCGTTCGTCGCCGGCACGATCGGGACCCTGCTCATCAGCGTCGCGGCGCCGTTGCTGGCGTCGGTGACGTCGCGGTTCGGCCCGCCGGAGCTCTTCCTGCTGGTGCTCGCCGGCCTGCTCACGTTGGTCGTCGTCATCGGCCGGAATCGTCTGCTTGGTGGGCTCTCCGCTCTCATGGGCTTCGTCCTGGCGACGGTGGGCGTGGACATCGGCGGCGGCGAGCAGCGGTTCACGTTCGGCTCGCCAGAACTCATCAACGGCATCGACTTCATCCCGGTCGCCATCGGGATCTTCGGGCTCGGCGAGGTGTTCCACACGCTCTACCGTGGTGGGCATCTGGAACGGCTCGGCTACTTCTCCGTCAGCGCCCGCGCCAAGGGATTCTGGCCGAACCGCGCCGATGTCCTCGAGTCGCGGGGGCCGATCCTGCGCGGCTCGTTCCTTGGCTTCTTCGTCGGCACGACGCCGGGAGCAGGGGCCACCGTTGCGTCCCTCATGTCCTACAGCGTGGAGAAGTCGCTCTCGGCGAAACCGGGGAGGTTCGGCAAGGGCGCCATGCCGGGTCTCGTCGGTCCGGAGGCGGCGAACAACGCCGCCTCGGCGGGTGCGATGGTTCCACTTCTGACGCTGGGAATTCCGGGCTCCGCGTCCACGGCCGTCCTGCTCGGTGGATTCCTGATGTGGGGCCTGCAGCCAGGTCCGTTGCTGATGGAACAGAACCCCGAGTTCGCGTGGGGCCTCATCGCGAGCATGTACCTCGGGAACGCGATGTTGCTGCTGGTCAACATCTTCTGCATTCCGGCGTTCGCGGGTATCGCGCGGGTGCCGTTCCGCGTGCTCGCCCCGATCATCGTCGTCCTCTGTACGTTCGGCACCTTCACCGTCAACACCAGCATGGTCGACGTCGCCGTCATGATCGGGTGCGGGGTGCTCGGATTCTTCATGCGGCTCCACGGATTCTCGCCGGCCGCGCTCGTGGTCGCGCTGGTCCTCGGGCCGATCGCGGAGGAGAGCCTGCGTCAGACGATGATCATCTCTCAGGGCAGTCCTGACATCTTCGTCCAGCGGCCGGCCTCGATCGTGCTGCTGGTCCTGATGGCGGTCCTCGTCCTGCTCCCGGTGCTCCTGTCCGGACGTCGGCGCCGGCATGGGCCGGCCCTGGACCAGGGTCGGGACGAAGACCAGAGGCGGCGTACGGATCAGGGTCAGGCCGAGGAACAGGGGGAGGATCAGGAACCGGACCGGAGTTCGGCGACAACGCCGTAGTCCGACCGCTGCGACACGCCGGTGAAACTCACGGCGCGAAGCCGCTCCGCCGACCGCCGGTCCAGGACCACCGCCGACCGGGCGCCGGGCACCAGATGTGCCGGGTCTCCCTCCCGTTCCACCGCGGCCAGGAGCGCGCCCCATCGGCGACAGTGCCGCTGGAAGGTCTGCACGCCAAGGGATCGCCCTCGCGCCCGCTGACCCGCCCGGGCCTGCTCTGGTGTCGCATCGAGGAGCACGAGGTGCAGGACGCGACGCTCAGCAGCGACGAGGCGACCCAGCAGGCTGCGTACCCATGGACGCGTACCGCAGTCGGGAACCATCACCGGACCTCCGTGCCGGATCGCCGCCCAGACGCGACCGTAGTGCACCGCGTGCACGGCCGGGCGCCACCAGGCGTAGGCATGGCTCCCCATGTACCGCTGCCACCGGAGACGTTCCTGCTCGGAGTCGACGATCCGGACGCCTCCCCGCTGCTCCGGGAGGGGCTCGTCAGCGGCGGTCCCGGAAAGCCTGTGCAGAAGGGTGCTCTTGCCGGCACCTGGGATCCCGACGAGAACGACGACCGAGTCGACCGGATAGCGCAGGTGGTCAACACCCTTGTCGCGGAAATCGTGACACCCGGTGAGGGTCGCGTCGGTGTCGAAGAACATGCGGGTTCAACGCGCCTGGGGACCGCTGTCGTTCCTTCGAGCCGGCCTGGACGGATACGCTGCCGCCGGTAGCACTGATGGCCGACAGCCCGCCGCACCTCGCACCACCGAGTGCGTCAAGGCTGCGGACCTCACCTCCCGGTGGAAGGGGATCCATGCGTGTGGGCGTGATCTTGCCGTTGGGCGAGGAGTCGCAGCCGGGTGTGCCGCTGAGCTACGCCGACATCCGGTCCCTCGCGACCCGCGCAGAGGACGCCGGCCTGGACTCGGTGTGGGTCTATGACCACCTGCTCGGCGAGTCGACCGAGGATGCGTCGGCGTCGCCGTGGGAGGCATGGACGGTGATGAGCGCGCTCGCCGACGCCACGTCACGCGTACGCATCGGCGCGCTGGTGCTGTGTACGGCGTTCCGACCACCCGCCGTCCTCGCCCGGATGGCCGACACACTGCAGGAGATCAGCGGCGGCCGGGTGGTCCTCGGCCTGGGCGCGGGGTGGCACGAGCCGGAGTTCCAGGCGTTCGGGCTGCCGTTCGACCACCGGGTCGGCAGGTTCGCAGAGGCGCTGGAGATCATCACGACCATGCTGCGTACGGGCCGTGCGTCCGTGTCCGGTCGCTTCCACCACGCCGCCGACGCGCCCGTACGCATCCGCCCGGACCGGACCGGCCCGGAAGTGCTGGTGGCCGGAGTTCGGCCACGCATGCTCCGGCTCACCGCGGAGTACGCCGACAGCTGGAACCTCGCGTGGTTCGGCCTGCCCGGCGACCGGTTCCGGGAGGCGAACGCCGCCCTCACCGCCGCCTGCCAGGAGATCGGCCGCGACCCGGCGACGCTCGCCCGCACCGCCGGCATCCGGATCGCCGCTCCCGGCGGCCAGACCGCGAACCCCGACGGTGACGACCAGGATCCGGCGCGGGTCATCCGTGGCGACGCCGATCAGATCGCGGACGCCTTCGCCGCCTGGGAGTCCGAAGGCGTGTCGGAGCTCATCTGCTGGCCCGAGCCGAGCGAGGCGGCCAGTATCGATCTCGTCGCCGACGCGCTCGCCCGCTACCGCGCCCGGTAGTACGACGAGAGCTTCGATCGCGACTCGCTCCAAGCCGCCTCGCCGTTCACCGTTTTGCCCCGACCGGTCCGGTGATCGCCTAGCATCGGCCTGACGAGGCGCTGGTCTGCCGCACGCAGGTGGCATCCAAGCCTTTGCGACGGTGGGGCTTCGCCAGGTGGGACCGGCGAGGGAGCGGGGGGCGATGACGGCAACGAGAGAGTCGCAGGAGCAGGTCGTCCATCACGACGGCCGGATCGACCTCAGGGATCCGTCCGCCATTGTCGCGAGTCGGTACGCCAACGCCGAACTCGCACCGACGCCGACTAAGGACCGGCGCTGGACGACGTACAACTACACCGCCCTGTGGATGGGGATGGCGCACAACATTCCCGCGTACCTCCTCGCCTCGGGCCTGGTGGCGATCGGGATGAACTGGCTGCAGGCGTTCGTCACGATCACCCTCGCCAACCTGATCGTGCTCGTGCCGATGCTGCTCAACAGCCATGCGGGTACGAAGTACGGCATCCCGTTCCCCGTCTTCGCCCGCGCCTTCTACGGCGTCCGTGGCGCGAACCTTCCAGCCCTGCTGCGGGCGTTCATCGCCTGCGGGTGGTTCGGCATCCAGACCTGGATCGGTGGCCAGGCGATCTTCGTGATAGTCGGCAAACTGGCGGGGGTCGCGTGGATCGAGGCCACTGCTCTCGCCGGCCAGCCGTGGACCCTGTGGCTCAGCTTCGGTTTCTTCTGGGCGGTCCAGATGGTCCTCATCGCCCGCGGGATCGACGGCCTGCGACGGTTCGAGAACTGGGCTGCTCCGCTCGTCACCGTTGCGTTCCTCGCTCTCCTCGTCTACATGGTGATGGAGGCGGACGGGTTCGGTCCGATCTTCTCCCAGCCGTCGCAGCTCGGCTGGGGCGTCGACTTCTGGACGGTCTTCTGGCCGTCGCTCATGGGCATGATCGCGTTCTGGGCGACCCTTTCGCTGAACATGCCCGACTTCACGAGGTTCTCGGGAGGCCAACGCCAGCAGGCGATCGGGCAGGTGCTCGGCCTGCCGACCACGATGGCGTTCATCTCGATCGTGTCGATCATGATCACCTCGGCCACGATCGTGGTCTACGGCGAGGCGGTCTGGGATCCGGTCGAGGTGGCCAGGCGCTTCGACCATCCGGTCATCGTCATCATCGGACTGGCCATGGCGATCCTCGCCACCATGTCGTGCAACGTCGCGGCCAACGTCGTCAGTCCGTCGTACGACTTCTCCAACGCGCTGCCGCGCTGGCTCACCTTCCGTACGGCCGGCCTGCTCACCGGCGTGATCGGCATCCTCATCCAGCCGTGGCGGCTGATCTCGGACCCGAACGTCTACATCTTCGCCTGGCTGGGCTTCTACGGCGGGGTGCTCGCCTCCGTGGCCGGCGTCCTCATCGCGGGTTACTGGATCGTCGACCGCACCACCATCGCGCTCGGCGACCTGTACCGCGTCGGTGGGCGCTACTGGTACACCGCCGGCTGGAACTGGCGGGCGGTCGTCGCGACGGTCGTCGGCGCGGTCCTCGCGGTCGGCGGCGCCTACTCCGCGCCGGGCAAGGGGCCCTTCCCCGCCGACGGTCTGCTCCCCTGGCTCCGACCGTTGTACGACTACAGCTGGGCGGTGGGTCTGGCCGCGGGGCTCATCATCTACGTGGCGCTGTCCGCGACGCGACCAGCGTCCTCCACCCGAGCGGCGTCGTCCCACACGAAAGGAACGGGGAGTGTCTGACCATGCCTGACTCGAGAAGTACGCCGGGAACGGTGCGGGCCGCGCTCGTGCAGCAACGCTGGACCGGCGACAAGGACTCGATGATCGCGAACGCGGTCGCGCACATCCAGACGGCGGCCTCGCAGGGCGCGCAGGTCGTGTGTCTGCAGGAACTCTTCTACGGTCCGTACTTCTGCCAGGTGCAGGACGCCGACTACTACTCCTACACCGAGCAGATCCCCGACGGCCCGACGACGCAGCTGATGTGCGAGCTCGCCCGTCAGCACGGCATCGTGCTCGTGGTCCCGATGTATGAAGAGGAACAGCCGGGCGTCTACTACAACACCGCCGCTGTCATCGACGCCGACGGGCGCTACCTCGGCAAGCACCGCAAGAACCACATCCCGCAGGTGAAAGGTTTCTGGGAGAAGTTCTACTTCCGACCCGGGAACCTCGGCTATCCGGTGTTCGACACCGCAGTCGGGCGGATCGGTGTCTACATCTGCTACGAACGCCACTTCCCCGAAGGCTGGCGCGCGCTCGGACTCGCCGGCGCGCGGATCGTCTTCAATCCTTCGGCGACGAGCCGCGGCCTCTCGCAGTATCTGTGGCGGCTCGAGCAGCCGGCTGCCGCTGTCGCCAACGAGTACTTCGTCGGGGCGCTCAACCGCGTCGGCGTCGAACCCCTGGGAGACAACGACTTCTACGGCCAGTCGTACTTCGCCGACCCGCGCGGGCAGGTGGTCGGCGACGCCGCATCCGACACCGACGACGAGGTGGTCGTCCGCGACCTCGACATGGCGGTGCTGTCCGAGGTGCGTGATCTGTGGGCCTTCTACCGCGACCGGCGGCCCGAGACCTACGACTCTCTCGTGACGCCGTAGGTCGAAGGGACGCAGGCGATGAACACCGTCATCCGCAACGGAATCCTCCTCTCGACCACCGGCGCGACCCCCGCCGACGTGCTCGTCGCCGGTGAGAAGGTCGCGGCGGTCGCGGCGCCCGAGTCCGGCCTCGCCGACACCTGGGCGGCGGGTGCGGACCGGGTGATCGACGCCGCGGGGAAGTACGTCCTGCCCGGTGGCATCGACGTCCACACGCACATGGAGATGCCCTTCGGCGGAACGCATTCAGCCGACACGTTCGAGACCGGTACCACCGCCGCCGCCTGGGGCGGCACCACGACCATCGTCGACTTCGCGGTGCAGCCCAAGGGCACGTCCCTGCTGTCGGCGTTGGAGGCATGGCACGGGAAAGCCGCCGGCAAGGCCGCGGTCGACTATGGCTTCCACATGATCA
Organism: Actinopolymorpha sp. B9G3; assembly: GCF_040120725.1. Classification (NCBI taxonomy): domain Bacteria; kingdom Bacillati; phylum Actinomycetota; class Actinomycetes; order Propionibacteriales; family Actinopolymorphaceae; genus Actinopolymorpha; species Actinopolymorpha sp. B9G3. The sequence continues at coordinate 640,343 of NZ_JBEEAB010000002.1, read as the reverse complement.
TCTCCGACGTCAACGACGCCACGCTGAAGGAGATGGACGCCTGCGTCGGGGCCGGAGTGAACTCCTTCAAGATGTTCATGGCCTACCCCGGAGTGTTCTACGCGACCGACGGCGAGATCCTGCGGGCGATGCAGAAGGCGAAGGACATCGGCGCGACGATCATGATGCACGCCGAGAACGGCATCGCGATCGACCAGTTGGTCGTCCAGGCGTTGGCCGAGGGTCGGACCGATCCTGTACACCACGGCACGACCCGGCCGCCGGAGCTCGAAGCGGAAGCGACCCACCGGGCCATCACCCTGGCGAAGGTCACCGGGGCGCCGCTCTACATCGTCCACCTGTCGGCGAGCCAGGCGCTCAGTGCCGTCGCCGCTGCCCGCGACACCGGGCAGAACGTGTTCGCCGAGACCTGTCCGCAGTACCTCTTCCTGTCCCTCGACGACCTCGGTCGGCCGGACTTCGAGGGTGCGAAGTACGTCGCCTCGCCACCGCTGCGCCCCGTCGAGCATCAGGACGAGCTGTGGCGTGGGCTGCGGACGAACGACCTGAGCGTCGTGTCAACCGACCATTGCCCGTTCTGCTTCAAGGACCAGAAGCAGCTCGGCAAGGGTGACTTCTCCAAGATTCCCAACGGAATTCCGGGCGTGGAACACCGGATGGATCTGTTGCACCAGGGCGTCGTCCGCGGCGAGATCTCGTTGGGTCGTTGGGTGGAGATCGCCTCGACGACGCCCGCGCGGATGTTCGGCCTCTATCCCCGCAAGGGCGTGATCGCGCCCGGGTCCGATGCCGACATCGTGGTCTACGACCCGCGGGCACGACAAACCCTGTCGGTGCGTACGCATCACATGGCCGTCGACTATTCGGCGTACGAAGGAATGTCGATCACCGGCCGGGTCGAGACGGTGCTTTCGCGCGGGCGGATCATCATCACCTGTGGGGAGTTCCACGGTCGGGCGGGCCACGGTGGGTTCCTCGCCCGCGACCTCTGCCAGTACCTCACCTGAGCGAGCGCCTGCACTCAGGCCCGCTCGCATCGTCGACAGCACACGCAGGAAACTTGGGGGACGCATGGAATTCGGGGTGGTCCTGCAGAACGATCCGCCGGCCCGTGACGTCGTCGACCGGATGCGGCTGGCGGAGGGCAACGGCTTCAGCTACGGCTGGACCTTCGACTCCCACGTGCTGTGGCAGGAGCCGTTCGTGATCTACTCCCAGATCCTCGCGGCCACGTCGCGCATGACGGTCGGTCCGATGGTCACCAACCCCGGGACGCGCGACTGGTCGGTGACCGCGTCGATGTTCGCGACACTCAACGAGATGCACGGTAACCGCACGATCTGCGGTATGGGGCGCGGTGACTCCGCCCACCGGGTGATCGGCCGGCGACCCGCCACCCTCGCCACCGTGCGCGAGTCCATGCACGTCATCAAGGAGCTCGCCGAAGGCCGGGAGGTTGTCCACCACGGCGTACTCCTGCGGATCCCGTGGGTACGCGAGGGAAGGCTGCCCATGTGGCTCGCTGGCTACGGCCCGAAGGCACTGCGCCTCGTCGGTGAGGTGGCCGACGGCTTCATCCTGCAGACGGCCGACCTCGACATCGCCCGCTGGACGATCGGGTCGGTGCGTCAAGCCGCACTTGACGGCGGCCGTGATCCGGGGGCGATCACCATGTGCGTGGCGGCTCCGGCCTACGTCGGCGCCGACCTGCCGCATCAGCGGGACCAGCTGCGGTGGTTCGGCGGGATGGTCGGCAACCACGTGGCCGATCTCGTCGCGCGTTACGGCACGGACGGCCCGATCCCCCGGGCGCTCACCGACTACATCGCCGGGCGGGAGGGCTACGACTACTCCCACCACGGCAAGGCCGGCCATCCGTCCACCGACTTCGTACCCGACGCGATCGTCGACCGGTTCTGCCTGGTCGGTCCGGAGTCGGCGCACGTGGACCGGCTCCGTGAGCTCGCCGAGATCGGGGTCGACCACTTCGCGCTGTACCTCATGCACGACGAACCCGAACGCACGCTCGAGGCGTACGGCCGCGACATCATCCCCAAGCTGCGGCGCTGAGCCGGATGTGGACGGCCCGGAACTCCTCAGGCGTACGCCGCAACACCGCCAGGCGCGGGTCGGGCACGTGCAGATGCGGCGGCACGACGAGCCGATGCAGCGCGGCCAGCCGGGTGTCGGCGAGGACCTGCTCGACCGCCCGCTTGTCACCACCGACGACGACCGCGTCAAGCTCGCCCGCTTCGGCACGGGGGACGACGACCCGGGCGACGACGTCCGCGGCCGCGCCGAACGCCTCCCTCGCCTGCTTCTCCCGCCGCCGCGCGAACCGCTGCTGTGACCAGCCACCGGCGGCGGACCGGCCCTGCACCAGGCGCGACCCGACCTTCGACGCCACAAGATGGCGACCCTCGAACACTCCTGCGGCGTACCCACCCATCCGGACGAGTACGACGCCGACCGTCCGGTCACGGCGGGCGTGCTCGACCAGACCGGCGTACGGCAAGGTCTCGTCGACCGAGAGCGGAGGGAACGGCACGCGACACTCAGCCCGCGCACCATCGGCCGCGGTGACCGCCACGGTTTCCGGAGTCGCGGCGTACGACGTCTCCCCGTGTCGGTCAGCGAAGCCGGCCAGCCAACGGTCGAGCCGTTCGGGCGCACACCGGATCTCCTTCACGCCCACCATCCTGGCAGCGGACGGACCGGACTGGGCGTGGTGGTGCGGAGATGCCGTTCAGACGTTGAAGCCGAGCGCGCGGAGCTGCTCGCGACCTTCGTCGGTGATCTTGTCCGGGCCCCACGGCGGCATCCAGACCCAGTTGATCCGGAACGCATCGACCACGCCGTCAAGCGCCACCTGCGTCTGGTCCTCGATCACGTCGGTGAGCGGACACGCCGCGGACGTCAGGGTCATGTCGATCGTCGCGACACCCGCGTCGTCCAGCGCAACGCCGTAGACGAGACCGAGGTCGACGACGTTGATGCCGAGCTCGGGGTCGACCACATCCTTCATCGCCTCGAGAACGTCGTCGTCAGACGTCTTCACTTCGGTCATCGCCCGGCTCCCCTCTCGTCGTCCGGCTGGGTGCCCAACTGCTCCGACGCTACCTGCTCGTGCGTGCCAACTGCATCACCAGCACCCATCGCCTGCAGAGTCGCGTCCTTCCACGCCATCCAGGCGAGGAGCGCACACTTGATCCGCGCGGGGTACTTCGACACACCGGCGAAGGCGACGCCGTCTTCGAGCACCTCCTCGTCCGGTTCGACCTGGCCCTTCGACTGCATGAGCGCGAGGAACTCGTCATGCACCCGCATCGCGTCGTCGACCCGGCGGCCTTGCACAAGGTCGTGGAGCACCGACGCGGCCGCTTGGCTGATCGAACACCCCATGCAGTCGTACGACACGTCCTCGACGACCGGTCCGTCTCCGTCGCCCTCGCCACTGGACAGGCGGACCCGGAGCGTCACCTCGTCACCGCACGTGGGGTTGACGTGGTAGACCTCGGCGTCGAAGGGATCCCGCAGGCCCTTGCCGTGCGGGCTTCGGTAGTGGTCCAGGATGATGTCCTGGTAGAGCGCCTCGACCTGCATCAGGTTCCCGTACCCCTGTCCACGCCAAGAGCACTGTCCACGCCCAGAGCACTGTCCACGCCGAAGAAGCGCTTGACCTCCTCGACGCCCTCGGCGAGCGCGTCGACGTCGGCCCGGGTGTTGTAGAGGTAGAACGTCGCTCGCGTGGTGGCCGGGATGCCGTAGCGGCGCACGATCGGCCAGGCGCAGTGGTGCCCGACCCGGACGGCGATGCCGAGGTCGTCGAGGACCTGGCCCACGTCGTGCGGGTGGATCCCGTCGACGACGAACGACACCGCTCCCCCACGCGCCTCCGCCGTCGGCGGCCCGATGATGCGTACGCCGGGGATGGCGGCCAACCGGTGCAGGGCGTACGCCGTAAGGTCGTGCTCATGCGCGGCGACGGCCTCCATGCCGACGGCATTCAGATAGTCGACCGCGGCGCCGAGCCCGATCGCCTGGGCGATGTTGGGCACCCCTGCCTCGAACTTCTGTGGCGGCGGAGCGAACGTCGTCATGTCCATGCGGACGACCTCGATCATCGACCCGCCGGTGAGGAACGGCGGCATCGCCTCGAGCAGCTCGCGGCGCCCCAGCAGCACCCCGATGCCGGTCGGGCCGAGCATCTTGTGGCCGGAGAAGGCGAGAAAGTCCACGCCGAGCCGGTGGAAGTCGACCGGCTGGTGCGGCACCGACTGCGCGGCGTCGACGACGACGAGCGCCCCGACGACATGGGCCCGGGCGGTGATGAGATCGAGCGGGTTGACCGTGCCGAGGACGTTGGACTGCTGGGTCAACGCCACCACCTTGGTGCGCGGCGTGATCATGGCCTCGACATCGGAGAGGTCGAGCCGGCCGTCGTCGGTGAGCCCGAACCACTTCAGCGTGGCCCCGGTGCGCTGGCACAACATCTGCCAGGGCACGAGGTTGCCGTGGTGCTCCATCTCGGTCACCACGATCTCGTCGCCGGGGCCGACCGAGAAGCGCTCCGCCGCAGGGCCCGCCGTCGCGGCATTGCTCATCGCATACGCCACGAGGTTGATGCCCTCGGTGGTGTTCTTGGTGAACACCACCTCACCTTCGTCAGCACCGACGAACGCGGCGATCCGCGCCCGGGCGGACTCGTAGAGGTCGGTCGCCTCCTCGGCCAGCCGGTGCGCGCCCCGGTGGACGGCGGCGTTGTGCTGCTCGTAGAAGTCGCGTTCGGCGTCGAGAACCTGGCGCGGCTTCTGCGAGGTCGCCCCGCTGTCGAGGTAGACGAGCCGACGACCGTTGGGCAGGACCCGGTCGAGGATCGCGAAGTCCTTCCGGATCCTCTGCGCGTCCAGCCGGTCTACTGCAGGGGTGGTCGTCACGTGGATGCGCCCGCCTTCGCGTAGCTCGCGTAGCCCTCGGCCTCGAGCTTCTCGGCCAGCTCGGGGCCACCTTCCTCGGCGACCCGGCCGTCGACGAAGACGTGCACGTGGTCCGGCGTGATGTAGCGCAGGATCCGGGTGTAGTGGGTGATGAGCAGGACGCCCTTGTCACCCTTGTCGCTGAACCGGTTGACGCCTTCCGACACGACCTTCAGGGCGTCGATGTCGAGCCCGGAGTCGGTCTCGTCGAGGATCGCGAACTTCGGGTCGAGCAGCTCCAGCTGGAGGATCTCGTTCCGCTTCTTCTCACCGCCGGAGAAGCCCTCGTTGACGTTGCGCTGGGCGAAGTCGGCCCCCATGCCCAGCCGATCCAGAGCGCCGTTGACGTCCTTCACCCAGTGCCGCAGTGCCGGCGCCTTGCCGTCGACCGCGGTCTTGGCCGTACGCAGGAAGTTGGAGACCGAGACTCCCGCCACCTCGACGGGGTACTGCATGGCGAGGAACAGCCCGGCCCGGGCGCGTTCGTCGACTGTCATCGTGAGGAGGTCGGTGCCGTCGAGCGTGACGCCGCCCTTGGTGATCTGGTACTTCGGGTGGCCGGCGATGGAGTACGCCAATGTCGACTTGCCCGAGCCGTTCGGGCCCATGATGGCGTGGGTCTCCCCCGACGTGACGGTCAGGTCGACCCCACGCAGAATCTCCTTCGGACCGGACTCGGTCTCGACGGACACGTGCAGGTCGCGGATCTCGAGGGTGCTCACGGGATATCAGGCTCCAGTTTCTCGTGCAGGTCAGTCGCTTGTGGGATTCATTCGGTCGCGGCGTTCAGGGGATGGCGTACGTCGACGAGCACGTCGTCGCCGTCGATCTTCACCGGATACACAGGCACCGGCTCGGTCGCGGGCAGGCCGGTCGGCTGCCCGCTGGCGAGGTCGAAGCGCGAGCCGTGCAGCCAGCACTCGATCTCGCCGTCGTCGACGTCGCCTTCGGAGAGTGCGACCTCCTCGTGCGAACACACGTCGTAGATCGCGTGGACGGCACCTTCACTGCGGACGATCGCGACGGGTACGCCGTCGATGACGGTCGGCACGACACCCAGGTCCGGTACCTCGGCCAACGCACAGGCCCGCTGGTAGTCGCTCATGCTCCCACCCCCGAGGACGCCGGTGGCAGGCCGACGCTGCGTTCCAGTTCGGCCTCGACGGCGGCGAGCAGCCGGTCCTCGAGCTCGGGAACGCCGATGTGGCGGACCAGGTCGGCGAAGAACCCGTGCACCACGAGCCGACGCGCCTCGTCGGAGGGGATCCCCCGCGACTGCAAATAGAACAGCTGCTCGTCGTCGAAACGACCTGTCGTGCTCGCGTGGCCCGCGCCCACGATCTCGCCGGTCTCGATCTCGAGGTTCGGCACCGAGTGTGCCCGGCAGCCGTCTGTCAACATCAGGTTGCGGTTGTTCTCGTAGGTCTGGATGCCCTCGGCCGCCTTGCGGATCAGCACATCGCCGATCCACACGGTGTTCGCCTTGCTGCCCTGCAACGCACCCTTGTACTCCACGTTGCTCTTGGTGTGCGGGTCGTTGTGGTCGACGAAGAGGCGGTGCTCGAGATGCTGGCCCGCGTCGGCGAAGTAGAGCCCGAGCATCTCGGCCTCACCACCCACGCCGGCGTACTCGACGTGGGTGTAGATCCGCACCAGGTCGCCGCCGAAGGTCACGTTGACGTGCCGGACCCTGGCGTCACGGCCGACCCGGACGGCCTGGTGTCCCGCGTGGACGGAGCCGTCCGCCCAGTCCTGCATCGAGACGACCGTGACCTGAGCGCCCTCTCCGATGCTGAACTCCACGTTGTCGGCGAAGGTCGCCGTACCCACGTGGTCCAGGACCACGACCGCCTCGGCGTACGCCTGGACGTCGACGAAGGTGTGGCCGTAGCTCGCGCCTTCGGCGTTCTCCCCGCGGACGGTCACGACGACCGGCTTCGACGGCCGTACCTCCGACGGGATCGTCACGACCGTGGCCTCGGTGAACGACGTCCAGGCCTGGGCGCTCACCCGGTCACCCGGGAGATAGACCCCACCCAGCCGGGCGTCGTCCCGGCCGACCGTCTCCACCCCGACCTCCGCGGGAGCGTCGACGTCCACGACGACCTTGCCACCGCTCGGCGCCGAGCCGTCGTGAAGGCCACGCAGGCGCTTCAGCGGGGTGAACCGCCACACCTCCTCGCGGCCGGTCGGCACCTCGTGGTCGGCGAGGTCGAACGAACCCGGCGGGTGCAGGTGCGAAGCCGGCTTGGCGGTTTCAGCACCGGTACCAGCGTCCGCGCTGCGGGGACGGGTCTTGATCTCGGGCATGTCGGAGTCGTTCTCGCCTTCTGTCGTTCGTGGTGTCCTGTGTGTTCTGCGTTCGTTCGGCGTGGGCCGCGCGGTGGCCCTGCCGGCGTCAGCCGACTGCGCCCTCCATCTGCAGCTCGATCAGCCGGTTCATCTCGAGGGCGTACTCCATCGGCAGCTCGCGCGCGATCGGCTCGACGAACCCGCGGACGATCATCGCCATCGCCTCGTCCTCGCCCAGCCCGCGGCTCATGAGGTAGAAGAGCTGGTCGTCGGTGACCTTCGACACCGTCGCCTCGTGCGCCATCTCCACGTCGTCCTCGCGGACGTCGACGTAGGGGTAGGTGTCGGACCGACTCACCGTGTCGATCAGCAGGGCGTCGCACTTCACCGTGCTCTTGGAGTGGTCGGCGCCTTCCTGCACCTCGACCAGGCCGCGGTAGGACGTGCGGCCGCCGCCACGCGCCACCGACTTGGAGATGATCGTGGACGAGGTGTGCGGTGCGAGGTGGTGCATCTTGGCGCCGGCGTCCTGGTGCTGCCCCTCACCGGCGAACGCGATCGAGAGCGTCTCGCCCTTGGCGTGCTCGCCCATGAGGTAGATCGCGGGGTACTTCATCGTGATCTTGGAGCCGATGTTGCCGTCGACCCACTCCATCGTCGCGCCCTCGGCCGCGGTGGCCCGCTTGGTGACGAGGTTGTAGACGTTGTTGGACCAGTTCTGGATCGTGGTGTACCGGCAGCGGGCGTTCTTCTTCACGATGATCTCGACGACCGCCGAGTGCAGTGAGTCGGTCGAGTAGATCGGCGCCGTGCAGCCCTCGACGTAGTGCACATAGGCACCCTCGTCGACGATGATCAGCGTCCGCTCGAACTGCCCCATGTTCTCGGTGTTGATCCGGAAGTACGCCTGCAACGGGATCTCGACGTGCACGCCCGGCGGTACGTAGATGAAGCTACCGCCACTCCACACCGCGGTGTTGAGGGCCGCGAACTTGTTGTCGCCCGGGGGGATCACCGTGCCGTAGTACTCCTGGAACAGCTCCGGGTGCTCGCGAAGCGCCGTGTCGGTGTCGAGGAAGATGACGCCCTGCTCCTCGAGGTCCTCACGGATCTTGTGGTAGACGACCTCCGACTCGTACTGCGCCGCGACGCCCGCGATCAAACGCTGCTTCTCGGCCTCGGGGATGCCGAGCTTGTCGTAGGTGTTCTTGATCTCCGCCGGCAGGTCGTCCCAGGTCGCGGCCTGCTTCTCGGTGGAGCGTACGAAGTACTTGATGTTCTCGAAGTCGATCGTCGACAGGTCGGCGCCCCACGTGGGCATCGGCTTGCGGTAGAAGAACTTCAGACCCCGCAGCCGCATGTCGAGCATCCACTCGGGCTCGTTCTTGAGCGCAGAGATCTCGCGGACGACGGCCTCGGACAGGCCCCGTTTGGCCGTGGCACCCGCGACGTCGGAGTCGGCCCAGCCGTACTTGTAGCGGCCCAGACCCTCGAGTTCTGGATGCGCGGTCGTGGTCATGAAGAATTCCTCCCAGTCCGGTCGAGCCGGGTCGTGGGTTGGCTTCGGTCCTGCTCCGTCCGGGGTTCTGCGGCCCGGAGTTCGTGCGTGCGGTGTTCCTGCGGTTGGTGGGGCACGTGCGTCGTGCACACGCCGTCACCGTGGGCGATGGTCGCGAGGCGCTGAACGTGTCGCCCGAGGAGCCGGGAGAACGCTTCGGTCTCGGCCTCGCACAGTTGTGGGAACTGCTCGGCCACGTGGGCGACCGGGCAGTGGTGCTGGCACAGCTGCTCGCCCAGCCGGGCCGGCTCGACCGAGGCAGCGTACCCATCCTCGGACAGCGCCTCGGCCAGCGCGGATGTTCCCTCCGCGCCCGGCGAGGACGCCGCGACGGAGCGGTACCGCTCCTCCAGCCGGCCGACCATGCGGCGCGCGAACTCCTCGACGGCGTGCTCCCCGCCGGTCTCCCTGATGTAGCGGAGCGCGCTCACCGCGAGATCGTCGTACGCCTGGTAGAACGCACCACGGCCCGCGTCGGTCAACGCGAACACCTTCGCCGGCCGGCCACGCCCCCGGTGTCCGTAGACGCGCTGCTGCCGCCCCACGACGACACCCTCGGCCAGCATGGCGTCGAGATGGCGCCGGATGGCCGCCGGTGTGACGCCGAGCCGCTCGGCGAGGGCGGCGGCCGTCTGTGGCCCGGACTCGAGGATCACCCGCGCGACACGTTCCCGGGTCGACCCGTGCTGGTGGGCCGATTCGGGCGTGACGTCCCGCTGCGTGTCTGTGGGCGTGGAATGCCCACCGGACACACCATGTCCCGCTGCCGCGGGAGCCGCGACAGGCGGCCGGGCGTTTTTCACAACTTCATTGTGCTGTTATTCGGCGGCGCCGGCTAGTGAGGCGCACCTAAGTCGCCGGCGTGGGTCGCATGCGGGCAGGTGCGACCTTCGTCACATCCGTTCCCTTCTGTCGTGGCATCGAACCGCCAGGAAACGTACGCGTGTCGGCCGGAGGCGACCGTCGGACGATGGTGGAGGCTGGTCCGCGTGTGGGCTCCGATGCGTACGTCCGGGCGGTGGGCGCTCCTCGGCGCCGTCGCGGTCTTGTGCGCCAGTGCTCTCGTCCCCCTCGCCCCGCCGGTACGCGCCGGAGCCGCAGCGCCGCAGACAGGCACGGCAGGCACGGCAGGCACGGCGCCACAGGCTGACATGTCAGCCGCCCCCCGCGACGTGCTCGGCCCCGATCCACTTCGCGCCCTCGCCGACTCCGCGAGGACCGGCGACATCCGTCGGCCCCGGATCGTTCCCGTCCGACCGGGCACGATCCCCGACGGACCGGGACTGAAGCGGGCACTCCAGCTCACCGTCGCCTCACCGCCCACCAGCCCGTACGCCGACGGCGAACGGGAGATCCGGATGGCGGCCCGCACCGCCATACCGTTGCGGGACGGCCACGCCGTCGTGGTGCGGTTCTGGGGCCGGTCGCTGCGGCAGGCCGACGCCCACGCCCGGTTCAACGTCGAGCAGGCCGGCGGCGACCACCGCAAGTCGGTGTCGGTCGCGCTCGAGTTCGGACCTGAGTGGCGGGAGTACGAGTACCCCTTCCGGGTCGCGGGCAGCTACCCGGCGGGTGGTGCCCAGGCGTCGTTCTGGCTGGGTCACGGGCCGCAGACGCTGCAGATCGCGGGCTTCTCGCTCCGCGACCTCGGCCCGGGCGACCCGCCGGGGTTCCCGTCCTCGACCTACGAGGGGCGGGGCGAGGACGCCACCTGGCGCGCAGAGGCACGGGCCCGCATCGACGCCTACCGCAAGGGCAACCTCGAGGTCCGCGTGCGCGACGCGGCCGGCCGGCCGGTACGCGGGGCCGAGGTGGAGGTGGCCATGCGTGCGCATGCGTTCAGGTTCGGTACGGCCGTCGACGCCGCAACCCTCGGCTCCCACGCCCAGTACCAACAGGTGCTGCGGTCCACGTTCAACCACGGCACGCTTGGCAACGACCTCAAATGGTCGGCGTGGGAGAACACCCGACATCGCCGGCAGGCCACCCTGCCCGCCCTCGACTGGATGCGTACGGCGGGAATGACCACCACCGGGCACGCCCTGCTGTGGCCGGGCTGGCGGCGGATGCCCGAGGACGTCCGGAAGCTGAGGGACCGACCGGCGCTCCTGCGGGAACGGGTCAACAGGCACATCGGCGACGAGGTGGGCGCCCTGCGCGGCACGATCGACGTCTGGGATGTCGTGAACGAGCCGTACGCCATGCACGACCTGCAGGACGTCCTCGGACCGGACGAGGTGGCGTCGTGGTTCCGGCTGGCTGACCGGGCCGACCCCTCCGCGCGGCTGTTCGTCAACGACTACGACATTCTGGACGACCACGGCTGGAACCGCCGCCACCAGGACTATCTCTTCACGCTCGTCGAGAAGCTTCGGGACGAGGACGCACCCGTCGAGGGCGTCGGATTCCAGGCCCACTTCGCCACACCACAGCTGACCCCACCCGCCGATCTCGTCCCCATCCTCGACCGGTACGCCCGCCTCGGCGTTCCACTGGAGGTCAGCGAGTTCGACGTGACGACCACCGACGAGGCACTCCAGGCGGACTACACCCGCGACTTCCTCACCGTGGCGTTCAGCCATCCGGCCGTCACCCGGATCACCACGTGGGGGTTCTGGGAGCCGATCCACTGGAGTCCGTCGGCGGCGATGTACCGGGCAGACTTCACGCCCAAGCCGAACGCGGCCGCGTGGCGGAACCTCATCTACCACGACTGGTGGACCCGGGCTGGCGGTCGTACGAACGGCGGTGGCGCGTACACGACCCGGGGCTTTCTCGGCGACTACGACGTCAGCGTCAAGGTCGGCCAGGCGGTCGAGCGCCGCCGGGTGTCGATGCCGAACCGGGCCGGGACGTTGGTGACCGTCCTGGTCGACCCGCCGGCGACGTCGCCTCCAGACACCCGTGAGACCTCCGGTGGCGGCTGGTGGCCGTGGCCCGACGTCAGGTCGGCCGGGAGCGTCCGGGCAGCCCTCCTGCTCGCACCGGCGGTCGCCTTGGCCGTGGCGGTCGCGGCCATGGCGTACGCCCGGAAGCACGGCAGGAGGCGGGTCACGTGACGCGAGGGGACCGCCTCTTAGACTCGCCTTCGTGGGTGAGCTCGTCGTCGAGGTCGAGGACCTCGTGGTGCGGTACGGGCGGGGAAGCGGCGCCGTCACCGCTGTCGACGGGCTGAGCCTCACGGTCGGCCAGGCCACCGTGACGGCGATTCTCGGGCCCAACGGCGCCGGCAAGACGACGACGATCGAGACCTGCGAGGGCTACCGGAGACCGAGCGGCGGACGGGTTCGCGTGCTCGGCCTCGATCCGGTGCGCGACCGGCGACAGCTTGTGCCCCGGCTCGGCGTCATGCTCCAGGACGGCGGCGCCTGGTCCGGCGTACGCGCCGTGGAGATGCTGCGGCATATCGCCCGTTTGCACGCCCATCCGCTCGATGTGGACATGCTGGTACGCCGGCTCGACCTGGGCTCCTGCGGCGCCACCACCTACCGCCGGCTCTCCGGCGGCGAACGCCAACGCCTCGCCCTCGCGATGGCGATCGTCGGGCGGCCGGAACTCGTGTTCCTCGACGAACCCACGGCGGGCCTCGACCCGCTGGCCAGGCGTACGACCTGGGAGCTCATCGAGGACCTCCGCACCGACGGGGTGGCGGTGGTGTTGACCACCCACCACATGGACGAGGCCGAACGACTTGCCGACCAGGTCCACGTCATCGACCACGGAACCGTGATCGCGTCCGGGTCCCCTGCCGAGCTCACCTCGCGGGGAGCGGCGAACACGCTGCGGTTCCGCGGTCCCGCAGGGCTCGACGTGCGCTCGCTGCGCGCGGCACTGCCCGAAGGCTGCGAGGTACGCGAACCCCTGCCCGGTAGCTACGTGATCCAGGGGACGGTCGACCCGCACCTGCTGGCGACGGTGACGGCGTGGTGTGCCTCCAACGGCGTACTCCCTGACGACCTCGCCGTCGAGCGGCACAGCCTCGAGGACGTGTTCCTCGAGCTCACCGGGCGGGAGCTGCACCGGTGACCCCGCGGTCCGCGGCGTCGGAGCCCGGGACGTCGGCGGCGGGACGGACGTTCGCGCCCGCGCCGGGCCGCGCGCCCTGGCCCCGGATGGTCCTCGCGCAGGGCCTGATGGAGGCGCGCCTGCTGCTCCGCAACGGCGAACAACTGGTGCTCGCGCTCGTCATTCCGCTGCTGCTGCTGGTGATCGGCGCGCTCGCGCCCGGGCTCGACCTCGGATCGGCGGCCGGCGGCGCGCGACGGATCGACCTCCTGGTGCCCGGCGTGATCGCGCTCGCCGTCATGTCGACGGCCTTCACCAGCGTGGCCATCGCGACCGCGTTCGAACGCAGGTACGGCGTCCTCAAGCGGCTCGGCACGTCACCGCTGTCACGGACCGGGCTGCTGGCCGGCAAGCTGCTGGCGGTCGTCCTGGTCGAGATGCTGCAACTCGTCCTGGTGGTGGGCGCCGGCTGGTTGCTGGGTTGGCGACCCGGCGTGGGTGTAGGCGGTGCCGCGGCGGCGTTGGTGCTGCTGGTGGTGGGGACCTGCGCGTTTTCCTCGCTCGGCCTGTTGATGGCGGGGACCGTCCGTGCGGAGGCGACCCTCGCGGCGGCCAACCTCGTCTACATCCTCCTGCTCGTGGGTGGAGCGACCCTGGTGCCTGTGGAGGCGTACCCCGTGCTCCTGCAGCCGGTGATCGGCTGGCTGCCATCTGGGGCGCTCGCGGAGGGACTGCGTCATGCGTTCTCCAGTCCCTCCTGGGGCGGTGTGGGCGGGTTCGTGGGCGTCCTCCTCGGCTGGGCAGTCCTGGGCGGGATCGCCACGGCCCGCACCTTCCGCTGGGAGTAGTCGCCCGCCCTCTCGTCACGACTTCCATCGGGGCGCGCACCCCCATGCTCCTTGGCGTGGCCGCACTCCCATTTCCCCTTGGCGTGGCGCCCTCCCACTTCTCCTTGGCGCGTGGCGCCCTCCCCTGATCATGAAGACTTTTCGGCGTATACACGACTTTCGTTCAGGCCACTATCATGATCACGGGAAGAACGGGTTGGTGTGGAGGTGGACCCCCGCAGGGGCGCCGGACACCCGAGGGGGGCGCGGGTGGCGGTGGTACCTACGCTTTACCGCGTGTCACTCCCCCGCCCCACCGCGGCACTGATGCGCAGGCTCGCCGTGGCCGCCCTCGTCGCCAATGTCGGGATCGTCGTCACCGGTGGCGCGGTCCGGCTCACCGGGTCCGGCCTCGGCTGCCCGACCTGGCCGCGGTGCAGCGCGGAGTCGCTCACCGCCCATCCCGAGCTGGGTATTCACGGCACGATCGAGTTCGGCAACCGGCTGCTCACCTTCGCGGTCGCGATCGCCGTCGGCCTGGCGTGGCTCGCCGCCCTGCGCCTCCGGCCGCGCCGGCCCGACCTCGTACGGCTGTCCACCGTTCTCCTGCTCGGCGTGCCCTTCCAGGCCGTGATGGGCGGCGTCACCGTCCTCACCGAGCTCAATCCGTGGGTCGTGTCCGCGCACTTCATGGTGTCGCCGGCCCTCATCGCGGTCGCCGTGGTGCTCGTCCGACGTACCCGGGAGGGTGGCGGCGCTCCCGTGCCGACCGTCCCGTCCGCCGTCCGCCGGCTGGCGCAGGTGGCGCTCGCGGCCACGTTCGCCGTGATGTACGCGGGCACCGTCGTCACCGGGAGCGGCCCCCACGCCGGTGACGATCGCGCTCCGCGCAACGGTCTCGACTCCGCGATGCTCAGCCAACTCCACGCCGATCTGGTGTTCCTACTCGTCGGACTCACTGTCGGCCTCCTGCTGGCCCTCCACGCGACCGGCGCACCCGCGCGGGCCCGCCGGGCGGCCACGTGGCTGCTAGCCGTCGAGCTGGCCCAGGGAGGGGTGGGCTTCGTGCAGTACGCCACCGACCTGCCGGTCGTGCTCGTTGGCCTCCACCTGCTCGGCGCGGCGGTGACCGTGGCGATGGCGGCCTGGGTGGTCGTCGGTACGCAGGAACGCGCCGACGACCCAACGGGTTCGGCGGACGAGGACCAGGCCCGGCTCGCGACCGTCTGAGGGCTTCCGCCGCTCGAGGCCGGCTGACCCTGACGCTTCGCTCAGAACGCCGGGGCGAAATCCCGGCATACCTCCTGGAGCGCGGAGACCAGCGCGGCCGCCGCGGGTGGGTCGGGTGGATGCCCGTACGTCGCGGCGGCGACATGGCGCACCGAGCCGTGCAACCGATCGATCCGTACGCCTGGATGCCGGGATGCGGTGAGCGCCAGGGCTGGGAGGGTCGTCACTCCCACGCCCGCGGCCACGAGGGCCTGCACAGCAACGTAGTCGTCGGTCGTGTAGGCGATCCGCGGGGCGAACCCGGCCTCGCCGCAGCGCCGCACGAGGTCGGCACGGCAGCGTTCGCACCCCGCGACCCACGACTCGTCGGCGAAGGTGGCGACGTCGGTCCGCGGGCCGTCGCTGCGGCTGCCCTTCCTGGTGACGACGTAGATGGCCTCGTCGAGCAGGTGCGCCAGCCGGAGGTCGCTGTCGCTGCCCTCGTCGGGATCGTCGCCGTGCCGGAACACCAGAGCCACGTCGACCTCGCCGGACCGCAGCATCGCGAGACCTTCCGGTGGCTCCGCCTCGGCCAGGGAGAGCTCGACGCCCGGTGCCACTTCCTCGAGCCGACGTACCGCCACGGGGACCACGGTGCCGAGGGCCGAGGGAAACGCGGCCAGCCGAACCCGCCCCCGCCGCAACCCACATGCGCGGCCAGCTCCGCCTCCGCCGCGTCGAGCCGCCCCAGGATCTCCTCCGCCCGGGCCGCGAGCATCCGGCCGGCTTCGGTGAGCCGGATCCCGCGTCCGGCCCGCTGCACCAGGCGGGCGCCGGTCTCCGCCTCCAACCGGGCAAGGTGATGACTCACCGAGGGTTGGGCGTAGTGCAGCTCACGCGCCGCGGCGGTGACCGAGCCGTGCTTGGCGACCGCGGCGAGGACCCGGAGCCGGGCGACGTCGAGCATGCAGTGCATCGTATCGATGCGATCTATGGAACATCGAGACAAGTGGCATTGGACGAATACGAAACGGTGCCGGAGCCTGGAGCCATGCGCCTACCTTGCTTCACCGACGTCCTCCGCGCCGGTCAGACGCTCCGGCCGCACCTGCCGCCCACACCGGCCTGGTCCTATCCCGCCCTGGACGCGGCGTGCGGGGCTCATGTGGTGGTCAAGCACGAGAACGTCCAGCCCACCGGTGCGTTCAAGGTCCGCGGCGGGCTGACACTGCTCGCCACCATGCCGGCCGCCGAGCGCGACCGTGGTGTGGTGACCTACTCGACCGGCAACCATGCCCAGTCGATCGCCTACGCGGCCCGGGAGTTCCGCGCGCCCTGCACGGTCGTCATGCCCGAAGGGGCGAACGAGTCCAAGCACCGAGCGGTCGAGGCGTTGGGCGCCACCGTAGTGCTGCGTGGCACGACGCTCGAGGAGTCCGCGACCGCCGCCACGCTGCTCGCCAGCCGGTGTGGTGCTCGGTTCGTCAGCCCTGCCGACGAACCCGCGCTGATCGCCGGCGTCGGTACGGCCTACCTCGAACTGCTCACGGCGGCACCTGATCTCGACGTCATCGTCGTACCGGTGGGAGGTGGGAGCAACGCCGCCGCGGCCAGCCTGGTGGTGCGTACCCTCGCGCCGCACATCGAGGTGATCGGAGTCCAGTCCGACGCCGCGCCGGCCGCGCACGACTCCTGGCATGCGGGGCACCTGGTCGAGCGCCCCAACCGTACGGAGGTCGAAGGGCTGTCGACCGGCCGCGGCTTCGCGCTGACGCAGCAACTGATGCGGGACGGTCTCGCCGGCTTCGTCCTCGTCAGCGACAACGACATCCGTGCCGCCCAGCGGTTGTTACTCAGCCACGCCCACACCCTCGCCGAGGGTGCGGGCGCGGCCGGGCTGGCGGTCGTTCTGGGCGATCCGCCGAGGTTCGCCGGGCGTCAGGTCGGCATCGCGTGTACCGGCGCGAACGCCTCGCTCGACCAGCTACGAAGCCTGCTGGCCGCGTGAGACCTGGCCCTTGGGGCGTCCGCGGCGAAAACCGTCCGCGGTCTGGTGGTCGTGCGGACGCCAGGAGTTCTTGGATGAGCTCCGCCGGTTGCCGCTCGGGCGCCCCCGCCCGTTGGTGGGGCGACCGCTGCGGGCTGGCCGGCCGGAGGCGGTCGCCTGCGGTCGTACGACGATCGGCGTGCCGGAGGTGGCGACGTCACGCACCGCGGTGTGACCGGGCTCGACGTCGACTGCCGTCGCACTCACCTTGGCCTGCTTGTGCATCCGGTCGACCTCACGCCGCTGGTCGTGGTGGACGAGCGACACGACCGTCCCGGTGGCACCGGCCCGCGCCGTCCGCCCTGAGCGGTGGAGGTAGTCCTTGTGGTCGGCCGACGGGTCGAAGTGCACCACGAGGTCCACGTCGTCGACGTGGATGCCCCGGGCTGCGACGTCGGTCGCGATGAGCACCCTGGGCGAGCCCGCCGAGAACCCGGCCAACGCCTTGCGCCTGGCACCCTGCTTGAGGTTGCCGTGGATGGCGACGGACTCGACGCCGGACTGGCGCAACTGGCGGACCAGGCGGTCGGCGCCATGCTTGGTGCGTACGAAGAAGAGCGAACGCCCGGGTCGGGACGCGATCTCGGCCGCGACCTCGACCTTGTCCTCTGGGCGCAGGGTGAAGACCCGGTGCTCCACCGACTCGATCGGTGCGGCTGCCGCGGCGACGGCATGGAATGCCGGGTCACTGAGGTACCGGCCGACCAACCGGCTCACGCCGCGGTCGAGGGTCGCCGAGAACAGCATCCGCTGCCCGCCGGCCGGCGTCAGGTCGAGGATGCGGGTCACCGCCGGGAGGAATCCGAGGTCGGCCATGTAGTCGGCCTCGTCCAGAACGCTGATCCTGACGTCGCTGAGACGGCATTCGCCCTGCTCGATCAGGTCGATGAGACGACCCGGCGTGGCGACCACGATGTCGACACCATCACGGAGGGCGAAGACCTGACGGCGCATCGAGGAACCGCCGTAGACCGTCGTCAGCTCGATGCCGAGCCGCCGGCCCAACGGCGCGAGTGCGTCCGCGACCTGCTGGGCCAGCTCACGGGTGGGGACGAGGACGAGTCCGCGAGGGTTGCCGGGCGTCCGCTCCCGCACTGTTTCGGCGAGCGCGGCGAGCATCGGCAGCCCGAACGCCAGTGTCTTGCCCGAGCCGGTCTGCGCCCGGCCGAGCACATCTCGTCCTGCGAGCGCGTCGGGCAGGGTCCTCGCCTGGATCGGGAAGGGCCGGCGGATGCCGCGGCGGCTGAGCGCTTCGGCCAGTCGCTCGGGCAGGTCGGTGTCGGAGAAGCTCTCCGGGAGATCGGCCGGCTCGACCTGCGCGGCCGCGTCGAGGGCGGCGTCGAGCTCCCGCTCACGGGCCCGATCGGCGTCGGCCGGGCGAGGCTGGGTCGCGGGTCGTGCGGACTGACGTCGGGCGAACCGGCCACGGTCGTTGGACCTTCCGCCACGGCGCTCACCAGACGACTGGTTGCCATACGTACGACGACCGCCCTGGGAACCGGAGTTCGCGGAGCGGGCGGAGTTCGGGTTGTCGCGGCGCTGGCCCTTGCCGGACCGCGAGGACGAGCTGGTTCGGGCACGGGGCGTGGACGTGTTAGGGCTTTGTGGCATGAAGAAGGAATGCTCCGTCGTGTTGGACAAGCGGCCGCGACTTCCGGTCGAAGGCTCGCACGACATCCGGCGACTGAGGCACCGGACCGAACGGAACACTCGGAAAGCGACCACGCGGGCGGCTCGCCCGCAGGAGAGACGGCGGAGGCCGTCGGGTGGAAGTGTACCCGGACCAGGACTCGTTCAGTCGATCCGGTCCGTCCTCCCGCTTTCGCCGCCGTCGATCGCGCACGATGGTGGGGCCAGGAACGATCCCGGGGGACGCCGATGAACCAGCCATCGCAGGGACCGAACGCCCCTGCCGCGCGGCTGTCCTTGCCGCTCGACTCCAGCCGCGGCCGGTGGGTGATCGTGGGGACCGTGCTCGGCTCGGGTATCGCGTTCCTCGACAGCACAGTGGTCACGATCGCCCTTCCGGCGATCAGCCGGGACCTTGGCGGCGGACTCGTGGTCCAGCAGTGGGTCGTCGACGGCTATCTCCTCACGCTCAGTGCGTTGCTCCTCCTCGGTGGGGTCCTGGGCGACCGTTACGGCCGGCGGAAGGTGTTCACGCTGGGTCTTGTGGCGTTCACCATCGCCTCGTTGGCCTGCGGTCTCGCTCCGACCGGTCCGGTCCTCGTGGCCGCGCGCCTGGTCCAGGGCGTCGGCGGCGCACTCCTGGTTCCGGGAAGCCTCTCCCTCATCGACGCCAGCATCCGGGGAGAGGACCGGGGGGCCGCGGTCGGGCTCTGGGCCGGGCTGACCGGCGTCTCGTCGGCCATCGGTCCCTTCCTCGGCGGGTGGCTGGTCGACGCCGCGTCGTGGCGGTGGGTGTTCCTCCTGAGCCTGCCGTTCACGGCAGCGGCACTCTGGGTGACGCTGCGTCACGTACCGGAGAGCCGGGATCCCGCAGCCCCGCGCCGGCTCGACGTCCTCGGCGCCGCCTGCATCACCCTAGGGCTCGGCGGCGTGACGTACGCCTTCATCGAGGTTCCAGCCCGCGGCTGGGAGCCGGTCAGCGTGGTGGCGGCGGTGCTCGGCGTCGTCGGACTCGTCGCGTTCCCGCTGGTGGAGACCTGGCAGCGCGATCCGCTGCTGAGGCTCGACATCTTCCGTTCGTCGCAGTTCACCGGAGCCAACCTCACGACGTTCGCGGTCTACGCCGCACTCAGCGGCGCGCTCTTCCTGCTCGCCCTACAACTGCAGCAGTCGCTGGGCTACACGGCACTCGCGGCGGGCGTCGCCACGCTCCCGATCACGGTGCTCATGCTCCTGTTGTCCTCGCGGATGGGCGCCCTCGCCCAACGCGTCGGGCCGAGGGTGCCGATGACGCTGGGGCCGATCGTGGCCGGCGCCGGGCTGGCGTTGATGGCGCGGATAGTGCCGGGCAGCTCGTACTGGACCCACGCCCTCCCCGCGATCGTCGTCTTCGGCCTCGGTCTGGCGATCACGGTCGCGCCGCTGACCTCCACCGTGCTGGCATCGGTCTCGGATGAGCGGGCCGGTGCCGCCTCTGGCGTCAACAACGCTGTGGCCCGGACGGCCGGCCTGCTCGCGGTCGCGGTCCTCCCCCCGGTCGCTGGCGTCAGCGCGGGGACCGACAGCCCACTGGGCCCCGGTTTCGGGCGCGCCATGCTCATCAGCGCCGTGCTGTGTGGGGTGGGTGGGTTGGTGGCATTCGCGACGGTACGCAGGGGCCAGCCGGTACACGTGAACCCGTTGCCAGGCGTTCACCATGCCTGCCAGGCTCCGTGCACCAGCCAGCAGCCGCTCGAGGACACCCGAGGGACCAGGTCGTAGGCCATCCGCACCTTGCCCGTGCGTCATCCGTACCTCGCCTGCCGTCCGTCCGCACCCCCGGTCCTGGGCGACCGGTGTGGGAAAGCGCCTTCCGAAGCGCGTGCCGGTTCGGGCATCATCGTCGGCGTACTCCCCCTGCGCCACGCCTGCCGAGAGGACCGCATGGACCACCTGACTCCCCGCCCTGATCTCTACGACGTCCCCTTCATGGCCGAGGAGTACCACGGGATGCCGTACCGTCTCGTCGGCGCCTCGGGCCTACGGGCATCGATGATCGGGCTCGGCACCTGGAAGTTCGGCTACCCGGACACCGGCGACGCCGCGCGGGTCGACGAACGCGCGGCCTTCCCGATCTTCGACCGGGCCATCGAGCTCGGCGTGACCTTCTGGGACACCGCCAACCGCTACAACGCAGGCTCCGGCAACTCCGAACGCCTGATCGGACGGTGGTTCCGCGCCAACCCCGACCAGCGACGCAACGTCGTTCTCGCGACCAAGATCCACGGCGGCATGGACGGCGCGACACCCAACCACAGCGGGCTGTCCCGCGGCAACATCCTCGACGCTCTCCACGCGTCGCTCGCGCGACTGCAGCTGGACCATGTAGACGTGCTCTACTTCCACCGCCCCGATGACACGGTGCCGGTCGAGGAGAGTCTCGAGGCCGTCGAGGACGTCGTACGCCAGGGCCTCGTCCGGTATTTCGCCGTGTCGAACTTCAGTCGTGACCAGCTCGCGACGTACCTCGACGTGGCGTCGGGTCTGTCGCGGCGGTGCCGACCGGTCGCCGTGCAGAACCAGTACGACCCGCTCGGCCGGGAGACGGAGCCACACCGCGGCGTGCTCGACTTCTGTGCGGCGAACGGCGTCGCCTACATCCCGTACAGCCCGCTCGCCGGCGGGCTGTTGACGAGCCGCTACCTCGACCCCGCCCGGGCGGGTGCCGGTGACCGGCTGCACGACGAGGGCAAGCTCGCCGCGGTCGCGACGCCGGAACGGCTGGCATCGGTACGCAAGCTGGTGAAGCTGGCGGAGTCCTGGGACATCGAAGTGAACCAGCTGGCTCTCGCGTACCTCCTGACGCTGCCCGGCATGGGACCGCAGATTCCCAGCAGTTCGACGCTCGCCCAGCTCGAGTCCAACGCGGGAGCCGGCGCGATCACCCTGACCACCGAGCAACTCGGCGAAATCGAGTCCGCCCTGTCCGGCTGATCACCTCGGCGAGAGCCGCAAATGACCACGCTGGGTAGGCCCGCCGACGGTGGTGAATGACCACGCTGGGTAGGCCCGCCGACGGTGGTGAATGACCACGCTGGGCATGCCTGTGGTAGCCGGGACATGCATCCATGCCTTTCCGGGGACCACTGGCATGCTCAGCGTGGTCATTTGCAGGCACCAGGCATGCTCAGCGTGGTCATTCACCGTCAGCTTCGTCGGGGCCAAGAGGTGTCCAGCCCGCACCCGCCGGACTGGCTCAGGCGCGCAGACGATCCCGTAGCGCGCCCACCTGCGCGGTGCTCATGCCGCCGGCTTCGAGATAGCCCGGGACTCCGCCATAGCGCTGGTCCAGGTGACCGAGGACCTTCAGCATGTTCGACGGCGGCGTGGGCTGGAGACGGCGGTAGGCCTCGCGCAACTCCTGGTCCTCGACCGCCGCGAGGAAAGCCGCGCTTTCCTCGACCAGTTGCGCCTCGGTCAGTGCGTAGTCGGCCGCGATCGTCTCCTCGTCGACGCCGGCCACGTGCAGAGCCATCGCGACCACGACACCGGTCCGGTCCTTGCCGCCTGCGCAGTGCACGACGACCGCTCCGGGCGGGGCGTCGGCGATCGCCGCGACGGCGGCCGTGAAGAGCGTCGGCCGCAGGTCGAGCATCGTGAGGTAGATGTCGGCGAGGTCGAGCGCCTGGTGGTCCGGATCGGCTGGGTTCTGGACCTCGAGGTTGCGGTAGAGCGGGTCGGCCGCGAAGGGGCTGGGCGCCGCCTCGCACTCCCGGTTCCGTCGCAGGTCGATGATCCGGCTCACGCCGTAGGCATGGACGGCGGCGATTCCCTCCGGTGTGAGCTTGGAGTGGCTGTCGGTACGCACCAGCGCCCGCTCCCGGATCCGACCACCGTCGGTCGTGGGGAGCCCGCCGACGTCGCGGGCGTTGAGGCAGTTGGGCCAGTCGAGGTGGAGTGGCGAGTGCTGTGGTTCGTTCCGATCGGTGGGGGCTGCCGGCACAGTCATCGACGGTCGGACCTCCTCAGGTCAACAGCGGATCAAGGGCGACGGCGACGAACAGCAGCGCGAGATAGAGGTTGGACCAGTGGAAGAACCGCATGGGACGCAGGTCGAGCCCGCTGCGGCCGCGCGCCACCCGCCGGATCAGGGCGTACGCCTCCACCAGGACGACCAGGCCAAGCACCGAGGCGGCTACCGGGTAGAACCACCCGGTGGGGGCGATCGGCCACAGGGCGAGGGAGGCCGCGACGGTCGCGAGAGAGTACGCCATGACCTGCCAGGCGACGGCGCGTTCGGTCGCGACGACCGGCAGCATCGGCACACCGGCCGCGGCGTAGTCGTCGCGATAGCGCATCGCGAGCGTCCAGGTGTGCGGCGGCGTCCAGAAGAACACCACGAGGACCAGCGCCAACGGTGCCCAGTCGAGCGACCCCCGCACGGCGGTCCACCCGATGGCGACCGGGAAGCAGCCGGCGATGCCGCCCCACACGATGTTCTGGGGCGTACGCCGTTTGAGGATCAGGGTGTAGACGCAGATGTAGAACGCGTTGGCCGCCAGGGCGAGGACCGCCGACAGCCAGTTGACCGCCAGCCCGAGGACCAGGGTCGAGACGACACCCAGCGCGAGACCGAACCACAGCGCGTCGCGAGGGCTTACGGCGTGCCTGGGCAGCGGCCGGCGCCGGGTGCGGCGCATCCGCTCGTCGATGTCGCGGTCGAGGACGCAGTTGAGGGTGTTGGCGCTTCCGGCCGCGAGGATCCCGCCCGCCACCGTGACAAGCACCAGCCCGAGCGGTGGCACTCCCCCGGCGGCGAGGAACATCACCGGAATCGTGGTGACGAGCAGGAGCTCGATGATCCGCGGCTTGGTGAGGGCGACGTAGGCGCCGACGACGTCGCGCCACGTCGCCGGACCAACGCCAGCCGGTTCGGTCACCAGGGTGCCGGATTCGCTCGGCAAACGCCCGGTTTCGCCCAGCGAGGACCCTGCTTCGCCCAGCGAGGACTCGGAGCCGACAGCTGTCACGTACACCTCGGGAGCGAAACCAGCAACGCCGGCAACCGGGCCGGCCGGACAGAAAGCAGCCGTCAGTCTAGAAGCGGGAGGTCGCCCATCCGTGCACAGGGTGCGACCAGAGACCCGATGGTCATGCGGCGGCCACCGCTGCGGCACGGAGCATGGGTAGGCTCCGAATCGGTGATGTTCAACAGAGTTTTCCATCCGCGAGCAGGAGCCGATCGACGCACATGAGCGCCAACGACAGAAGTAACCGCCTCGAGTGGACCGATCTCGACCAGCGCGCCGTCGACACCGTTCGGGTGCTGGCCATGGACGCGGTCGAGACACCGGCAATGGGCCACCCTGGAACGGCCATGAGCCTCGCCCCCGCGGCGTACCTCCTGTACCAACGTCTGCTCCGCTACGACCCGGCCGACCCGGACTGGATGGGTCGTGACCGGTTTGTCCTGTCCTGTGGCCACTCGAGCCTCACGCTCTACGTCCAGCTCTTCTTCGCCGGCCTGCTCGACCTGGATGACCTGAAGCACCTCCGCCAGTGGGGCAGCCGCACCCCCGGCCACCCCGAGCACGGCCACACCGCGGGCGTCGAGACCACGACCGGCCCGCTCGGCCAGGGCCTCGCCAACGCGGTCGGGATGGCGATGGCGGCCCGCCGCGAGCGTGGCCTGCTCGACCCTGACGCCGCGCCGGGGGCCAGCCCGTTCGACCACCGGATCTTCGTGTTCGCAAGCGACGGCGACATCGAGGAGGGCATCACCCACGAGGCCAGCGCGATCGCCGGGCACCAGAAGCTCGGCAATCTGATCGCGCTCTACGACGCCAACCAGATCTCGATCGAGGACGACACCGACATCGCCTTGTCCGAGGACGTCGCCAAGCGGTACGAGGCCTACGGCTGGCACGTCCAGACGGTCGAGTGGCGCCGCGCCGATGGCTACGTCGAGGACGTCCAGGCGTTGTGGGACGCGTACCAGGAGGCGATCGCCGAGACCGCCCGACCGTCGCTCATCATCGTGAAGACGATCATCGCCTGGCCGGCACCCAACGCCCAGAACACCGGCAAGGCGCACGGTTCGGCCCTCGGGCCCACTGAAGTTGCCGCCACCAAGCGCGTTCTCGGTTTCGACCCCGACCGAAGCTTCCAGGTCGACGAGGAGGTGCTCGCCCACGTCCGCCAACTGCGCGAGCGCGGCGCGAAGGTGCACGAGGAATGGCAGGAGACCTTCCAGGCCTGGCGCGACGATCACCCCGACCAGGCCCTGCTGTTGGATCGGATGCGTTCGCGCCGGCTGCCCGAGGGTTGGTCCGACCGGATTCCGTCGTTCGAGCCGGGCAAGGACGTCGCGACCCGCAAGGCGTCCGGTGAGGTTCTGACCGCGCTGGCTCCGGTGTTGCCGGAGCTGTGGGGTGGCTCGGCGGACCTGGCCGGCTCCAACAACACCACGCCGGCTGGCGAGCCGTCGTTCATCCCGCCGGAATACTCCACGAAGGAGTTCACCGGTGACTGGTACGGCCGGGTCCTGCACTTCGGCGTCCGCGAGCACGCCATGGGCGCGGTCCTCAACGGCATCGCCCTGCACGGCGGCACCCGTCCGTACGGCGGCACCTTCCTCGTGTTCAGCGACTACATGCGCCCCGCCGTGCGCTTGGCCGCGCTGATGAAGCTGCCGGTGATCTACGTCTGGACCCACGACTCGATCGGCCTGGGTGAGGACGGTCCGACACACCAGCCGGTCGAGCATCTCGCGGCACTGCGCGGGATTCCCGGCCTCGAGGTCGTCCGCCCGGCCGACGCCAACGAGACGGCGGCCGCCTGGCAGCACGTCATGGCTCACTCCGACGCGCCCAAGGCACTCGCCCTCACCAGGCAGAACGTCCCGACGTTCGACCGTTCGGCAGGCACCGGGTTCGCACCGGCGAGCGAGGTGGCGCGGGGTGGCTACGTCCTCGTCGACGCTCCAGGAAACCAGGTGCCCGACGTCGTCCTGATCGCGACCGGCTCGGAGATCCAGCTGGCCGTCGCCGCCCGGGAGCAGCTCGAGGCCGAGGGCGTCGCGGCCCGGGTCGTGTCGATGCCGTGCGTCGAGTGGTTCGACGCGCAGGACCAGGCCTACCGCGACACCGTCATCCCGCCCGGCGTCAAGGCGCGGGTCTGTGTCGAGGCGGGCATCGCCCAGCCGTGGTACCGCTTCGCCGGCGACTCCGGCCGGATCGTCTCACTCGAACATTTCGGCGCCTCAGCGGATTACAAGACGTTGTTCACCGAGTTCGGACTGACAGGGGAAACGGTCGCGCAGGCGGCCCGCGAGAGCATCGCCGCCGCTCGCGGGTAGGGACGGGCCAGCCCGCCAGGGCTGTTGCGCCAACCTGCGCCGCCATCGCAGACGATGAGAAGGGGACCCAGATGAACGACCGACTCAAGGCCCTCGCCGACGAGGGCGTGGCGATCTGGATCGACGACGTGTCCCGGCAGCGACTCGGTTCGGGCAACCTCGCCGAGCTGGTTCGCGACAAGCACGTCGTCGGCGTGACGAGCAACCCGACCATCTTCGCGAAAGCGCTGTCCGACGCGAAGGTCTACTCCGACCAGACCCGGGACCTCGCCGTCCGCGGCGTCGACGTCGAGGAGGCCGTCCGCGCGATCACGACGTACGACATCCGTTGGGCCTGCGACGTCCTCCGTCCGGCGTACGACGCGAGCGGGGGCGTCGACGGCCGGGTGTCCATCGAGGTCGACCCCCGGCTGGCGCGCGAGACCGAGAAGACGATCGCCGAGGCGCGCGCGCTCTGGTGGCTCGTGGATCGGCCGAACCTCTTCATCAAGATCCCGGCGACGCGCGAAGGACTCCCGGCCATCACGACGGCGTTGGCCGAGGGCATCAGCGTCAACGTCACCCTGATCTTCGGCCTGCAGCGCTACCGCGAGGTGATGGAGGCGTTCCTCACCGGCATGGAGCAGGCAAAGGCGTCCGGCCATGAGCTGTCGAGCATTGGCAGCGTGGCGTCGTTCTTCGTCAGCCGGGTCGACACCGAGGTCGACAAGCGGCTGGACAAGATCGGATCGACCGAGGCCAGGGCTCTGCGCGGCAAGGCCGCGATCGCCAACGCCCGCCTCGCGTTCCAGGCGTACGAAGAGGTCTTCGAGGGTGCCCGTTGGCAGGCGCTGAAGTCCGCCGGTGCGCACCCGCAGCGGCCGCTGTGGGCGTCGACGTCGACGAAGGACCCGAGCCTGCCCGACACGATCTACGTCACCGAGCTGGTGACCCGCGGCGTCGTCAACACAATGCCCGAGGCGACGATCGAGGCGTACGCCGACCACGGCGAGACGCGCGGCGACACGGTGCTCGACACCTACGCCGAGTCCCGCAAGGTCATCGACGATCTCGAGGCGCTCGGCATCAGCTACGCCGACGTGGTGGGCGTCCTGGAGGACGAGGGCGTCGAGAAGTTCGCGGCCAGCTGGAAGGAACTGCTGGAGTCGGTGAGCAGGGAGCTGGGGGCCCACCGGTGACCGACGCCGTCCGGGTCGAGGTCGACCAGCCCACCTGTGGGGCGGTCCTGCGGGCACTCGTGGACGACGACGTCGCGCCGGCACTGGCCCGCGGCGACTCCCTGCTGTGGGGTACGGCGGCGCAGGAGGAGGCCTCGATCCGGCTGGGCTGGGTCGACTCCCCGCGCACGTCGCGGCCACTGCTCGCCGAGATCGACGCCCTGTCCGCAGAGCTGCGCCAGGAAGGACTCGACCACATCGCCCTTGCCGGAATGGGCGGCTCGTCGCTGGCGCCCGAGGTGATCACGGCGACCGCCGGCGTCGCGCTGACGGTCCTCGACTCCACCGACCCCGCCGTCGTCCGACGGGCGCTCGCGGACCGGCTCGACCGGACCGTGCTGGTCGTGTCCAGCAAGTCCGGCTCCACCGTCGAGACCGACAGTCAGCGCCGCGCCTACCTCCGGGCGTTCGCCGATGGGGGTATCGACGGCCCGAGCCGGATCGTCGTCGTCACCGACCCGGGCTCTCCGCTCGCCGAGCTGGCCGAGAGCGAGGGCTACCGCAAGGTGTTCCTCGCCGACCCCAAGGTGGGCGGGCGCTACTCCGCGTTGACCGCGTTCGGTCTGGTGCCGGCCGGACTGGCGGGAGCCGACGTCGCCGAGCTTCTCGACGAGGCGGAGGCGATCCTTCCCGCGCTCGCCGAGTCCACCCCGGACAACCCCGCCCTGACGTTGGCCGCCGCCCTCGCCGCGGCTCACGAGCAGGGCCTCGAGAAGGTCGTGCTGGGCGACGGTGCCACGCCCATCAGGGGCTTCCCCGCCTGGGTCGAACAGCTCGTCGCCGAGTCCACCGGCAAGGACGGGCGAGGGTTGCTGCCCGTCGACGTCGGACGCACGTCGGCCACGACACCCGGCTGGAACGGTGCCGGTGCCGGCACCAGGATCTCCATCGGCACGCCTGAACACCAGGTCCCTGGCCAGGTCCTCACCAGCGGACCCCTCGGCGCGATGTTCCAGCTCTGGGAGGCCGCCGTCGCGATCGCCGGCCGGGTCATCGGGATCAACCCCTTCGACCAGCCGAACGTCGAGGAGGCGAAGAAGCAGGCGCGGGCGCTGCTCGATGCGCCAGAGGCCGGAGACGGGATGCCGCTCGCCTGGACCGAGGGAGCGGTCGAGGTCTACGGCGACCCCTCGACGCTGCGCGGCGAGCAGTCGCTCGCCGCGCTCCTCGCGTCCCTGCACCTTCTCGTCCCAGAGACGGGTTATCTCGCGCTGCAGGCCTACCTCGACCGCGACGGCGAGGCCGATGCGGCTGAGCTCCGCCCTCTTGTCGCGGCCACGAGCGGCGTCCAGACGACGTTCGGATGGGGCCCACGGTTCCTGCACTCGACCGGGCAGTACCACAAGGGCGGGCACCGCAACGGCGGCTTCGTCCAGATCACCGGTGAGGTGGCCGAGGACCTCGCCGTACCGGACCGTCCGTACACCTTCGGCCAGCTCCAGCGGGCCCAGGCCGCGGGCGACGCCCGGGTGCTGATCGCCACCAGACAACCCGTCGTACGCCTGCATCTCACCGATCGTCGAGCTGGCCTTGCCCAGCTCATCGCCGCCGTCAAGACGGTGCGCCCATGACCGAACGACGTGCGGTCGTCACGAGGGCACAGCGCCGACCAAGGAGAGGTCGTCCATGACCGATGAGGCCGTGCTGGTGAAGAACCGCCCCGCACCCTCCAACCCGCTCCGCGATCCGCAGGACCGCCGGCTCCCCCGCATCGCCGGTCCGTGCGGCCTCATCATCTTCGGGGTCACCGGCGATCTGGCGCGTACCAAGCTCATGCCGGCCGTCTACGACCTCGCCAACCGCGGGCTCCTTCCGCCCGGCTTCGCGTTGGTCGGCTTCGCCCGCCGCGAGTGGGCCAACGAGGACTTTGAAAAGGTCGTCCACGACGCGGTGAAGGAACACGCGCGCACGCCGTTCCGCGAGGAGGTCTGGAAGCAGCTGCGGGAGGGCTGCCGGTTCGTTCAGGGCGAGCTCGGTGACGACCCGTCGTTCGAACGCCTGCGCACCACGATCGACGAGCTCGACCGCGAGCGCGGCACCAACGGCAACCACGCCTTCTATCTCTCGGTGCCGCCGAAGCTGTTTCCCGTGACCGTACGCCAGCTCAAGGAACACGGCCTGGCCGACCAGGGGACGGAGCACTGGCGCCGGGTCGTGGTCGAGAAGCCGTTCGGTCACAACCTGGAGAGCGCCCGCGAGCTCAACCAGATCGTGTCGGAGGTCTTCCCGCCCGAGGCCGTCTTCAGGATCGACCACTACCTCGGCAAGGAGACGGTCCAGAACATCTTCGCGCTGCGGTTCGCCAACCAGATGTTCGAACCGGTGTGGAACGCCAACTACGTCGACCATGTGCAGATCACCATGGCCGAGGACATCGGTATCGGCGGGCGCGCCGGCTACTACGACGGCATCGGCGCGGCCCGCGACGTGATCCAGAACCACCTGCTGCAGCTGCTCGCGCTCAACGCGATGGAGGAGCCGGTCAGCTTCGACGCCCGGGCGTTGCGGATCGAGAAGCAGAAGGTCCTCGCGTCCGTGCAGCTGCCGCGTCGGCTCGATCTGCACACGGCGCACGGACAGTACGCCGACGGGTGGGCCGGTGGCAGGAAGGTCGGCGCCTACCTCGACGAGGAGGGCATCCCGAAGGACTCCCGCACCGAGACCTACGCCGCGATCAAGCTGGAGGTCGACACGCGGCGCTGGGCCGGGGTGCCGTTCTACCTACGTACCGGCAAACGCCTACCGAAGCGGGTCACCGAGGTCGCGGTGGTGTTCAAGCGGGCACCGCACCTGCCGTTCGCGGCGACAGCGACCGAGGAGCTCGGCCACAACACGCTCGTGATGCGGATCCAACCTGACGAGGGCATCACCATCCGGTTCGGCTCGAAGGTGCCTGGAACGCAGCTGGAGATCCGCGACGTGACGATGGACTTCGCCTACGGCGGTGCGTTCACCGAGTCCTCGCCGGAGGCGTACGAACGGCTGATCCTCGACGTGCTTCTCGGCGATCCGCCGCTGTTTCCCCAGCACGAGGAGGTCGAGCTGTCCTGGCAGATCCTCGACCCGATCGTCGACTTCTGGGCCGAACACGCCAAGCTCGAGCAGTACCCGTCCGGCACCTGGGGGCCGTCCAGCGCTGACGAGATGCTCGCCCGGGACGGCCGCACCTGGAGACGACCGTGAGCGACGTGCGCGAGGCTTTTTCAGCCACCCGTACGACAACCACACCCGTACGACAAGGGGATCCGGGTGCCGATCGTGCGGAGTGAAGGAGCAGCGCTGTGATCATCGATCTTTCCGACACGAGTGCGAGCGAGATCGCGTCGGCCCTGGTCAAGGCGCGTCGCAATGCCGGGAGCCCGGCGATGGGCATGGTGCTCACGCTCATCGTGGTGGCCGACGAGAGCGGACACTACGACGCGCTGAAGGCCGCGATGCTGGCGGCGAAGGAGCATCCGTCCCGCATCATCGGCGTGATCCCGCGCAACGGCGAAGGCCCGGCGAGACTCGACGCCGAGGTGCGGGTGGGCGGCGAGAGCGGTCCGGGTGAGAGCCTGCTGCTCCGCCTCTACGGAGAGCTCTCCCAGCACCCGGACTCGGTGGCGATGCCGTTGCTGCTGCCCGAGTCGCCGGTCGTCACGTGGTGGCCCGGGAGGGCGCCCGCGATCCCCTCAGCCGATCCGCTCGGCCAGCTGGCCCGTCGCCGGGTCACCGATGCGGCGGCCGCCGAACGACCGATCGAGGCGCTGCACGAACACTGCCGGGGCTACGCGCCGGGTGACACGGACCTGGCGTGGACGCGTACGACCCCGTGGCGGGCCCTGCTGGCCGCGGCACTGGACCAGAAGCACGCCAGGGTCGTCGGCGCGACCATCGAGGCCGAACGGTCCAACGCCAGCGCCGACCTGATAGCCGCCTGGCTGGCCCTGCGGCTGCGGATCCCGACGTCGGTGACGACGAGCGAGGGCCCCGGCATCACGGCGGCCCGTCTCCACACCGACGACGGCGACATCGCCATCACCCGAGGCGACGGTCTGTTGGCGCGGTACTCGATTCCCGATCAGCCCGAACGCCACGTCGCACTGAAACGCCGCGAGACCTCCGAACTGCTCGCGGAGGAACTGCGCCGGCTGGATCCGGACGACGTCTATGCGCTGACGGTCGAGGAACTGCTGCGCATGCGGGCCCACGACATCGATCCGCGCAAGTCCACGCGCGAGGCGGAGGTCCAGGGTTCGCGATGAGTACCCCCGAGATCGTCGTCCATGCCACCAAGGACCTGCTCGCCGAAGCCATCGCGGCCCGGCTCGTCACCGCGCTGGTCGACGTCCAGGCGAGCCGGACCAGGGCGTCGGTCGTCCTCACCGGCGGTGGGATCGGGACCGGCAGCCTTGCCGCCCTCGCCAACTCGCCGGCCCGCGACGCGATCGACTGGCGACGGCTGGACGTGTGGTGGGGCGACGAACGCTACCTGCCCACCGGCGATCCCGAACGCAACGAGACCGGCGCCCGTGCGGCACTCCTCGACCACGTGCCGGTGGATCCGGCCCGGATCCACCCCATGCCGTCCGCGGACGAGCATGACGCCGCCAGGGTCGAGGCGGCCGCGGAGCGCTATGCGTCCGAGCTGGCCGCCGCGGTGCGTCCCGAGGACCACGGCCCGGTTCCGGCGTTCGACATCTGCATGCTCGGGGTCGGGCCGGACGGTCATGTGGCGTCGCTGTTCCCCGAACGTCCCGCCGTCTACGACGAACGTCCGGTGGTCGGGGTCCACGGAGCGCCGAAGCCGCCGCCCACAAGGATCTCCCTGACCTTCCCGGCGCTCAACGCCGCGCGCGAGGTGTGGTTCCTGGTCTCGGGAGCGGAGAAGGCGGGGGCTGTACGCCTGGCTCTGTCCGGGGCGGGTCCCGTACAGATCCCGGCGGCCGGCGTACGCGGTCGGCAGCGCACGCTGTGGCTGCTCGACCGGGCCGCCGCCAAGGAGCTGCCGGCCGACCTGCACCGCCCGACGACTCCCTGACCCCGACCGGCGGGCGACGAGCGGTACCCGGCGGCCGATCCGGCGGCGTCCCGCCGAGACCGGAAACGTCAGGTGCACACGGGCACGGGCTCGACCGGGGGGACCGCTTCGTTCCTGGGCTCGTCGTCCGTTCCGGCGGATCCGTCCTCGTCGTCTCCGCGGTCGTCGAGCGGGTGCGCGAGTTCGTCCTTCGGCATCTTCGCCAGCACGATCGCCAGCACCGCGATCACGGCGGGGATCAGGCCGGCGGCGAGGAACGTCGTACCCGACCCGACCGCGGCGCTCACCGGCCCGGCCGCCGCCATCGACAACGGCATGAACACCAGCGAGACGAAGAAGTCGAGGCTCGAGACCCGGCCCAGCATGTGCGGGGGCACCCGACGCTGCAACAGGGTTCCCCAGATCACCATCGGCGCGGAGAAGCAGATCCCGACGACGAACACCGCGACCGCGATCTG
The DNA here is from genome assembly GCF_040120725.1 of Actinopolymorpha sp. B9G3. Classification (NCBI taxonomy): domain Bacteria; kingdom Bacillati; phylum Actinomycetota; class Actinomycetes; order Propionibacteriales; family Actinopolymorphaceae; genus Actinopolymorpha; species Actinopolymorpha sp. B9G3. The sequence goes on along the minus strand of NZ_JBEEAB010000002.1, from coordinate 607,769 downwards.
CGCGACGTGGGTGGCGAAGCCGACGAAGACGAGGGGCGCGCAACCGAGGCCCCAGAACAGGTTCATGACCGTGAGGTATCGCCGTGGCATCCGGAACGAGGCCATCGCCATCGACCCGACCGCGCCACCGATTCCGAACGCCGCCATCACGATCGCGTGGTCGCCGGGTCCGCCGCCGGCCCGGTCCTTGATCACGAACGGTACAAGGACGTCGATCGGCCCCATGATCAGCAGGATCAGTACCGACGCGAACAGCAACGTCGCCAACAGCCATGGCGTACGCACCATGTAGACGAAGCCGTCCCTGAGGTCGGTCACGGCGGATCGCACGGGATGCTCAGGGCCTGCCGGACGCTCCTGCCGGAGTGGCACCGGGCGCATCGCCAGCAGCAGGGCGACGCCGGCCGCCTCGCACACGCAGACCACCACCAGGGCCGCGCCCGGGGACCAGGCCGCGATCACCGCACTCGCCACGGCCGGACCGGCCGCCTGCATGATCATCGGGCGCAGCATGCCCTCGACACCGTTCGCGGCCATCAGGTCCCGGCCGGGAAGGATCGACGGCAGCAGCGCGGAGTACGCGGGATAGGTGAACCCACTGCCGAGCCCGATCGCCAGTGCCACGAGCACCAGGTGCCACACCTCGAGCCAGCTTGCGACGGCCAGTGCCGCCACCACGCCGACCGCGAGGGTGCGTACGACGGCGACGGCACGCAGGATCCGGAGCTGCGGGATGCGGTCGGCCATGACCCCGCCGAGCAGAGCGGTGGCGAGCATTCCGCCGGCAGAGGCGGCCGACACCATCGACACGGCGCCAGGCCCACCACCCAGCGCGATGACCTGCCACACGAGCGCGATCAACCATCCGCCGGCACCGAACAGCGACAGCGTGACCGACGCGGCCAACAGCCGGTACTGCCCGAACCGGAACGGCCGCAACGGTCCGCGCAACCAGCCCGGGCTGGTCGCACTCGTCGAGTCGTTCATGGCCCTTCCCCTCCACCGATGGTCGTGTCGTCGCCCGCTGCTGAGTCTGACCGGCGGTACCCCTGCAAATCATCGCCGATGTCCGATCACGTCCGACTCCCTGCCACACCAGAACATCTCGATGTGGCCTCTGCTATTGGTAGGTGTCGGGCATTTCGCACCGAGAGGACCCACTGTGACCGAACCGATCGTCCGCGTGTTCCCAGACCGCGCCAGCCTCGGGCATGCGGCGGCCAGCGACATCGCGGCGGAGATCCGCGAACGGCTCGGCCTCCAGGACGCCGTACGCATGATCTTCGCGGCCGCACCCAGCCAGCAGGAGACCCTCGACGCACTCACCGCCGAGGCGGGAATCGACTGGGAACGCGTGACGGCGTTCCAGATGGATGACTATCTCGGGCTTCCCGACGAGGCACCACAACGGTTCGGTCAGTGGCTGCGGGCAGCGATCTTCGACAGGTTGCCGTTCAAGGACGTGCACCTGATGCGGACCGACGGGGATGCCGAGCTCCGGGCGGCGGAATATGCCACACTGCTCGACGAGGCGCCGATCGACATCTGCTGTCTCGGCATCGGCGTCAACGGCCACATCGCGTTCAACGACCCGCCGGTGGCCGACTTCGCCGATCCATTGGCCGTGAAGGTGGTCGAGCTCGATTCCACCTGCCGCCAGCAACAGGTGGACGACGGCTGCTTCCCCACCTTCGACGACGTACCCACGAGGGCTCTGACCCTGACCGTGCCGCGCCTGCTCGACGTGGGGCGGATGTTCTGCATGGTTCCCGGGCCGGCGAAGGCGCCCGCGGTTCGCGACGCGTTGCAGGGTCCGATCGCGGAGTCGTGTCCGGCCAGTGCCTTGCGTACCCACCACGGCTGCACCGTCTATCTCGACCAGGACTCCGCCCATGACCTCGACTGAGCCTTTGCCCGGTTCTCCCGGCGTGACCGAGTTGGCCGGCCGCGACCCCGCTACCGGCCTGTTGACGGTCGTACGCATCGAGGACGGCCTCATCGCGAAGGTGACCAGGAGTCCGGCGGGCTCAGCGGGCTCAGCGGAGGACGCGGAGGTATGGATAGCGCCCGGATTCGTCGACCTGCAGGTCAACGGGTTCGGCGGATTCGACGCCAATGCCGCCGAGGACGATGCCGGGCCGGAGGTGGTGGTCGGTCTCGTCCACGCGCTGTTCGCGGTCGGCGTCACGACCGTCGTTCCCACCATCGTGACGGCGGCCGAGTCCCACATCATCGCGTGCCTGCGCCGGATCGTCCGGGCCCGGGAGCGCGACCCGTTGGTGCGGCACGCGATCCCCTTCGTCCATGTGGAGGGGCCGCACCTGTCCGGCGAGGACGGGCCACGCGGGGTGCATCCGGCCGCGCACGTACGCCCGCCCGACGTGGCGGAGTTCGCGCGCTGGCAGGCGGCCTGCGACGGGCTGGTGGGAATGGTGACGCTGTCGCCGCACTTCGCTGGGAGTCCTGCCTACATCTCAGATCTCGTCACCCGCGGGATCCGCGTCTCCGTAGGCCACACGCACGCCGAACCCGAGCAGATCAGGGCGGCGGCGGAGGCGGGTGCGTCGTTGTCGACGCATCTCGGCAACGGCGCCCATGCGGTCCTGGCCCGGCATCCCAACTACGTGTGGGCGCAGCTCGCCGATGACCGCCTGGCCGCGGGCTTCATCGCCGACGGCCATCATCTGCCGGCGGACACACTCATCGCGATGCTGCGGGCCAAGGGACTGTCGCGGTCGTTCCTCGTGTCGGACGCCACGACACTCGCGGGATCGCCGCCCGGCACCTACCGCACGCCGGTCGGTGGCGAGGTGGAGCTGTCCGCCGAGGGGCGGTTGTCGCATGTGGGTACGCCGTACCTTGCCGGTGCCGCGCGTTCGATCGGCGACGGCGTGGCACACGTGGCGGGGCTGGGGCCGTTCTCGCTCGGCGAGGCGGTGGCGCTGGCGACGACGACGCCAGGTGCCATCGCGGGCGGCCGCGGGACTCTCGACATCGGCGCGCCGGCGGACCTGGTCCGGTTCCGTCGGAGCGCCGGCAAGGCGGAGTTGACAGTGGAGGACGTCGTGGTCGCTGGCACTCCGCGCCCCCGAGTCTGAATGGAATTGCTCTCGAACCTGAATGGAATTGCCCTCGAGCCTGAATCGATTGCGGAGAAATGGTTGACCCTGACCCGTTTCGGTATGCCACTTCTCCGCATTGAACGCGTCGGACCGCATCTCCCGTGCGGTCCGAGCGCTCAGACTTCTCCGACGTGGGCGGTCGATCGACTGCCGTTGAGCAACTTCGCCACGCTGGTCGGTCCGGTGCTTTTGCAGGGAGAGTCGGGACCGGGTTGGCAGCCTCACGAGGGAAACGCCTCGACGTTGTTGATCCGGTGCTCGAGCCTGCTGCGGGCGCGGCACTGTTGGCCTTGCGGCGAGCTGGCGTAGACACAACCGAGTTGGTGGTCAGGCGACTCGCGGCGGGTCCGAAGTGACATCTGACCGCCGACCCACACAGACATCGGGTCGGCGGTCAGATGCCGAAGCACGGCCGTCGTACGGGTCAGTCCATCGGGGGAAGTCCGAGCGCCTCACGCGCGAGGTCGAGGAAGTGGTCGCCGCGGACCACCGTGTAGTCATCGCTCAGTGAGTTGGCCACTTCCGCCAGGTCCGCGGGATTCATGCTCCACGCGATCGGAGCGATTGACACGAACAACGGTGACGTGCCGTCCCAGTCCGCGGCCGACTCGGCGATGGCGTTCTTGGTCTGCTCGACGCTGTTGACGAGATATCCGGTCGCCTGCGGCACGCCCGCGACGACCTGCATCTCGGTGTGGTCGGTGTGGTGGATGAACCAACCCCTGGGCCGTACGTCCGTGGCGAACTGGTGAGCCTTCTCGTCGCTGAGGTCCACGTCCTCGTGGTCGACCCGGTTGAGGATCTGGATCGAGTCCATGCCGGTGCGCTTCATGTACGCACCCGTCGTCGCTGTGTAGGTGGAGAAGGTGGCGTCCGGCCACGCGGTCGGGTAGATGTAGCCCGCGCCAGAGGGTCCAGCGACGAGGTAGTCGTTCTCGGTCGCGGTCTGCTGGTAGTGGGCCAGGATCGCCGGTGCGCCATCGGCGAGCAGCGGGTTGGTGGTCCAGTTGATCGGAACACTGCCGCGCGCGTCGTTCTCCCACAGGTTGCGCATGTGGTGCTGGTTGTAGGCAAAGTTGTCGCCCTCGCCCAGGGTGAACGTCACATAGATCCGGTTCTCCAGCCGCGGAGTGGGCGGTGACTGCTGCTGGTCACTGACCGGCGGCCGGGCACCCGCGAACACCGTGCCGTTCGCAAACCAGTCCGCGGGGACGACGTAGGCGGCGTGCTGGGACACCAGCTCAGTGCCGGCGAACTCGCCGGCGATGTCGGACGCAAACCACCCCATGTACGGCGTGTACGGGTCAACCGCGGACAGCATGTCCTCCAGTAGCGCGCGTTCCTCGGCTGCGTTGACTTCAAGCCAGAACACCATCGCGCGGTTGGCGACGGCGTAGTCCCGGAAAAATCCGAGGTGGACCTCCGGATTGAGAGCTACCACCATCCGGTGGGTGGTCTTGTCCCACAACTCCTCGAACTGCCATCTGTAGGCGTCGAGGCCGCTGTCGAAGCGATCGCGCAGGTCGACCAGTGTGGTCAGTCGGTAGGGAGCCTCGGAAAGCCGGGCCGCGAGTTGCGGACTGACGGCCAGCGCGTCGTGGATTCCCGCCAGTGTGGTGGCGACGTTGACTGTGTCGGGGATGCTGGGATCCCAGACCACCATTCCCTTGGCTTCCGTCTGATACTTCGACAACATCTCCCAGCGGTCCTGCTCGTCCCACGGCAGGCCGAGGTCCTCCAGCCAGGTGTATGCACCCTCTTCCTCGGTGTGGAGCAGGTAGAGGCGTGGCCGGGAGCGATTGACCAGACCCTGAAGCGTGGTGAACATGACCTTCTCGTCGTTGGGGACCGGCGAGAGAAGGTTGACGACATCGAGGTGGCGGGGCCGCGCGAAGTGCGGAAGAGCCTGACCTTCCGGCCACGAGATACCCGACGTCGGCGGGGCCGCGTTCGCAGGGGAGGCAGAACCCAGGACGGACAGCCCGATCGGCAGAGTCGAGGCGAGCAGGAACCGGCGACGCGAGACGTTCGACGGGGTTCGGTCCATGGCGGGGTCTCCCTACAGGGCTCAGGACGGTGGGCGATGGCGGTAAAGGTACTGCGAGGATTGCATGTGTCAATGTGGTAGCAGCGTCCCTAAGCAACGGCCTCTGGACGCATTTGACGGGAGGGTTAACCTGAGCAGTCGCGGTCGGATGAGAATGAACCAGTGGGTGTGCGATGAGCGTGGACAACAAGACGGACAGGGCTCCGCTCTACGAGCAGGTGCGGCGCGCGCTGCGTGCCGCGATCGAGCAGAGTGGCCACGCCCCCGGAACACCGTTCGTCACCGAGCGCGAGGTATGCCGCCGGTTCGGCGTGAGTTCGACAACCGCCGTCCGTGCCCTCAACGAGCTTGTTGCCGAGGGGGTCCTCGTCCGCCGTCAGGGAGTCGGAACGTTCATCGCCGAACGGCCTGCTGAGAAGGCAAATGCCGAGGCGCCGACGCCCGCCGGAGCGCACCGCAAGCCCACCGTGGCGTGCATCCTGCAGAACCACAGCTCCTACATCAGTCAGCTTCTGATGGGTCTGGAAACCACCTGCACCGAGCACGGCTACCGCTTGTTCCTCACGCACTGCAACGACCGTCCCGAGCGGGAGCGGACGGCACTTCAGGAGGCACTCAACGCGAACGTCAGCGGCATCGTGCTCTACCCGGCCGAAGGCGGTGCCAACGCCGACGCACTGGCCGAGGTACGCCGGCGCGGCGTTCCTCTGGTCATGATCGACCGGTACCGGCCGGACCTTGCCGCGGACGCAGTCGTCGCAGACAACGTCGCGGTCGGCTACGAGGTGACGCAGGAACTGATCCGCATGGGGCACCGACGCATCGCCACTCTGTGGAGCGAGACCGAATGCACCAGCGTGCGCGACCGGTTGACAGGGCACCTGCAGGCGCTGCGGAACAACGACATCCCCATCCACCCCGAACTCACGGTGCTCCGCAGATACGTCGGGCTGACCGAGCCCGGACAGTCCGGGACGCTCGAGACGCTGCTTGCAGACCCCGATCCTCCGAGCGTCCTTCTCTGCGCGAACGGCTTTACCCTCGCGCACGCCGTCGCCGACCTTGCGGCCATGGGCGTCGACGTACCAGGACAGGTCGACCTGGCCGGCATGGATGACGCCGGCCCGTTCGACATCCTTCCGCTGACCGTGGTCGCCGCGTCCCTTCCCGCCACGGACATCGGCCGTGAGGCGGCACTCTTGCTTCATCACCGCGTCACCAGCGGCGAGCCGTACAAGGGTGTCAAGCACCTCGTCCTTCCGATCAAGATCCGAACGAGGCACGCGGATTCCAGGCACCTTGGTGTGGTGCCGGCTACCTCGACTCCCGAGCCCGACGCGGTACCCCAGCCCGCCGGCACTTCTCTGCGCGACACCGAGCCCGTGCGACATTGACGGGGCGACCGACCAAGATCAACAGAGGTTCAGGAACAGGCTCTAAGCAGGGCGGATGACCACCTGGTCCGCCGGGAACGTTTCGGTCGTTCCGTCCTTGCGACTGACCACCACCTGCGGCATGCCGCCAGCCAGGCTCACGGACGCCTCGTCGCCCCGTCGCAGCCTCACCATTTTGGGCTCACCGCGATCCCGAACAAAATGCCCGGTCCCCAGCTCGGACTCGATTAACCCTTCGAACCTCAACGCGGCAAGAGTCTTCCTGATGGTCGGGCGCGACACGTCGTATGTCTGGGACAAATCAGACTCGGATGGCAGGCGGTCACCCGGCGCGAGATCGCCCGACGAGATCCGCTTCCTGAGAAGGTCGGCCAGCTGAACGTGTAGTGGCACATGGCTGCGTCGGTCCAACACACCCTCGACGGTAGGTAATCCGGGTAGCCGGGGTACTTATGTTTACCGGGAACCCCGGTTTACAGTCGAGATTCCGGCGCGGCGGCTGGTCGACCGGACCCGGCCCCCATTCCCGCCGGTCCCGGCCGCCGCGTCCTACCACAGCGACGTACCGACATGTGGTCGCGTCGAGCGAAGGCCAAGCGGGTCAACGGGTGGCGTCGAACCAGAGGGGAGGAGACGGCGTGCGATGGAAGGTCCTGACGTTCCTGGCGTTCGCCCTCGTCGGCTGCCTCCTGGCGATGGCGGTCCCGCGCTGACCGTCGGCTCAGCCTCGACTCAGGCCATGGTCGGAGGAAGGCTCGGTCGGTGGACCGATGCCTGCCGTCGGTCACCACTGCGAGTCTTCCCGCATGACAACGCGCTCGACGGATCCCCTGTACGCCGACTGGGTGGTGGTGCCCGGTGGCTTCCTTCACCGAGGTACGCCGACGGAGGAGGTGGCAGCTGTCTTCGACCGACACCGTGACCTTCAGGTCGATGTCGAATGGTTCCGCAAGGAGGCGCCCCGGACCGACGTGTACGTCCCCACGTTCCGCATCGCCCGAACGGCCGTCACCCACGCACAGTGGTCGCACTTCACCGCCGACACGGGTCGCAGATCGCCCACAGGCGAGCCAGACCATCCGGTCACCGGTGTCCCGTGGGCCGAAGCTACTGCGTACTGCGCCTGGCTCGGTCACCAACTCGACCGGCCCGTCCGGCTGCCCACCGAGAACGAGTGGGAACGCGCGGCCCGAGGCGACGACACGCGGGAGTACCCCTGGGGTGACGAGTTCGACCCACGCTTGGCGAACCTGCGGGAGCATGGAGCGGGTGGCCCCCTGCCGGTGGGATCCTTCCCAGCGGGAGCAAGCCCGTTCGGGGTCCTCGACCTGGCCGGGAACTGCGACGAGTGGACCTCGACCGAATATGCACGCTATCCGGGAGCGCCTGCGGGCGTCCCCGTCACCGACACCTATGCGACCGATCCTCATGTCACCCGTGGCGGTGCGTGGTTCCACTGCCGAGACCTCGCCCGGTGCGCTCGCCGGCATGGCGCGTACGACCCAGATCTCGTCGGCATCGGCTTCCGCCTGGCGAGCTCCGTCTGAGACCAGCCATGCGACCCTGCCACGGCAGTAGTTTCGACCGCCACGGACCTGTCCGAAGATGCCGCCCACGGTGGGCGTCTGATCCGTCGGACAGGTCCGCGACACTCAAGCTCGCTAGGCCGTTGCGGTGACCGGACTGGCGGCTGGCTCAGGCTCAGGCTCCGGCGCCAGTGCAGACCGCGGGCCGTTGTAGACCTGCAGGTCGAGCAGACCCTCCCGCTTCGCCACGATGGTCGGCACCAGCGCCTGGCCCGCGACGTTGGTGGCGGTACGCATCATGTCCAGAATCGGGTCGATGGCGATGAGCAGACCCACTCCCTCGAGTGGGAGCCCGAGGGTCGAGAGCGTCAGCGTCAGCATGACGATCGCACCGGTGAGCCCCGCCGTCGCCGCCGAACCGACGACCGAGACGAACGCGATCAGCAGATACTCTGTCAAGCCAAGGTTGACACCGAAGATCTGCGCCACCGTGATCGCCGCCAGCGCTGGATAGATGGCCGCGCAGCCGTCCATCTTCGTGGTGGCACCGAAGGGCACGGCGAATGAGGCGTACTCCTGTGGCACACCGAGGTTCCGCGTCACGACGCGCTGGGTCAGTGGCATGGTGCCCACCGACGACCGGGACACGAACGCCAACTCGATCGCCGGCCACGCGCCGGAGAAGAACTTCAACGGACTCAGGCCGTGCAGGCGGGCGAGGATGCTGTAGACACCGAAGAGGACGAGTGCGCATCCGACATACACGTCGACGGTGAAGGTCGCGAGCGGGCCCAGGAGGCCCCAACCGTACGTCGCGACCGCCTTGCCGATCAGGCCGAGCGTCCCGATCGGCGCTAGCCGGATGATCCACCAGAGCACCTTCTGCACAAGGGCAAGCGCTGAACGGTTGAACGCCAGGAACGGTTCGGCCTTCTCCCCCGCCGCCAGCGCCGCTGCTCCGACGACCGCCGCCACCACGACGATCTGCAGGACGTTGAACGACAGGGCCGTCGTCACCGAGACCACGCCATCCGCTTGCTCCGTTGAGGTTTCGGCGGACACGCCGAGCACGTTGGCGGGAATGATGCCGGTGAGGAAGTCGAGCCAGGACCCGCTGGTTCCGTCATAGGCCTCCGCGTTGTCCTGCGAGAGCGACGTGTTGAGGCCCGGGTTGGTGAGCAGACCGAGGACAAGCCCGATCGTCACGGCGAGGAGCGAGGTGATCATGAACCAGAGCAGGGTCTGGCCCGCGAGTCGTGCCGCACCGGTCACCTGGCGCAGGCTGGCGATGCTCACGACGATAGCGGTGAAGATCAACGGGGGTACGGCGACCCGCAGCAGCTGGACGAAGATGCTGCCGATCTGGGTGAGGGTCTCGGCGAGCCAGCTCAGCTCGAGGCCGCGGGCGAGCAGGCCGAGGATGATGCCGAGGGTCAGACCCGCGAGGATCTGGACCCAGAACGGCAAGCGGGGTTGACGAGTCTGCCGCGCTGACGCGGCGGAGGTAGCCGACACGATTTTCCTCCCGTACGAAGGCGTACGACGGTGGTCTTGTGGCGAAAGGGATCAGAGCTGGAGACCGTCATCTTTGTCAGGTCCGGCTCCGGCGAAGGCGCACCGGCCAATCGGCGCAGCGCTCAGGTGTCTCGAATCGGCAGGGCGCCCGCGTCCTGGAAATCAAGGGAGCTCAGGCGTCTGCGGACCGCCCCAGATCTGCGGCGTTCGACTTACTGACAGGCGGAGCTGGCCTGTAGCCGAAGGTCGACGTACAGGCGTACCCAGAGCAGGATGCGAACGTTCATCGCCTTCTCGAACATCCCTTGTGGATCCACTTATTCCGGCGGAGCTGTCTCACTCCGGACAGCACATCCGTGGGGAACCGTCGGGTCAGCGCAGGTCGAGGCCGAGGTCCAGCGCGGGAGCGGAATGGGTCAGCGCCCCGACGGCGAGAAAGTCGACACCGGTCCCGGCATAGGCGCGCGCCTCGTCGAGCACGAGCCCGCCCGAAGCCTCCAACCGCGTCCCAGGTGCCGACGCACGAGTGCGCCGGACCGCCTCCGCGCACTGCTCGACCGTGAAATTGTCCAGCAGGACGAACTCCGCCGCGGCTGCCAACGCCTCGTCCAACTCCGAAAGCGAACCCACCTCGACCTCGCACGGAAGATCGGGCACCTCTGCACGCACCGCAGCGAGCGCCGCGGCCACACTGCCGGCAGCTACGACATGGTTGTCCTTGATGAGGACCGCGTCCCCCAGCCCCAACCGGTGGTTGGCCCCGCCACCGCAACGGACGGCGTACTTCTCCAACATCCGCAGCCCGGGCAAGGTTTTCCGCGTGTCGCGGATCGTGCATCCGGTACCCGCGACCGCAGCGACCCACGCGGCCGACGTGGTGGCGACACCGGACAGGTGGCAGACCAGGTTGAGCGCAGTGCGTTCGGCGGTGAGGAGGCCCCGTACCGGCGCGCGCACCACCAGCGCCGGTTGGTGTGGCGCGAGCACCGCACCGTCGGCCTCGCGCGCCAGCACCTCCACCTCCCCCGGCATCAGCAGGTCGAACACCACCAGCGCCACCGCGCCGCCGGCAAGGACGCCTTGACACCGGGGCGTCATCTCTGCCCGGACGAGCACCTGCTCGGGTGTCGTCGCCACCGTCGTCGCGTCCGGGCCGTACCGGAGGTCCTCTGTCAAGCCGGTCTTGACGACCCTCAGGACGTCATCGGCGTCGAGCCCGGACTCGGCCAGCGCAGCGGCCACGCCCGGCGAAAGCGTGTCCAGCGAACGCTCCGCCCAGGCCCCCACCCGGACCTCCGCCGACCCGTCCGTCACCACTGTGCCCCGCGTCATGCCACACCATCCAATGCCAATGTCCTGGCCGGGACGAGCTGACCCTCAGCGTCGAGGCGTACAGCCAGACTGACCCGCCAACGTTCGTCGTCAGTGTCGGTGAAGTCGTGGCGCACGTGGCAACCACGCGACTCGTGGCGCTCCTGCGCGGCGACGATGACCGCGCGCGCCGCCAGGGCGAGGGCGGCGTCCTCGACCCCTTCACGCGTATCCACCAGAGTCGTCGTACCGGTCGCGTCGAGCGCCTCTTCCGCCACCGCCAGCCCGCAGGCGTCCCGCCCGATCGCGACGTGTCGGCTCATGACCCGCTGCAGGGTGGAACGCCGGGCGACCGAAAGCACCGGCAACGGCTCCTCGACCATCTGGTCCACGTCCGCGAGTGCGCCCGTCGCCAGGTCGGACACCGCCGCCCGGGCGGCGCGGGTGCCCACGACCAAACCCTCCAGCAGGCTGTTGGAGGCCAGCCGGTTGGCGCCGTGCAGGCCGGTGCGCGCGACCTCGCCAGCGGCGTAGAGACCGGTCACCTCGGTGCGCCCGTCGATCGTCGTCGCGACGCCACCGCACCCGAAGTGCGCCGCCGGGGCGACCGGGATCGGCTCCACGGACGGGTCGATCGACGCCGCCGTGCAGGCGGCGTAGACCGTCGGGAACCGCGCTCGGAACGCCGCCGCCGAGAGGTGCGTGGCGTCGAGATACACGTGGTCGTCCACACCGCCCGGCGCCTCCGCGAGCCGCCGGATGATCGCCGCCGACACGACGTCTCGTGGTGCCAGGTCACCCAACGGATGGACGCCCGCCATCACCGCCGCGCCGGACGCGTCCACCAGGACCGCACCCTCGCCGCGGACCGCCTCCGTCACCAGTGGCCGCCGGCCGGTCGAACCCCGCCCGGTGTAGAGCACCGTCGGATGGAACTGCACGAACTCCATGTCCGCCACGGACGCACCCGCCCGCAACGCCAACGCGATCCCGTCGGCGGTCGCGACGTCGGGGTTCGTCGTCGACTGGTACAGCTGGCCGAGCCCGCCGGTGGCGAGCAGGACAGCGGGTGCGCGCACGACGCCCGCCACACCGTCGGCGCCGAGCAGGAGTACACCGGCCGCCGCCCCTTCGGGAGTACGCAGGACCTGGACGGCGACCTGGCTCTCGAGCACTGTCAACGCGCGCTTGCGTACACCGGTCAGCAGGGCCCGCTGCACTTCGGCTCCGGTCGCGTCACCACCGGCATGGACCACGCGGTAGGCGGTGTGGCCGCCCTCCCGGGTGCGTGCGAGCAGTCCCGACGCGGCGTCGACGTCGAACGCCGCGCCGTACCGCCGCAACGACGCCACGGCCGCCGGACCGTCCCCGATGATGGCCGCGACCGCGTCGGCGTCGCACAGACCCACACCGGCCCGCAGCGTGTCGTCCACGTGCCGGTCGACAGTGTCGCCCTCGTCGTGCTCGTCGGCGCGGACGACGGCGACCCCGCCCTGCGCCCAGCGGGTGTTTCCCTCGTGGGCGTACGTCTTGGTGACCACGAGAGTTCGCAGACCGAGTCGGGACGCCTCGAGTGCGGCGGTGAGCCCGGCCACGCCGGAACCGATCACCACCACGTCGGCGGATGCTTCCCAGCGGCTCCTCATTCGCCGCCGCCGGGTTGGCCGATCTCCACCATCCGCTGCACGGCGCCGCGGGCACGCTCGGCCAGGACCGGATCGACGTGGACCTCGTCGACGCCGTCGCGCAGCGAACGCAGCAACGCGGCCGGGGTGATCATCTTCATGTATTTGCAGGACGCGCGGTCGTTGACCGCCTGGAAGTCCGTACCCGGTGCGGCCTTGCGGAGTTGGTGCAGCATGCCGATCTCGGTGGCGACCAGCACGGATCGCGACCGGGTCTCGCGGGCCGCGTCGAGCATCCCACCGGTGGACAGGATCTTCACCCGGTCGGGCGGCACCGCACCCTCGCCCGCGAGGTAGAGCGCGGAGGTCGCGCAACCACACTCGGGGTGGATGAACAGCTCGGCGTCAGGGTGCGCGGCCGCCCGCTCGGTGAGTTCCGAGCCGTTGATGCCCGCGTGGACGTGACACTCGCCCGCCCAGACGTGGAGGTTCTCCCGCCCGGTCTCACGCTTGACGTGAGCGCCCAGGAACATGTCAGGCAGGAACAGCACCTCGCGGTCGGCGGGGATCGACGCGACGACCTCGACCGCGTTGGACGACGTGCAGCAGATGTCGGTCTCCGCCTTCACCTCCGCGGTCGTGTTGACGTACGACACGACGACGGCGCCTGGGTGCTCGGCCTTCCACGACCGCAACTGGTCGGCGGTGATCGAGTCGGCCAGGGAGCACCCGGCCCGCGCGTCCGGGATCAGGACGGTCTTGTCCGGACTCAGGATCTTCGCGGTCTCGGCCATGAAGTGGACGCCACAGAAGACGATGGTCGACGCGTCACTGGCGGCGGCGATGCGGCTCAACGCGAGCGAGTCACCGGTGTGGTCGGCAATGTCCTGGATCGCAGGAACCTGGTAGTTGTGCGCCAGGAGGACGGCGTCGCGCTCGGTGGCGAGCCGGCGTACCTCCTCCTGCCATGCCTGGTCCGGCTCCACTCCGTCGTAGGCGCCGGTCCCGCTCTCTGACATGTCGCTCTCAGATGATTCGGTGTCCGAGCGGGGCTCCGCTGAGGTGACAGCGGTCATGGGCCCTCCCTGCACTTCTCCTCTGGGGCTTTCCCTTTGGGGCTTTCGACTTCCGGTTTTCGCCTTTGAATCGAAAACTTCTAGAGATACTATCACCGCGTGAACAAACTGGGGCATGAGGTGCTTGCGGCAGTGCTCCAGGTCCGGTCCCGGTCACCCGACCAGCTGTCCCTCGAGGTGCTGCTGTGGCAGCGGGCGCGCGAGCCGCAGGCCGGTCGATGGTCGCTTCCGGGCGGACGGCTCCAGGCCGACGAGGACATCGAGAGATCCGTACGCCGGCAGCTGGCCGAAAAGGTCGATGTGCGGCAACTGTCCCATGTCGAACAGCTCGCGACGTTCAGCGCACCCGACCGGGTACCCGGCCCTCGCGTCATCGCCACCGCGTTCCTCGGCCTCGTCGCGAGCGACAACGACCCGGAGCTTCCTGACGACACACAGTGGCATCGAGTCGATGCGCTCCCCCGCACGGCGTTCGACCACGAGGCGATCATCCTCCGCGCGCGCGACCGACTCCGCTCCAAGCTCTCCTACACCAACCTGGGATTCGCCTTGGCGCCGCCGACGTTCACCATCTCCGAGCTGCGCGAGCTCTACTCCGCCGCCCTCGGACACCGGGTCTCCGCGACCAACCTGCAGCGGGTCCTCTCCCGACGTGGGCAGCTCACGACGACCGGCGAAACGGCCTCGCCCGGACCGTCGGGCGGGCGGCCGGCGGCGTTGTTCCGCTTCACCTGCCGCGACATCCAGGTGACCGATCCGGTCGCCGTGCTGCGTCCACCGAGCGGGCGCCGGTAGCTGCCACCGGACCAGGAGCCTGCCGGCTCAGGGCGTTTCCTTTGCCAGCGCGAACAGGTGGTCGAGAACCTTGCCCGTACGCAGCCCGTCGTGTTCGTAGCTGTTGGTGATCCACGGTGTCACGCGTCCTACGGAGGCGGCGGTCGCGAGGGAGAACTCCCGGGCGACGTAGAGGTCGTCGAAGTAGACCGCGGCGAAGACCGGTACGTCGTTGGCGCCGAGCCGGTCGACGTCGTAGAGCGCCGGCCAGTCGTCCTTGTCCGCCAGCACGTGCGCGACCTCGCGTAGCGGCACGAGCGCGGGGTCCTCGTCGAACAGGAACGGGTAGATCATCTCGCCGGTGAACAGGAACGGCGTGTCGGGATCGAGGGCGAACTCCGGCCGCAGTGCATAGACCCGTTCGGCAGACCACGCCGACGCCGCACGCTGGGTGTAGCACGCTTCGTGCAGGACGGCGTACAACGGACCGGAGGCGAAGCTCGCTCCCTGCCCGACGGCCGCCAGGAACGTGTCGGAGAGGTCAGGTCCCGCCACCCCGTCGACCCACGCCTCCTCGAGCAGGTAGTGCAACGCGTCGAAGTCGTTCCGCATACCCAGGCGCATGCCGACACCCTGGAAGCGGCGCGGGCTCAGCCGCTCGCCGGTCGGCAGGCGTACGTCGTGGTCGCGGATATGGTCGACGATGCGGGCGCACAGGTCGCGGTCGTCTGGGTGGCGGGCGAAGTACGCGGTGTTCTTCTCGACCGCGCGCGAGTAGGTGACCTGGTAGATCTCGTCCGGCGTCGCCGAAAGCGGCGGAAGCCCACCGGTGACGAAGACCTCGCGCAACCCCTCCGGTGCGTACGACAGATAGGACAGCGCGCAGAAGCCACCGAAGCTCTGACCGAGGGCCGTCCACGGTTCGTCACCCTGGAGCGCACGGCGCAGGAGTTCGGCGTCGCGGACGATCGCATCAGCGCGGAAATGGCTGAGGTAGTCCGCCTGGTCCGCCGGCGTCCCCCGCCGCGGCAGAGTCTGCCGGTTGGCCGGCGTGGACAGTCCAGTTCCGCGCTGGTCCAGCAACACGACGCGGTAGTCCTTCAACGCCCGCTCGAGCCACCCCGCACGGCTGACCGGGCGCGGCCCCTTCCCACCCGGACCGCCCTGGAGGAACACGAGACGCGGAAGCGACTCGGCATTGGGCTGAGTGGTGTCGACGACTTCGCGCGCATAGACCTGGATCTGTTCCCCGCCGGGGCGGTCGTGGTCGAGCGGCACGTCGATCACGTACTCCGTGCACTCGAGGCCGCGCTGGCGATAGGACCGCGTCGTCGTATTCATGTCATCTCCCTCGCTGAGGTCGCCGTTCACCAGAACTTGGTGCCGTCGAGCATCTCCCGGGTCGAGTCCGCGTGCCCACAGTGGTGGGCCGTCTCCTCGATGAGATGGAGAAGCACCCACCGGAGGTCGAGGCCGGGTATGGGTTCCCGACCACCGAGGCATGGAGCGTCGAGACTCGGTGCGCCACGGACGGTCGCGTCGGTGCGGATGGCCCGCTCCTCGTACGCAGCGACAACCTCCGCCAGCGTGTGGTCTGCCGTCGGCACGAACTCCTCCTCCGACCGGGACACCTCCTGGCAGAGATAGCGACCGTCGATCCAGCGCCACTCGACATGGGTGAGGTGGTTGAGCACACCTGTGACGGGGATGAGCTTGCCGGCGGGCGTCCAGCGCGCTTGTTCCTCCGTCAATCCCTCGGCGGTCTTGAGCACCTTGGCACGCTCCCCGCGCAAGAACCCGAGCAGCACCTCGCGCTCGCCGGAGCGGGGATCAGGGTCAAGGGTCAGGTTGCTCATCGGCGGCCTCCCGGTTCTCGGCTCAGGCCACGGCCTCTCCCGGCGAGTGTCGCCGGGCGGCGTGTCCTGCGCTCCGGTTATATCTCCCGACTCCCCCAGCGCTCTACCGGCCCGCGCGCCTGCCGGCGACGTGCGTACGGAAAAGATCCGCTCCGCGTGTCGTCAACAGGCGGTCCCGTCCGCTTTGATGTCCGACATGACTCTTCGGTGGGAGCCACTGGGTCCGGCGCGCGGCCGGGTGGTGCTCCTGCACGGCGAGATGTCACACGCGGCGACCTGGTGGCGGATCGGACCGGCGCTCGCCGGGCTCGGCTGGGACGTCACCGCGCTCGACCTCCCCGGCCACGGCAAGCGACCACTCGTCAACCGGCCGTTGCACATGCCGGCCATCGTCCAGGGAACCTCCGAACGGTTCCCCGGCAAGGTCGACGTCCTCGTCGGCCACGGGCTCGGCGCCATCGTCGCGCTCGTGCTGGCCAGCCGGTACGTCGATCTCACCGAGGCGCTGGTGCTGGAGGAGCCGCCGGGCGCCCGGACCGAGGACCGCGAAGCGTTGGCCGACTCGATCGCCACGGACTCCGCGCTCGTCCACTCCGGCCGCGACCAGCTCATGCGGCGGCTGCGCCTCGCCAACCCACGCTGGTCCCCCGAAGACGTCGAACACGCCGTCGCCGGCATGGCCGCGGCCGATGTTCCTGCGATCCTCGCCGGGTTTCGCGCACCCCGCCCGTGGGACCTGCCGACGTTGGTCGCGACTCTGCGCGCCCAGGCACTCGTGTTGGCCGCACCGGACGAACCCGACCCGCTCGGCAGTGGTCGGCTGAGCGCGCTGCGCGGTATCGATCGGCTCGCCGTCGAACGCGCCCTCCCCACCGAACGCTTCACGGTCCTGCCAGGCGGCCATCACCTTCACCGCGATGTGCCCGACCTGTGGGTCAAGACGTTCAGGGAGTTCGTCGACACCGTGCACCCGCTCCGTGACACGCCCTGAGCCGCAATCTTGAAGCGCCGCAGGCTTTCTGGTCGGTATCTTGCTCACCTCGGGCGAGCTGGCGGCGCTCGTTGCTAGTACAGCGAGGTCGACAGGTCACTGACGATCGCTTCGACCGTTTCCTTGGGCGTCTGACCACTCGAGTCGAGCCAGAGACCTCGACGAGGCGTTTCCTGGAGGGCGCGTTGCATCGAGGCGACCGCCGCTTCGAGAGTCATGCCAGGCTTCTGCCAGTCTCGGTAGGAGTTCTTGCCCCTTCCGATCTCGCGCTCCACGATGGCGTCGACCGAAGGGTTGAGGACGACCAGGTGACGCTCGGCGTTCCTGATCGAGTCCATCCACCTGTGCACGTCGGCACCCAGGATGATGTCGGTGTAGACGAAGTCGAACCCCGACTCGACGTAGTGCTGTGCGACGAGCGCCGCCGCGTCGTACCGCAGCCCCACCTGGCGGACTGCTTCAGGGTGCCGCGCTGGTGTCATGTCCACGTTGCCCGCGACGACCATCCGATAGAAGACGTCGCCGTCGAACGCGGCCGCGAGTGGCCCGAGGCCGGCAGCGAGCAATGGCCCGATCGTCGTCTTTCCCGCCGCCTGCATCCCGGTCACCATCACGACTTTTCCCACGGTGACGAGCCTGCCACACACCAGGTGCCCGATCGTGAGCGTGGTTTGGGCGCTGACCTCGTGACCAACCCAGCGTGTCAGCTCACCGCGCTGTGTGCCCGGGCGCGCAGCGCCGTGAGCGCCGCCGGCCTGCCCACCTCACTCAAGCTCCTCTCCAGGCCGCCAACCCGACCATCGGCGAAGCCGAGCGCGACTGCGCGACGGAACCATCCGACAACGACCTCATAGGCCGCGCCCTCGGGTATCAACCGGCCGTGCCGATCGCGGAACTCGGGCGCGACCGCCTCGTGGGCGAGCGCGCTGAGGTCGTCGAGCGTGCACGATCCACGGAGCATGACCGCGCACGCGATCTCGCCCACCCGGATCTCGAAGGGGGTCGTGCCGAGCCACGCGACCGCCGACACCTCCCAGAACCGTCCCGGTGCTTCCCGTAGTGCCCGGCACCGGGCGGACGGTCGGAGCTGGTCGCGACGCTTGGTGAGCAGCCGGTGTTCACGCAGGAGTTCGTGCAGTTCGAGCAGCGGCGCCAGGTCGGCCTCCCTCGTCGCCCGGAACGGCGGCGGGCTCCATCCGAAACGCTCGTCGGCGGCCTTGACGATCGACGGCGGCAGATAGCCGCGTTGGGTGAGGCGTACGCCTTGTCCGATCTGGTCCAGGAGCCACACCAGAGGTGCCGGCTCCCCCTCGGGCACCGGCAGCGGTTCCCGTAGGAGTGGCTCGATCTCCCCAAGGATCACGCAGCGGGCCGGTGTGCCCGTCGTGCTCCACCGCTCACGGCGAAAGCCGTGGATCACATCGACGGGACGCTGCGCGTCGAACAACCGGGTCGGCGTGGTGAGCCACCGGTCGGTCAGGGCCTGCTGCCGCTGGCGCCAACCGGCCGTTCCCGGAACATAGTCGCCGGCCACCACGGCAGCCTCGAGGACACGCCTCAGCTCGTCGTGGGCGTGCGTCTCCGGTCCGTTGTGCCTGGATCCCCACACGAGCAGATCGGTGTCGGGCGGCATGGTGCCGGTCTTTACATACGCCGCCTCGGCCGCGCGGGCACCGTCATCGCCCGAGCGGGCATGGGCGGCGAGGATCTCCCGGGTCTCATCCGATCGGGCCAGGACGGCGAGCGTCGGTCGCCCAGCCAGATCGAGGACCTGCGCAGTCGCCTCGGCCACCTGCGGCCACTGGGCGGGGGAAACCGTCCACCTGGTGGGGAGGTCGAGCCAGAGCAGCCGTTGGACCTCTGCCTGCCCAAGCTCACTGAACTCCATCGCGTCGCCGACCAGCCACTCGACCACCAGGCGGGCATGGCCCGCCAGCTCCGCTGGCACGCGCGCCAAAAGCAAGTCGTGCCGACCCATGACCTGAGTGCGCTCCCTTCTCGTCCGGATGACGTACGACGCTCACCAAGGATCACACAGAGCCCCATGGACCCGTCCAATCCCGGTACGCCGCGACGTGATCGGTCGTCACGACAAGGCCCGGTTGTGGAAAAAGCTCACCAAGCCGACCGGAAAAGGCGCACCATCAAAGACATGCGAACTCAACGGGGGGAGTTGCGCGACCCGGCCGCCGCGCTCGCGGGCATCGCCCGGCGTCACCGGCTTCGCGCCGGCATGGTCATCATCGGTCTCGTCGAACTTCCCGACACGATCCAACATCTCCTCGACACGGCCGTGCTCGCCCTGACAGACAGAACCACGGACGAGATCCGACACTGCGCGGCGGCCGTCCGCGACACGGCCGAGCAACTGTTCGGCCCGCGGGTCAGTGTCGGCCCGCCAAGGCATTCGTTCCTGACGGTGATCGTCCGGAGCGGGCCGCTCGAGATCACCGCCGCCGACCGCCGATGGCTCGAGGGATGGCGTCAGTCCGGGCACGACGTACCAGCCTTCGACGGTCAGGTGATCCTGCTCACCGAGCAGGGGTGGCGCACCGCTGACGACAGGCAGCGTGGCTATCACCCGACCCTCGCCGTCGGCTGACCACGAGCGGCGCAGGCGTCGACGCTCGCCTCGTACGGCCGCGGACCGCCGTTGGATCACACACTGCGCGGCTGACCGGACTTGCCACGATGTGAGCAAGGGCCTGCGGAGAGGAACCGTGACGCCTAAGATCACCACGGTCCTCGTCCGGGGAGACAGCCATGGCCGATCGCTACAACCCGCCACCGAACTGGCCACGCCCACCCGCTGACTGGACCCCTCCACCCGGCTGGAAACCCGACCCGTCCTGGGGTCCTCCGCCGTACGGATGGCAGCTGTGGATCGACGACTCCCCGCCCCGCGCCACGTTCGGCCGACGACCGCTCGGCGTCGCCCTCGGGTTCGTCGTGGGCGTCACCATCCTGCTGGCATACGTCTTCGTCTTCTCCGCACCCGGCGAGACGAGCGTCGTCACTCTCGATCCGGATGACCAGCCGGCTCGGCGCACGCCGAAGGCTGACCGCGACGCCGATCGTGGTCCCGTGCCCACCGCGCGCCAGGCGCCGGCGCCCTACTCCGCCGAGCCGCACCCTCCTGCGACCTCACCGAAGGAGCCACACCGGGACTCCTCGGCGGGCCTGTCGACGCCCTCGGAACCGTCCGATTCCGGAAACGACTCGCGCCACGACCGGTCCCGGAACTGGCCACACCACGTCGACCCGTGGTTCGTGAACTGCCGGCGGGCCAGGGAGAGCGGCTACGGGCCGTACTACTTCGGCAGGGACATCGAGTACTTCTGGTACCACGACCGGGACCGCGACGGCCTGGCGTGCGAGTGACGGCGTAGCCCGAGCGTGAGCCCTGCAAGGAAAACCCACTGCGGGTGTACGCATGAAACTGGCAGGATCGGCCGGCGTGATGGGCGCTCCCCCGCCGCCGGACTTCTCCCGCGGTGACTACGGCGATCGACTGGGCGACGTCGGGTTCTGGGCGCCGTACGTACGGGAGGTACTCCGCCGCCACGGCCATGCGGACGGTGATCTGCAGGCCGGTTTCGTCGGTACCTATCCGACGTTTCTCGCCGGACCGGTCGTGGTGAAGCTGTTCGGCTGGTTCCGAACCTGGCGCGCCGACCACGACGCCGAGCTGGCCGTGCAGCAACTCCTCAGGGGGCACCCGAACATCCCCGCTCCGGCGCTGGTCGCCCACGGCCAGCTCTACGACCACGCCGACCCCTGGCCGTACCTCGTCACCACCCGGCTCGCCGGCATCGCCTGGCGCGACCTTCGCCCGTCGGCCGTCACCGGAACCAAGCTGGCCGGGACGGTCGGCGAGATCATCCGGCAGGTTCACGACCTGCGGGTACCCGAGGCGGCTGGTCTCCAACGGGACTGGCTCGGCGACCACCGGCCCGGCACCGCCGAGCGGCAGCGCGCATGGGGCACGCTCCCGGAGCACCTGATCGACCAGATCCCCGACTTTCTCTCTGCACCGTCGCCCCACCGCCGGCTGGTCCACGCCGACCTGACCGAGGACCACCTCTTCGTCGACGGCGGCCAACTGGTCGGCATCATCGACTGGGGCGACGCCTTCGTCACCGACCCCTACTACGAACTGCCAGCCCTCCACCTCGGTGCGTTCGGAGGCGACAAGAGACTCCTCGGCGCCTTCCTGGCGGGCTACGGGTGGCCGGTCGACGACGCCTTCTGCCGCCGGGCCATGAGTATGGCGCTCATGCACCGGTTCGACGTGCTCCCCGGCGTGAGGGACATCGCACGAGGGCGCGACGTCGCGACGCTCGACGACCTCGCCGTCCTCCTGTGGGACGTCAGCGCGGACCCTGGGTAGGACCCAGGGGGCGCCCGGACCGATGAGTTTCCGGCTCTGGACGCGTCTACGTCACAGGACGTACCCACGAGGAACGGAGAAACGATGGCCGCCAAGGCGCCGACGACCGACCTGGATGCGAGATTCAGCAGCGAGGATGCGACGCCGACCGGGTGGGCGGAGGCATGCGGGCAGTTGGAGACGGCGGGCGTGTACTGGCTGACGACGGTACGCCCGGACGGACGCCCCCACGTCACGCCCCTGATCGGGCTCTGGTTGGACGACGCGTTGTACTTTTGCACCGGCTCGGAGGAACGCAAGGCGAAGAACCTCGCCAGCAACCCGCACTGCATCCTCACGACCGGCCGCAACGACCTCGACGAGGGCTGCGACATCGTGGTGGAAGGCGACGCCCGTACTGTCGAGGACAAGGCTCTGCTGGACCGGATCGCCACCGGCTACGAGTCGAAGTACCGGCACCACTTCACCGCGCCGGACGGAACGTTCCACGGCCTCGCCGACGCGATCCGGCGCGGCGACGCGCTCATCTACGAAGTGGCGCCCTCGAAGGCCTTCGGGTTCGCCAAGGGTCGGCCGTTCAGCCAGACCCGCTGGCGCTTCTGAGGGTTCCCCTTCACCTGGTCTCGAACTCGGCCCGTACGCCGAGCAGCCGGACCGCCCTGCCCGGTTCGAACTTCGCCAACGCGGCGAGCGCCCCCGCCTCGATGTCGGCGGCGTCACTCGTCGGCGCCGCCAGGGTGACGCTTCGCGTGTGGGTCTGGAACGGTGCCCATCGGACCTTGACGGCGACCCGCGCGGCCGGTCGGCCCTCGGCGACCACGTCGTCGGCGACCCGGTGCGCGAGCGTCACGACCTCCGTGCGTACGGCCGCCCAGTCGGTGAGGTTGGTCTGGAACGTCGTCTCCCGGCTTCGCGACCGCGGGACGTACGGCGTGCCGACGACGGGTGACCTGTCCTCGCCCCGGGCGATCCGGCGGTACCACGGGCCCATGGTCGGCCCGAGCCGCTCCGCCAGCACGGCCGCGTCCGTCCCGGCGAGCTCGGCGACGGTGTGGGCACCGAGGTCGGCGAGCTTGCGGGCCGTCTTCCGGCCGATCCCCCACAGGGCGTCCGTCGGGCGTTCGGCCATGACCTGCCACCAGTTGGCCTCGGTGAGCCGGAAGACGCCGGCGGGCTTGGCGAAACCCGTCGCCAGCTTGGCGCGCAGCTTGTTGTCGCCGATACCGACCGAGCACGCGAGCTGGGTGTTCGTGCGTACGGCGTCGGCGATCTCGGCGGCCATCGCCTCCGGGTCAGGAGTGTGCACCTCGAGGAACGCCTCGTCCCAGCCCATGACCTCGACGACGGCCGGGAACTCCCGCAGGGTGTCCATGACCTTCTCCGACGCCGCGTCATAGGCCGGCGGGTCCGACGGGAGGAACACCGCGTCGGGGCACCTTCGCGCCGCCGTACGCAACGGGATGCCCGACTGGACGCCGAACTCGCGGGCTTCGTACGACGCCGTAGCCACCACGCCGCGCTGGGTCGGGTCACCGGCCCCGCCGACGACGACCGGCCGCCCGGCGAGCTCCGGCCGGCGGAGCACCTCGACCGCCGCGATGAACTGGTCGAGGTCGACGTGAAGAACCCACCGTGGCGCCACCACGCCTGTCAGTCTGCCCGATCCGGCCGGGCACCGAGGCCGGCCGTCAGCGAAGGGCTGGTTCGGCCGCCTCGACCGGGCTCCTGGATCTCCGGTGCCGCGCGCCGCGCCTCGGCTCTCCCGGAGCCAGCAGCGTCGCCATCACGCTCATGCCGGCCACACCGGTCACCATGACCACGGCCATGGGTACGGCGCTGCCCGTACCGGCCAGGCCGATGACCGGGCCGGCGATGCCTCCCACCACGAACTGGGTCATTCCGACAAGTGCCGCTGCGGTCCCCGCCGACTCGGGATGGCGGTTCAGCGCGAGGGCACCGGAGTTCGGCAGGACCAGACCCAGGCTCGTCATCACGACCAGCAGGGGTGCGGCCAGGCCGATGATCCCGAACGCCCCTGTCGCCGTCGTGAACAGCATCGCGATCGCCCCGGCCGCGGTGATCGGCAGGACGGTACGCAGGATCACGAACGGCGGCACCCTGAGGACGAGCCGTGCGTTCAGCTGGCTCGCGCAGACCAACCCGACCCCGTTGAGGCCGAAGAGCAGGCCGAACGTCTGCGGTGAGACACCGTAGACCTCCTGGTAGGCGAAGGAGGACCCGGAGACATAGCCGAAGATCGCGAGGAACCCGAACGCCGAGATCGCGCCATATCCCAGGTAGCGCCGGTCGGACGAGACCCGTCGGTAACCGCGCAGGGTGCCGAGGATGCCGCCGCGCTGGCGGCGTTCGCTCGGGAGCGTCTCGCTGACGAACGCCACCACGACGAAGGTCATGATCCCGCCGAAGCCGGCGAGTGCCCAGAACAGCCCGCGCCACCCGGTGAGACCGAGGATCTGGCCGCCGAAGGTGGGCGCGAGTACGGGCGCGACGCCGATGACGAGCATCAGCCGGCTGAGGACCCTGGCGATCATCGGACCTTCCACCAGGTCGCGGACGAGCGCCTGTGCGAGGACCATGCCCGCCGACCCGGCGAAGCCCTGCAGGAACCGGCCGGCCAGGAGGACCTCGATCGTGGGAGCAAGTGCGCACAGCACGGAGGCGGCCGTGAAGCCGATCATGCCCGCGATGAGCGGGCGCCTGCGCCCCACGGCGTCAGACAGTGGTCCGAGGAACGCCTGGCCCGAGGCGAGACCGACCAGGCAGGCGGTCAGGGTGAGCTGGACCATCGCCTCGCTGGTGTGCAGCGCACGGGTCAGCTCCGGAAAAGCCGGGAGGTACAGGTCGATCGACAGCGGCCCGATCGCCGTGATCGAGCCGAGGAGGAGAACCAACAACGGCATCCGGGCAGGTCTTTCTCGCAGCGTTGGGTCGACAGCGCCGACGGTGGTGCGCACAGGTGGTCTCCGAAGCTCTGGCATCGCGCGCACGGATGGTCGCGACGGATGCCTGACATATGTGTGCCGTGGTACGGCAAGGGCGTGACGATGGTGCTGGAACGGGAGGCAACGCCGCCCGAGGTCGTCTCAGAAGGAGGAAAGGTGGGCGACACTGCCCACAAAGCTTCAGCTCTTCTCTTACTCCGGCCATTCCGCTTTGTCGAAGTGACTCAGGTCACTTTGGACACGGTCGTTCCGGACCCAGCTCACTCTGGACGGCTCGAGGTCGCACTCTTCAGCCTGTCGGCGCTTCCGGTTAACCTGCCCGCAACGCCATCGTTCTTCGCGATCCGGCTTCTCGCAACAGCCACGCGACTCGAGCCGCGCGGGGCGCGGTGCCTGCCGATCGCGCTGTCAAGGCAGGCTTGTCACCGCGGACACGGCATCCGGGATGGGCGTGTCGCCGCTGGTGAGCTCGAGGACCAGACCCGCGGTCGCGGGCGCCTCCAGCAACGCCATCAGGACGGCGGACACGTCCTCGCGAGGAACCTGGCCGCGTTCCACGTGTGGGGCGAGGCGTACCCGCCCGGTGCCGGGTGCGTCCGTGAGCCCGCCCGGACGCAGGATCGTCCAGTCGAGGTCGCGCGTCCGCAGGTCCTCCTCCGCGGCGAGTTTCGCCTTCAGGTAGGCGACGAACACCTCGTCCATCTCCGGCGGCGCCGCACCGTCGCGGACCTGCTCCACTCCCATGGACGACACCTGGAGGATTCGTCGTACGCCGGCTTGTTCGGCGGCCTCGGCCAGGAGCACCGCGGCGGCCCTGTCCACCGTGTCCTTGCGGGCGGCGCCACTACCAGGGCCGGCACCGGCCGCGAAGACGGCGGCGTCGGCACCGGCAAGCACGTCACTCACCGCTTCGACGGTCGCCTGCTCCAGGTCGAGCACGATCGGAGCAACACCGTGCGCGCGAAGGTCCGGTCCGTGCTCAGGATTGCGGACGATGCCGATGAGTTCGTCACCGCGATCAGCGAGCATCCGGCCCAGGCGCAAGCCGACCTTGCCATGGGCCCCAGCAATGACCACGCGCACAGTTGTTCCCCATTCCCCCACGCCTGCGTTCCCGGTTCTCCAGACAGCCCACAGTTTCACCGCGACACGCAAGAGGATCTTGTCGAACACACGTTCTACCCACTGCTACAGTGAGCGCCGCACCCGACAAACCCATGGCAGGACATCAAGGAGCGCTGATGGTGGATGTGACCAAGCAGGACGAAGCCGCGGCGGTGGCGGCTGCGGAGACCGCGGACGATCGAGGCGACAGCTCGCTCGACGTCGCGTCCAGCCCCGGTTCCGCTAGTGGCGGGAGCGACGCGGCTCCGGCGGCAGATGCGTCCGACGCTGCCGATCCGGCGGGGGCGCGACCCAGGCGTGGGAGGCCTCGCAAGGGCGCTGGAGCGAAGCCGCAGGGTGTCGAGCTCGTCCTCACCGTGACCGGAACCGCGGAAGCCACCGACTGGCAGGCCGAGGTCACCCATGGCGGCAAGCGGGTGGTGAAGGCTTTGCCGGTGCCGGCAACGGCGGTCGCCGCCGCCGCCAAGGACCTCCACCCCGACATCGCCGAGGCGATCGAGTCGGTGCTGAGCGCGGCCCGGGACCGGCAACGTTCCCGGGTCGAGCAGTTGCAGGCGGAGCTGGAAGCAGCCCAGCGCGCTCTCGCCGATCTCCAGGCTGACTAGGACCTCCGACGTGGTCGGACCCGGGCCGGACTGAAGCGCCGACCCGGGCGACCGTCATCCGTGCGCCGCCCGCACCGCAGGCGGTGAGTTTCAGAGTCGCGGATCCACCGGCTCGGACTCCAGCGCCAGGACGGCGAACACACACTCGTGTATCCGCCACAGCGGCTCCCCGTGCGCGAGCCGGTCGAGCGCCTCGAGCCCGAGCGCATACTCCCGCGCGGCCAGCGAACGCTTGTGGTTGAGGCCGCGCTGGCGAAGCCGCTCGAGATTGACCGGCTCGGTGTAGTCGGGGCCGTAGATCAGGCGAAGGTAGTCCCGGCCACGGACCTTGAGCCCCGGCTGCACCAGACCCCGCCGACCACGGACGAGGTTCGCCGCCGGCTTGACGACCATGCCCTCGCCTCCAGCGGAGGTGAGGTCGTCCCACCATGCTGCGGCCGCCGCGGCCGCCGCCGGATCCGTGACGTCGACGAACGTACGCCTGGTGGCGGTGAACAGCGCGCCATCCGCCGCCACCAGCCGATCGGCGATGTCGAGATGCCACGCGTGGGCCTTGTCGTGATGGCTCGCACCCTCGCTGGCCAGAAGCTGGAACGGCGCCAGGCGCACCCCGGTCAGGTCCTCGGTGGCCCAGCAGTAGTGCCGGTAGGCCGTCGTGAAGACCTCGGCGTTGGCCTGCCTGGACTTCGTACGTTCCAGCAGCGGCGTCACCTCGAGTCCGGACGTTGCGGCCTGCTCCAGAACCGAGACAGCCGCTGGCAGGGCAGTTCGAGCCGCGGCGCCCACGGACGCGTACTGATGGCACAGCAGGTCCTCGGCCTTGGCGCTCCATGGCAGGAGCTCTGCGTCGAGCAGCAACCAGGATGTCGCCAGTTCGTCGAACAGACCGGCGGACTCAGCGGCCTGACCGAGTCGCTCGATGAGCCGCTCGGTCACGTCAGAACCGAAGAAGGGCCGCCCGGTTCGCGTCCAGACCGCACCGCTCGCGTCACCCGGCGCGCCGAAGCGGTCCCGCGCCGCCGCGAGGTTGCGGCAGACCAGCGCGACGGCCCGCGAACCCATGTGCTTCTCCTCGCACACCACCGCACCGACCCCCTCCGCGCGGTAGGCGTCGAAGGCCTGGTCGGGGTGCTCCAACAGATCGCTTCTCGTCAACGTGGCGACAGGGCTCATCGTCGGCGGAAGGTAGAGCAGCCATCGCGGATCCACGGCGAAGCGGCTCATCACTTCCAACGCCGCGGCGGCGTTCTCCTCCCGCACACTGACCCGCCCGTGATGCTGGGTCTCCACCACCCGCCGACCGGCGACGTCGGTGATGTCGAGGACGTCAGGTTCGCGACGGGCCGCCTGCCTCGGCCCACCGGCAACGGCCTGAAGCTGTGGGTTCCTCGGAACGTCAGCGCCCGGTGCCGGTGATGCGGGCGGGAATGGATTCGCCGACTCGTAGTAGACCCTCGCGGCGGGTACTGACACGACCTCCCGCTCGGGATAGCGGAGTGCTGTGAGTCGGCCGCCGAAGACACAGCCGGTGTCAAGACACATCGTGTTGTTGATCCACTCGGGTGTCGGCACGGGCGTGTGGCCGTAGAGCACCATGGCCTGGCCGCGGTAGTCATCCGCCCACGGGTACCGCACGGGCAGACCGAACTCGTCGGTCTCTCCGGTGGTCTGTCCATACAGGCAGAACGCACGGACACGGCGCGACGCGCGTCCCTGCAGGCGTTCGGACAGTCCCGCATGCGACACGACGAGGGCGCCGCCGTCCAACACGTAGTGCGAGATGAGCCCGTCGAGGAACCGCACCACGTCGGCGCGGAACTCCTCGGACTCCCCAGCCAACTGGTCCATCGACTCGGCCAGCCCATGAGAGACCCGCACGTTCTGCCCGCGCATCGCTCGCAGCAGCTTGCTCTCGTGGTTTCCGGGAACGCAGAACGCCGAACCGTCGGCCACCATGCCCATGACGAGGCGGAGGACACCAGGTGTGTCCGGGCCGCGGTCAACCAGGTCGCCGACGAACACCGCACGCCGTCCGTCGGGATGCCGCGCGTTCACCGGCCGCCCGTGTGCGTCGCGTGCCGCCTCGTAGCCGAGGGCAACGAGCAGGTCCTCCAACTCCGCGCGGCAGCCGTGCACGTCGCCGATGACGTCGAACGGGCCGGCCTCGTGGCGAAGGTCGTTGTACAACCGGGTCCGGCTGATCGTGACCGCGTCGACGTCCGCTTCGGAGGTGAGGCGGTGGACCGTGCGGAAACCTTCGCGCTTGAGGTTCCGAAGCCCGCGCCGCAACTGGCCGCTCTGGCGCCGGACGACGTTCGCACCGAACGTCCGATCGGCCCGCCCGGCGTTGCGAGCGATGCACACGCGCTCGGGAAGGTCGAGCACGATCGCCACCGGGACGACGTCGTGCTCGCGAGCCAGGCCGACCAGGGACCTGCGGGCGTCGGGCTGCACGTTGGTCGCATCGACGGCGGTGAGCCGCCCGGCCGCGAGGCGTTTGCCGGCGATGTAGTGGAGCACGTCGAAGGCGTCCTTCGTTGCCGACTGATCGTTCTCGTCGTCGGCGACCAGGCCGCGACAGAAGTCGCTGGACAGCACTTCCGTCGATGCGAAGTGGGTCCGGGCGAAGGTCGACTTTCCCGACCCGCTCGCTCCCACCAGCACCACCAGGCTCAACGTGGGAACCTCCAGCAGGTGGTCGGACGTAGCGGAGCGCGCGGCTTCGTTGGTCGATGTCGAGGTCATGGGCGCGCGCCTCCGCGATCGGACTCGCCGGAGATCTGGCGGGTGAAAACGGCCAGCTGCGTCGGCGGTCCCACCTCGGGATCGTCGGCACCGACCGGGAGCAGCCGCACGGTGTAGCCGAACCGGCCGGCCGCCTGTTCGGCCCAGGCGGCGAACTCCTCGCGCGTCCACTCGAACCGGTGGTCGCGATGGCGGAAGACTCCCGCGGGCAGGCTTTCGTACCGCACATTGTGTTCCGCGTTCGGCGTCGTCACGATCACTGTCGCGGGTGCCGCATGACCCAGGACACTGCGTTCGAGGGCGGCGAGGCGGGGCGGATCCACGTGCTCCACCACCTCCATCAACACCGCCGCGTCCAGACCCGTCAACCGGTCGTCGCGGTAGGTCAACGAGGACTGGAAGAGCGTCAGGCGCTCGCGCTTCACTTCTGGCATCTGCTCCAGGCGGAGCTTCCTCGCGGCGACCTCCAGGGCTCGCGCGGACACGTCGGTCGCCAGGACATCGGTGAACAACGGATCGGCCAGCATGGCCGCGACCAGCGCACCCTCACCGCAGCCAAGGTCCCCCACCCGCTTGGCACCCACGTCCCGCAGGACGGCAAGGACGGCGGCGCGCCGCTGCTCGGACAGCGGAACCAGTCGATCCAGCTCCCCGGCGGCTGTGTCAGCGCCGTCAGCGCCGTCGGCGCGGTCGGCGCCGTCGGCGCGGTCGGCGCGGTCGGCGCCGGCGGCGCCAGTGGACGAGGGGACGGCGTTGTCGAGCTCCGCCGGCTCCACGTCGTCGACCTCCGCCAGGTGGGCCAGCGCACTGTGGGTGAGGCCCGCCTGATGGGCGAGATACCGGTGAGTGATCAAGGCCTTGTACGGATGGGTCGCTAGCCACCCGGAGCCCGCCCGGACGAGCTTCTCCACCTCGTCCGCACCCACCCAGTAGTGCTTGTCGTCATCCAGCACGGGCAGCAGGACGTAGAAGGCGTTGAGCGCGTCGGCCAGCCGCAGACTGCCGACGAGTCGAAGATCGACGTACCGCGAGACCCCCCAGTCCGGAATCGCCTCGTCGAGCATGATCCGGTCCGCCTGCACCTGCCAGCCCAACGGCGCGAAGAGCCGCTCGGCGAGATCCGGGTCTCCACGGCACGGCAGGACAGGTATCCGTACCTCGAGCGGGAGCGCCGTCGCCGCGAGCTCAGGCCGGGCGTCGCATCGCCCGGACAAAGCGGTACGAAAGACCTTGCCAAGCGAGACGGCCAGCATGCTGGAGGCGACGTACGGCCGGTCGTTGACGTACTGGCCCAGCGCGAAACCGTCCCTGAAACGGCTCTGCCTGCCACGCACAAGCCCGATCGGATCCACCTCCAGCAGGAGCGCCACCGTGCACCGGGCAGCGCTCGCCGCGGGGTAGAACACGTGGGCCGTGCCACCGGCGACGGCGAACTCCTGCGCCCGCCCCGGGTGCTTGTGGAGCAGATAGCCCAGATCGGTGGCGGGTTCGGCAGTGGTCGTCAGAGTCAGGAGCACGAGGTGCAATCCTGCCGGACCTGGCCATCGTTGTCGCACCGGTTTGGCCAGAGCTCGGCATCGGCCGCCCCGCCGCCAGCGTTGGACGGAAAACCAGAACCCGGACAGCCCGGGCGAACGAGCCTCTCGACTCACCGCCCGGGCCGCCCGGGTTCACTCCGATCAGCTGCAGCCGCTGGTGCTGCCACATCCCTCGCAGACGAAGCAGCTCCCTGCCGGACGCATCTTCGTTCCGCAGGTAAAGCAGAGCGGCGCGTCGGCCGTCCGTCCCTGGATCGCCTCGAGGAGTTCGGTCGACGTGTGTGCCTCCCGAGGGGCCGGCTTGGCCTGCGCCTGTGCGACCCGGGACCCTTCCGGCCCGGCGTCGTCGTCCGAACCGCTCCCCTCCTGGGTGAGCGAGGCCGCATCGCCGATGTCGCTGGCATCGTCAGGTTCCGGGATCGGTTCGTACGAACCCGTCTCGAGCTGACGCTGCCGTTCCTCGGCCGAGTAGATGCCGAGGGCCGCACGCTTCTCGAACGACAGGTAGTCGAGAGCCAGCCGCCGGAAGATGTAGTCCATGATCGACTGCGCCATGCGGACGTCGGCGTCATCGGTCATGCCTGCCGGGTCGAACCGCAGGTTGGTGAACTTCTGGACGAAGGTCTCCAGCGGAACGCCGTACTGCAAGGCGATCGACACCGCGATGGAGAAGGCGTCCATGACACCCGCGAGCGTGGACCCCTGCTTGCCGAGCTTGAGGAAGACCTCGCCCAACCCGTCGTCGGGGTAGGAGCCGGCCGTCATGTAACCCTCGGCACCGCCCACGGTGAACGATGTCGTGCGCGACGGCCGAGACTTGGGCAGGCGCCGGCGCGTCGGACGGTACTCGACCACGACCTCCTTCTCCGCTTCGGCGGTGCCTGCCCTGGACCCCTCTGACGCGGGCTTCTTCTTCGCCCGCGCATCGGAGAGCGGCTGACCGACCTTGCAGTTGTCGCGGTAGATCGCGAGTGCCTTGAGGCCGAGCTTCCAACCCTGGAAGTAGATCTCCTCCACCTCTTCGACCGTCGCCGTCTCGGGCATGTTCACGGTCTTGCTGATGGCGCCACTGACGAACGGTTGCACCGCCGCCATCATCTTCACGTGGCCCATCGGCTTGATCGCCCGAGTGCCCATGGCGCAGTCGAACACTTCGTAGTGTTCCGGCCTGAGCCCTGGTGCATCGATGACGTGGCCGTGCTCGGAGATGTACTCGACGATCGCCTCGACCTGCTCCTGCTGGTAGCCGAGCTTGTCGAGCGCGCGCGGGATCGTGTTGTTGACGATCTGCATCGACCCGCCGCCGACCAGCTTCTTGAACTTCACGAGCGCCAGGTCAGGCTCGACGCCGGTCGTGTCGCAGTCCATCGCCAGACCGATCGTGCCGGTCGGTGCGATCACGCTGGCCTGGGAGTTGCGGTAGCCGTTCTTCTGGCCGATCTTCAACGCGCCGTCCCAGGCCGCGCCTGCCGCCTTGAGAACCTCGCGGTCCATCGCCCCGATCGAGCGTACGGCGTCGTTGGCAGCGGCGTGCTTGCGCATGACCCGCTTGTGCGGCTCGGCGTTGCGTGCGTAGCCGTCGTACGGACCGACGATCCCCGCCAGCTCGGCGGACCGCTTGTAGGCGGTGCCCGTCATCAGCGAGGTGATCGCCGCCGCGAGCGCCCGGCCGCCTTCGGAGTCATAGCCGTGCCCGGTGGCCATCAGCAGGGCGCCGAGGTTGGCGTAGCCGATGCCGAGCTGGCGGTAGGCCCGCGTCGTGTCACCGATCGCCTGGGTGGGGAAGTCGGCGAAGCAGATCGAGATGTCCATCGCGGTGATGACGAGCTCGACCGCCTTGACGAAGGTGTCGGTCTCGAAGCGCCCGTCATCGGTCAGGAACTTCAGCAGGTTGAGCGAGGCGAGGTTGCACGAGGAGTTGTCCAGGTGAAGGTATTCCGAGCACGGGTTGGACGCCGTGATCCGACCGGTCTCGGGGCAGGTGTGCCAGTCGTTGATCGTGTCGTCGTACTGCAGGCCGGGGTCGGCACAACCCCATGCCGCGTCGGAGATCTTGCGGAAGAGCCCCCTGGCGTCGACCTTCTCCAGAACGTCCCCGGTGATCCGGGCCCGCAGGCCGAACGGCGCGCCGTCCTCGACCGCACGCATGAACTCGTCGGAGACCCGCACGGAGTTGTTGGCGTTCTGGTACTGCACCGAGTGGATGTCGGCTCCGCCGAGGTCCATGTCGAAGCCGGCGTCACGAAGCGCGCGGATCTTGTCCTCCTCGCGCGCCTTCGTCTCGATGAACTCCTCCACGTCGGGGTGGTCGACGTCGAGGATCACCATCTTCGCCGCGCGCCGGGTCGCCCCGCCGGACTTGATGGTCCCGGCCGAGGCGTCCGCACCGCGCATGAACGACACCGGCCCGGACGCCGTGCCGCCGGAGGAGAGCAGTTCGCGGCTGGCACGGATGCGGGAGAGGTTCACACCCGAGCCGGAGCCGCCCTTGAAGATCAGGCCCTCTTCCTTGTACCAGTTGAGGATCGAGTCCATCGAGTCGTCGACCGCCAGGATGAAGCAGGCGCTCACCTGCTGCGGCGACGGCGTGCCGACGTTGAACCAGACGGGGCTGTTGAAGCTGAAGTACTGGTGCAGCAGCATCCAGGTGAGCTCATGGTCGAAGATCTCGGCGTCTGCCGGAGTCGCGAAGTATCCGTGCTCCTCGCCTGCCTGTCGGTAGGTCTTGACCACCCGGTCGATGAGCTGTTTCAGGCTCTGTTCCCGCTGCGGGGTGTCGACGGCACCCCGAAAGTACTTCGTGGTGACGATCGTCGAGGCGTTCACCGACCAGAAGTCGGGAAACTCCACGCCCTTCTGGCTGAAGACGGTCTCGCCGGTCTTCCAGTTCTGCTGTACGACGTCACGGCGCTCCCAGGTCACCTCGTCGTAGGGGTGCGAACCGGGCTTCGTGAAGACCCTCGAGATCTTCAGCCCCTTATTCGTACGTCCCCTCGCCCCCCCGCGGGTTGAGCCGCTCACCGTCTCCGTCATGCTGCCTCTCCTTGGTTCCTTCTGGTGTGTTGGTGTTCCTGGTCCGGACGCTTCCCCTCGCCTGCCCAGGAACGGGTCTGTGGCGAGCCGTTCTCCACCTGGTCCCGTTCGGCCGTCGTGGCCCTGCTCCTAGGGGTGGGCGGATTCCCGCTCGGGTGTGGGTTCGGGAACCGTCTCGGCCCGCTCGGCGCGCAGAAGCGCGATCTCGGTCTCGAAGTCGGACAGGCTCCCGAAGCTCCGGTAGACACTTGCGAACCGCATGTAGGCGACCTCGTCGAGTTCCCGCAGCGGACCGAGGATCGCGAGCCCGACTTCGTGCGACGGAACTTCGGCCGAACCGCTAGCCCGGATCTCGTCCTCGACGCGCTGTGCGAGGAGCGCGAGGGCATCTTCGTCGACGGGCCGTCCCTTGCACGCCTTGCGCACACCGGCCGCGACCTTGTCCCGACTGAACGGCTCGGTCACTCCGCAGCGCTTCACCACGGCGAGGGTGACCTGTTCGACGGTCGTGAAGCGACGCTCGCACTCAGGGCACTGGCGACGGCGCCGGATCGCGGTGCCGTCGTCGGTCGTACGACTGTCGACGACGCGACTGTCGAGGTGTCGACAGAAAGGGCAGTGCATGACGCGCGCTCCTCGGGGTCCAGGCGGCGGTGATCAGATGATCGGGCCCTGCCGTCAAGATCTGCCCGACATGTCCTGGTTCGGGGCCCAGATCGCGCTTCTCCTGGGGATGAGACTGTGGATTCCCTGGGGAGAACCTGTGGGCTTCGAATCACAACCTGTGGACGACTTACAGCTCTGTAACTACCATATCTAGGGGTACCGTACGTCGGTCGCCAGACCCATGCAAGCTTCGACGCGCCGGCGACACTCCTCTCCCCGCGTCGCTGCAGGTCAGGTGGCGCAAGGCGGGACAGAACCCGCGATAGTCGGGCGTGTCGCCGGCCAGACCTTCGGGGCGGCGATGTCAGCCACCGGAACGAACTGGGACCACGAGTGACTGGCCCATCTCCAGGTCACCGGCACTCGTCAGGCCATTGAGCCGGGAGATCTCCTCGACCGTGGCCCGGATGTCGGCATCAGGATCCACTCGTGCGGCGATCTCCCACAGCGTCTGCCCTGGCGCCACCGTCACCGTCCTGGTCCGGACCGACTGACCACCGTCAGAGCCCGCGTCGGCGGCCGACGCGCCCTGCAACAGGACAACCGAGCCGAGGACGCCGAGCGCGAGGAAGACCAGCGTCATCACCAGAACGGCGACCCGGCCCCGCCGGGTCAGGGTGACCGGCGCCTGCACGGGCTCACCCGCCACCAGCCCTCGATGACACGCCCGCACCAACCGCGGCCGTGGACCGCGCCGGGCTCGCGCCGGAGTGCGCTCGGCGGCGGCCCTGCGGGGGACCGCCTCGAGCCGTCCACTGCCCGACAGTGCCTCCGGGAGGTGGGGCGCGCCCGCCCGAGAGGTCCGCCGGGAACGGAACTCGTCGATGTGCACGACTGGCGCACTGCTGCTCATGTGCCGACCTCCTACGGCGAGGGAACGAACCTCGACCTTGCTCGACGTCGAACGACTGTTCGATCGAACGTCTGGACGATTTTCTACACCACCCCACCGACAGCCCGCCAGACCGCAGGGTCGAAAATAGGTTCGAGGCCACAGGTTCTCCCATAAGAGAGGACCAGCCCCGCCCACGTCGGCCAGGCAGACCCCCCATCGGCCGGGTGGGCGCGACCGGCGTCCTGCACGGTCCGCGACACGCTCGCGACACGCCGTCGAACAGATGTTTGAAAGTGGATGGCGGAGGCCCTACGCTCCTCGATGTGGGCACCCGGCGGGAACCCGGGAGCCCTTCCTGGAAACCCTCGGAAGGAGAACACCGCTATGCCCAAGCGGAAGAAGTCCGATCGCGACTCCTCCACCGCGGCCGTGCGCGAACTGCCCGACGGGCCGCCGGACGCCACCGGCCTCACGCCCAGGCAGCGCCGAATCCTGGAAGTCATCCGCGAGTCGGTCGAAAACCGGGGATATCCACCTGCCATGCGCGAGATCGGCGAGCTCGTCGGTCTGACCTCGTCCTCATCGGTCGCCCACCAGCTCCGCGTCCTCGAGACCAAGGGGTTCATCCGGCGCGACCCCAACCGACCCCGCGCGCTCGAGGTCTTGTTCCCCGACACGCACCGCCGGGCCGTCTCGAGTGCCCGGATGACGACGTACGACGAGACCGACAGCGGTGACGCTCATCCCACGCCGGCGTTCGTGCCCGTGGTAGGCCGGATCGCCGCCGGTGGACCGATCCTCGCCGAGCAGGCTGTCGAGGAGATCATGCCGCTCCCCCGTCAGCTGGTGGGCGAAGGTGAGCTGTTCCTGCTCAAGGTCAAGGGAGACTCGATGGTCGAGGCGGCCATCTGCGACGGCGACTGGGTGGTGGTTCGCCAGCAACCCACGGCCGAGCTGGGCGAGATCGTGTCGGCGATGATCGACGGTGAGGCCACCGTCAAGACCTACAGCCGGCGCGGCAAGCAGGTCTGGCTGCTGCCGCACAACCCGGCCTATGAGCCGATTCCTGGAGACGACGCCGTGATCCTCGGTAAGGTCGTCGCGGTCCTGCGGCGCGTCTGACCTGTCAGGGTGCCGCGCACACCACCTGACGACCGGGAGCAGCATGACAAACTCCACGACGGGGACCGACGCGACGTCAGGAGCTGACCGCGCGCGGTCCGCTGTCCCGCACGATCCACCGCCGGCGAAGGAGCCGTTGGCCCCGAACGACGGCAAGAGTCTGGTCGTGGAGGTCGAAGGGATGCGATGGGCACGCATCCCCCTCCAGACTGAACTCTTCGCCCGCGGCGACGACGTGCCGACCCGCGTGACGGCCTACGTCCGCGATGCCGCGCGCCATGTCGCGGAGAGTCCCCACTTCAGCGGGGTCTTCGAGGGACCGTGGTACGTCGTGGTGAGCGAGAAGATCGTGGCGATCTCGCAGGGACGGTCCTACTTCACCTGGGAGATCGACCCGGGACCCGCGGCCAGGGTCCTCTCCCGGCTGGTCCAGCGCACGCCGCACGGCATCGGACTCGGCAGCCCTTGGACGATGCAGCTGGCGATCAACGAGGCGGGCCTTCCCAGGATCCTGGCAGCGGCAGCAGCCAGTGTCGTCGGCAAGGCCGTCCGCCAGCGCGGATGGTTCTACGTCGTGGCCGGGCACCGGGTCAACGCGATCGACGGCCCGACGTCCTATTCGGCGTTCCCGTCCAATGTCTCGGCGAAGCTTCCGCCCAAGGACCCTGGCAAGGTGGCCACGGCCATCACCGACGCCGTGACTGCCCAGCTCCCCGAGGACATCGCCGGGACGCTGGCGGGCACCGTCGTCATCGACTCCAACGACCTCGGCCGTGACGTATTGGGACACGACACCGATCGCCGCCCCGGCTTCTTCTGCGAACTGTTCCGGGACAACCCGTTCGGTCAGGGCCGCCAACAGACCCCGATCGCGATCTGCGTACGCATGCCGGACTGATCAGGCGTCGCGGGCGGCGCGCAAACGCTGCAGCGCTCCGACGGCGACGTCGCGGTCGGGCGTGAACCACATCGGTGGCAGTGACGCCCGCAGGAAGCCGCCGTAGCGGGCCGTGACCAGCCGGGGATCGAGCACGGCGACCACCCCGCGGTCGGACGAACGCCGGATCAGCCGGCCGACGCCTTGGGCGAGCAGCAGTGCGGCATGGGTCGCCGCCACCGCCATGAAGCCGTTGCCGCCGGCCTCGTCGACGGCGCGCTGCCTGGCCGAGGCGAGCGGGTCGTCGGGACGCGGGAACGGAATGCGGTCGATGACCACGAGCTGGCAGGTGTCGCCCGGCACGTCCAGTCCCTGCCAGAGCGACAAGGTGCCGAACAACGACGTCCGCGGCTCGTCCACGAACCGGCGATGCAGCTCCGCCAGCTGCCCCTCGCCCTGGCAGAGCACCTCGAGGCCGAGGCGTTCCCGAACCGCTGCCGCGGCGTCCTGCGCGGCGCGGCGGGACGAGAAGAGGCCGAGTGTCCCGCCGCCCGAGGCCTCCATGAGCTGTGCCAGCTCCTGCAACGTGCGCTCCGAGATGCCACCACGCCCCGGCGGCGGCAATCGTCGAGCGACATAGAGGATCGCCTGCCGGCCGTAGTCGAACGGCGAACCGACATCGAGCGCACGCCACGGCAAGGGTTCCACGACGTCCGTGCCCGCCGCCGCGGCCGGGTCGGTGGAAGCGCCGCCGGGTTCTGCGTTCGCACCGCCTGTGTGACGGCCAGCCGCACGTCCTGACCGGTCTCCGTCTGGGCGGTCACCTTCTGGGCGGTCACCTTCTGGGCGGTCACCTTCTGGGCGGTCACCTTCTGGGCGGTCACCTTCTGGGCGGTCACCATCCGGCCCGTCACCTGTTGGCTGGTCGCCTACCGGTTCGTGGCCTTCCGGCGGATCAGGGAGGCGGTCGACCGGTCGCAGGCCCACCGACCGAGCCGCCGCGTCGAAGTCGCCGCCCAGCTTCAACGTCGCCGAGGTGAGGATGCACGTCCGCTCGGCCATCAGGTGCACCCGCAGCAGGCCCGACACGGACAGCGGCGCCACACACAGTTCAGGCCCTCCACGTT
Organism: Actinopolymorpha sp. B9G3; assembly: GCF_040120725.1. NCBI lineage: Bacteria > Bacillati > Actinomycetota > Actinomycetes > Propionibacteriales > Actinopolymorphaceae > Actinopolymorpha > Actinopolymorpha sp. B9G3. Next base: position 569,506 of record NZ_JBEEAB010000002.1, on the reverse strand, counting down.
CGCGTTCGGCCACCCACACGACGTCGTGGGGCGACATCGCCGCGATCCGATCGGCGATGTCACGGACCTGTTCGACGTAGGCCCGCGCCTGGCGGCGTCCCGACTCCTTCTCGGCATCGCCCCCCGGGTCCTTCTTCTCCCCAGGGAACGCCGACCAGGCCGCACGTGCACTGTCACGGACAAGCGCGACCGCCGCGGCGAGCTCGCCACCCAGGGACTCCACCCGACCGAGCGCCGCAGAGGCGAGGGCGGTGCGCAGGGTCTCGCCCGCGTCCTCCAACGGATCGGCTTCGCCGCCGTCGCAGAAGGACCGGGCCCGGCGCGCCGCGCGCTGCACCATGCCGGGCGCCAGCTCCGCCGACGCCGTGCTCGTGACCCTGGCGGCCAGCTCGTGCGCCTCGTCGACGATCGCGACGTCGTAGTCGGGCAACACGGGGACGTTCTCCAGGGCGTCGATCGCCAGCAGTGCGTGGTTGGTGACGATCACGTCGGCGGCCAGCGCACGCTCCCGGGCTCGCTCGGCGAAGCACTCGTCGCCATAGGGGCAGCGCTGTGCGCCCAGGCATTCCCGCGACGACACGGCCACCTGCGCCCAGGCGCGGTCCTGGTGGGTCGGCGCCGCGTCGCGGTCGCCGTTGCCGCCGGTCTGTGCCTCGTTCTTCGCCCAGTTCCGCAACGTCAGGACCTGCCGGCCGAGCGGCCCCGTGTCGACTCTCTCGACCAGGGCTCCCTGCTCGTCGGGTACGCCGTCACGAACCCGGTGCAGACAGGCGTAGTTGTGCCGTCCCTTCAAAATGGCGTACGACGGTCGCCGGCCGAGCCGCTTCTCGATCGCATCCACGAGCTGGGGAAGGTCACGGCCGACCAGCTGCGCCTGCAGCGCCAGCGTGGCCGTCGCCACCACGACCGGGCGTCGCTCGCCCCCACCCGGATGCAGGAACGCCGGAACGAGATAGGCGAGGGACTTCCCCGTACCCGTTCCGGCCTGCACGACCAGGTGTTCACCACGCTCCATCGCGCGCGTCACGGCCTCAGCCATGACCACCTGTCCGGGCCGCTCGGTGCCGGCGAGCGCGGTCACAGCGTCCTGGAGCAGCTCACGCACGCGGGGATCCGGCCGGTCCGACGTCGATGGCGGGGCGTCGCGGGAATCCCGCGCTGGTTCGGCCATCCCGCGAGGTTATACCGCCCGGGTTCCCCGCCGGCGGCCCCTCATGTGGTGGGATTTGCCCATGACCTACGACGCCGTACCGCTGATCCCCCGCGCGGTCCTGTTCGGCAATCCGACGTACGCCACCCCCACCGTCTCCCCCGACGGCACCCGGCTGGGCTACCTCGCTCCTGACGAGGGCGTGCTCAACGTCTGGGTCGGCCCGGTCGACGAACCGGACCAGGCGATGCCGGTGACACGTGATCGCGGCCGCGGTATCCGGGTCTTCGGCTTCTGCCACGACGACCGGACGTTGTACTACCTGCAGGACGAGGGCGGCGACGAGAACTGGCGCCTGCACCTGCTCGACCTGGAGTCCGGCGCCGAGCGGTGTGTGACGCCGTACGACAACGTGCAGGTGCGGGTCCTCGGCCACAACCGCTGGCACCCGACCACGATGCTGCTCGCCATCAACAGGGACAGGCCTGAACTCCATGACGTCTACCGCCTGGACCTCACCAATGGCGAACTGGAGAAGATCCGGGACAATCCCGGCTACGTCGGCTGGCTCGCCGACACCGATCTCACCATCCAGGGTGCGGCCTCGGTGACCGAGGACGGCGGTGTGGTGTTCTTCCTCGCCGACGAGGATGGCGAGTTCCATTCCTGGCTGGAGGTTCCGGCCGACGACGCCAACACCACCAGCCCGGTCGGGTTCTCCCGCGACGGCACCACGCTTTACCTCGTCTCCTCTCTCGGCGCCAACGCGGCCCGGCTGGTGAGCGTCGACCTCGCGACGGGCAAGGAGACTGAGCTCGCCGCCGATTCCGCGTACGACGTGGACGGCGTGGAGTTCGACCCGGAGACCCGCGTGCCGCAGGCCGTGATCTTCGACAAGGATCGCAAGTCCTGGACGTTTCTGGACGAGGCGTACGGCCAGGCCGTCGAACAACTCCGGAGCTCCCTCGGCATCGACGGCGAGCTCGGCATCAACCGCACCGAACGCGACGACCGGCTCTGGATGGTGTCGGTCATGCCGTCCGACGGCCCGGTCCGCTTCTACCTGTACGACCGGTCGACGGGCGGGCTCCGGTTCCTGTTCGCGCACAAGCCGGACCTCGGCGGGTACGCCCTCGCGCCCATGGAGCCGTTCGCCTTCACCGCGCGCGACGGCCTTGAGATCCACGGCTACGTGACGTTCCCGCCCGACGTCGAACGCGAGCACCTTCCCGCGGTGCTCAACGTCCACGGCGGTCCATGGGCGCGTGACGCCTGGGGCTACAACGCCGAAGCGCAGTGGCTCGCCAACCGCGGCTACGCATGTGTGCAGGTCAACTTCCGCGGGTCGACGGGCTACGGCAAGGCGTTCGGGAACGCCGCCGACAAGCAGTGGGGCCGCACGATGCACACCGACCTGCTCGACGCCATCGAACACCTCGGCGGGCAGGGGTTCATCGACCCGGACCGGATCGGGATCATGGGCGGTTCCTACGGCGGGTATGCCGCACTGGCGGGTGCCGCCTTCACACCCGACGTGTTCCGCTGTGCGGTCGACATGTGCGGCCCGTCCAACCTCCTGACTTTGCTGGCCGCGGTCCCGCCGTACTGGAAGCCGATGGTCGCGATGATGTACGCCAAGGTCGGCGACCCCGAGACCGAGAAGGACATGCTCTGGGAACGCTCCCCCCTGTCCCGGGTCGAGGACATCTCGATCCCGGTCCTGGTGGCGCAGGGTGCGAACGACCCGCGGGTCAAACAGGCCGAAGCGGAGCAGATCGTGGAGGCCCTGAAGAGCAAGGGCGTTCCGCACGAATACCTTCTCTTCCCGGACGAAGGGCACGGCCTGGCCCGGCCGGAGAACCGCGAGGTCTACTACGCGGCGGCCGAGCGGTTCCTGGCCGAGCACCTGGGCGGGCGTTCGGAGGGCTGAGCCAGCCTCCCAGCGCGTGGTCCCGGTTGCGGACCCACTACGCCACTCCGGCCGCCAGACCGCCATCCGGCCGCCCGTGTGACGGCCCACCACGCGACACCGCCTGCCCGGCCGCCATCTGCCCGACCGCCATCTGTCCGCCCGCGCGACGCCCACCACGTGCCCCCGGCTGCCTGTCCGCCCGCGCGACGCCCGCCACGTGCCCCCGGCAGCCTGTCCGCCGTGCCACCAGGCGCGAGGCCGGGGTTCCGAAGCGGATGGACTTGAAAACCCGGTAAGAAACTGATCGCACAAGCGGCGCGACTTGCCCGGATCGGGCATGGTGGATGCATGTCGTCTGCGTACTCGCCGCTGCCGGACCGGCGCGGTGCCGGCAACCGCTTCGGTGATCCCGGCGTCGCCGGTCTCAAGATTTTGGTCCTGTTGGTCGGGTTGATGTGGGCGAGCGAGTTCCTCGACACGTTCCTCGGCGGGGCGCTCGACGGTTTCGGCATCCAGGCGCGTGACTCCGACGGCCTGATCGGCATCGCCGCCGCGCCGTTCCTCCACGCGGGCTTCGGCCACCTGATCTCCAACACGATCCCGCTGCTCATGCTCGGCGCGATCATCGCCGCGAGCGGCGCGGCCCATCTGCTGGGCGTGACCGTCGTCGTGGCGCTGGTGAGCGGGATCGGCACGTGGCTGACGTCGCCGCCCGGCTCGATCACGGTCGGCGCCAGCGGGATCGTGTTCGGCTATGCCACCTACCTCATCGTGCGGGGTATCTTCAACCGCAGCCTGGGCCAGCTCCTGATCGGCATCCTGGTGGTCGTCTTCTGGGGCGGTGCGCTCCTCAGCGGGCTCCTACCCCAGGCCGGGATCTCCTGGCAGGGACACTTCTTCGGCGCCGTCGGCGGCCTCATCAGTGCGTGGTTGCTCGGCGGTTCTCCACGGCGTACCACGTCTCCCCGCTCCACCAGCTGGGGCGCGTCCTAGCCACGTGACGGGGCGGTAGGCATGCACCGCCCGTCGTCTCCACCGCAGCACGTCACCCGCGTCGTTCCTGCATGGGCGGGCGCGGCCGATCGGCGACAACCCTCACCCGGCGGCGAAGCCGGTCAGGGCGGCCGCGAGGCCTGGGTTGACCCGGGCGCGCAGCCTGGTGCCTTCGGGGGTGTGCTCGATCTCGAGTACCTCGCCGTGCTCATGGACCTTCGCCACGATGTCGCCGCGTGCGTAGGGAACGAGCGCACTGACCTCGACCTCTGGGCGCGGGAGTTCGGTCCCAATCGCTTCCAGCAGTTCGGCGATGCCGTGTCCGGTCCGCGCGGAGACAATGACCGATCGCGGGACCAGCGTCTGCAGCCTGGCCAGCTCCACCGGGTCGGCGAGGTCGGCCTTGTTGATCGCGACGATCTCCGGCACGTCGCCGGCGCCCGCCTCGGCCAGCACCTCACGGACGGTGCTGATCTGGCCTTCGGGGTCGGCATGCGAGCCGTCGACGACGTGGACCACGAGGTCGGCGTCGGCGACCTCCTCCAACGTCGACCGGAACGCCTCGACCAACTCGTGCGGAAGATGGCGTACGAAACCCACGGTGTCGGTCAGTGTGAAGAGCTTGCCGTCGGGACTGCTGGCCCGCCGCGTCGTCGGGTCGAGGGTGGCGAACAACGCGTCCTCGACGAGTACGCCTGCTCCGGTGAGCCGGTTGAGCAGAGAGGACTTGCCGGCGTTGGTGTAGCCGGCGATGGCGACGGAGGGCACTTCGTTGCGGCGGCGGCGCAGGCGCTTCGTCCCGCGGCTGGTCTTCATCGCCACGATCTCCCGGCGTAGCTTGGCCATCCGGGTACGGATCCGGCGCCGGTCGATCTCGAGCTTGGTCTCACCAGGTCCACGCAGGCCGACACCGCCGGTGGCACCGCCGGCGCGGCCGCCGGCCTGCCGGGACAGCTGCCCACCCCAACCACGCAGCCGGGGAAGGAAGTAAGACAGCTGGGCCAGCTCGACCTGGGCCTTGCCCTCCTTGCTCTTGGCGTGTTGGGCGAAGATGTCGAGGATCAACGCGGTGCGGTCGATGACCTTCACCTTGATGCGTTCTTCCAGGTTGCGCAGCTGGGCAGGGCTCAGCTCGCCGTCGCAGATCACCGTGTCGGCACCGGTCATCATCACGTCGGACCGGACGTCGTCGACCTTGCCGCGGCCGATGTAGGTGGCCTGGTCGGGCCGGCTTCGCCGCTGGATCAGCCCTTCGAGGACCTCCGCGCCCGCCGTCTCGGCGAGCAGCTTGAGTTCGCGGAGGGAGTTTTCCGCGTCTTCGACGCTGCCGTCTGTCCAGACGCCGACGAGGACGACGCGTTCGAGCTGGAGGCGCCGATACTCCACCTCGGTGATGTCGGTGAGCTCGGTCGAGAAGCCTGCTACCCGGCGGAGCGCCTGACGGTCCTCGAGATCGAGTTCACCGGTGGCGGGATCTGCCTCGGCGCGATCGTCCATGCCCGGTACCTCCCGCACAGCCATGATCGGATCGAGGTCGATTCGACTCTCGGTTGGCCTCTCCGGGGCATCGCCCTGTCGCGCCAGCTCGGCCTGGGTGTTCGTGTGTGGTCGTAGAGTCATCCTGCTCCAGTCAACGCTACGGAGGCGCCGTAGCTTCCTCCATCGTGGCACGCGGGCCGTTTCCGTGCACCCGCATATCGTCCGAGTGAGCACCGACATCCAAGTGAGCACCGACATCCAAGTGAGCACCGACATCGGCTCCGACGCCACGCTTGCACCGACATGCCCTGGACGCCGGAACCGGTATGACCGATACCTGTCCGTTCGGCGTGGACCGGTAGGCACCGCCCGATCCGCTTCGTACAGTCCCTCACGCCACCAGCCCTCTCCCCTCTGCCCACGCCACATGCGGCAACACAGCTTGGCAACGGCCGGAAGGATCACCCAGTGAGTTCGCCCTCTGAGCAGTCCCAACCCCTCGCCGCTCCGCCCTGGCAGTCGTCGGACAGCGGCGTACGGATCACCGGCGTACGGACGATCCTCACCGCACCGGAGCGGATCACCCTGGTGGTCGTGAAGATCGAGACGTCCGAACCCGGGCTCTACGGCCTCGGCTGCGCGACGTTCACGCAACGTGCACGGGCAGTCGCCACAGCGATCGAGGACTACCTCGCTCCCCAGCTGATCGGGCGTGACCCGGCCGATATCACCGATATCGCGTCGTCACTCCTGGTGAGTTCGTACTGGCGCCTGGGGCCGGTCCTCAACAACGCGCTCTCTGGTGTCGACATGGCGCTGTGGGACCTGAAGGGCAAGCAGGCCGGCCTACCGGTGTGGCAGCTGCTCGGCGGACGCTGCCGCACGGCCGTGCCCGTCTACGCCCACGCCTCCGGACGCGACGCCGCCGAGGTCGAGGACAACGTGCGCGCGTACGTCGAGGACGGCTACCGGTACGTCCGCTGCCAGGTCGCGATCCCAGGTGCGCTGACGTACGGAGCTCCGTCCGCGGCGTCGACGGGTGCCGGCGATGAGCGTGGCGGCTCACCCCAAGCCGACCTCAGGGTGCGACCCAGCCTCACACCGAACGCGTGGGAACCCCACGCTTACCTGCGGGTGGTGCCCGCACTCTTCGCCCACCTGCGCGAGCAGCTGGGACCGTCGGTGCACCTCCTGCACGACGTGCACGAACGACTGCACCCCACCCAGGCCGTACGCCTGGCAAAAGAGCTCGAGCCGTTCCGCCTGTTCTTCCTCGAGGACCTTCTCGCGCCGGAGGACCTCGGCTGGCTCCCGACAGTGCGCGCGCAGACCGCGACGCCGCTGGCGATCGGGGAGCTGTTCACGAACCCGGCGGAGTACGTCCCCCTTGTGCGCGACCGGTTGATCGACTTCGTCCGGTGCCACATCTCCGCGATCGGTGGGCTCACGCCGGCCTGGCGGCTCGCGTCGGCCGCCGAGCTCTTCGGCATTCGTACGGCCTGGCACGGTCCGGGCGACGTCTCACCGGTCGGGCATGCGGCCAACCTGGCGCTCGACCTGGCCGCGCCGAACTTCGGCATCCAGGAGCAGCACGTCTTCAACGAGGCGGCGGCCGAGGTCTTCCCCGGCTGTCCCGAGGTGCGAGACGGGCACCTGTGGCCCAGTGACACACCAGGGTTCGGTGTCGATCTCGACGAGAAGCTGGCGGCGAAGTATCCGCCGGTGGATCCGTTGGTGAACGACGCCTGGACCCGTACCCGGCTGCCGGACGGCACCGTTCAGCGTCCATGAACCGGCTGCGCGGCAAGGCGGTTCAGCGTTCGTGGTAGCCGATCGAACGCAGCAACACCGCCGTGCGGATCACGGCGGACCTGCGGGCGAGGCGGGACGCGGCCCGGGAACGGACGTGACGCAGGACGATCCGCCGGCGTTGCTCACGCAGCGCACCGGCATCGTCCTCGGTGGCCTGCTGCGGAATCATCGCCATGCTCACGGACATTAGCTGTGACGACCGACAAAAGTCCTCGGCCGAAGGGCCCGTCTCTTCTAGGCCGGAAGACGGAGACGCTGGTCAGGGATTCTCCTGACGAGGGACGCCGTACCACGGAGGAGAGTCCATGAGCAGGGAGGAGAGCAAGGACGCCGGTCGTCCGAGGCGTTGAGCTAGACGTCGACCTCACCGCGCGCGACGAGGACTGCGGGTCCGGTGAGCTCCACGTGCCCATCGGAATGCAGACCGACCGCGAGTGTGCCACCAGGTACGTCGACGCGATACGTCGCGGGCGGATCCACCCCGTCGACTCGTGCCGTCGTCACCGCCACCGCACACGCGCCGGTACCGCACGACCGCGTCTCCCCGACGCCTCGCTCATGCACCCGCATCGCCAGGTGTCGGGCGCCCCGGCGTAGGGCGAACTCGAGGTTCACGCCCTTCGGGAACACCTCCGACGGACTCCACGTCGGCGGGTCGAGCAGCGGGCCGGGATCCGCCAGGTCGTCGACGAACGCCACCCCGTGGGGGTTCCCCATGTCGACCGCCGTCGCCGACCACGTGTGACCGGCGGCCGAGACCTCCAGGCCGTCCGAGGCTGGGAACCGGGCGATGCCCATGTCCACCGTGAGCTGGCCGTCGCCCTCGACCCGGATCCGCTTCAGTCCCGCCCGGGTCGCGACAGGCAGTTCGGTGCCGGGGTCGGCGAGCCCCTCCGCGTACAGGAAAGCCGCGAACACCCGTGCACCGTTGCCGCACATCTCGCCGGTCGAGCCGTCGGCATTGCGGAAGTCCATGAACCACTCGGCCACCTCGGCGTAGGCCCGGCCGTCGTCGATCGCGTCCGTGCGTACGGCACGGAGGACCCCGTCGGCGCCCACACCCCTGCGGCGTTCGCACATCGCCCGCACGGCCGCGGCGTCCAGGTCACGGTAGGTCGTACCGTCCGGGTCGCGGAGCAGCAGGAAGTCGTTCTCGGTGCCGTGGCCCTTGACCCACCGCACAGTCCGCGTCACCTTGTCGCTCGCTTCCGTTCCGCCTGAGGTGTCCCAGTACATGCCGAAGGACCCTGTCATGCCGAAGGACCCTGTCGTGCTCGGCGGCCCGTGTTGCTCGACGGTCCGGCTCGCTGGGGTCCTTCGTACGAACCTATTGCATCAGGAGGCGCCTCGTACGCCGCCGTGCGGTCCTCAGCGGTCCGGGCCGGGTCTGACGACCATGGCCGATCCGCCTCCTCGCCTGGTGGGTTCGGCGACTGCCTGGACGAACCCGTGCCGGCCGAACTCCAGCGCCGTCTCCGCGCCGATCTCCGGGATCTCGGCGAACTTGTGCCCCTTTGCCACAAGTGCCTCGCCTTCCGGTGAGGCGAGGAATGCGGGTTCGGCCTGGGATGCGGTGTTGCGTGACGATACGCGCGGAGCCGCCACGGCATCCGGCAGGTTCATGCCGAGATCGAGCCGGTTGACAAGGGTCTGCAGGACGGTCGTGATGATCGTCGCTCCGCCCGGGCTACCGAGCGCGAGGAGGGGTCGGCCGTCGTCGAGCACGATCGTCGGCGACATCGACGAACGCGGTCGCTTGCCGGGCCCCGGCAGGTTCGGGTCGGGCGCATCGCCCTGGGTGGGTGCGAAGTTGAAGTCGGTCAGCTCGTTGTTGAGCAGGAAACCCCGGTCGGGCACCACGATGCCGCTCCCGCCTGTCGCCTCGATGGTGAGCGTGTAGGCGACGACGTTGCCCCACCGGTCGGAGACGGTCAGGTGCGTGGTGGACAAGCCTTCGCGCTGCCCGCCGGTTGGGCCGGGCGCCTCTTCGCCGCAGCCCGCGTACTGCCCGTCCGGGACGCCGGGGGCGACGGGCTTCTCCAGCACCGCGTCGGGATCGATCTGGCAGGCACGTTCCTCGGCGAAGCCCTGGGACAGCAGTTCGTCGAGCGGGACATCCACCTGGTCGGCATCGCCCACGTAGCGGTTGCGGTCGGCGAAGGCCAGCGCGCTCGCCTCGACGTACGCGTGCAGTGCCGCGGTCCTGTCGTCGGCCGAAAGGTCCTGGCTCTCGAGGATGTTGAGCGCCTCCCCCACGGTCGAGCCACCGGACGACGGCGGGCCCATGCCGTAGACGTCGAGGCCGGCGTAGTCCACGTGCGTCGGCGCGCGCAGCGGTGCGTCGTAGGCCGCGAGGTCCGCAGCGGTCATCGCGCCCGGCCTGACAACGCGATCGGTGTCGGGGGCGACCGGCGGCTGCTGGACGGTACGCGCGATCTCGGCACCGAGCGGGCCGTCGTAGAGGGCACCGACGCCCTGCTTGGCGAGCAACGCATAGGTGCGCGCCAGATCCGGGTTGCTGAAGCGGGATCCAGCAGCGGGCGGCGCGCCGCCCGGAAGGTACAGCTCACTGGTCGAGGTGAAGTCGTCGAAGATGTCGGAGTTCTCGGCGACCTGGGAGCGGAACGTCTCGTCGACGACGAAGCCCTCCGCGGCCACCTTTGTCGCGGGAGCGAGCGCCTGGGGCAGGGACCAGGTACCCCACTCGTCGAGCGCACGCTGCCAGGTGGCAGGAGTGCCCGGGACGCCGACGGACAGGCCGCTGACCCGCGCCTGCTCGAACGGCAACGGCCCGCCGGCCTCGGGGTCGATGAACAACTCCTCCGTCGCCGCCGCCGGTGCCGTCTCCCGGCCGTCGATCGTGCGGACCTCGCCGGAGCGGGCGTCGTAGTAGACGAAGAAGCCGCCGCCACCGATGCCTGCGGAGAACGGTTCGGTGACACCGAGCGTCGCGGCCGCCGCGACCGCCGCGTCGACGGCGTTGCCGCCCCTGCGGAGCACTCCGAGACCCGCGCGGGTGGCGTCGAGGTCGACCGTGGACACCGCCCCTCCATAGCCTTCGGCGACCGGCACCTTCCCGGCGGGCACATGTCCGGCGGGCGCTTCGGCAAGGGACGTCGTGGTGCCGGGCGGGCTCGCGGCGCGGACGTACGCCTGTGCGGGTGGGACGACAAGCGCGGCTGCCAGCACCGCCGCGGTGGCACTGGCGACGGAAGCGACGGCGAGTCGGCGCATCATGGTGCTCCCTTCCTCGTCCCGATCGACGCTATACGCGAACCCTGTCGAAGAGAACCACCACGCCGGGGCGAAATGATCACGCCTGCGTGATCATTCCCAACCCTGCACGGCGAATTTGCCACGTGTTGTTGGTATTGACCACGCAAACGTGATCATTCTTGCCGCGGCAGCTGGTCGGCCGACACCGCAGCGAGGGCCCGCTCGACCAGGCCGGGGGTGTCGTAGGGCAGCCAGCCGATCCGGGTGTCTCGCCGGAACCATGAGTCCTGGCGGCGTGCGAAGCGTCGGGTGGCCCGTACGGTCGCTTCCTTCGCCTCGTCCTCGCCGCATTCACCTGCGAGGTAGGCCAGCACCTGCGCATAGCCCAGCGCCCGGCTCGCCGTCACGCCCTTCCGCAGGCCCGCGGCATCCAGCCGGCGTACCTCGTCGACGATGCCCGCGTCCCACATCCGGTCGACGCGGAGCCGGATCCGTTCGTCGAGCACCGGACGAGGAACGTCAAGGCCGACTTGACAGACTTGGTCGAATGCGTACGCATGCGTGGGAAGCGACGCGGTGAACGGCCTCCCGGTGATGTCGATGACCTCCAGGGCACGAACCACCCGCCGCCCGTTCGACGGCAGGATCCGGGCCGCGGCCTCCGGATCGACCTCCGCGAGGCGTGCGTGCAGGCGTACGGATCCGACGGCGGACAGTTCCGCCTCCAGTCGTCGGCGTACGACCGGATCAGTGCCGGGGAACTCGAACCTGTCGAGCACCGCCCGGACGTACAACGCCGACCCGCCGACCACGATGGGGAGGACGCGGCGTGCCTGGCAGTCGCGGATCGCCGCTCGGGCGCGGTCCTGGAACTCCGCCACCGTCGACGTCTCGTGGATGTCCAGGACGTCGATCAGGTGATGGTGGACACCTCGCCGCTCGGCGACCGCGAGCTTCGCGGTACCGATGTCCATGCCCCGGTAGAGCTGCATCGAGTCGGCGTTGACGACCTCGCCGCCGAGCCGGAGCGCCAGTTCGACCGCGAGGTCGGACTTCCCGGCCGCGGTCGGACCGACGACGGCGAGTACGTCGAGTCGAGCGGAACGCAACGGCCGCCACCTTTCACCGGATCGTGACCCTGCCTGGCGTGTGGACCACCGGCCGACGGGTACGAGACTGCCGGCACACGGCCTCGGCGCCCATCCTGCCGCGACCACCTCGTGGCGCGAACGCGAGCATCACCGAAGTGCGGCGTGCCCCGCCCGGTCCCCGCTACTCCGTGCCCCGGCCGATCGTGGGAGTGAACGCCTCGACCCGGCCGGATTCGGGCCCCCGGAGATCGTTCGATGCTCGCCCGTCCCCAGCCGGGCGAGCGCGCCGCGAGGCACAGCCACCGAGCGCGCACGTCAGGATCTCCGGGGGCCTGCCTCTGCCCTGACGGGGCGGTTGGCCGACGGGGACATTCGTACCTGCTCGACGTGGCGTCACCACGCGCTCAGCGGGGTCAGAAACGCCTCACGATATGCCACGTCGCTTGAGGATGTCCTCGATGTCTTCCATGCCTTCGAGCGGGTCGGAGGACTTGTCCCCCTGGCCCGCGGCCTCGTCCCGGGCCCCCTTGTCGGCGGTCGACTTCTCCTCGGACGTCTTCCTGGCCTTCTTCTCGGCTGGTTTCCCTTTCGTCCCGGACGCCGCGGCACCGACCGCGCCGGTCCCTGGAGTGACACCGCGTTCCAGCTGCGCAGCGCCCGCGCCCTCGCCCGCCGGAACCTCACGGCCGGCCTTCCGCCGCCGCAGCGCGCCGGCGACGGGGAGCGCGATCGCGGCGAAGCCGAAGAGGGCCACGCCGGCCCAGACGAACGGGCTGAAGACGAAGCCGGAGACCCACTTGCCGACCGCCGCGCCGATGGTCCACAACAGCCGCACCATGCCGGTCAGGTAGACCGCCATCGGCAGGACCGCCCAGCCGAGCAGCCGGAGACCGGAGGCCAGCCCACGCCGGCGGAACGCGAAGAACGCCGCCACGACCCCGACAGCCGAGAGCGCGGCGCAGATCGGAAACCACGTGGCGTTGTCGTACATAATGCGCACCCTCCTCGCGTGGTGTGCTGGCTTCTGTCCATCCTGCCCTGCCCACCGAGCGGATGCACGGGCCATGACCCGGATCCGCCCCTGACGGCGACCCCGCTCAGAAGGGCACGGCGGGCAACGTGACGTGGGAGCGGTTCAGCTCGCTGACGTCGGCGACGCCGAGCAGCTGCATCGTCCGGCGTATCTCCGTGCCGAGGATGTCGGCCGCCCGCTGGACGCCCCGCTCACCGCCGGCCATCAGCCCGTAGAGGTACGCCCGACCGACGAGCGCGGCCTTCGCGCCCAGTGCGAGGCAGGCCACGATGTCGGCACCGCTCATGATGCCGGTGTCGACGAGCACCTCCGCCCGGTCGCCGACGGCGTCGACCACCTGCGGCAGCAGCTCCAACGGCACGGGTGCCCGGTCGAGCTGTCGGCCGCCGTGGTTGGAGACCACCACCCCGTCGACGCCGAGGTCGACGACCTTGCGCGCGTCGTCGACGTTCTGGATTCCCTTCACCACAAGGGATCCCGGCCACGACTCCCGCATCCACGCCAGGTCTTCGAACGTCACCGTCGGGTCGAACATCGTGTTGATCAGCTCGGCCACCGTGCCCGGCCAGTCCGACAGCGACGCGAACGTCAGCGGCTTCGTGGTCAGCAGGTTGAACCACCACGCCGGGTGGGTCGCCATGTCGATGAGCGTCTTCGGCGTGAGGGTGGGCGGGATGGTCATGCCGTTGCGTACGTCCCTCAGCCTGGCGCCCGCGACGGGCACGTCGACGGTGAGCACCAGCGCCGTGTAGCCGGCCTCGCGGGCGCGGTCGACGAGGTCCTTGCCGGCTGCCCGGTCGGTCCAGATGTAGAGCTGGAACCACTTGTCGGCGCCCGGAGCCGCGGCGGCGACATCCTCGATGGACGTGGTGCCGACCGTGGAGAGGCCGTACGGGATGCCGACGCGTTCGGCGACCCGGGCGACCGCCGACTCCCCCTCGTGCTGCATCATCCGGGTGAAGCCGGTGGGCGCGAACGCGAACGGGTACGCCGACGGGCGCCCGAGGATCGTCGTCGCCGTCTCCACCTTCGACACGTCACGCAGGATGCTGGGGTTGAACTGCAGCCGGCGGAACAACGACCGCGCCCGGCGCAGGCTCACCTCGCCCTCGGCGGCGCCGTCGGTGTAGTCGAACGCCGCCCGAGGTGTCCGCCGCCGCGCGGCCTCCCGCAGGTCGGCGATCGTGAGGGCGCGCCGGAGCCGGCGCTCGGTCGCGTCCAGCTCGACTCGGCGGGTACGCAGGAGCGGCCGCAGCTCGGACCAGCGCGGGAGTTGGCGACGGATGGCGGGCCGTTCGGGCAGTTTCGACAGCTCTGGCATCAAGCAGTTCTCCCTTCAAGGGCAGGGTCGTGGAGCGCCCGCAGCAGACCCTGCCGACCGACCTCGAGGTCGTCGGCGAGCGCGGCCTGCGCGGCCTCGACACCGTCGGCGAGGCGCCGGAGCAGGTCTCGGTGCAGCGTCGCGAGCCGTCCCGGCGCGAACTCGGGACGAAGGAACGCCAGCACGAACTGCAGTTCGTCCTCACACGCGGAGTAGGCGGCCAGGAGGCGGGAGTTTCCGGCTGCGGCCACGATCGCGTGGTGGACCGCTCGGTGTGCCGCGGTGACGTCGTGCCACGCGGCGTGAGTGCTTCCCGGCCGGTCGATGCGTTCGAGCTCGAGGACGGCACCTTCGACGGGGCGGAGATCCTGTCCGCGGTCGAGGGCGAGGCGGAGACTACCCAGTTCGACGACGGAACGGTAGGCGTAGAGCTCGTCGATCCGGTCCCGGGTGAGTGTGGGGACGAACGCACCTCGGTGCCGTTCGTGGACCAGCAACCCCGCGGTGACCAGGCTGCGCAGGGCGGCCCGCACGGTGTAGCGACCTACGCCGAACCTCTCCGCCAGGTGTTCTTCGGACAGGTGCGAGCCCGGGGGACGTATGCCGTCGAGGAGTTCTGTGCGGAGGGTCTCCGCCACTTCATCGGCGGCGGCCCTGCTTCCGTCACCCATGTCGCGGATTGTGTCACAACCGTGGGGCCTGGTGAGGGATCTGTCCGGGTACAGCCAGCCGATCGACCCGTGGCTGCCGGACCTGCTGTCGTCGCCGGTGGACCTGTCGTAGCCGGTGACCTGTCGTAGCCGGTGACCTGTCAGGGGTATCTCGTCGTAGAAGGCGAGATACCCCTGACAGGTGCGCGCTGTCGGCAGGTTGGACGAACCGCGGCCGCCTTCCTTGGCCATGGCGTTGTGCCGAACACCGCTGCTACGACGCGCGGGCCAGCCTGAGCGTCAGGATCTGGAACGGGCGCAGCGCCACCTCGACTCCGCCGTCGGCCAGGTCGCGCTCGGCCAGGGGGCGTTCGAGCAGGTCGGTCTCCTGCGCCGAATCGATCCCGAACGACGTGGTGAGCCGCGCCGCCGCCCGACCGCCGTGCGCTTCGTACAGGCGGACGACGACATCGCCGGACTGGTCGTCGGCCAGCTTGACCGCCTCCACGACGACCGCGGGGTTGTCGACCGTGACCAGTGGAGCAACGCCGTCAGACCCGGCAACGGTGCGCGAGGGCAGGTTGATCCGGTAGCCCTCCTCCACCGCCTCGGCGATGCCGGCGCCCGGCACCAGGGCGTACGACAGTCGGTGCATACCCTGGTCGGTCACCGGGTCGGGGATCCGCGGCGCCCGCAGCAGCGAGAGGCGTACGGTCGTCGTCGTACCACCGTCGGGACGGACGTCGCGGGTCACGTCGTGGCCGTACGTCGAGTCGTTGACGATCGCGTGCCCGTATCCCGGCTCCCCCACGTGGATCCACCGGTGGGCGCAGATCTCGAACTTCGCCGTCTCCCACGAGGTGTTCGTGTGCGTCGCCCGGAAAAGGTGCCCGAACTGCGTCTCCGAGGCGGACTGCTCGGCCCGGACGTCGAGCGGGAACGACGCCTTGAGGAACTTCTCCTTCTCGTGCCAGTCGATCTCGTTGTCAACATCGACTTGACAGGCACCCGCACGGACCCGGATCCGCTGCACGACCCGCGAGGAGCCGAACGACCGGGTGACCGCGACCACGGCCTCCTCCGGCGTGGCGCTCTCGACCTCCACCGAGTCCGCGTCGACCAGATCGACGACCTTGTTGCGGTAGAACGGGTCGACGTCCCAGGCGTCCCAGAGGTTCGGGGTGTCGACGTGGAGCTGGAGCAGGTTGCCGGCTGCGCCAGGTGCGAGGGCCTCCCGCTGCGACTCGATCTCGTAGACCGACCTCAGCAGGCCGCGCTCGTCGACGGTGACGCGCACCAGGCCGTTGTCGAGCACGATGCCCGGACCCTCGTCGTTCACCGTCACGTCCGGTGCGTGCGAACGCCCGCGCACCGAAGCGCCCATGGCCGGCACCCCGTCGCGGTCGTGCGGCGCGGCGTTGAAGACGACGTCGGCCGAACCCTCGCCGGCCAACGCCTGCTGGGCGCGCGCGATGATCGCCTCCAGCTCGACCGCGAGCCGCGCGTAGGTCTCCTCCGCCTCACGGTGGACCCAGCGGATCGAGCTGCCCGGCAGGATGTCGTGGAACTGGTTGAGCAGGACGGCCTTCCAGATCCGGTCCAGATCGGCGTACGGATACTCGAGCCGGCCCGCCACCGCGGCCGCCGCGGACCACAGCTCGGCTTCCCGCAGGAGGTGCTCGCTGCGCCGGTTGCCCTGCTTGGTCTTCGCCTGCGACGTGTAGGTGGCGCGGTGCAGCTCGAGGTAGAGCTCGCCCACCCAGACGGGCGCGTTGGCGTATTCCTCGTGCGCCTTCTCGAAGAACCGCGCCGGGTGCTCGACCGTCACCTTGGGCGAGGACTCGAGGTCGGCGAGGCGCTCCGCCCGGCCCAGCATCTCCCGGGTCGGCCCGCCACCGCCGTCACCGTGACCGAACGGCAGCAGCGACCACGTGCCGCTACCCTTGTCCTGGTAGTTGCGCTGTGCATGCGCCAGCTCGCGTCCGGTGAGTTGACCGTTGTAGGTGTCGGCCGGCGGGAAGTGCGTGAAGACCCGGGTCCCGTCGATGCCCTCCCACCAGAACGTGTGGTGCGGGAACTTGTTCGTCTGGTTCCAGGAGATCTTCTGGGTGAGGAACCACTTGTGGCCCGAGAGCTTCACCAGCTGCGGCAGGCCCGCGGAGTAGCCGAACGAGTCGGGCAGCCAGACGACCTCGGTCTCGATGCCGTACTCGTCGAGGAAGAACCGCTTGCCGTGGACGAACTGCCGGGCCATCGCCTCGCCACCGGGCATGTTCGTGTCGGACTCGACCCACATGCCGCCGATCGGGATGACGTGGCCGCTCTCGACAGCGGCCTTGAGACGCGACCACACCTGCGGGTGGTGGTCCTTCATCCAGGCGTGCTGCTGAGCCTGGGAGAACGCGAACCGGAAGTCGTCGTGGTCCGCGGCCAGCGTCGTGACGTTGGAGACCGTGCGCGCGACCTTCCGGACCGTCTCGCGCAGCGGCCAGAGCCAGGCGGAGTCGATGTGGGCGTGGCCGACGGCCGAGATCTGGTGGGCACTGGCGTACGCCGGCTTGGCGAGAACGCCGGCCAGCTGCGCGCGGGCGGCCGCGGCGGACCCCGGGATGTCGTCGTAGTCGAGCGCGTCGAGCGCCCGCTCGAGCGCCCGGAGGATCTCCGAGCGGCGCGGCAGGTCGGCGGGCAGCTCGGCGCGGAGCTCGTTCAGGACGTCGATGTCGAGCAGGAGATTCCACACGTCCGCGTGGAAGACGGCGAGGTCCGCCCGGCGGATCTCATACATCGGCTCGGTCCCGGCGGTCTCCTTGTCTCCGAGGTTCGTCGGTGAGAAGTCCGGCCAGCCGATGACCGTGGGGTTTGCGGCCGCCTCGACGTAGACCTGGAAGGCGGCACCACCCTTCGCGTACGCCTGGTCCGAGCCCGAGGCGCCACCCGAGGCCAGACCTGCGAGCGGGACGTAGATGTTGTCGGGGTTGAGGCCCTTGATCGGCTCGCCGTCAGGTGTGTAGGCGAGCCCTTCCGCCGAGAAGCCCGGCCCGCCACCGAAGCCGAGGTCGACGACCGCCTCGACCCGCTGGCGGTCCCACTCCTGCGGGACGCGGCCGGTGAGCCGGAACCAGCTGGTGCCCCAGGGCGGACCCCAGGACTCGCCGAGGGCGGCCGGCTTGTAGTCGGCACCGAGGGCGTCGCTCACCGGTACCGGTTCGCCTGGTGCGTGCCAGACCTCGATGTCGAGCGGAACAGTCGCGCCGTGGAGAGCCGGGCGCAGGCGCTGCCTGAGGGCGCGTTCCAGCCGGGCCTCGACCAGGCGGTGGTCGTCGTGCATGGGTCCTCCGGGGAGTTTTCGTCAGACAGCTACCGTGCCAGGTGGGTGCGTAAGGCGTCACGCGTGGGTGGCCGAACAACCCACCTGATGGGCCGGTTCATGGGCTCGGTTCAGCCGAGGGTGCTCTCCCGTGGCGTGAGCTTGTACGGCGCGAAGATCTCCTGCGGGCCATCGCCATCGGCCAGCCCGGGACCGCCGGTCACCATCTGCCGCTTGAGCAGATCGACGGCGAGGCGCGCGATCTCCTGCTTGTTCGGTGAGATCGTCGACAGGGTGGGCACGGAGTAGCGGCCGTCCTCGATGTCGTCGAACCCGATCACAGCGATGTCACCCGGCACCTTGACCCCCTGCTCCGCGAGGGTACGCAGCGCACCGAGAGCCATCAGGTCGTTGAAGCAGAAGACGCCGTCGGGTCGGTGTGGGAGCCCCAGCAGCCAGGTCATCGCCGCCGCTCCGTCGCGGCGGTGATACCGCAGGGTGGTCGTCACGAGCTCCTCGTCGTAGGGCAGCCCGGCGTCGGCGAGCGCCTCACGGTAGCCGCGCAGCCGCAGCCGGGCCGTCTCGCCGGCGGGTACCCGTTGGGCGCCGATCGCGGCGATCCGCCGGCACCCGCGTTCGATCAGATGGTTGGTCGCATCCCGGGCGGCGGCGATGTTGTCGATCACCACGTGATCGGCCGGACCATGGTGGACGCGTTCGCCCAGCAACACCATGGGTGTCGAGTCGGTGCGCGCTGCGAGGTCCTCGGCCGTCAGGGCGAGCGGGCTCAGGATGAGACCGTCGATGAGCTGGTCGCGAAGGCCACCGATCACCTTGCGTTCCCGCTCGTGCACGCCCTCGGTCTGGTCGACGAGGACCGTCCACCCGTGCAGGTCCGCCTCGGTCACGAGGTGCCGGGCAAGCTCGGCGAAGTACGGAATGTCCAACTCCGGGACGGCGAGCGCGATGATCCCGGTCCTGCCCTGGCGAAGGCTCCGGGCAGAGAGGTTCGGCCGGTAGTTGAGCGTAGCGATGGCGCGTTCGACCCGGTCCCGGGTCTCGGGACGTACGTGTACGTAGCCATTGACGACGTTCGAGACGGTTTTGGGGGATACGCCGGCGAGCTTCGCGACATCCCGCAGCGTCGTCGGCATCGCCGCCACTCTCCTTCGTCGAGAGCCCCCAGCCCTACCTCACCGGCGCCACCGGCGCCCGCGCCATGGCCTGAGCGTAACGCTCGTCGAAGTCGGCGAGCACCACCGGCCAGGTGCAGTGCACGGGGACGCTCGCGAGGTTGTGCGCGGCGAGTGCGGCGCGGAGTGCTCGGTCGCTGGCCAGCCTTGCCACGGCGGCCGAGAGCTCGCCCGGTGAGCGGCCCAGCAGGCCCTCCTTCTCCCCAACGACGAACGACGACACCCCGCTGTCGGCGTACGCGACCACCGGAACGCCCGCCAGTCGGGCCTCCAGCGCCGCGAGGCCGAACGACTCGCGCCGGGCCGGTGCCACGAACAGGTCCGCGTCCTCCAGGACCGTACGCACCTGCGTACGGTCCAGGCGCCCGGTGAGGGTCACCCACGGCTCCATCCGATGTCGCCGGAGGTACCACCGCATCCACGGCAGTGCGGGACCGTCACCCACGATCGTGGCCCGGAGCGGGGACGTGCCGGCAGTGTCCCGACCGACGTCCTGCGCGACGTCCTGCCCGACGTCCTGCCCGACGGCGAGGACGTCCCGAGCGTCACGCAGGATCCGCAGCAGTGTCAACGGCTGCTTGCGGGGTGCGAGCCGGCCGACCGCGACCACGTGCACGGGACCGTGGGGCTCGACCCCGCCACCCGGCGCTGCGAGACGCCAGTGGCCGATGGTGATGCCGTTGGCCACGACGTGGACGGGGACGCGCTCCCCGACGACCCGGCGGATGGGCTCTGCAGCGGCTCCGCTCACCGCCGTACACACTCCGCGCCAGCGCGTCCAGCCGACCATCGCGTCGAGGAAGCGATAGACCGTGGCAGTGCCGGCGTCCCACATGCTGTGCACGGTCACCACGGTGGGGATGCCGGCCAACGTAGCCTCCCGGACGCCTGACCAGGCGAACGGCGACACAGCGCCGACGTGCACGTGGACGACATCTGGCCGCAGTTCCCGGTAGAGCCGCGCCAGGTGGTGTCCCATCCGCGGATGGACCGGAAGGTCCCACGGGAGCCGCGCGACCACGCGATGCACGGGCACCGCAGCGGCGACACGGCCGTCCGTCCGGTCGGGAGTCGCGGTGATGATCTCGACGTCGTGGCCCGCGCCACGCTGCATCCGGGTGAGTTCAGCGACCTGGGTCTCGATGCCACCCAGCCGGGGTAGAAAGCAGTCGCTGACATGAACAATTTTCACCATGCACCCTCCCCACGCGCCGAGTCCGGTGGAATTCCACCCGCAATTCGACTCTGCGTTTCCTCGACGCCTGTCCTGTCGTATTTCGGCGTGTCTATTAGCGTGGGATCGGGCCGACGCAATACCAATACGCGCGACACATCTCTTCTACTTCCGTGGCCGTCGGCCAGGTGGCAGAGGATTTGTGCGTCAGGACTATTGCATCGCCCCCAGCATTCCCCTTCACGCCTGCGTCCATACCTATCAAGGCGCCGTCGCGGTTCACCATTGGAGGAATCCCCGAGATGTCCCTGACGCGAAGGTTCGAAGAATCTCTGGTCCTCAGTGGTGTCCCGGAGATCTCCCCGAGAATGCGCGGATTCTGATTGCCGACATGTCAGGCTGGGCGGGTGAGTCGTACGTGTGTCTTCTTTCACGCCCATCCAGACGACGAGGCGCTGTTCACCGGCGGAACGATGGCGCGCCTCTCCTGCGAAGGGCACCGGGTGGTCCTTGTCGTCGCCACGGCCGGAGGCAATGGCCTTTCCGCCACGCGTCCAGGGAGCGAGAACCTCGACCAGGTGCGGCTGCGCGAACTGGCGGCCTCGGCGAAGGCACTCGGCTGTGCTCGCGTCGAGGTTCTCGGCTACGCCGACAGCGGACTCGACGGCACCGCCGTTCCGGGGCCGGGCCAGGTGGCCTTCTGCAGAAGCGATGTCGACGAGGCCGCCCACCGGTTGGCCGATCTGCTGCGGACCGAACGCGCCGACCTGCTGACCGTCTACGACCCCGCCGGCGGCTACGGCCACCCGGACCACGTGCACGTCCACCGCGTCGGCGTCCGTGCGGCCGAGCTCGCCGGCACGCCGACAGTGCTCGAGGCCACGGTCGACCGTGAGCTGCTGCTGCGGGCGCTCCGGCTGGTGGGTCGCGTCTATCGGTTTCCGCCCGGCTTCGACGTCGAACGCTTCGCCCACCTCTTCGCGTCGCGGACGGAGATCACCCATCGCATCGACGTACGCAGGTACGCCGCGGCCAAGCGGGCAAGCCTTGCCGCGCACGCGAGCCAGGCGACCGGGGGCGACTCCATCCGTACGCTCGCCGCCCTGAGGCGACTGCCCGGTCCGCTGTTCCGCCTCGTGCTGGGAACGGAGTGGTACGTACGCAGGGACGTGGCATCCGGTTCGGCGTTCACGCACCCGTTGGACCAGGTGCCGACCCCGAGCGCGGCACCCCCGGGGCTGAGCGCCCGATGACGTTCCCTTCCGCCGCGACGCCCCAGCCCCGGCGAGGAACGGCCCCGCTACGCATGGCCCTGTCCGCCCTCTCGCTGCTGGTCGCGGTCGGTCTCGTCGTCTGCCTTCCGTACTTCGTCGACGTGGGGTGGAGCGACATCGGCGCGCAGTTCGCCGCGCTCGACCCGGTGGTCGTCGCCGGACTCGTCGTCTTGTGGCTGGCGGGACTCTGGGCGTACACCTTCGTGCTCACGGCGTCCCTGCCCGGCCTCAGCCGCCCGCAGGCGATGACGTTGAACGCCGCCGGAAGCGCGGTCAGCAACCTGATGCCGTTCGGCGGTGCCGCGGGTGTGGCGTTGACGTTCGCGCTCGCCCGCTCGTGGGGCTTCCGGACGAACCCGATCGCGGTGAGCACGGTGACGAGCGGCCTGTGGAACGTGCTCGCGAGGTTCCTGTTGCCCGCGCTCGGCCTGGTGGCCCTGCTCGGCACCGGCAGGGTTCCCGACGCGCGGGTCGCCGTGCCTGCGTTGGTGGCGGCCCTCGCCCTGATCGGTCTCGTGGCTGCCACCGTCACGGCCCTGCGGTGGGACCGGGCCGCGCGGGTCACCGGACGCACCGCCGACCGCGCCCTGCGGCTCCTTCCCCACCGAATCCGACCACGCCGCTCCCTGCCGAGTGTGTCGCTCGCCCGGCTGCGGACGACGACCGCCGGACTGCTGCGCACCGCCTGGCCGGCGATGACCGCCGGCATGCTCGCCTACCTCGTCCTCCAGGCGGGTCTGTTCTGCGCCTGCCTCGCGGCGACCGGTGCGTACGTCGGACTCGGCGAGGCGGTGGCGGCGTTCGCGCTGGGGCGGTTGCTCACCACCGTCGTGGTGACGCCGGGCGGGTTCGGCATCAGCGAAGCCGGTACCGCGGCCGCCATGGTGTCGCTGGGTGGTCCGGCCGGACCGGTAGCTGCGGCGGTCCTGCTGTTCTCGACGTTCACCTACATTCTCGAGATCCCCCTCGGTGCTCTCTTCTGGAGCCTGCGGGGACTCGTCGCCCAGCGGCCGAGGGTGGCCGGTACCAGGGACAACGCTCGACCCGTCCGCGCCGGTTGACCTAGGATCGCGACGGTCCGGCCGCTGGTCAGGCCCATGCCGACCTCGCCGCCGGTGTCCGATCACGGGGCACCTCGCCCGGGTTCTCGCGGTGTCGGGCGATGCGGACGCTTCCTCTTGGGCGAGGAGAAATGCTCATGCGACTCCCCCGCGTCGGCCTGGTGGGCGTCAACGGATACGGGCGCACCCACCTGCGGGCCGCCGCCCAGCTCCATCTCGACCGGCGCCTCGACTTCGTGGCCTACGCCGACATCGCCCCAGGTGCCGCCGAGGCCGTCGCCGAGTCCTGCTCGCACCACCCGATGGGCTATCCGTCGCTCGCCGCGATGCTGGCTGGTGAGCCGCTCGACATCGCGATCCTCGCGACGCCCATTCCGCTGCACGCGGAGATGATCGAGCAGACGTTCGCCGCGGGAGTCTCCGTCCTGGTCGAGAAGCCACCGGTGGTGACCATCCAGGACCTCGACCGGCTGGTCGAGGTGCAGCGCGGCCGTGACGTCCTGTGTCAGGTGGGCTTCCAGACCGCGCGGGCCCCCGTGACCGACGCCCTTGGCGACCTCGCGCGCACCGGCGCGCTCGGCGAGATCGAACTGGTCGCGATGATCGGCCGGTGGCAACGTTCCGACGCCTATTACGCGCGGACCGGCTGGGCGGGGCGGCTCACGCATCAGGGGCGTTACGTCCTTGACGGCACGCTGACCAATCCGTTCGCCCACGGCCTGATGAACGCCCTCATGGTCGCCGGGCGGGCTGCTGGGCGCGCGGCGGGAGATACCGCCGTCCCCGCGACCGTACGCGCCGAGCTCTACCGCTGCCGCGACATCGAGGGTGACGACACGGCAAGCGTCCGGATCACCACGACCGACGGCCACACCATCATCGCCGTCACGACTTTGTGCGCCGAAGAGCAGACCGATCCGCGGATCGTCGTCAGGGGAACCTCAGCCACCGCCACGGCGTGGTACACGACCGGGAGGCTCACGATCGACCCGCCCATGGCCGCAGGCCTGCCGGCCGACGTTCCGGGTGACCTGCCAGCACTTCATGGTCCCGTCGACCGTTCACACCTGCTCGTCGACCTCGCCGAGGTGGTGGGTGGGCGCGACCGGGAAATCCTGTGCCCGCTTAGAATGTGCCGCGGATTCGTTCTCGCCCTGTCCGGGATCTTTGAATCCGCCGGCAGACCCAGACCCGTCTCGCCACCCGCAGTCACCGCCCGTTTCGAGGAAGGTGCGCGATGGGTCGCCCTGGACGGTGTCGACGCCCTGGTCGAACGTTGTGCGCGCGACGGCCTGCTCTTCTCCGAAACCGGTGCCGACTGGGCCGCACCCACCCGAGAGTTCCCGCTCGCCGACTACA
Organism: Actinopolymorpha sp. B9G3; assembly: GCF_040120725.1. Taxonomy (NCBI): domain Bacteria; kingdom Bacillati; phylum Actinomycetota; class Actinomycetes; order Propionibacteriales; family Actinopolymorphaceae; genus Actinopolymorpha; species Actinopolymorpha sp. B9G3. The sequence continues at coordinate 545,481 of NZ_JBEEAB010000002.1, read as the reverse complement.
CACACTTTGACCTTTTCTCATGATGATGGATCGCTACACGATCGTGGCCCGCCACGCCGTGCACCGAACCTCCGCCGACCCGCTCGAACCTCTTTCCGTCGGCAACGGCGAGTTCGCGTTCACCGTGGATGTCACCGGACTGCAGAGCCTGCCCGACTTCCACGCGGACGGAATTCGCCTGGGAACCCAAGCGCAGTGGGCCTGGCACACCGCGCCCAACCCGCAGGGTTTCGCGTTGGCGGACTCGTACGAGGACTACGAGACGCCCGAGGGGCGCACGGTCACCTACGCCACCACGGGTGCCGACTACTCCGACCCGACGGTCACCCATCGGGCGAAGGAGGCGCGGCAGTGGCTTCGGCAGAACCCGCATCGGATCGACCTCGGCCGGATCGGGTTCGTCCGGGCCGACGGCCGTGGGCTGCGGGTGTCGGAGCTGGCGGCGATCAGTCAACGCCTCGACCTGTGGCGCGGCCGGATCGAGAGCCGGTTCCTCCTCGACGGGACGCTGGTCGAGGTGGCGACGACCTGCGACCCGGAGCTCGACCTGATCGCCGTGCGCATCGAGTCGGCGCTCCTCGCCCGGGGCGATCTCGCTGTCGCCGTACGTTTTCCGTACGCCCAGGGCGACTGGAGCGAGCCGTGCGACTGGAACTCCGCCGCGCTGCACCACACGGAGGTCTCGGTCCGCGGCCGCCACGCCCACATCCGCAGGGTCCTCGACAGGGACGTCCACCATGTCGGGCTCACCTGGTCCTGCGGTGCGCACCTGAAGCAGACCGGGCCGCACGAGCTCGTCCTGAGGACCGACGGGATCGGCGCGCTGGACTTCACGGCGGGCTTCTCCCCCACTCCGTTTGCCGGGACACCGCAGACCGTGCAGGAGACTCTGACGGCGGCCGAGCTGTTCTGGGCGGAGTTCTGGGCGACCGGCGGCGTCGTCGACTTCGGCGACAGCACCGACCCGCGCGCGGAGGAGCTCGAGCGGCGGGTCGTGCTCTCGCAGTACCTCACCGCCATCCACTGCGCCGGCTCGACACCGCCGCAGGAGACCGGACTCGTCCAGAACAGCTGGCGCGGGAAGTTCCACCTCGAGATGCACTGGTGGCACGCGGCCCACTTCGCACTGTGGGGCCGCACGTCGCTGCTCGAACGCAGCATCGGATGGTACGAAAGGATCCTCCCCGTCGCGCAGGAGTACGCCAGGGTGCAGGGTTACGCGGGTGCCCGATGGCCCAAGCAGGTGGGCCCGGAAGGACGCGAGAGCCCCAGCGACATCGGAGCCGTCCTCATCTGGCAGCAGCCGCACCCGATCTATTTCGCCGAGCTCCTGTGGCGGGCGCGGCCCACCCGGCGGACCCTGGAACGTCTCGCACCACTCGTGTTCGAGTCCGCGACATTCATGGCGTCGTACGCGAGTTGGGATCCGCGACGGGAACAGTTCGACCTCGGGCCTCCGCTCGCGTCGGCGCAGGAACGCGCGTTTCGTGCCCGGCGGGAGGCGCGCAACCCGGCGTTCGAGCTGAGCTACTGGGCCTGGGGGCTGCGGACCGCGCAGGCCTGGCGCGAGCGTCTCGGCCTGCCGCGGATCTCGCTCTGGGACTCGATCGCACGTGGGCTCGCGCCCCTGCCGGTGCGGGACGGGATCTACGTCGAGCTGGAGCATCCGGTGACGCTGCCCGAGGGGCACCCGGCGATGGTCGGGGCGCTGGGGTTCGTTCCCGACACCGGCCTCGTCGACCACGCACGGATGCGCGCCACGTTGCGCCACGTGCTGGACCGCTGGGAGTGGGACGAGACGTGGGGGTGGGACTTTCCCCTCCTCGCCATGACGGCGTGCCGGGTCGGGGAACCGTCGCTGGCGGTCGACGCGTTACTCCTTGACGTGCCGAAGAACCGCTATCTCGGCAACGGTCACAACTTCCAGCGGCCGAGGACGCTGCCGCTCTATCTACCCGGCAACGGCGGACTGCTCTACGCCGTCGCGATGATGGCGGGCGGCTGGGACGGTGCGCCGGAAGGACCCGCGCCCGGGTTCCCCACCGACCAATGGCGCATCCGTTCCGAAGGCTTCTCCCCCGCCCCCTGACCCGTGATCATGATCGTGATCATGAAGGTTGCGGGCCTATGGACGACTTTCCTTCATGTTCGTGGGCACGCGCGCCCCTGCTCCGGCGCGAAAGGGGTCAGGCGCGAAGGAACGGCATGCCGAGCAGGACCGGCTCTGGGCGCCCGGTGGCCTCGCTGGCCGCGGCGGGCGTTTCGCCGGAACCACCCGAACCCTTCCTGCTTGCTGCCCAGAGGTCACCAGCCCGCGTCCTGCGTACGCCGAGAACCGGTCCGTCGGCCACCAGGTGATGCGGCGCGGCGTAGGTCACCGCCACACGGACAAGGTCACCGGGCCGGATCGTGCCCTGGGCGTCATCGGCCACCGCACCTACGGGCACCGCACCGTCGGGTGTGAAGTGGACCAGGCGGTTGTCGGGCGCGCGGCCGCTGAGCCGCCTGGTCGCGGCGTCCTTGCGGCCCTCCCCTTCGGCGACGAGGACCTCGACCTCCCGGCCGACGAGCGCGCGGTTCTCCGCCCAGGCAGTTTCCTCGACCAACTCCACCAGCCGTTCGTACCGCTCCTGCACAACGGCTTTCGGCACCTGGCCGTCCATGTCGGCGGCGGGTGTGCCCGGCCGCTTGGAGTACTGGAACGTGAACGCGCCCGCGAACCTCGCCTCGCGCACCACGTGCAGGGTCTGCGCGAAGTCCTCCTCGGTCTCGCCCGGGAAACCCACGATGATGTCCGTCGTGATCGCGGCGTCCGGCATGGCCTCGCGGACCTTCCGCACGATGTCGAGATAGCGCGCCTGCCGGTACGAACGCCGCATCGACTTCAGCACCGAGTCCGAGCCCGACTGCAGCGGCATGTGCAGTTGGTGCATGACGTTCGGCGTCTCTGCCATCGCGGCGATGACGTCGTCGGTGAAGTCGCGCGGGTGAGGCGAGGTGAACCGCACCCGCTCCAGCCCGGAGATCCCGCCGCACGAGCGCAGCAGCTTCCCGAACGCGAACCTGTCACCGAACTCCACGCCGTAGGCGTTGACGTTCTGCCCGAGCAGCGTCACCTCGAGCACACCTTCGTCCACCAGGGCTTGCACCTCGGCCAGCACGTCACCGGGGCGGCGGTCCTTCTCGCGCCCCCGCAACGCCGGCACGATGCAGAACGTGCAGGTGTTGTTGCACCCGACGCTGATTGCGACCCAGGCGGCATACGGCGACTCCCGGCGCGATGGCAGCGTCGACGGGAACGTCTCGAGGTAGTCCTTGATCTCGACCTGCGCCTCGCCGAGCACCCGCGCGCGTTCGAGCAGGACCGGCAGCGAGCCGATGTTGTGCGTACCGAAAACGACGTCGACCCACGGCGCGCGGCGGACGATCTCGCCCTTGTCCTTCTGCGCGAGACAACCCCCGACCGCGATCTGCATCCCTGCGCGCTCCGCCTTGGTGGGCGCGAGGTGGCCGAGGTTGCCGTAGAGCTTGTTGTCGGCGTTCTCGCGTACGGCACAGGTGTTGAGCACGATGACGTCGGCGGTGTCACCGGCGGGAGCGCGGACGTAGCCCGCGTCCTCCAACAGGCCGGAAAGCCGCTCGGAGTCGTGGACGTTCATCTGGCAGCCGAACGTACGGACCTCATACGTACGGCCGCCCGCGACGGCTCCGGCGGCGTGACCGGTGTCGAGAACGTCGGGAAGCGAGGATTCGGTGCGTTGCGTCATGACCGTCCCAGGGTACGGCTCCGGTCCGGGCCGGCCGCAGGAGGCAGGTGCCCGACAAGGCGACCACGCGCACCACCTTGCCGTCACGATCGGCAGATGGGTTATCACGATGAGTGACCGGCGACGCGGCCTGCCGACGATCTGTAATGCAGTCGGGTTACGGTCCGCCCCGCTGTGTCGCGCACCGGAGCGCGGACAGGGTACCTTGCCCTGTCATGACTGACACGAGCGAAGAGATGCCCGCCGCCCAGGCGGCGAACGGGCGTCCGTTGGTCGTCCTCGACAACGTGCAGAAGTATTTCGGAGAGCTGCACGTGCTCCGCGACATCAACCTTTCCGTCCATGCCGGCGAGGTCGTCGTGGTGATCGGACCGTCCGGCTCGGGCAAGTCCACGCTCTGTCGCGCCATCAACCGGTTGGAGCCGATCGACTCGGGCGAGATCCGCCTCGATGGTCAACTGTTGCCGGGCGAAGGCAAGGCCCTCGCCCAACTGCGGGCCGATGTCGGGATGGTCTTCCAGTCGTTCAACCTCTTCCAGCACAAGACCGTGCTGCAGAACGTCACCCTCGGACCGATCAAGGTACGCAAGAAGTCCAAGGCAGAGGCCGAGGAGAAGGCCACCCAACTCCTCGAACGGGTCGGCGTCGCCAACCAGGCGGACAAATACCCCGCCCAGCTCTCCGGCGGGCAGCAGCAGCGGGTCGCGATCGCCCGCGCGCTGGCCATGGAGCCCAAGGTCATCCTCTTCGACGAGCCCACCTCGGCGCTCGACCCCGAGATGATCAAGGAAGTGCTCGACGTCATGGTCGATCTCGCCCACGGCGGCATGACCATGGTCGTCGTGACCCACGAGATGGGATTCGCCCGCAGCGCCGCCGACCGGGTGGCGTTCATGGCCGACGGCCAGATCGTCGAGGAACGTACGCCTGAGGAGTTCTTCACGAACCCGCGTTCTGATCGCGCGAAGGACTTCCTCTCCAAGATCCTGCAGCACTGAAGACCCTGCTGCACACCGAACCTTCGCCTCACGCGGGGCCCTGCAAGGCGAAGCCGACCAAGGCCCGAGGCCGAACGAGTACGAAAGACACCGAGAAGGGGACGTCATGCGAATGAGTAAGTTGCGGTTGCTGGGGGTGGGCGCCGTTGCCGCGCTGGTCCTCAGCGCCTGTGGTGGGGGAACCGGCGTCGACGTCGAGGTCGCCGACAACCCCGAGTTCGCCTCCGGTACGACGATGGCGAAGCTGGCGGACGCCGGCAAGATCACGATCGGCGTCAAGATGGACCAGCCCGGCATCGGTTACAAGGAGCCGGGCGCCGACGCGCCGACCGGGTTCGACATCGAGATGGGCAAGGTCATCGCCGCCAAGCTCGGTGTCGCGCCCGAGGACATCACCTGGAAGGAGACGGTCTCGGACAACCGGGAGCCCTTCCTCCAGAACGGCACCGTCGACATCGTCCTCGCGTCGTACTCCATCAACGACGAGCGCCGCCAGGTCGTGGGTCAGTACGGCCCGTACTACATCACCGGCCAGCAGCTCCTGGTTCGTGAGGAGGACAAGGACCGGATCACCGGGCCACAGCAGCTCGCCGACGTCAAGACCTGCTCCGTGACGGGGTCGACGTCGCTTGACAAGGTGGCGGACGACTACGGCGCGAGCCCCGTGCCGTTCGACACGTACTCCGACTGCGTGAACCAGCTGCTCAATGGTTCGGTCGACGCCGTGACGACCGACGGCGCCATCCTGCTGGGCTACGCCGCGCAGAAGCCCGACGAGCTCGAGGTCGTCGGCAAGGCGTTCAGCGAGGAGCGGTACGGCATCGGCTACACGCACGGTGACACGGAGATGTGCAAGTTCCTCGACGAGACCATCCAGGGAGCCGTCGAGGACGGCACCTGGGCGGAGGCGTTCGAGGCGACACTCGGCGAGTCGGGTGTGAAGACCCCCACTCCGCCGAAGCCTGACGCCTGCGAGTAGGACAACCCGGTCGGTGCCCGGCGTGACGACGCGCCGGGCACCGACACGTTCGCGCGACGAAGGTGAGGAAGAGCTGCCGTGTATCTGTCCGAGCTGGGATCCCGCCTGATCGACGGATTCTGGTTAACCCTTCAGCTCCTCGGGTGTTCCCTGGTCATCGCGACCGTGCTGGGAACCCTGCTCGCTGCCATGCGGGTCTCACCGATCGCACCGCTGCGCGCCTTCGGCACCAGCTACGTCAACGTCTTTCGCAACACCCCGCTCGTCGTGCTGTTCATCATCGCCGTCGTGGGACTCCCGGCACTCGGACTGCTGAGAGACGACTTCCTCTGGGGGAACGCGTTCTTCTGGCGCGCGGTGACAGCACTCTCCCTCTACACGGCCGCGTTTGTCTGCGAGGTCGTGCGGTCGGGCATCAACACGGTCCAGTCCGGTCAGGCCGAGGCGGCCCGCTCGCTCGGCATGACGTTCGGCCAGACGCTCGGCCTCGTCATCCTGCCGCAGGCGTTCCGGGCCGTCATCCCACCGTTGGCGAGCGTCTACATCGCCCTGACGAAGAACACCTCGGTCGCCGCGGCGTTCGGCGTCACAGAGGCGACTTACCGGCTGAGTGACCTGATCGAGGACTTCCCCGGTTCGCTGGTCTACAACTTCATCGGCATCGCGGGCGGCTACATCGCGATCGTCCTGGTGATCTCGGGGATCGCGGCGATTCTCGAGCGGCGTGTGGCGGTGGCGCGATGAGTGCGGTGCTGTTCGACGTACCCGGCCCCAAGGCTCTGGCCCGACAGCGCATCTACACCGCCGTCGGCACCCTCGCCATGGCCGCGGTCCTCGCGTGGGCGCTGTGGAAGTTGTGGGACACCGAGCAGATCACCCCGGACAAGTGGGCGGCGTTCACCAAGCCCCTCATCATCGGTGCGCTCGCCGAAGGTCTCGTCACCACGCTCAGCGCGGCCGCCGTCGCCATCGTGCTCGCTGTTGTCTTCGGCGCGGTCTTCGCCGCTGGCCGACTCTCCGACCACGCATGGCTCCGCGTGCCGAGTGTGGCGATCGTGGAGTTCTTCCGAGCGGTCCCGCTCCTTCTGCTCATCCTGTTCATCTTCTTCGGGTTCGGTAACATCTTCGGTCCCTTCTGGGCCCTCGTCATCGGACTGATGCTCTACAACGGGTCCGTCCTCGCCGAGATCTTCCGGGCCGGCATCCTGGCCGTGCCGCGCGGGCAGAGCGAGGCGGGTTACGCGATCGGGTTGCGCAAGTCGCAGGTCATGGCGCTCGTCCTGGCTCCGCAGGCGGTTCGGTCGATGCTGCCCGCGATCATCAGCCAGTGCGTGGTCGCCTTGAAGGACACCGCGCTCGGCTTCGCGATCGGCGCACCTGGCATCGTCCGCGTGGGCGAGCAGATCTACGTCTCGCCGCTCTACAACAACCCGCTGACGGTCGGGATCGTGCTCGCCGCCATCTTCATCGTCATCAACTACGGCCTCGGCCGGCTTGCCCAGTGGCTCGAGTCACGGATGCGCCGCCAGGGTCGCCGGGTCGTCCCTGTCGCTGCCGTCCCAGGTGCCGGTCCTGATGCTGGAGCTTCCCGCGGCGACTGACGAGACGATGTCGAGCGTTGGATGAGGGGACCCCTGCGCCAATAGGTTCGTGTCAGGGGTCCCCCTGTCACACGTCAACTGGTCCACCACGACGTGACCGACGACGTGGCGTGGGGGCCGGGTACGGTCACGACGCTCGACGATGCGGGCGGAAGCGAGCACGCTGAGCCGACCCCTCGCGTCACCGTCGCTCCGAAAGGCTCACGCGACCATGCCCCGCCTCGCATTCGTGCCTCGCCAGCTCGGAGTTCTCCTCACTGCCGGCGCCCTCCTGGCCACGACGCTCACCGCCGCCGCTGCGGGTCCTGCGGGCGCGGCACCCGCCACGACACCGTCGACGTCCGCGGAAGGCGCCGGGACCAGCCAGGCGGAGTGGGCGCGCCGGGCCACAGCCTCCTACGACGCGCTCCAGGATTACCTCTACCTGGGCGACGGACAGCATCACCTCTACCAGGAGAAGTACCCGCGCGAGGACACCGACAACGCCTTCTCCTACCTCTGGCCGGTCCGGGAGGCCACGGCCGCCACGATCGACCTGACCGTCGTTCCGGGGTCGGGACGGACGTACGACGATGACGTGCGGGACAGGTTCTCGGCCCTGCAGGCGTACTGGAACACCGACCGCGAGCCGCCCGGCTACGCCTCCTACGTCGTGCCACCGCTCGGCGGCGGGGGCGACCTGTTCTACGACGACAACGCGATCGTCGGGCTGGAGTTCGTACGGCATTACCGGCTGACCCACAAGGCGTCCGCACGGCAGCGGGCCGAGCAGGTCTTCGAGGTACTCACCCAGGGATGGGACACCGACGCCTCGCATCCCTGCCCTGGCGGGATGTTCTGGGTCGACGCGTCGTGGACCTCCATCCGGGCGGCCAACGTCACCGGGCTCGCGACCGAGCTGGCAGCCCACCTCTACGAGATCACCGGAAAGCGGAGCTATCTCGACTGGGCGGACCGACTGTATACGTGGAACCGCACCTGTCTGCGATCGCCAGAAGGCCTGTACTGGAACGACATCGGCCTCGACGGCACGGTCAACCCCACGCTCTGGATCTACAACTCGGGCGCGATGATCGGTGCGGGAACGCTGCTCTACCGCGCCACCGGAGACCGGGACTACCTCGAGAGCGCCGAAGCCGACGCGACGGCCGCACTCGATCACTGGACGGCTGAGAACCGCTACTTCGACCAGCCGGCAATCTTCAACTCGATCTTCTTCAAGAACCTCCTCCTGCTCGACTCGGCCGCGCACGATCCGCGTTACCGGGCAGTCGTGGAGACCTACGCCGAGCACACGTGGGCCAGCAACCGCGACCCCGCCCTGGGGCTGTTCCGCTTCCCGCCGTCGGGCGGCGGCCCGTACGACCCGTCGTACCGGCCGGAAACACTGGAACAGTCCGCTGTCATCCAGACCTTCGCCCTGCTGGCCTGGAAGTCCCGCGACTACCGCTTCGCCGCGTGAAGCGGGGGAAGCGACGCGAGCGACGCGAGGTCCTGAACGGACCTGACAGCGGAGCTGGCGTCAACGGCGTGCGAGAAGGCGGCGGAGGATATGGCGAACGAACGGCAGTACAGGTTCCGGTCTCGCGTCATCGCCACGCGAGGTGTCCGGGAGTACCGGCAGACCATCCCGAGCGTGGTCAGACCCGCGGACTCGGTCCTCGAGATCGGCTGCGAGTGGGGCACCACGACGGCGTTACTTGCCCAGCACACGCGGAAGGTCATCGGGACCGACATCTCATCGGTCTGCCTTGACCACTGGACCTGATCTGCCCTGGTGAATTCGTACGCGGGTCTCTTTCAGCCGCGCACGATCGTCGTCAACAGCGGAGCGTTGAAGAACTTCGCCGAGCGGTGCGTCGCCTGGTCGTGACCGGCGCGCTGGCGGTCACTGAACGCAGAACTCGTTGCCCTCGGGATCGGCCATCACATAGTGATATTCGGGCCACGGGCCCCATGTCGCGTCCTGCTTGTGGATCACTGTGGCGCCGAGAGCGACGATCCGCTTCATCTCGGCGTCGACCTCCTGCGGCTCCGCCCGGCGGCCTTCCGCGCTGTTGATGTCGAGGTGGACGCGGTTCTTCGCCTGCTTTCCTTCCGGCACTCGCTGGAAAAGGAACCGCGGCCCCACACCGGCGGGATCTTCGGCGAGTCCGCGGCCAGCCAGGTTTTCGTCGGTGAGGCCGGCGGCTAGCAACATCTGCCTCATGTCCTCGGGAAAGTCCCGCTTCTCATAGCCCAGAACCGCAGCCCAGAACGTCGACATCCGGTCGGGGTCTGCGCAGTCGAACGTGACGTTGCCGATCTTCACGGGAGCTCCTCACTCGCGGCCCGCGGTCGCGGCCCGCGGTCGTGGCCCGCGGTCGTGGCCCGCGGTTGTGGCCTGCGGTCGTGACCTGACCATAGGACAGGTCACGGACAGAATGAGACCGCAATTCGCGAGTGGCTGCGAACGCCCGCCCGTCAGGCTCTTCCTTTCCGAAGGAAGGCTCAGAAGAAGTCGCGCATCCACGGAGTACGCCCGGCGAACGCCCGGTCAAGCGCGCGGAGATCGGCCTCGGTCGCCCCGGCCACCAGACCGACCCTGCTGAGCCGGCGCGGGTTGGCCCAGCCGGTGTAGAGCGACGCGAGCTGGCCGACGCCCAGCTTGACCTCCCCTCGCCCGCCGGGTTCGAGGATCGCCTGGCCGTCCTTGACCCTCAGGACGTGGGCGCCAGAGTTCCACGGCGCTGTGTCATCGGTGAGGGCAAGGTGGACCTCGACGTCGACCGAGTCGTCATATCCGCGTGCGGCGATCGCTCCCGGCGCATCCACCAACCGGGACATCCAGCACCACCCCCACCCAGCCGGTCGCAGGTCACGTTCACCCACCAACATGGACAGGGCGAACGAATGGGGCGCGATCAACTCGGCGACCTCGGCAACGGGATGGAACGCGCCCAGTAGGCGTAGGAGCGTGAGCTCCGCGTCGAGATCGACGGCGACCAACTGGCGGATGGTCAAGGTGAAGAAGCCACGATCGTCCGCCGCGTCGCCGCGCTCGACGATGACCAGCCCGACGAGACCGCCGTCGCGTTCGGCGACGTAGGCGTCCTGATCGACCGGCTTGCCCCCGAGGAGACGTCGGGCCGCGAAGTCCGGCCCGTGCCACAGGTTGCCGGGCTCGTCCCGCGACACTTCCTCGTGGAGTTCGCGGAGCGCCGGCAGATCTCGCTCCTCGACGCGGCGCGTCGAAGTCGGGCGCGCGGGCCTCGGTAGCGCGATCAGAGCACGGAGATCCAGCTTGTGCTCGGGGTAGCTTCCCGCGACCTCCCAGCCGTGCCGGCGGTAGAGCGTGTGGTTCATCGGAAAGAGTGTCGAGAGCACCTCGCCGCGTTCGCGCATCTGCCCGAGCGCTCTGCGGATGAGGGCGCTCGCCACACCCCTCCCCCGGTACGCCGGATCGACGGCCACACCGCCGACGCCCCCCATCGGGACCCGACGCCCGCCGAACCACTGCCCGAGCTCCCAGACCGACAGCCTGCCGACGATCTCGCCGCCGTCGGTGGCAACGAGCCGGCGGTCGAGCGGGACTCCCGCGCGGTCCGCTTCCTCGTCGTACGCAGAAGACCGGGCCGCGAAGCCCAGCTGGCCGACCCGGTGCATCGGTTCACGGTCGCCGTCGAGAGCTGTCCTCACCTCTATTGCCATAACCCGGAACGCTAACGGGGCCGGATGCGCCGAGGCGACCGGGTTGTCCGGAGAGCCAGCGGTCCGCCCGGCTGACCTGGGACGGCATGATCCACTCAACCGCCGGCACTGCCGGGCGACTCAGCGGGATCGTCCATCGTGTCGACGGCCATGGCGAACTGCTCGACGGCCGCGCGTTCCTCCTCGTCGGCATCATCGGCCAGGGCCTCGCGGACGACGCGGAGAGCCACGCCAGGCGAGTAGCCCTTGCGAGCGAGCATCCCCACCAGCCGCCGAACCCGGGTCTGGCCGTCGAGACCTCGCGTCGCCACCAAGCGCCGGCTCACCAGCGCTCGTGCCGTCGCGAGCTCTGTCTCCGGGGACAGCTGGTCGACGGCCTCACCGACCTCGGCGTCACCCACCCCCCGCCGCCGGAGCTCGTGCGCGAGGGCCCGCCGCGCCAACCCACGGCCGGTGTGGCGCGATTCGACCCAGGCGCGGGCGAACGCGGCATCGTCGATGAGGCCGACCTCAGAGAACCGGCCCAACACCTTCTCGATCACATCGTCGGGGACGCCTCGCCGCTCGAGTGCCCGTGCAAGTTCGGCGCGTGACCTCGGCTGAACGGTGAGCTGCCGGAGAACGATGGCACGGGCAACCTTCTCGGGATCCGCATTCGCCCCCTCACCCGCACCATCGCCACGCAACAGCTTCTTCGCCCTAGAAGTCCTCTGGCTCATCGGCAGGAGCGTCGACCTGCGGACCGATGCCGAGCTTTTCCTTGATCTTCTTCTCCAGCTCTTCGGCGAGGTCCGGGTTGTCCTTGAGGAACTTGCGGGCGTTTTCCTTGCCCTGCCCGAGCTGATCGCCCTCGTAGGTGTACCAGGCACCGGCCTTGCGGACGAGACCGTTCTCCACCCCGAGGTCGATCAGGCTTCCCTCACGGCTCACGCCCTCACCGAACAGGATGTCGAACTCCGCCTGCCGGAACGGCGGGGCCATCTTGTTCTTCACCACCTTGACCCGGACCCGGTTGCCCACGGCCTCCTGAGAGTCCTTCAGCGTTTCGATTCGGCGGACGTCCAGGCGCACCGAGGCGTAGAACTTCAACGCCTTCCCGCCCGTCGTCGTTTCGGGAGACCCGAACATCACGCCGACCTTCTCGCGGAGCTGGTTGATGAAGATCACCGTGGTCCTGGAGGAGTTGATCGCACCGGTGAGCTTGCGGAGCGCCTGGCTCATCAGCCGGGCCTGCAGGCCGACGTGACTGTCGCCCATCTCGCCGTCGATCTCTGCCCGCGGCACAAGTGCCGCCACCGAGTCGACGACCACGATGTCGAGCGCGCCGGAGCGGATCAGCATGTCGGCGATCTCGAGCGCCTGCTCGCCGCTGTCGGGCTGGGACACCAGGAGCGCGTCGGTGTCGACACCCAGCTTCTTGGCGTATTCCGGATCGAGCGCGTGCTCGGCGTCGATGAAGCCGGCGACACCTCCGCCACGTTGGGCGTTCGCCACCGCGTGCAGCGCGATGGTCGTCTTACCGCTGCTCTCCGGTCCGTAGATCTCCACCACGCGCCCGCGCGGGAGTCCACCGATGCCGAGGGCGACGTCGAGCGCGATCGCGCCGGACGGGATCACCTCGACCGGGGCGCGTCCCTCCTGTCCGAGGCGCATCACCGCCCCCTTGCCAAACTGCCGCTCGATCTGGGCTATCGCCGTATCGAGGGCCTTCTCGCGGTCTTGACCTGCCATGCTCGCCATCCCGGTCGGGTCGGGGGCTCGCCGGGAACCCCGGGTCTTTTTCTGCGCCCTGTCCTTGGGTGCACTGTCTCTGTGCGCTCTGTCTGCCACGACCACGACGTTAGAGGTAGCCACCGACATCGATCATGGTGGCCGACACACCTGTGGACGATGCAGCCGTTTCGAGCGTTGTGGACAAAACCCGCCACCTTGCCGGCGGGACCTCCGTACCACACTACGACTCTATGGCGAACACGTGTTCGAAGGCCAGCGACACGCCGGGGACGCGCGCTCAGCGTTCGGACGGCGGCAGCTCGAGTGCGCGCCAGACAGCGCGCCAGACGTCCTTGGCGTCCCACCCGGCGTCCAACGCCTGTTGGACGGTACGCTCACCCAGGTCGGCGAGGACGTGATCACGCGCCCAGGTACGCGCATAGGTGTCACCCAGATGCTGGTCCATCCTTCGCCAGAACTCCGTCAGCCGCACCCACCCAGTATCCGACATGGGCACGAAACACCCATCCGGGCGTACCACCACGGCGAGACCGGCACCCCGGACTGGCGTACGAATGTCCGCAGGCGGACCATGGAGCGGGTCCACGGACACGGAGCCGCGCGGCGGGCAGCGGCCGTATCGACGGGCCAGGACAGGCGTGAACGCCGGCGGCCGAGTAGTCCGCCGGCCACCCGAGGAGGACCTCATGCAGTCGTGTGTGCTGCTCAAGTACGGCGAGCTGGCACTGAAGGGTCGCAACCGCTGGCGGTTCGAGGAGACCCTGCTGCGCAACCTCGACAACACCCTCGCCGATCTCGGCGACATCTCGGTTCGGCGGCGCTACGGCGTCCTCGTCGTCAAGGGCGCTCCCCTACCGGTCCTCGTCGAACGTACGCAGGCCGTCCTGGGACTCGCCCTCGTCCATCCCGCGGTCATGGTCAAGCCGTCACTCACCGCCATCGAACGCGGCGCTCTGGACCTGCTTCGTCCGTACGCACGAGACAACCGCGACGGCCACGGGTCTGCCACCCGCGCCACCAACGCCGCGACAGTCGGCATTACCAGCGGCACCAACCACGGCCCGGCAACGTTCGCGATCCGTCCGCGGCGGCGCTGGAAGGGGTTCGAGATGCGCTCGCACGCGATCGCGGTCCGCCTCGGCGACCGCGTGCGAGCCGAACTCGGGCTTGAGGTCGACCTGCGGAACCCCGACGTCGAACTCGGCATCGAGATCGACCGGCACGAGGTCCTGCTCTACACCGAGAAACTGCCAGGTCAGGGCGGCCTACCAGTCGGCGTCAACGGGCGGGCACTGACCCTGCTGTCCGGCGGCTTTGACTCGCCGGTGGCCGGCTACCGCACGATGCGGCGCGGACTCGCGACCGACTATGTGCACTTTTCCGGCATGCCGTTCACCGGTCCCGAGTCGGTCTACAAGGCGTACGCCCTGGCGGCCCGTCTCGACCGCTACCGCGGTGGCGGCTCGCGGCTGTGGGTGGTGTCGTTCGGCAACGCCCAGCGCTCGCTCGCCACGGCGGGCGCCGGCAAGCTGCAGGTCCTGGCACAGCGCCGCCTGATGGTGCGCGTGGCGTCCCGACTCGGCGCGAAGGTGGGCGCTCAGGCGATCGTCACCGGCGACTCGCTGGGGCAGGTGTCCAGTCAGACGCTGCCCAACCTGGTGGCGGTGGAGGCGGCCGCGGAACTGCCGTTGCTGCGTCCGCTGCTCGGCTGGGACAAGACCGAGATCGTCGCCGAGGCCGAGCGGATCGGCACGGCGGAGATCTCGAAGATGCCCGACGAGGACTGCTGCACGTTGTTCGCGTCGCCGCTCGCGGAGACCAAGGCCCAGGTGAGTGCGCTCGAGAAGATCGAACGCCGCCTCGACCTCGAACCACTGGTCGACGAACTGATCTCCGCCGCGACACTGCACGAGTTCGCCGTCAAGGCCGATCACGCCGCCGCCTGACGCGAGGTCGGAACGCTCAGCGAGAAACCGCCGCCGGCCCATGATCATGAAGGAATCTCGGCACGTGTGCCCACTTTTCCTTCATGACCACGAACATGATCACCCCGGTCCACGTCGGGGAGCGCCGCAGTGAAGGAGACCCTTCGCGGGGTCACTTCAGCAGGACCTGCCCGATCCGCCGCGACGCGAGCCACAACCCGGCGACGGCCATCGCCACCAGATAGCCGACACTCACCAACAGGTCCCACGACAGTGACCCCAGCGTGAGGCTCCGCAACAGCACCACTCCGTGGTACAGCGGCGTGAGCTGGACCAGGAACTGCCCGACCGGTGGATAGGCCGAGAGCGGGAAGAACGTCGCGGACAACAAGAACATCGGCAGGATCGCGAGGCTGACGAACTCGAAGTCCTGCCAGCTACGCATGTACGTCGTCCCCGCCATGCCGACCGAGGCGAAGGCGAACCCCACCAGAATCGCGGCCGGCAGTGCCAGCACCGCCCACCACGAGGCGAGCAGTCCCATGACGAGCATGGTCACGATGAAGGCCGCGGCGTAGAGCCCGCCGCGGATGAGGGCCCAGATCACCTCACCTGCCGCGACATCCCATGGTCGTATCGGGGTCGCGAGCACGGCGTCGTACAGCTTCGAGTACTTCAGCTTGAAGAACAGGTTGTACGTCGTGTCGGCGATCGCACCGTTCATCGCACTCGAGGCCAGCATGGCCGGAGCGATGAACGCCGGATAGCTCACCAACCGCCCGTCCACCACGAACCCGTCGACCAGCTGCGAGATCCCGACTCCGATCGCCAGCAGGTAGAACAGCGGCTCGAAGAAACCCGACACCAGCACCAGCCAGTCGTGCCGGTAGACCATGAGGTTGCGTTCGACCAGCAACCACGCCCGCCCGCGCGGCGGGGGTAGCGGGACCATCCGCAGGACCAGATCGGCCATGGGCACACGCACCTCCACCTACGTGACGAGCCGGCGCCGGAACCCCCGCGCCGCCCACCACACGCCCACGCCGATCCACAGGCACAGGTAGCTGACATTGCCGGCCACCCACCACCAGGTGGGCTCGCCCAGGGTGAACATCCGGGCCAGGTGGACGCCGTGCCACAGCGGTGTGGCGTAAGCGACCGGCTGGGCGGCCACCGGCAGCTGGCTGACCGGGAAGAACGCGCCGGAGAACAAGAACATCGGCAGGATGGCGAACCGGAAGTACATCGAGAAGATCGTGTCGCGGTCGGTCGTCACAGCCATCGCGAACGTCGGCGCCGCGACCGCGAGCCCGGTGAGCAGCCCCGCCACGACGGCCAGAACTCCCCACGGCGAGGCAACGGCGCCGAACGCGGTGATCACCGCGAGGTAGACGACGCAGGTGGTGAGCACCCGGAACGCGACGAAGAGCAGGTGCCCAACCAGCACGTCCGCGACGCCCAACGGCGTCGCCAGCATGGCGAAGTAGGTCTTGAACCACTTCCAGCCACCCATCACGGGGTACGACGACTCGAACGACGCGGTTTGCATCGCCGTGGCCGCGAGCAGGCCGGGCGCGATGAACTGCAGGTACGTCTGGCCACCCAGCGCCGACCTTCCCTCACCCGCATCGACGTACGCACCGAGGCCAAGGCCCATCGCGGCGAGGAAGAGCGACGGTACGAGGAAGCTCGAGATGATCGTGCCGCGCCAGGTGCGCTTGTACGACACCATCCAGTACTCGTACGCACGCAGGGCTCTGTCCCACCGGGCCGACCGCGTTCGGGCTGTCACCATGCGAGGTCCCGGTCAGTCGACGAGCGTACGGCCGGTGAGGCGGAGAAAGACGTCTTCGAGGGTGCTCCGGCGGACCAGAAGGCCCTGCGGTGCCAGGCCGCGCTTGTTCACGGCGTTGGCGGCGGCGTCCCCGTCGTAGGTGTACAGGAGTACACGGTCGGGCAGGACCTCGATCCGGTCGGCGAGGTCGGCGACCTTCTCGGCCGCACTCTCCTGCCCGCCGACCCCGAACCGCAACTCGACCACCTCCCGGGTCGAGTGGGCGCGGATCAGGTCGCCCGGCGAACCCTCGGCGACGATCCGGCCCTTGTCCATGACGACCAGCCGGTCACAGAGCTGCTCGGCCTCGTCCATGTAGTGGGTGGTGAGAACCAGCGTGACCCCGCGCTGCTTCAGCTGGAACAACCGGTCCCACACGAGATGCCGTGCCTGCGGGTCGAGCCCGGTCGTAGGCTCGTCGAGCAGCATGATGTCGGGATCGTTGACGAGGGCTCGGACGATGGTGAGTCGGCGCTTCATCCCACCCGACAGGTCCGCGACCTTGGCGCTCGCCTTCTCCGACAGCTGGGCGAAGTCCAGCAGCTCCGTTGCCTTGTCGGCACACGCCCGCCTGGACATGCCGAAGTAGCGGCCGTAGATCACGAGGTTCTCCCGGACCGTCAGCTCCTCGTCGAGCCAGTCGTCCTGAGGGCACACGCCGAGCCGGGCCCGGATGCGGGAACCGTCGACGACCGGATCCATGTCGAGGATGCGGAGGCTCCCGCCGGAGATCGGCGACACGCAGCCGATCATCCGCATCGTCGAGCTCTTGCCGGCACCGTTCGGCCCGAGGAAGCCGAAGACCTCACCAGCTGACACCTCGACGTCGATCCCGGCAACGGCGACGAACGAGTCGAAACGTTTGTACAGCCCCCGCGCCTCGATGAGCGATCCCACCGCGTCCCTCCCCGGACGTCGCGGCTGCCCGGCCCCTGCCTGCCCCGCCCGACCGGACGACCCTGCAACGACTGTAATCGCGGATCCGGCGGGTGCCAGTCGATGCGACACCGAGATCAACGCGGACGACGGCCAAGAATGATCAACGGTGGCGAATTCGGACAGTGCCGGACGCGTGTCCGAATTCGCCACCGTTGATCATCTTGGCCGGGCTGCTCGAGGAACCTAGTCGCCTGACCAACGGGACAGCTTGCGCGCGACCGTACGAGCCCTGTCCGCGGCCCCGGGCGGCAGGGCGGCGATGGCGCGGAACGCCTGCCGGTGCAGCCACGGCTCCGACGTGACCCGGGCGACGACCCGCCGCGGAATCGCCCGATACGCGATCCCTCTGACGCCGACGATCCGCCCGCCCTGCACGACCGCCGTGCCGATCGGGATCGCGGGCTGCCGTCCGGACGGGTCCGTACGCAGGGACAACGGGTGCCGGCCCGACGGCAGGGTGGTCACGTCATTGAACGCCAGGACCGCCTCCTGCGCCGGTTGGATCCGGCCAGGCAGAGTCCGGGACGACCCGGCCCTGCCGATCACGACCTCGACCTCGCGTGGACCGGTGCCGGGCGCCGCCTGCACGGGTACGGCGAGATGCAGCTGGGCACCGCGCGCCTGCAGCGGACCGATACCGCGCGCGGCGAGCTCGCCGGCGAGGCTCTGGTTGCGTTCGTCGATCTCCAGCGACAGCTGGCCGAGCGGGAGGGTACGGTGCGGGACGATGATGCGCGACGGGTTGCCGACGACGGCGGGGATCAGCGCGCCGTCCCATCGAGAGCCGCCGTCGATGGTGAGCCTGACCGCCCGTCCGAGGCCGAGTGACCGGATGGCGACCCACATGTCGTAACGGCCCGGCTCCAACGGCGCTCCACCGGCAAGGGTGCGGGGGTCGAACGTCGCCGTACCCGCCAGCACCACCTGGTAGCAGTCCTGGCGCCCCGCGCCGACCGGAACCAACGTGGCCCGCAGTGTCGTCGGCGCGAACCACCACAGGTTGGTGTCGCGGTGGAACACGCGTACTTCTGCGGTCGCGTCCGCGCACGGATCGCCGGCGTCCCAGGAGTCGATCGTGGACAGACCTGAGACCAACGACGGGTCGACCTCGAACCGCCCGCCCCGCTCCACGATGACCACCGGCGAGCCGTCAGCATGCAGGAGGCCGGCCCGCACGTCGGCGCACAGAGAGCTGTTCTCCCAGCGCAGGTCGTCGACGGTGGCGAAGCCCCGGACGTTCTCGCAGCGCCGGGCAAGCTCCATCAGGCCGTCGAGCCGGTCACGTTCGAGAAGCGCCGCGCGGAGCCGCATGATCGGCGGGAGGCCGGCCACGACCTCGCCACCCGCGAACCTTCCGTCGCTGCCGGCGAAACAGGCGAACGCGAGTTCACGGACGACCCGGAAGCCCTCGTTGCGGTAGCCGTCGGAGTACTGCAACAGCCGCGGCTCGCACAGCCTGCGCATCATCTCGATCCGGAAGAAGCGGCGCAGCAGTCGGTTGCGGAGCTCGCCTGGCTCCGTACCGGCCTTCACCGCGTCGATCACCTCGCGGAGATTGCCGTAGTAACCCCGCATCGACGACCGGGTGCTGCTGCTGTTCCCGCGGTCGTCACGACGGTTCCAGAAGTAGCAGGCGTAGTCGCCGACGATCGAGACGGTCTTGGCCCGAAGGTACGCCTGCACCATGAACAGCTGGTCTTCCAGCCGGCGCTTCCCTTCGGGGAACCGCAGGTCGTTGTCCTGCAGGAACGAACGACGGAACATCTTGTGCGGACTCACGCTCTCGATCAGCGGAGCGTCTTCGATCGTGCAGCGTTCGACGTTGCGGGCGAACACATGACTCGGAGCGGTCATCGTGCCGGCCACCTTGCCCAGCACGATGTCGCTGGAGTTGCGTGCTCCGATGGCGTACATCCGCTGGAGCGCCTCGGGCGCCATCTCGTCGTCCTGGTCGACGAACTGGACGTACTCGCCGCGTGCCTGGTCGACGCCGACGTTGCGAGGCTTGCCCGGCCAGCCGGAGTTTTCCTGGTGCAGGACTCTCACGTGCGGGTGTTCGGCCGCCAGCTTGTCGAGGCGGGCGGGCGAGGCATCGGTGGAGCCGTCGTCGACGAAGACGATCTCGTACTCCTCCGGCGTGAGGCTCTGGTCGAGCAACGAGTCAACACACCGGTCGAGATAGGGACCCGGGTTGTAAACGGGCACGACGACGCTGACCTTGATCATGAATCCCCCGCAAACCTGTGGTCCGCTCGACTCCTGCGCGTGAGCTTTGGCTTCCCGCTGGGTCCCCTACTCAAACCGGTCAGGGGGCACAGTCAGTGGCAACTGGGAACAAGGAGTTATCGAGCCGTTAAACGACCAAGTCCGAAGCGCGCGGAATGTCCCAGAAATGAAGGTCTGGCGGGGCAGGTCAGGTGTCGCGGGCGCTGGTGCTGCTGGTGGTGAGGTCGTCCGCCGCCGCGTCCCGGCCTGGCACCTCGGCAGCGTCGGACGGCTCGGCAGGGTCGGACAGCTCGGCAGGGTCGGACAGCTCGGCAGGGTCGGACGGCTCAGTCGGATCCTCGGTGTCCGTACCGCCCTCAGTGTCCGTACCGTCCTCGGCGACCATCTCCTCCGCGACGGGCTGAAGGACGGCGCCACGTCGTGGACCTGCCCCGTGTTCACCGGACCACTCCACATCGGCGGCGGCGATCAGCGCGTCGGCGGCGGTGTTCCATCGCTCCTGGGCGGGTGGCTCGTCGGGACCGAGCAGATAGGCCCGCGCCACGTCACGGTCCCGGGCGAGTGGGTCATCGGACAGGATCGTGTCGACGACCTCACCGATGTCGGCGCCCGGATTGAGCAGGTAGGCGGAGCTGGTGCTGGGGAAGGTCGCGCGGAACGTCTCCTCCGAAAGGCCCTTGGGGTTGGCGACGACGCACGGCTTGCCGGTGCTCAGGAAGTCGGACACGACGCTCGACACGTCCGCGATCATGAGATCGGTCTCGTTGTAACACTCGAAGAGGGTGGGCAGGCGGTCCGAGACGACGACCGGGCGTCCGGCGTAGGCCGCCCGGTAGATGGTGTGCCACTCCCCCTGCAGGCGCTCGGCCTCAGCCGGCGGAAGATCGGGATCGGCCAGCTGAGCGGCGATCATGTCCAGGCGGGACTGTTGGTCGGCGGCGACCGCGCCGTGGCGGTCGGCGGCGGCCTCGATCATGGCGCGGATCTCCCGATCGGCCCGCGCGGCCACCGGGTCACGGGTGCCGGTGAGCGGATGCGGCTTGTAGATCAGCCGGACGGGGACGCTCGACTCGAGCAGCCGCCGGACCAGCTCCGGGCCCATCACCGTCAGCGACGTCTGGAAGTGATCGTCGGTCCAGCCTTCCCAGGTGGGCAGGTAGAGCACGGTGAGCGGTCGGCCTGGGCCCGGCGTCGGCACGGGTCCGCTCCGGCGCTCCAGGACGTCGAGCTGGGGTCGGCCGACCTCCACGATGTCCTCGTCGCGTACGCCCACCTTGGCGCGCGCGTAGCGCTCCCTGCCGGCGGAGCCCGCGACCCAGATCTGGTCGTAGACCTTACTGAAGGGGTTGAAGCTCGCCACCTTGTCGCTGTCGCCGTGGCCGATGAAGACGTGCTTGATCCGCGGCTCGCGGAGGAAGTGGATGTTGTTGCCGACGTTGGAGACATAGAGCGCGATCCGCGCGTCGGGCAGGGCGAAGTTCATCAGGTCGACTCCGCGCGGGATGCCCACGATCGGGACAGTGGTGCGGCCGAGGTTGCGCACGGCGTGCCGCTGCCGGACCACCACGACGCACGGCTGCGGCATCCGCTCGAGGGTCTGCAGCCACATGTCGGCCTGGTAGAGCTCGTTCGCGGAGCCGCTGAAGTAGAGCACCACCTCAGGACCGTGGGCGTGCAGGGCGTCGCTCACGCCGTCGAGTAGCCGCTGGCTGTGAGGACGCCGGCCCAGCAGGACGAGCTGGCGCACCAGGAGAAGGCTCGCGACCGCGACCGTGCCGGTGTAGAAACCGACCATGAGTCCGAACGACCAGAAGGCGTTGGTGTAGACGCTCACCGCGCCCGCGATCATCGGAAGCAGGCCCAGAGCCATCAACCGCAGGGCAGCGTCGTCGGTGAGCAGCTTCGGTAGCTCAACCGGACGCAGGTCCTCCGCCATCTCGATGCCGCGCACTTCCACGGGAGGGAGGGTCCGGCGGCTGACCAGGGTCAGCAGTCCGAGATAGCCGATCCGGCAGACCGGGATGGCGAGTGCCACGACGGTGATCGCGAGAAGCTCGGCCCGGTTCATGTCGCGGTTGGCGTCGGTGATGGCCACCAGGAGCAGGAACAGGAAGATCTGGGCGAACGCCCGGTGGGAGATCCCGATCTGGGCCCGACGCAGGAGCAGGACCACCGGGCGGTACCGGCGTTCGACCAGCACGTCGACGGCCGACGCGACCAGCAGCACCAGCGCGAACAGCAGCGGCCGGGCCAGGACAGCAGTCACGACCAGGCCGGCATAGCTCGCGATCAGGGCAGCCAGTGCGGCGATCAGGGCCCCTCGTGGAGCGAGCACGTGCAACACGGTGGAATCGTCTCCCGGATGTCGTCGACGGCGGTGGAAGCCATGCCGGTGTCGTGGCGCGGACCCTACTCCGACCCTGGCGTCAGGTCAGGCATCGGTCCTTTGCCGTCACAGCCTGGCGCATGCGTTCGAGAGCCGGTGGTTCAGGGGGGCCGAGGATCTGCTCGCGCAACGCGGCACGCTCGTCGACGGCCGGATCGGCGCTGCCCCGCCCGGCGGCGAGCAGGCTGGCCAACCCGTGCCCGTCGGGGTCGACGAGGTAGCCCCCACGGCTCGAAGGGTAGCGCCCGACGAACTCCGCGCCAGAGAGGCCCGCAGGGTTGGTGACGGCGTAGGGGCGTCCGCTGGCCAGGAAGTCGGTGATGAGGCTCGAGACGTCGCTCAGGAGAACGTCGGCAGCGGCGAAGCATGCCTGGACGCTGAAGTGGGGACCCGGCGCCACCACGTGGCCACGGTGTACCGGCTCGGGGGTGCTTTCCGGTGCGTCCGCTGCGTACGGCAGGGCGGGCGTGTACGGCGCGAGCTGTTTGGCGGCCCACACATCGAGGGCCGCCAGCTGTTCGGCGCGGGAGGTGAGCACCGGCGAGCGGGCCACCTCCAGGTCGTCGCGTGCATGGGCGTACGCCTCCGCGGGAGCGACGGGCGCCGGCACCTCCTGCGCCCCCAGGAGGTCGAGGATCTCCCGATGGGCGCGTACGACGGCCGGGTCGCGGGTCCCAGCGAGCGGATGGGGCCGGTAGATGACGCGGACGTCGGGCTCGGCGAGGAGCAGCCGGACGAGAGTGACTCCGCACGAGCCGAGCGAGCTCTGGTGCGGCTCGTCGCCGTAGCCCTCCCAGGTCGGTGCGTAGACCACGGTCAGCTGCTCGGGCTGCACCTCCCGATGAGTGGTGACGAGGGCGTCGAGCTGCGGGCGTCCGATGTCGAGGACCCGGGAGTCGTCGATGTCCAGGCCGGCGGTGCGGAACCGTTCCCTGGCGCCGGGACCCGCCACCCAGATCTCGTCGTACGCCTTGAGGAACGGGTTGGTCGTCACCGCCTTGTCGCTGTCGCCGTGTCCGATGAAGACATGGCGGACCCCCTTGCGCCGCAACAGGTGCAGGTTGTTCGCGGAGTGGGCGACGTACATCGCCACGCGTAGCTGCGGTAGCGGCTGGCCCATCAGCACCGTTCCGTGCTCGATGCAGAGCACGGGTATCCGGGTGGGGCCGAGCGCCCGCAGGCTCTCCCGGTCACGGAGGATCAGCAGAGCCGGGACGTCCAGGCGCTCGAGGGTCTCCACCCACATCTCGAGTTGGTAGAGGGTCTGCGGAGCTCCGCCGAAGTAGAGCGCCACCTCCGGGGCAACCTTGTCCAGCGCCCGGTTGACCGCCGCCTCCAGCCGCGGTTTCGTCACCCGCCGCATGGCGAGCGCCGAAAACCCCAGGAGTCCGGCCGCCACCGCGACGAGGGTGACCGCCAGCACCACGCCGACGAGGAGCAGCGGGTACGCACCGGAAAGCAGGCCGAGCGCGGCTCCGGCCGCGAGCAGGACGTCGGGGCAGCCCAGCGACAGCGGAAGGTACTGCCCGACCACGGGGTGCGGAGCGCTCGGGATCTCGACCGGGGCGAGCGACAGCCCGCGGGTCACGACCGGCATCCTGCGCTGGCGGTGGACGAGCTCGGACAACGCCATGCCGGCCGCCCGCAGCGTCACCACTGCCAACACGCCCGCGACCGCCGTCACGAACCAGCCGGACGGCGAGTCGGACCGGGCCAGGAGGACGACCACGGACAACCCGTAGAGCAGGCCCCGCCACGGCGCGCCCGCGCCGACCCGACCGGCGGCCCAGGCGAGGAACGGTGCCCGCCACCCGACCGCGACCTCCAACGCCGTGACCAGCAGAGCGGCCGGAAGAAAGACGACCGGCAAGGGCACCAGGGCGGCCGCGACGAGGACCGCGTACGCGGCGGCGAGTCCGGCGGCCAGCCCGATGCCGGTCCGGTCGAGCCTCGGCGAGGGGACTCGTTCGGTGACCTGGATGGTCTGCACGGTTAGCCGACCGATCCAGTCATCCGCGGTAGTCGGCGGCGCCGAGGGTGTCGTCGCCCGCGGCCGCGTCTTCCACGTGGTCGAGGGCGTCGGTGATCGGCTGGGTCGGGTCGCTGTCGCCGTGCTCGCCCGGCGGCGTCGTGACCGGACCAGGTACGGGTTCGAGGCGTACGTCGACGACGTGGCCGGTCTGCTCGGACAGCAGGACGTCGAGGGAGGCGAGGCCCACGTCGCGGGCCGGGAGCAGCGTGCCCGGCGGCTCCTCGCCGAACGCCCGGGTGCGCATCGGCGTCTGGGTGCGTTCGGGATTGACGCAGTTGACCCGGATCCCGTCCGCTGCCCATTCGTCGGCGAGCGCCTGGGTGAGGTTGACGACCGCCGCCTTCGTCGAGGAGTACAGGCTGTAGCCCGCCCGCCCGCGGGTGTACGAGCTCGACGTGAAGAGCAGCAGGTGACCACTGGACTCGGCGAGGTAGCGGTGCGCCGCCCGGGCGACGTAGACCGGCCCGAGCAGGTTGACCTGCAGGCTGTCGGTGATGACGTCGTCGGGGCAGTCGGCGAGGGCGGCGGTGTGCAGGACCCCTGCCGTCACGGCCACGAAGTCGATCCGGCCCGTCTCCTCGTACGCCTTCTCCAACGCCGCCCGCACGTGTTCTGGCTCTTCGACATGGGTGCCGGTCGCGGACCTGCTGAAGCTGTAGACGGTGGCGCCGAGTTCCCTGGCCGCCTCACCGATCTCGGCACCGATGCCGTAGCTGCCGCCGAAGACGACGAGGGTCCGCCCTTGCAGGAGTGCGCTCGCCTGGTCGGTCGACAGGGCACTCGGCGGGGTGTGCGAACCCAGCCGGAACAGCTGGTCGGCGAGGAACACGTCGATCGGATACGTGACCTTCATGTTGCGTTCGGAGCCTTCGACGACCGTGATGGGGACGTCGGGGAGATAGCGCAGCACGACCGTGCAGTTGTCGGTGGGCGTGAACTGTGGATCCTTGGCCGCGAGTTCGTAGGCACGGCGGATGGTCGAGAGCCGGAACGCCTGTGGGGTCTGTCCGCGCTGCAACCGGTCACGCTTGGGGATGTCGGTGATGATGCCGTCGTCCACGACGATGATCGTGTCGGCCGACGGGATCGCCACGTCGACCGCGGCGAAGGTGTCGAGGGCCGTCACGCAGTCGGCGATGATGCGGTGGTCGAGCAGCGGGCGTACCGCGTCGTGGAACAGCATCTTGGCCTCGCCGTCCCCCGCGGCGGCGATCGCGAGCCGGCTCGTCTCGTCGCGACTCGAACCGCCGTCGAGGATCCGGGTGACCTTGCGGAATCCCGCGTTACGGACGATCTTCTCGGCGTCCTCGGTCCAGCCGGGCAGCATCAGTACGAAGATCTCGTCGACGTCGGGTGAGGTCTCGAACACCTCCAGCGTGTGTTCGAGCAGGGGCTTTCCGGCCACCTTGAGCAGCTGCTTGGGCAGCCGGAGGCCCACCCGCTCGCCGGAGCCGCCGGCCAGGACCACGGCGATGCTGCGCAGCGCGGACGCGGGTCTCTCGCTCCCGGCGCCGGGTGTCGGGTCGGGCCTCGTCTGGGGCACGGTTCTCGTCACTTCCCTTCGTCGGTGTGCGTGCGATCCCAGGGATGGTAGTTGCCCACCCTGTGGGCGCTGCCACCTGCCGGACGCCGGCTGTGCCCGGTTTGTCGCGCTCGTCCACTCACGAGGTGTTGGTCTGAACTGCGGGACGCTCGGCGATGACGGTCCAGGCCTTCGGGTTGTAGGAGTGCTCGGCACCATAGTCGGCCGCGAGGAATGTCGGTATATGTATCGCTCTGACTGTCGGAAACTTCACCTTCAGCAGTTCCTGGATCCTCCCCGCACTGAGCTCGTTCCAGTGGTAGGAGTCCTTCGGCCGGACGTTGTGGTCAGGCTTGTCGACCATGATGAAGAACGCGATGACGACGCCTTTCCGCGCGATCCGGATGGCCTCGTTCATCGCCTTGTGCATCGCGGGCAGCGAGAGGTGCTCGAAGATGTCGAAGGCGAGAACGTAGTCAACGCTGTCATCGGCATACGGCAAATCGAGGATGCTCCCGAGTTCGAACCGCACCGTTGCGCCGCGGACGGGGAAACGCTGGCGGGCGTTGCGGATGTTGTCCTCGTTGAGGTCGACGCCGGTGTAGTCGAGGAACCGCGCGATGCCGTAGGCGTCGAGGAAACGGTAGTCGTTGGCCGATCCGCAGGCGAACTCCAGGACCCGGAGGGTGTCTGCCTCCCGGCCGGCGAGCGCCTTCGACCATTTCCTTTCGTAGGTGCCCTCCCGGTCGGCGATGACCGCGCAGACCTTCTTGACGGCGGCCCGCTTCTCCGAATCGGTGTACTGGGACATCGCGACGCCGAGCTCCCCGGCGCGGCGCCGGAGGGCGGCATTGGCGTCCACGCAGAACTCGAGTTCCTCGCGCATCATCGGCTCGAACTCCGAGCCGAACAGCTCGGTGAGAAGGAAGTGCCGCGCGAGAATGCTCTGCGCGTTGATCCGCGGATTCTGATATCCGCTGACGAGATAGTCATCGAGTGTCTCGGCGGGGAGCTTCGCCCAGCTGCGCCTGAGTTTCGCCGCCTCTGTCTGCCAGCGTCCACCGGCCAGAATGTCCCTCACCTGACGCCGCAGCGTACGCAGGGCGGGACGGGCCCATCCGGGAACCCACCGCAACCAACGGGACCGCACAACCGCCTTGTCCGCAACGCCCATGCCGCACCCTTCAGTCGGGTGATCGCGGAGTTCCCCGAGACATCCGATGATCAGAAGATGCTGTGACGGCGCTCCCGTCTTGAGGAAAAACACGGAATCTTACTCGACCGGCGACCGGTTTGGGGAGATCCCTGACCCCACCGACGGCAGACGTCCGCCGTCGCAGGCCGTGACCGGAAAGGGCGGCGTCGCCAGCCGCTCGGTAGGGTCTAGGGCCATGAAGACGTTGAGCATCGAAGGAGCCTGGGTGACCGAACCGCCGGTCTTCCCCGACGACCGAGGCTCGTTCGTCGCGTGGTTCGCCTCCGACGAGTTCCAGCAGGCAGTCGGCCACCAGTTCGCGCTGCGGCAGGCCAACTGCTCAGTGTCACGACGCGGTGTCCTGCGTGGCATTCACTACGCCGACGTTCCTCCCGGCCAGGCGAAGTTCATCACCTGCGCCCGCGGCGCCCTCCTCGACGTGATCGTGGACCTGCGGGTCGGCTCGCCGACATTCGGGCGCTCGGAGTTCGTCCGGCTCGACGAACAGACCGGGCGAGCCGTCTACCTGTCCGAAGGGCTCGGCCACGGGTTCCTCGCCCTCACCGACGACACGACGGCGATCTACCTGTGTTCGGAGGGCTACGCGCCCGGCCGCGAGCACGGCGTGCACCCCCTCGACCCCGACCTCGCCCTCGCGTGGGCCGACGACATCGAGCCCGTGCTGTCGGAGAAGGACGCCGCCGCTCCGACCCTGGCGCAAGCCGAACTGCAGGGGGCACTCCCGTCGTACGCCGACTGCAAGGCATACCGTTCCTCGCTCACCTGACAGAGCGGGGTCGGCGTACGCGTGAGAAACATGTCTGGTGGGGTAAGGGAAGGATGATCACGGTCTTGACCGGCCCCACCCGGGTCCAGTCGATCCACGACGCCGGGAAGACGTGGTTCACGAGGCTGACGAAGGAGTTCCCATGACCGGGCTGGCATCAAAGCCCACCGACCGGTCACCGGCAGAGACGCCGGTGGAGTCGCCAGTAGAGACGCCGGATCCTGCAGACGTGAGCACGCAGGGATCCGGGGTGAAGGTCAGCGTCATCGTGCCGGTCTACAACCCAGGCCCCTATCTCGAGGACTGCATCAACTCGCTCCTGCGCCAGAGCCTGCCCTCGACCGAGTTCGAAGCGATCTTCGTCGACGACGGTTCGACCGACGACAGCCCTGCACGGCTCGACGCCCTTTCCGCCGCCCACCCCCACCTCCGGGTCATCCACCAGCAGAACTCCGGCTGGTCGGGCAAGCCGCGCAACGTCGGGATCGCCCACGCGCGGGGGGAGTACGTCTTCTTCGTCGACAACGACGACTGGCTGGGCGACGAGGCACTGGAACGTATGTACGCCTTCGCGAAGGAGAACGGCTCCGACGTCGTCGTGGGGAAGATGGCGGGCAAGGGACGCGGAGTTCCGCGGGAGCTGTTCCGCAAGACCTACCCCCACGCGACACTGTCCGACGCGCCGCTCATCGACAGCCTTACGCCACACAAGATGTTCCGCAAGGAGTTCCTCGACGAGCACGGTTTGCGCTTTCCCGAGGGGCGACGCCGGCTGGAGGACCACGTCTTCGTCACCGCCGCGTACTTCGCGGCGCGCACCGTGTCGGTGCTGAGCGACTACGTCTGCTACTACCACGTACGCCGTGACGACGCCTCCAACGCCGGTTTCCAGCGCCTCGAACACAAGGGATACTTCGCCAATCTCCGCGAGGCCCTCGACATCGTGGAGGCCAACACCGAACCAGGTCCGCTGCGCGACCGGCTCTACCGCCGGTGGTTCCGCCAGGAAATGCTCGAGCGACTCCGCGGCCGCCGCCTTCTGCACGCACCCGACGAGGACCGCAGGGCGCTCCTGGAGGAGGTCCGGCTGGTCTGCAGTGAAAGGTTCGGACCGGGCGTCGCCGCAGGCCTTCCCGCCGCACAGCGGATCATCGGCAGCCTCGCCATGGCCGGTCGTCTCGATGCCCTGGTCCAGCTCGCCGAGTGGGAGGAGCGGATCCGTACCCACGCCAGACTCGACGACCTGGGCTGGCACGGTGGCGCGCTGCGCCTCGCCGTCACCGCGGAGCTCCGTGCCAACAGCGCACCGATGACGTTCACGCACCGTGGAGACCGCGACCTTCTCCTCCCTCCGCTTCCTGCCGAGGCGCTGCAGGGCCTGGCCGAGGACGACCTCGACACCACGGACCGCCTGCCCCATGCGCGGCTCGACGTCATCCTCCGGGCCCGCGGCAACGCTGCCGAGTTCTTCGTTCCGGTGGCGTACTCCGGTGTCCGCAAGGCGGTCGACGAGTCGGCGACCGCGGCCGCCGCCGGACCGTCCAGTGGAGAGTTGGACGAGCAGTTCCGGCTGATCCTGCAGGGCGAGGCTGAAATCGACGTCTCGACCGTCGCCGGTTCCGGCGCCCTGGCCAGCGGTGTCTGGGACGTCACCGTCCGGCTCTCCGGCTTTGGCTGGACGAAGGACACCCGGCTGGGTGCGGTCAGAGCCACCAAGGCGACCGAGAACTGCGTACCCGCGATCCTCGGCGAACCGCCCCGGATCATCACGCCCCACTGGACGAACCACGCCAACCTGTCCCTCGACGTAGGCGACCACGCCATCACGCCTGGCCTGGAGCTCATCAGGAAAACCAGACCAGTCGTGGCGGGGACACCTCCGGAGGCCACTCTCACCATTCCCTTGCGTGCCGTCGTCGCGGAGCCACGTTCCGGCGCGGCGATCCGGCTGGTCCACGACGGCTCGGGCAAGGTCGCGGAGCTCAACGCCGAGCTCGCGCCCGCGGTCACCGACGGGACCGCCCACTCGGAGCTGTGCGCCCCGCTCATCGAGCGGCTGGATCCCGGCCGTTACTCCGTGGCCGTTCGGCTCTTCCGCCCCGGCGCGAGCACAGCGTCGCGGGGAACGAAGAAAAAGAAGGCCAAGAATCGCGTGGCCGACGCCGACGGGTTCATCAGTCTCCCAGCCACGCTCACCGTGCCCACCAGGTCCCGCCCTCCGGTCGTCGACGTCCTGACACAGTCCGGACCGGATGAGACGTTCGACGCGACCGCCGCGGCGCCGCCACCGGTGAGAGACCGGCTCGCGCGGAGAGGGCGTCGTCTGGCCCGGCGGATCCGCCGCCGCCTCGTCCGCCAGCCTGTCCGCCAGCGCTGAACGAAGCGCCCCTACCTAGCGGAGCTTCTTCGCCAACCGCGGAGCACCAGGTAGCCGGCGCAGGAACGGCGCACGCTTCGCCACCTTGCCGAACAGGTCATTCGGCCGCTGCGACACACGTCTCGACGGCCTCGTGGCGCCCGCCTGCTTCGTCGCCGTGGCCGCATGCTGCGCGGTTGACCCGGCGCCGTTCTGGCTCTGGGTGCCCGAGGCCTTCGCGGCGGCCTTCTGGCGGATGGCGGCGACCATCCGCTGCTCGCCGACCGACGCGGACTGGTCGACCTCACAGTCGCGGCCGGCGGCCGGGTCGGGTAGCCAGTCGGAGAGCTGGGGACGCGACAGGTCGGCGAGATCGTGGTCGATCCCGGCAAGCAGCTGCTCGCGGCCGTACGACGGGTCGCCGGCGTCGCGCGCGGCGACCAGCGCGGACCAGAACGGCGCCGACAGCAGCGCCTCCGGCGTCATCGCGCAGCTCCGTTCGACGATCTCGGGCGGGATCTGCTGGGGGTCCTTGAGCAGGAACGTGTCCATGATCTCGTCGTAGTTGTCCGCGAGCACCGTGTTCGTGGGGTCGAGGCCCAGCACCACCATCACTCCGGTCGGCCTCGTGTCCATCACGGCCAGCCGGAGGTCAGGCCGGTAACGCTGCAGCACCGGGATCATCTTGTAGACGTCACCCGTCCATGCGCCGGTGTGGCGGTTGCGCGCCGCCTCGTCGACGTTGCGCGGCAGCTGGTCGTCGAAGACCACGACACTCGACCAGTCGGCGTACTTCTCGGTGTTGATGAAGTCACGCAGGACGTACTCGAACAGGTGCATGCCGTCGATGAACGCCAGGTCGACCTTGGCCTCTCCCAGGTGCTCGAGCGGTTTCTCGCGGGCGAAGAAGTCGTCACTGGTCTCCCGGACCATGTGGAGGTCACACCGGAGTTCCTTCACCACCTTGAAGGCGGGGTCGACGGCGACCGTGGGAACGCGGGACAGAGTGAGACTCCGGCCGTCGTTGATGCCGATCTCGAAATACGTACGCGGCTGGTAGACCGCGTGCAGATTGCGCAGGAACCCGTGGCGGTGCACTTGCTCTCTCCTCGCCCACTCGACGACTCACACGATAGGGGGACAGAGCCGGCGTCTTGGATCGACTCGCCCGCCGTGTTTCACACGATCGTCGCGAAGGCTGACCGCAGAGCGGCCCTCCAGTGCCTGAGTGGGTTGACACCCAGTTCGGCCCACCTGGCGTGCCCGAGCACGCTGTAGGCAGGTCGAGGCGCCGGGCGCGGGAACTTGTCGGTCGTCGTGGGGTGCACCCGCGCCGGATCAGATCCGAGCAGCTCGAACACGTCCTTGGCAAGATCGCACCAGGTTGCTTCCCCTGAGCTGGTGGCGTGAAACACGCCCGTCGCCTCCGGGTTGGCGCCGACGAGCACCAGCCGCTCGGCGACGTCGGCGGTCCAGGTGGGCTGACCCCGCTGGTCGGCTACGACGTCGAGGGTGTCGCGTTGGCCCTCGAGCTTCGCCATGGTGCGGACGAAGTGTGAACCGTGCGCTCCGTAGAGCCATGCCGTGCGGACGACGACACCGCTGTCGGGGAGGGTCTCGAACACGGCCTGTTCGCCGACCAGCTTCGTCCGGCCGTACGCCGTGCGCGGGTCGGGCTTGGCGTCTTCGGCGTACGGCTCCGTCGCGTCCCCTGCGAACACGTAGTCGGTGGAGACGTGCACCAGCCGGGCGTCGGTCGCGGCGGCGGCCTCGGCGAGTACCCGCGGGCCGATGCCGTTGACCAGCAGGGCGGCACCCTCGTGCGCCTCCGCGTCGTCCACCGCCGCCCAGGCGGCGCAGTTGACGACGACCTGCGGACGGTGCGTGGCGAACGCCGAGCGGACTGCCGCGGGGTCGGTGATGTCGAGGTCCCTCCGGGCGAGAGCGGTGACCTCTTCGCCGTGGGCCCGGAGCCGGGCGACGACGTCCTGGCCGAGCATTCCCGCGGCACCGGTGACGAGCCAGCGCATCACGGCGTCCGCTCCTGCTTCAGGCCCTCCCACCAGGTGCGGTTGTCGCGGTACCACGCGACTGTCTCGGCGAGGCCGGTGTCGAAGTCGTGGCGCGGGCTGTAGCCCACCTCGTCCCGCAGCTTCGTCCAGTCGACGGAGTAACGCCGGTCGTGACCCTTGCGGTCCTCGACGTACTCCACACTGTCCCAGCTCGCGCCGCAGGCCTTGAGCAGACGTTCGGTGAGCTCGCGGTTGGTGATCTCGGTACCGCCGCCGATGTTGTAGATCTCGCCGGCCCTGCCCTTCTCGAGGACCAGCGCGATTCCCTGGCAGTGGTCGTCGACGTGCAGCCAGTCGCGGACGTTGAGCCCGTCGCCGTAGAGCGGCACCTTCTGGCCGTCGAGCAGGTTGGTGATGAACAGCGGGATGACCTTCTCCGGGAACTGGTACGGCCCGTAGTTGTTCGAGCACCTGGTCACCCGGACGTCGAGCCCGTGGGTGCGGTGGTAGGACAGCGCGATCAGGTCGCTCGACGCCTTCGAGGCGGAGTACGGCGAGTTGGGTGCCAACGGATCGGTCTCCGGCCACGAGCCTTCGGGGATCGAGCCGTAGACCTCGTCGGTCGACACGTGGACGAACGGACCGACGCCGTGCCGGTGCGCGGCGTCCAGCAGCGTGTGTGTGCCCACGACATTGGTGACCACGAAGTCCGCGGAGCCCTCGATCGACCGGTCGACATGGGACTCCGCGGCGAAGTGGACGACCGCGTCGTGCTCGGCCATTACCGAGTCCACGAGGGCGGCGTCGGTGATGTCACCCTCGACGAACGCGAATCCCGTCCGGTCACGCACCGGGTCGAGGTTGGCCGGGTTGCCGGCGTAGGTGAGCTTGTCGAGCACCGTGACGTGCGCACCGGCGAGAGGCGGGAACCCGCCGGTGAGCAACGTACGGACGAAGTGCGAGCCGATGAAGCCGGCACCGCCGGTGAGCAGGATGCGCGGAGTCGTGTCAGTGGACGCAGGCACGGAGGAATTCCCTTGGGACGGCAACGGTCAGGAGCTGATCTGGATTCTGCTGTGGTCGCCGAGCACCAGGCGGTGCGCCTTCGGCACCCTGGGCGCGGGCGTCACCTGCACATGGTGGCCGATGAGCGACGCCTCGATCCGGCGTACACCCTCGACGGAGGTGTCGTGCTCGACGATGGAGAACTCGATCTCGGAGTCGACGATCCGGCAGTCGTGCTCGACCGAGGTGAACGGCCCGACGTAGGAGTCGGCCACCGTGGTGCCCCTGCCGATGATCGCCGGCCCGACGATGCGTGACGCCGTGACCGTCGCGCCGGCTTCGATGACGACCCGGCCGATGATCTCGCTCACGTCGTCGACGGTGCCCTCGACCTTGGGCTCGAGCGTTTCCAGGATCGTGCGGTTGACCTCGAGCATGTCGGCGACGTTCCCGGTGTCCTTCCAGTAGCCGGAGATCACCGTGGAACGCAGGTCCATGCCCTGGTCGATCAACCACTGGATGGCGTGGGTGATCTCGAGTTCGTTGCGCCAGGACGGCTTGATCTTGCGTACGGCCTCGTGGATGGCCGGTGTGAACATGTAGACACCGACCAGCGCGAGGTCGCTCTTGGGCTGCTTCGGCTTCTCCTCGAGGCCGACCACCTTGCCGTAGGCGTCGAGCTCCGCGACGCCGAGCTGGGTGGGATCGGGCACCTGGGTGAGCAGGATCTGGGCCGCCGGCTGCTCCCTCCGGAACTCGTCGACCAGCGCCTTGATGCCGCCGACGATGAAGTTGTCGCCGAGGTACATCACGAAGTCCTCGTCACCGAGGAAGTCGCGGGCGATGAGGACGGCGTGGGCGAGCCCGCGTGGTGCGTCCTGCGGGATGAAGGTCACGTCCAGCCCGAACTGGCTGCCGTCGCCCACCGCCTCCTTGATCTCCTCGGCGGCGGAGTCGACCCCGACCACGATGCCGACCTCGGTGATGCCGGTCTCGGCGATCGCCTCCAGGCCGTAGAACAGGACAGGCTTGTTGGCCACTGGCACCAGCTGCTTGGCCGACGTGTGCGTCAGTGGCCGCAGCCGCGTACCAGCGCCCCCGGAGAGCACCAGTGCGCGCATGGTCGGACACCTTAGCCGCTCGACCTGATCGACCTGACCACTCCGTCGCCCGGGCGGGTCGGGGATCGCCTCGCCCGGGCCCGGACCCGCCCACAACGATCCCGGACCAGGCTGACGCCCGGGAACGGCGGGTCCGTTTACGCCGTCGAATTCGATCGGGCAACCTACGGGTAGCGGTCGCACGTCACCAGTCCACGACCGCCCGACGGCGAAGGGAGCCGCCGCGTGCGGAACGACGACGAGGAGGCGTTCGATGCGTTCGTCCGGGCCCGAATGCCCGAGTTGTTGAGGTTTGGCCACATGTTGACGGGGAGTCCCGACGCCGCGGGGGACCTGGTCCAGGACGCGCTCGAGCGGACCCTTGCCGCCTGGCATCGGGTACGCAACCGCGACGACCCCGAAGGCTACGTACGCCGAACGATGGTCAACCGGAACGTGAGCATCTGGCGCCGCCGACGGAGGGAACAGCTGGTCGACGACGTACCCGACCGCGGCCACCACGACGATCCGCAGCTTCCGGACCCCGAACTCCAGCGCGCGCTCGCGGCGCTCCCCCGCAAGCAACGCGCCGTCATCGTGCTCCGGTTCGCCGAAGACCTGTCCGAACGCCGGGTCGCCGAGATCCTCGGATGCTCGGTCGGAACGGTGAAGAGCCAGACGTTCAAGGCGCTCGCGAAGCTGCGTGCGCGCCTGCCGGAGCAGGGGCTTGACCAGCCGCCCCGGCGCGAGGTGCCGCCAGCCGTCGTCAGAGAGTCAACCGCCAAAGAGGCGACCGCACCCGCCTCGGGTCCGACCGCCCGCGGAGGCGACCAGGAGGACACGCCATGGACCCGCTAGAGCACCGCCTCCGAGAAGGACTGCGGGGCGACCGGTGGGGGCTCTCCCCTGACGTGGACGTCCTCGACCGCGTCCACGCCGGCGCGGCCCGGAGGCGCAAGCGGCGGAAGGCCGTCATGGCGGCCGGTGCCGTCACCGCGGTGATCGCCGCATTCGGCGGGATCGGCTACGTCGCGACCGGCGGCGGGCCCACGATCATGGTCGCCGACGGGGCCAGCAGCGGGGCCGGCGCGCCGGCGGAAAAGAGCGCCCCCGACGCCACGGACATGGACTCCGACGACCGAGGAGCGGAATCGGCGCCCGGCAGGGACGGCGACTCCGATCGGAGGCGGGAAGAACGCGCCGACCAGTCGCCCGGGTCGGAGCCGGAGCAGCCGAACGTGCTCTCGGAGATCGCCCCGGTTCCCGGCGACTTCTCGCCCGTCTCGATCACCGCGACCGGACCCGAGACCTACTGGCTGCTGGGCACCACCGACGGCGATCGCGCCGCCCTCGCGGCGACCCAGGACGGTGGGTCGACGTTCATCTCGCTGGCGAGCCCTCCGTCCGCTGTCGCGCGTGGAGACAACGAAGTCAGCGCCAGCACGGTGAGTGACGTCCGGTTCGCTGGCGACGGCCGGACCGGCTGGGCGTACGGCGGTGCCCTGTGGGTGACCCGGGACGCGGGTCGTACCTGGGAGCAGGACCGGTCCGTGCCCGGTCTCGTCAAGCGGCTGGAGGTCGGCGGAGGTTCGGCGTACGCGCTGGTCGACAACGGCAGCGGCTGGACCCTGTGGCGGGCCCTTCTCGGCGAGGGCACATGGCAGCAGCTCGGTGTCGAGGCGCAGGCGCCAGAAGACCTCGCCGTGACGGGCCAGCTGGTCGCCGTCACCGACAAGGACGCCGACGGGACGTCGGTCTGGGCGTCGACCGACGACGGTACGACGTTCGAGACGCACCCGACGCCGTGTCACCAGGACCTCGACGCCGGGCGCCTGTCGGCGACGATCGGCTCTCTCTGGCTGAGGTGCGCGACCGGCACCGGCACCACGCTGCACGTCTCGACCGACTCGGGAGCGAGCTGGACCGACGTACCCGCCGGGGAACCGGCGGCACCGGCGACGGCATCGGCACTCGGCGCCCGCGACGCCGGCCGGGCGATCGTCGCGGTGCCTGGGGAGGCGCGGAACATCGGAACCGATGACACGTCGACGACGCCGGTGCCGGGCCTGGGTAGGCCGGCCTTCGCCGGGTTCACGACCGAGGAGATCGGCTACATCCTCGACCTGGAAGGCCACCTCTTCCGTACCGACGACGGCGGCGCCAGGTGGTCACCGGTCAGCATCAGGTGAGCCTGGTTCGCCAGGAAAGTCTGGCCGGCCAGGGCGACCCCCGGCCGGACCCTGAGGCGGAGGCCGGGTGGCGTACCGGCTCTTCCCGGATGTGCGGCGCGGGTTCGGCGCGGCACCGTGGTCCCATGAAACTTCGCGCGGTCACGCTCGCCGTCTCGATGGCGTACCTCTGGTTGATGATGATCCTGCTGGGCGCGATCGTGCTCGAGACGTTCATGGTCTATCCGAACATCTTCGTCGACCCTCCGGCCTCGCTCGAGACGGCGCTGGAGTTCATGAGGGTCACCGCACCGAACGACTTCTTCCCGCCGCTCGGGTTCCTCTCCTGGATCACCGGTGTCGGGGCCGTGGTCCTGGCGTGGCGGATCAGACCGGCACGCTACTGGGTCGCCTTCAGCGTGCTCATGATCGTGTGCGAGGGACTCTTCTCCATGGCGTTCCACTGGCCGCGCAACGAGATCCTGTTCGTCGAAGGCACCGCGGTGCACTCCGATGCCTTTCTCGTGCAGACCGCGCAGGAGTTCCAGCGGCTGCACTGGTCGAGGCTGGTCTTCAACGCCGCGTCGGCGGTCACGATCTTCGTCGGCTTCCTGAAGGTCTACCGCGACTTCCTCGTCGGCCGATCCGGCGCAAGCCTCCCGACGCCCGCGACGAAACATCCGGTCTGACGGATTCGCCGGCCGATCGTCCTGATCCGAGACGGCGGCCATCGCCTTTCGCCGGAGGTGTCGGCGGGCTGCGAGACCATGGACGGGTGCCCGAGGCTCCTGACGTACTTTCGCGGTTCTCGACCCCGACCCGAGAATGGTTCCGGTCCTCCTTCGCCGCGCCCACTCCCGCCCAGGTGGGTGCCTGGGACGCGGTGAGCCGAGGCGAGCACAGCCTGGTCGTCGCGCCGACCGGTTCGGGCAAGACCCTCGCGGCGTTCCTCTGGGCACTCGACCGGCTGGCCACCGCCGATCCGCCGGCCGAGCGGCAGCACCGCTGCCGGGTCCTCTACGTCTCGCCGCTGAAGGCCCTCGCCGTCGACATCGAACGCAACCTCCGCGCGCCGCTCGCCGGCATCCGGCACACCGCCCACCGGCTGGGCCTGACCGAGCCGTCGATCGAGGTGGCGCTCCGCTCCGGCGACACGCCCGCCGACGCCCGCCGCAGGTTCGTGCGTACGCCTGCCGACATCCTCATCACGACGCCCGAGTCGCTGTTCCTGCTGCTGACCTCCCAGGCTCGGGAGGCGTTGCGGGGTGTGGAGACGGTGATCCTCGACGAGGTGCACGCCGTCGCCGGGACCAAGCGCGGCGCCCACCTCGCCCTCTGCCTCGAACGCCTGGACGCCCTCGTCGCCGGCCAGCCCGCCGGCAGCGACGAACCGCCTCGGCGCCCACCGGTCCAGCGGATCGGTCTCTCGGCGACCGTCCGCCCGGTGGACGAGGTTGCCCGTTTCCTGTGCGGCGCCGCTCCGGTGACGGTGGTCAATCCGGCGTACGACAAGGAGTTCGATCTCCAGGTCGTCGTCCCGGTCGAGGACATGGGCGAGCTGGGAAAGGCGTCCGAACCGCACGCGCTGCGCGCCACCGTCGACGACGGTCCGGACGGTCCGGGCGGGGCGGGCCAGCACATCCGTACCGGCGCGGCCGCCGGGCCGGAGCGCCGGGCATCGATCTGGCCGCACGTCGAGGAGCGGGTCGCCGACCTGGTAGAGGCCCACCGCAGCACGCTGGTCTTCGCCAACTCCCGGCGGCTCGCCGAACGCCTGACGGCACGGCTCAACGAGATCGCCTACGACCGTACGCACGACGAAGCCCTTCCGCACGCCGGCTCCCCCGCCGAGATCATGGCGGAGTCCGGGGCGAGCAAGGGCGCGCCCGATGTCCTCGCCCGCTCCCACCACGGGTCGGTGAGCAAGGAACAACGCGCGCTGATCGAGGACGACCTCAAGTCCGGGCGTCTCCCCTGCGTGGTCGCGACCAGCAGCCTGGAGCTCGGCATCGACATGGGCGCGGTCGACCTGGTGGTGCAGGTGGAGGCACCTCCGTCCGTGGCCAGCGGTCTCCAGCGGGTCGGCCGCGCCGGGCACCAGGTGGGAGCCGTCTCGCGTGGGGTGATCTTTCCCAAGTACCGCGGCGATCTCGTCGCCACCGCCGTCGTCACCGACCGCATGCGGGCGGGCCTGATCGAGGCGACCCGGCTGCCCGCCAACCCGCTCGACGTCCTGGCCCAGCAGATCGTCTCGGCCTGCTCGGTCGACACCTGGGACGTCGACGCCCTCTACGCCTTGGTCCGCCGGGCCGCGAACTTCCAGACACTGCCGCGCTCGGCCTATGACGCGGTGCTCGACATGCTCACGGGGCGCTATCCGTCCGACGAGTTCGCCGAGCTGCGCCCGCGCCTCGTGTGGGACCGGGTGGCCGGCACGCTGACCGCACGGCCGGGAGCGCAGCGGCTCGCGGTCACCAGTGGCGGGACCATCCCTGACCGTGGGCTCTTCGGCGTGTTCCTCGTCGGCGAGAAGGCGTCGCGGGTCGGTGAGCTCGACGAGGAGATGGTGTACGAATCCCGCGTCGGCGACATCTTCACGCTGGGAGCCTCGTCCTGGCGCATCGAGGAGATCAGCCACGACCGGGTGCTCGTCTCGCCCGCACCGGGCCAACCCGGAAGGCTGCCGTTCTGGAAGGGCGACGTGCTCGGCCGGCCGGCGGAGCTCGGCCAGGCGATCGGCGGCTTCGTCCGCGAGCTCGACCGGCTCTCTCCCGACGACGCC
Organism: Actinopolymorpha sp. B9G3; assembly: GCF_040120725.1. Taxonomy (NCBI): domain Bacteria; kingdom Bacillati; phylum Actinomycetota; class Actinomycetes; order Propionibacteriales; family Actinopolymorphaceae; genus Actinopolymorpha; species Actinopolymorpha sp. B9G3. Next base: position 506,443 of record NZ_JBEEAB010000002.1, on the reverse strand, counting down.
CGCGCGCGAGTGCGACAGTCCGGCCTTGACGAGTGGGCGGCCGACAACCTCGTGTCCTACCTGGCCGAGCAGAAGCGGGCGACCCGGCACCTGCCCGACGACCGCACGATCGTGGTCGAGCGGTTCCGCGACGAGCTGGGCGACTGGCGGATCTGTGTCCACACGCCGTTCGGCGGCGGGGTGCACGCACCCTGGGCCCTCGCGATCAACGCCCGGCTGCGCGAACGCTACGGCGTCGACGTCCAAGCCGTGCACGCCGACGACGGGATCGTGCTCCGGATCCCCGACACCGAGGACACCCCGCCGGGGGCCGAGCTCGCAATCTTCGCCCCTGACGAGATCGAACGCCTGGTCACCGACGAGATCGGCGAGTCTGCGCTGTTCGCGTCGAGGTTCCGTGAGTGTGCCGCGCGGGCGCTGTTGCTGCCCCGCCGCGATCCTCGTCGCCGGACCCCGCTGTGGCAGCAGCGCCGCCGGTCGGCCCAGCTGCTCGCGGTTGCCGGCAAGTACGCCTCGTTCCCGATCGTGTTGGAGGCGGTCCGCGAGTGCCTGCAGGACGTCTACGACCTGCCCGGCCTGGTGGAGCTGCTCCGCGGCATCGAGGCCCGGCGGGTCCGGGTGGTCGAGGTCGAGACCAGCGAGCCCTCGCCGTTCGCGAAGTCGCTGACGTTCGGATACATCGCGGCGTTCATGTACGAAGGCGACGCACCGTTGGCCGAGCGCAAGGCGGCAGCGCTGGCACTCGACCGGTCGCTGCTCGCCGAACTGCTCGGGCAGACCGAGTTGCGCGACCTGCTCGACCCGGACGTCATCGTGCGTACGGAGGCCGAACTCCAGCGGCTCGACCCTGACCGCAGGTGCCGCGACATCGAGGGCGTCGCCGACCTGCTCCGCCTGCTCGGCCCGCAGTCCAGTGCGGAAGTCGCCGCTCGGTGCGTCGACCCGGAGCGGTCGGGTCACTGGCTGGCGGAGCTGGAGGGAGCCCGGCGGGTCATCCGGGTGCGTGGACCGGCGCCCGAAGGCCACCCATCGGTCGAGGGTGCGGAACCGGTCGAGCGCTGGGCCGCCATCGAGGACGCCGGCCGACTGCGCGACGCCCTTGGCACGCCCCTGCCGGTGGGGATCCCGGAGGTGTTCACGGAGCCGGTCGCCGATCCGCTGGGTGATCTGGTGGCGCGATACGCGAGAACGCATGGACCGTTCCACGCCGCCGACGTGGCTGGTCGGTTCGGCCTCGGCGTCGCGGTCGTCATGGGCACCCTCCACCGCCTGGCCGCCGAGAACCGGGTGGTCGAAGGCGCCTTCCGTGGTTCGGCTCCAGAGTCCGCCGGTGCGGAATGGTGCGACGTCAATGTCCTGCGTACCCTCCGCCGCCGGTCGCTGGCCGCGCTGCGCAGTGAGGTCGAGCCCGTCGACCCGCCCACGCTCGCAAGGTTCCTCCCGAGCTGGCAACACGTCGGCGGACGCCTCCGCGGCACCGACGGAGTGCTTCGCGTGGTCGAGCAGCTGGCCGGCTGCGCGGTGCCGGCGTCCGCGCTCGAACCGCTGGTCCTCGCCGCCCGGGTGGCCGACTACTCCCCCACCATGCTCGACGAGCTGACCGCGTCGGGTGAAGTGGTGTGGGCGGGTCACGGCACCCTGCCGGGCAGCGACGGTTGGGTTTCCCTGCACCTGGCAGACACGGCGGCTCTCACCTTGCCGGAGGTTGATCCGGACTTCGAACCAGGCCCGCTGCACCGGGCCATCCTCGACGTCCTCGACTCAGGTGGCGGGTTCTTCTTCCGTCATCTGGCTACCGCCGTGAGCACCGCATCGATGGAGGGTGGCGCCGGATCACAGAACGACGACGCCGCCCTGGTGACCGCCTTGTGGGACCTCGTGTGGGCCGGTCACCTCACCGGCGACACGCTGGCGCCACTTCGGGCGCTGCTCGGCAGCGGCTCGTCGGCGCACAGGTCACGGTCGCGGACACCGCGGGCCCGGTTCGCCGGCGGACGGGCATCCTTTCGCGGCGGGGGCCGGCCTGCCATGCCGAGCCGCACCGGACCACCGATCGCGGGCGGTCGGTGGTCCCTGCTGCCCGAACGCGATCCGCACCCGACCAGGCGGGCCCACGCGGCCGCCGAGGCACTGCTCGACCGCTACGGCGTCCTCACCCGAGGGGCCGTGGTCGCGGAGCGGGTGCCCGGCGGGTTCGCGGCGGTCTACCAGGTTCTGAAGGCCTTCGAGGAGTCGGGGCGTTGCCGCCGAGGCTATTTCGTCGCCGGGCTCGGAGCTGCCCAGTTCGGTGTGGCCGGAGCGGTCGACCAGCTGCGTGCCGAACCCTCTGGCGCCTCTCCGACGACACTCGTGCTCGCGGCGACCGACCCCGCCAATCCGTACGGCGCCGCTCTTGCCTGGCCCACCCGCCCCGGCCAGGTGACGGAGGAGAAGAGCGGGCACCGTCCCGGCCGGAAGGCCGGCGCGCTCGTCGTCCAGGTCAACGGCGAGCTCGTCCTCTACGTCGAACGCGGCGGGCGCACATTGCTCACCTGGTCCGACGACCCGGCCACCCTGCAACCGGCGGTCGACGCCCTCGCCCTCGCCGTCCGCGACGGCGTGCTCGGCAAGCTCAGCGTCGAACGGGTCGACGGCGAAGCGGTCCTACGCCAGCGGAACCATCCCGAGGGAGTCAGTCCGCTGGCCAGCGCGCTCGAATCGGCCGGGTTCCACACCACCCCACGCGGACTCCGCCTCCGTGGCTGACACCACGCGACGCACGGAGGACGACCGCCAGCGAACGACGCCGAAGCCAGCGCGGTGCCCGCAGGCAACAGGTCTGCGTGAACGCCCTCTCACCCGGCGTGGAGCGACGGTGCGAGGCTGCCGAGCGTCTGGACCGTCCGGGTCTTCTCCTGCGCGGTACCGACGGGAATCACCAGAATCTCGGTGGCGCCCGCGTCGGCGAACCGGCGCAGACCCCGTTCGACGGCGGTCTCGTCACCGGCGACCACGGCGTCTCCGGGCCCTGCCAACCCCTCCCGGTCGAGCACCGCCCGGTAGCTCGGAAGCTCCCCCGCCCGGCCGAACGTTTCGTTCACCCATCGGCGCGCTCCATCGGGATCGGCGGTGACGCACACGCACACCGATGCCACCACGGCCGGCGAACGTCGTCCTGCGCCCGCGGCCGCCCGCTCCAGCGCGGGCCTGACCATGTCGTCGATCGTCGGGGGTCCCGCCCACGCGGTGATCGTGCCGTCCGCCAACTCGCCCGCGACCCGCAGCATGACCGGGCCGAGCGCGGACACCAGGACCGGGGGCGCGTCGGCGCCCGCCACCCCGATCCCACCTACGGCGGTCCAGCTCTCACCGTGGTACGCCACGGACTCGCCACGCAGCAACGGCGTCAGGGCGGACAGGTACTCCCGCATGTTGCGCCCTGGAGCCGAGAACGACTGGCCGTACTCGTTCTCGATGATCGGTGCGTGGCTCGGCCCTAGGCCGAGGACGAGGCGGTTCCCCGTCGCTGCCTGGACCGTCAGAGCCTGTGCGGCGAGCGCCAGCGGGTGCCGCGGATAGGTCCGGACGATCGCCGTCCCGACCTCGATCTCCCGAACGTGCCGTCCCACCACTGCGAGCAGGGTCAGGGGGTCCCAGCTGCCGACTTCGCCGATCCACGCCCGTGCGTAACCCGCCTCGGCCGCCGCGCTCACCTGCCTGACCACCTCCTCGACAGGTGCCCCGAGTTGTCCCTCGATCCACAGCCCGACCCGCATGCGTACTCCCTCGTTTCCTCATCGTTCTCGCGCCTCACCACCTGACGCCGGCCGGTCCTTCCCCGCACCCGGCGGCCGTCCACGCCTGTCCACCAGCCAACCGGTGGGAAGCTCCGTGACCAAGGCGCGGTTGACCTGTGCAGCGATCAGGAATCGTGATGGCTGCGGGATGACGGGAGGCGGACGTGGAACTCCGGCAGTTGCGGTACTTCGTCGCCGTGGCCGAGGATCTGCACTTCGGCCGGGCCGCGCAACGGATGCACGTCGTCCAGCCCGCGGTGAGCCAGCAGATCGCCAGGCTAGAACGCGAGTTCGGCCTCCAGCTTCTGGACCGTACGTCGCGGACGGTCCGGCTCACCGATGCCGGTGAGCGGCTCCTCTCCGAGGCTCGCAAGGTCCTCGCGGCCGCCGACCACGCCAAGGCGGTGGCCTCGCAGCTGGCGACGGCTGGCACCCGGTTCCTGCGGATCGGGACCAGCCCGGGGCTGGCCGCCACCCTCGAATCCGCCCTCGACGCGCTGAGCCGGCTCGCTCCTGGCCTTCGTACCGAGCTGGACGGTCGACCAGCGCACGACCAGCTGGCAGCCGTGCGCCGTGGCGAGCTGGACCTCGCGCTCGTCCGCGCGGCACCTGCCGATCCGGACCTGCGGACGATCGAGCTGTGGCAAGAACAGGTGTACGTCGCCGTACCCACCTCCCACCCCGCCGCCGGACAGCCAGCGGTACGGCTCGAGCAGCTCGCCGACCTGCCACTCCGCCTTCCGGAACCGGGGTGTGACCGGCTGCTCGGGGACCTGGTCCTGGGCGCCTGCCGTCGCGCCGGATTCGAGCCGCGCACCGGCCGACCGGTGTCGAGCGTGACCAACGCTCTTGTGGAGATCGGATCCGGAGTCGGCGAATGGACGGCGATCTACGCCGACGCGGAGCGCGGCAGTGCACCCAGAAAGGTGGCGGTCCTGCCGATCGACCCGCCGTTGACCGCACCGGTCGCACTCGTCGTACCGGTGACTCAGACGTCGACCTGCGTGGCCGCTCTGTACGAGGCCTTCCGACCCCATGCCCCTGCCGCCGCGGGCCTGCCAGAACCGAACGGCCAGCCCGAACCGACCGGCCAGCCCGAACCGACCGGCCTGCCCGAGCCCGTCGGCGCGGCCGTCGGTTCAGCCCAGGGCGCGGCCGACGGCTAGCTTGCGGGTGTCCGGAGCCAGCAGGCGTTCGGCGTCGGCGCTGAGATCGTCGGGCTTGGTCTGAGACTCACGCTCCGCGGCGACCCGCGCCTGGTAGACCTCCACCTCGTTCCGGATCCGTGCCTTGTCCCATCCGAGAACGTCCGCCACCAGGGTCGCGACCGACTCGGCGGTCTCGGTACCCCGGTGCGGCACCTCGATGGAGATCCGGGTACGCCTGGCGAGGATGTCGTCGAGGTGGACGGCGGCCTCGTGACTGGCGGCGTACCGCGCTTCGACGCTGAGGTACTCACCCGCGCCGGGCAGGGGTTCGAGCAGGCTCCGGTCCGCTTCGGCGAGGTCCAGCAACTCATCGACCAGCGAGCCGTACCGGTCGAGGAGCCGCTGCATCCGCCAGACCGGCAGCCCGTAGGTGTCGGCGAGCGCGTCGACCTGGTTGACCAGCGCGTGATAGCCCTCGGCGCCCGCCAGCGGAACGTGTTCGGTCACCGATGGCGGGAGGGACTGCCCGAGGTCAGGGCGGGCCGCGTCCACCGCATCCTTCGCCATCACGCGGTAGGTGGTGTACTTGCCGCCCGCGATCGACACCAATCCGGGCAGCGGCCGGGCAACGGCGTGTTCGCGGGAGAGTTGGCTGGTCTGCTCGGACTCCCCTGCCAGCAACGGGCGTAGCCCGGCGTAGACACCCTCGATGTCCTCGCGGGTGAGGGGTACGGCCAGGACCTCGTTGACATGCGAGAGGAGATAGTCGATGTCGGCGCGACTCGCCGCCGGGTGGGCGAGGTCGAGGGTCCAGTCGGTGTCGGTGGTGCCGATGATCCAGTGGTTGCCCCACGGGATGACGAAGAGCACCGACCTTTCCGTGCGAAGGATGAGGCCCGCCTCGGACGCGATGCGGTCCCGCGCGACGAGCACGTGCACGCCCTTCGACGCCCGGACCTTGAACCGGCCGCGTCCGCCGGTCAGCCGCTGGATGTCGTCGGTCCACACGCCGGTGCAGTTGATCACGACCTTCGCCCGGATCGTCGTGGTGTCGCCGGAGTCGACGTCACGGACCTTCACGCCGACGATCCGGCCACCCTCGAGGAGGAACTCCGTCACCTCCGAGGAGTTTCGTACGACCGCGCCGTAGCGGGCGGCGGTCCGGATCACGGTGAGGGTGTGCCGGGCGTCGTCAGCCTGGGCGTCGTAGTAGCGGATCGCACCGACGAGCGCGTCCTGACGCAGCCCGGGAACGAGCCGGAGCGCTCCGGTGCGGGTGAGGTGCCGGTGCGGTGGGACAGAACGTCCGCGCGCCATCGCGTCGTAGAGCAGCAGCCCTGATCCGACGTAGGGCCGCTCCCACATCCGATGCTTCAGCGGGTAGATGAACGGCACCGGCTTGACCAGGTGTGGTGCGATCCGGGTGAGCATGAGGTCGCGCTCCCGGAGCGCTTCGGCGACGAGGCCGAAGTTCATCTGCTCGAGGTAGCGCAGGCCGCCGTGGAAGAGCTTGCTGGACCGGCTGGACGTCCCACTGGCGAAGTCGCGCGCCTCGACCAGGGCGGTGTCGAGTCCTCGGGTCACGGCGTCGAGCGCGGTGCCGGCACCGGTGACACCACCACCGATGACCAGTACGTCGAAGGTGTGCTGGCCGAGCCGGGACCAGGCGTCCGCACGTTCCTGCGGACCCAGCCTCGCAGAACTCCTCACAACTCTCGCCTCGAATTCGCCCGGTATGTACGTACGTCTCGACGTCCCCAGCAGATGATCAATCTACTAGAAAGGATCGGCATGCGGAGGCGTGGTGAAACGCCGCCCTGGACGGCCATTCGTGAACGGTTCGACAACGCCGCGAATCCTGTGGAGGGCCCACCGATAGGAGTCATCGCCCTTACCACAACCTGCCAGGTCGTGACTCTCGAATTTCCGTCAGACCCCATTCGGGAATATGCCGGCCCGCCGGCCGATCCCGCGGAGGCGGGGAGCCTTGGCAACGGCCATTGTCCGGCACGACACAGCGAATTTCGTTCCACACAACGTGATGCGCCGCGGCGAGAAGTCGCTCGACACTTGCCATACACCCTCCCCTGCACCTCGCGCCGCTTCGTACGCTACCTGCAGACTCATCGGCCAGCGGAGTGGGAGTGCACATGACCGAACGCAGTGAGGTCATCGACAAACACAGCACCACGGTCATGGGACCGACGAAGGAGGTCACATGACCGAACGCAGTGAGGTCGCCGACAAGCGCAGCAGCACGTATGTCGCTGCCATCGACCAGGGCACGACGAGCACCAGGTGCATGGTCTTCGACCACTCCGGCCGGGTGGTGAGCGTGCATCAGCTCGAGCACGAGCAGATGTTTCCGCGGGCGGGCTGGGTCGAACACAATGCCGAAGAGATCTGGACCAACACCCGCGAGGTGACCGCGGGCGCACTGGCGCGGGCGGACATCAGTGCCGCCGACATCGCCGCGGTCGGCATCACGAACCAGCGTGAGACGGCCCTCGTCTGGGAGCGCGCGAGCGGCAAACCGGTCTATCCAGCAATCGTCTGGCAGGACACCCGTACCGACCGGATCTGTGAGCGGTTGGGCGCGCTCGGAGGCGGCGCGGATCGCTACAAGGACAGGGTGGGGCTCCCGCTCGCGACGTACTTCTCGGGGCCGAAGGTGACCTGGATCCTCGAGAACGTCGAGGGTGCTCGGGAGAAGGCCGACCGTGGCGAACTGCTCTTCGGCACGATGGACACCTGGTTGCTGTGGAACATGACCGGTGGCCCCGCCGGCGGTCTTCACCTCACCGACGTCACCAACGCGTCCCGCACGATGCTCATGGACCTCGCGACCCTGCGGTGGGATCCCGAGATCGCCGCGGACATGGGCATTCCGCTGTCGATGCTCCCGGAGATCCGGCCGTCGTCACAGGTGTACGCCGAAGTACGCAGGGGCGGTCTGCTCCCCGGTGTACCGATCGCGGGCGACCTCGGCGACCAGCAGGCGGCGACGTTCGGGCAGGTGTGCTTCGACGTGGGTACGGCGAAGAACACCTACGGCACCGGCAACTTCCTGCTCCTCAACACCGGTACCGAGCGGGTCAGGAGCGAGAACGGACTCCTCACGACCGCCTGCTACCAGATCGGCGACGAGCCTTGCGTCTATGCCCTGGAAGGCTCGATCGCGGTCACCGGCGCGCTCGTGCAGTGGCTGCGGGACAACCTGGGACTGATCAGAAGCGCGTCGGAGATCGAGGAGCTGGCACGTTCGGTCGACGACAACGGCGGGGCGTACTTCGTTCCCGCGTTCTCCGGCCTCTTCGCGCCGTACTGGCGGTCGGACGCCCGTGGCGTCCTCGTCGGCCTGACCCGCTATGTCAACAAGGGGCACATCGCCCGTGCGACTCTGGAGGCGACCGCCTATCAGACCCGCGAGGTCGTCGATGCGATGAACGCCGACTCCGGCGTGGACCTCACCGAGCTCAAGGTCGACGGCGGCATGGTCGTGAACGAACTGCTCATGCAGTTCCAGGCCGACATCCTCGACGTGCCGGTGATCCGGCCGCAGGTCGCGGAGACGACGGCGCTGGGAGCCGCGTACGCCGCTGGTCTCGCGGTCGGCTTCTGGTCCAGCCAGGACGACCTGCGTAGCAACTGGCAGGAAGACAGGCGCTGGGCACCCGCGATGGACGCGAAGGTCCGCGAACGCGACTACGCGAGCTGGAAGAAGGCGGTCACCCGCACCTTCGACTGGGTCGCTCCGGAGGGATAGCTCGCCTGGATCGATCCGGAGGGGTAGCTCGACTGGGTCGATCCGGAGGGATAGCTCGCCTGGTCGGCCAGGCTTGCGTACGCCGGGACGGGTGTTGACGCCTATTCACGGTTCCGCGGCCCTGCTCAGCGTGGTCATTTGCGGGGAGGGCGCTTGGTCTCAGGTCTCCCAAGCCCGCCGGTAGGGGCCGGTGGAGACCGCTTGACAGGCCTGGTCAGCCTTCGTAGCCTCGGCGAACCGTGAATCGTTTCACGGTGAATGGGGGAACCATGCGACGCGCGAAGCTCCCTCGACCTCGTCGCGAGGGTTGGCGTCACCGCGAGAACTCCGCGGCCTGGTTCATGCTTCTCCCCGCGTTCCTTCCCTATGCCGCGTTCGCACTGGTTCCCATCGCCTGGCTCATCTACTACAGCTTCCACCGGTGGAACGGCTTCACCGAGCCGACGTTCGTCGGTCTTGACAACTACGCCCGCGTCGGTCGGGACAGCCAGTGGTGGGAATCCGTCGTCACGACACTGCAGTTCACCGGAGGACGCCTGGTGCTCGAGGTGCCGCTGGCGCTGGCGCTGGCGTATGCCTTCTTCCGCGGCGTGCGTGGTGGCACGATCCTGCGCACGATCTACTTCCTGCCCTACGTCCTCTCCCCCGCGATCATCGGAATCGTCTTCGGGTTCCTCCTGCGCCACATCGGCGGGCCGTTCAACCAGGTCCTGCTGGCGACCTCGCTCGTCGACTCCCCGGTCAACTTCCTCGGCGACGCGACGAACGCCCTGCTCAGCCTCATCGGCGTTGGCGTGTGGGCGCATGTCGGCATCAACATGCTGTTGTTCTTCGCCGGCATGATGACGATCCCGACCGAGCTCACGGAGAGCGCCGCGGTCGAGGGGGCCGGCGAGTGGCAGACGTTCCGGCACATCGTCCTGCCGATGCTCATGCCCGTCGCGCGGATCGTGGTCCTCATCTCCATCATCGGCATCCTGCGGTCGTTCGACCTGGTCAAGACACTCACCGACGGCGGCCCGGCGCGAGCGACCGACGTGATGTTCACCTACATCTACCGGTTCTTCTTCGAACCGACGGCGATCCCGCAGATCGGGTACGCGGCCGCACTGGGCGTGTCCGCGAGCGTGGTGGTCGGCGTCGTCTCGGTGGCGTACCTGCGTCTGGTCAGGAGGCACGAGGCATGAGCGCGAGGACCGAGGCTCCCGCACGCGAGGAGCAGCAGGTGTCCGCCGGTGCACACCGAGTCCCCGGCCGGCGACCACGACGTACGCCGGCCGGATGGGTGCGGGTGAGCGTCCTCTTGATCCTGCTGACAGTGCTGGCCGCCGGCATGCTCACCCCGCTGGTCTTCGGACTGCTCGCATCGTTGTCACCGCTCGACCAGATCATCTCCACTCGCCCTGGACTCCTTCCGCGCACCTGGGAATGGTCGAACTATCTCGATGCCTGGACACGGTCCAACTTCGCCCGCTACTTCCTCAACAGCGTCCTCGTCACCACGGGTGTCGTCGTCTTCGACACGTTCGCCTCCAGCATGTCCGGCTACGTGCTGGCGCGTAAACGCCTGCCGGGCCAACGGATACTCGAAGCGGTCTACATGGCGACGCTGTTCATCGGCCTCACGACCGCGATGCTCTATCCGCAGTACAAGATCGCCCGCGCGCTCGGCATCGACAACCTGCTGGGCATGACGTTCGTGGAGTACGCCGGAATCATGGTGATCCACGTCTATCTCGTCAAGGCGTTCGTCAGCGGTCTCGGCACGGAGATAGAGGACGCGGCCCGGGTCGACGGTTGCGGCTTCTTCGGCACCTACCGCCGCGTCGCCCTCCCCTTGATGGCACCGATCCTCGTGACCACCATCGTGCTCGGCTTCCAGGCGTCGTGGAACAACTACCAGGTGCCGTTGGCCTTCTCTCTCGCCGCGCCCGACCTGCGCACACTGATCGTCGGAGTCTCGGCACTGCAGTACGACGCGGTGGAAGGAATGGCGGCCTACAACGTCGTGCTCGCCGGTGCCAACATGGCGCTGATCCCGATCGTGGTGGTATTCATCGTCCTGCAGCGCTTCTTCGTCCGCGGCTGGACCGAGGGAGCGGTGAAGGGATGAGCGGGCTTTCGGACCAGGGGGATCGACGGATGAGCGGGCTCCTCGCCGTCGACGGTCTGCCCTACCGCCTACTCGCCGGCTGGGTCGCTCTGCTCCGCGCCAGCGTGGTGTGGCTGCTGCTGTGCCTGCCGGTGGTGACGGCACCCGCGGCCACCGTCGTGTTGGTGCGTACCGTCACGACGATCGCGGACGGAACCTCCACGCCGACCCTCGCCGAGAGCTGGGGGGAGGCCCGCGCCTGCTTCGCTTCGGCCCTGCGCCTCGCCCTTGTCACCGTCGCGGGTTCGGTCGTCACGGCGTCCGCGCTATTCGGTCCCTCGCCCGGTGGCAGCTGGGGCGCCGTACTGCCGATGGTCGTCGTCCCGGTCTCCGTGACCTGGTTGATCGCCGTCCAGTGGAGTTTCCCGCTGCTCGCGGTACGCGGGAACGGCGCGCGTGATGCGCTGCGTTGTTCGTACCTGCGCGCGATCCGGCGGCCCGATCTCGCCGCCCTGTGCGCGGTGGGGACGGCCGCGCTCCTCGTCGTCGGAGTCCTGCTACCGACCACGGTCTGGGTTCCGTACTGGCTCAGCGTTCCGGCGCTGTGGGCCTGGCTCGCCACCGTCACCAGCGGGCGCGCCACTCCACGCCCGGACGCGACCGTCAACGAGTTTTCCCAACGAAGGGAGACAACATGAGATTGCGCAGTGCTGCGGCGCTGACCGCGGCCGGACTCGTCGCGGCCCTCCTGGCCGCCTGCGGAGGTGACGGCGGGTCGACCGGCGACGGGTCCGACGGTGGGGACGTCAAGACCGTCGTGGTGTGGGACCGAGCCGGCGCCGAGGCGAGCGCGCGCCAGGCGTTCTTCAAGAAGTGGAACGCGAAGGAAGGGCGCGAGCTCGGCATCAAGGTGCGGTTCGAACCACAGGCGACCGAGAAGTACGAAGAAATCGTCCGGCTCGGCTTCCAGACAGAACGGTCGCCGGACATCTTCCACGCACCCAGCGCGCAGATGGGTGGCTTCGTCGCGGCGGGCTGGGTGCAGCCATTGGACGGCCTCGTCAACGACAAGTTGCTCGAAGACGCCGATCCCTACCTCCAGGACACCAGCGAGCTCGTGTGGGGCGGGCGGCCGTACGCGATCCCGACGACGACGTTCACCGTACGGCTGGCCATCAACCGTGAGCTCTTCGAGAAGGCAGGGCTCGATCCGGACGACCCACCGACGACCTTCTCCGAGGTCGAGGAGGCGGCACGGGCCATCACCAAGGCCGGCGGCGGCGATGCATACGGCGTCGGTCTTCCGATGGGCTGGGTCGGCTTCCAGGGATGGACGCTCGACCTGCCGATCCTCTCCGCGTACGGTGACCTGGCGCAGAACGGCCTCTTCAACAAGTCCACGGGGAAATTCGAGTCCGAGAAGTACGCATCGAGCGTCGAACACTTCCGCACCCTGATCAAGGACAAGACCGTCTATCCCGGTGCGGAGACGATGGACTATGACGTCTTCCTCTCGTCGTTCGCCGAGGGCAAGGTGGGCATGGTTCTCACCAGCGGGAGCATCGTCGGCGGACTTCAGCAGCTGGATTCGAAAGTCGACCTCGGCACCGGCCCGATTCCCGTTCCCGACGGCACGACCCCGGTCCGGTCGCCGATGAACGCGGGCTTCCCCGTTGCCATCTCCTCCAGGACCGAGGAACCGGAGGCCGCGGCGACGGTGTTCGGGGTGCTGGTCGGCCCGGAGATGCAGGAGACGCTCGCCAAGAACGGCATCCCGCCACTGAGCGAGGAGGCATGGGACTCACCGGTGGCCAAGGAGAACGCCTCTCTCCAGCTGTTCCGGCCGACAGACAACGACCAGCAGTGGCCGAAGAATCCCGGCTCCGTGCTCAGCCTCGAAGGCAAGGACACCGCGACGACGGTCATCGGGTTGATTCTCGAGCCCGACACCGATGTGGACGCCGGGCTGGCCGAGCTGGCCACGCGGTACCAGAAGGCATGGGAGACCGGAGTCGAGAACGGCGAGATCGAACCCAAGGAGTTCGGCCGCTGACCTCGAGTCCGACCGAGGGCACGGCCCCGGCTTGTTGGAGGTATCTCGCCTTCTTTGGCGAGATACCTCCAACAAGGAAGAGGCGGCTACCAGTGACCGCGGTGGACTACGTGGTCGGAGCTGCGGCGGCCGCGTTTCAGTGACGGTGAAGGCCGGTCCGGCGCCCGATGGCCGAGCGCCACGACACCGATCGGCGTGTGGTCCTCGGGTACGCCGAACTCCTTCCGGAAGGCGGCTGTGCGCTCAGGCGGGATCCCGAAGAAGCAGGCGCCGAGACCCTCGTCGGTGACGGTGAGCAGCATGAGCAGGGCAGCCATGCCGGTGTCGATGTGCCAGTACGGCACCGGCCACCGGGTCTCGCCGCGATCGGTCCAGCCCTTGTCGGTTTCGGCGTACCGGTCGAGGTATGCCCGTTTGCACGACAGCGCCACCACCAGCACGGGCGCCCGTCGCATGCCCTCCGACCACGTGTCCGAGCCGCCGCCCGGCGGTGTCGTCGCGGCCCAGAACCGGTCGATCCCCTCTCGAGTTTCCAGCACGAGGAAGGCCCAACCCTGGCTGAACCCCGCCGACGGCGCGCGGACCGCATTGTCGAGGATCCGCTCGACGGCGGCGGGATCGACCGGCCGGGAGGGATCGAAGTTTCGGACCATCCGGCGCTTGCGTACGACCTCGGAGAACTCCATACCGACCAGCCTGCCCGAGCCACACCCAGCGGTGGTCCCCAGGCCTCGTGTCGCGATCACCCGAGCACACTGGTGCGGTTCGTCACAGCCCGGCACCGGTCGCCAACAGGCCGCGCCGCGCAGCACGGGCATGACGGCGCCGGCACGCATCCGCCTGTGGGGAGAATGGCGCATGGCCGAAGGCGTTGGACAGCATGCCCGAGGGTGACACCGTCTGGCTTTCTGGGCGCAGGCTGCATGCTGTCCTAGCCGGGCGTAGGCTCACGGCCGCTGAGCTGCGGGTGCCCCAGCATGCGACCGACGATCTCACCGGCCGCCTGGTACGCGAAGTAGTGTCGCGCGGCAAGCACCTGCTGACCCGGATCGAGCCCGATCTGACCCTCCACACCCATCTCGGCATGGAAGGGACGTGGCGGATCGAACGGGCCGGCGCGCGATGGCCCGGCACTCGCGAGCCGGTGCGGGTGATCCTCGCCAACCAGGCGGCGGTCGCCATCGGGCGACGGCTGGCTCGGGTGGACCTTCTCGCCACCGCCGCCGAGGCGACGGTCGTCGGCCATCTGGGGCCGGATCTGCTGGGAGGTGACTGGGACGCCGACGAGGCTGTCCGCAGGCTTCTCGTCGCACCCGACCGTCCGATCGGCGAGGCCGTCCTCGACCAGGGAAACCTCGCCGGCATCGGAAGCCTCTATCGCACCGAACTGCTATTTCTGCGCGGCGTCCACCCGCTGACACCGGTGCGCGACGCCGGCGACCTGTCGCGGATGGTGCGCCTGGCCAGACAGCTGCTCTGGACCAACCGCGACCATCCCGAGCAGGCGACGACCGGCAACCTACGCCGGGGACACCAGCACTGGGCATACGGACGCGCCGGCGAACCCTGCCGCCGATGCCGGACACCGATCCGGCGCGGCGAGGTCGGCCCGGCGGGCAAGGAACGCGTGGTCTACTGGTGCCCGTCGTGCCAACCCGCCCGATCGCAAAACAGCGCGGGCCCTTCGGAGTAGGTCGAGGGATCCACGGCGGTTCCCGACCAGCGTCAGGCGGCGACCACCACGGCGCGGTGTGCGTTGGCGGCCTCGACGGGGGTGTCGTCGATCTGTCCCGATTCGATCCGGGCCTTGTCGACATGTGCCGGCTCGATCCGGGACTTGTCGATTCGGCGGGTCTCGATCTGGCTCGTCTCGATTCGACGGCCCTCGATTCGCTTGCCCTCGATGAGCTTGGCGTCGATCTGGGACGCTTCGATCCGCTTCGCGGTGACCTTTGTGATCGTCGACGAGGGGACGGTCGCCGGGACCAGCGGGGTCTCGATCTTGTCGATCTCGTCGCTGACCTCGCGGAGCACGTCGGACAGGGGCACCTCGAGAGCGGCACAGATCGCGGCCAGGAGCTCGCTCGAGGCCTCCTTCTGCCCGCGCTCGACCTCGGAGATGTAGCCCAGGCTCACCCGGGCGTCGACGGAGACCTCGCGGAGGGTGAGCCCCTGCCGCAGGCGCTGGCGGCGTAGAACGCCACCCAGCAGGTGACGAACCAGGACCATGGGCGCTCCCCTCTCATCTCCAGGCCGGAAGCCCGAAACCGTCGCAGACGCGGCGCGACCGGACGTGTGCACTTCCCCAAGCTGCACCCACCGTACCCGGGATCGGTTCGCCATGACGACACCGCACCGCCTACGGTCCGCTCAGATGCGTACGCTCATGGCGTAGATCACGACCTTGCGTTGTCGCGCACCACGGTGTCGGCGAGCATCTCCAGCGCGGCCGCGACGGCGGATCCGCGGATCGTGTCCCGATCGCCGGTCAGCTGGTACCGGCGTACGACAGGCCCTCCGGGTCCCACACAGCAAACGTCGACGGTGCCAACAGGCTGCTCGCCATGAGCCTCCGGTCCAGCTACCCCGGTGGTGGCGATGCCGTAGTCGGCGCCAAGTCGGTCCCGCACGCCGACCGCCATCGCCTGCGCCGTGGCCGGATGCACCGGACCGTGCCGCTCCAACACCTCGTCGGGTACGCCGAGCAGGGCCGCCTTCAGGTCGACGGAGTACGCCACCACGCCGCCGCGGAAGACCTTCGACGAGCCCGCCCGGGACGTGAGGGCGGCAGCCACCAGACCACCGGTGAGCGACTCGGCGGTCGCGACCGTGGCACCAACCCTGTCCAGCAGGCCATGACAACGGCCGGCCAGGTCACCGACTGGCGGGGTGCTCAACTCCGCCCACTCTGCCGGAGCCGGAGCGCGCGGATGACGTAGTCCAGGCCGGTGATGACGGTCAGCGCGACGGCGAGCCCCATGGTCAGCTCGGCCAGCAGCCTGGGCAGACCCTCCAGCGGGAGCAGATACAGGCTGATCGCGACCGTCTGCAGCAGAGTTTTCGCCTTACCGCCGGGACTCGCGGAGATGACGCCGTAACGGATCACCCAGAACCGCAGCACCGTGATGCCGAACTCACGGGCCAGCACGAGCGCCGTGATCCACCAGGCGAGCTCGCCGAGTAGCGACAGCCCGACCAGGGCCGCGCCGACCAGAGCCTTGTCGGCGAGTGGGTCCGCGACCTTCCCGAAGTCGGTCACCAGACCGCGACGCCGCGCCAGCTCCCCGTCGAACTTGTCGGTGAGTGCCGCGAACACGAAGACGCCGAAGGCGACATAGCGCAGGGAGGCGTCGCCCGGCTCGGCGCTGGTGAAGAGCAACCAGCAGAAGATGGGTACGAGGGCGATCCGCAGGACAGTGACGGCGTTGGCGACGTTCCACGCGCTCACACGGCGTTCAGACACCTGAGTCACCCGCGATCTCCTCCAGCCGGCACCGAGGCCAGTTCCGCTTCCGGATGACCGTCGTCCGGCGGCAGGGCCGACGCGATCAGGTCAACCCCGTCGGTGTCGACGACGCGGGCACGCACCAGCTCACCTACCGTCGCCGACACCACACCGTCGAGGCGGGTGGTGCCGTCGACCTCGGGTCCCTGGTGGGCGGCACGCCCTTCGACACCACCGTCACCGGCGCTCTCCACGAGCACGTCGACGAGCTCGCCGATCCGGTCCTCCGCCCGTTGCGCGGTGAGCTCCTCGGCCAGCTCGGTCACCCGCTGGACCCTGGACGCGATCTCGTCCTCGTCGAGCTTGCCGGAGTATGTCGCCGCCTCGGTGTTGTCCTCGTCGGAGTAGCCGAAGACCCCCACGACATCCAGCCGCGCCGCCTGGAGGAACTCGCACAGCTCGTCGAAGTCCTCAGCAGTCTCGCCGGGAAAGCCGACGATGACATTGCTGCGGACGCCAGCGGTCGGGTGGGCGGCCCGGATCTGGTCGATCAGCGCGAGGAACCGTGCGGTGTCGCCGAAGCGCCGCATCCGCCGCAGGATCGTGGGGCTGGCGTGCTGGAACGACAGGTCGAAGTACGCTGCCACGCCAGGCGTCGAGGTCATCGCCTCGACCAGTCCGGGCCGCATCTCCGCTGGCTGAAGGTAGGACACCCGGACCCGGGAGATCCCCTCGACGGCGGCGAGCTCAGGCAGCAGGTGGCTCTCGAGGAGGCGGAGGTCGCCGAGGTCCTTGCCGTAGGACGTGGAGTTCTCGCTCACCAGGAAGAGCTCGCGGACGCCTTGCCCAGCGAGCCAGCGGGCTTCGGTGAGGATCTCGGTGGGTGGGCGGGAGAGGAAGGCACCGCGGAACCGAGGGATCGCGCAGAACGTGCACCTTCGGTCGCATCCGGACGCGAGCTTCAGCGGGGCCAACGGGCCGGTGCCGAGGCGGCGGCGGTACACCCGTGGCCCGGCCGCCGGTGCGATGCCGTCGGGCAGGTCCGGTCCCGTGCCGACATCTCCCGTGCCAACGGCTGGCGCCGAATAACCGCGGGTTCCCGAATCACTGTCCGGACGTACGACGGCATGCCCGGGCACGGCGACTCCCCCGGTCGCGGCTCCCCCGCGCGCGGCCGGGGTGAGCGGGAGCAGCTTGCGGCGGTCCCGGGGCGTGTGCGGCACGTGCGAATCGCCGGCGAGAACGCCTCGGAGCCGGCTCGCGATGTCGGGGTAGTCGTCGAAGCTGAGGACCGCGTCGGCCTCGGGCAGCGCCTCGGCAAGCTCCTCGCCGTAGCGCTCGGCGAGGCAGCCGACGGCGACGACGGCCTGCGTACGCCCCGCGTCCTTGAGGTCGGCAGCCGCGAGCAGCTGGTCGACGGAGTCCTTCTTCGCCGCCTCGACGAAGCCGCAGGTGTTCACGACCACCGCGTCGGCGTCCGCGGCGTCGTCGACGAGAGCGAACCCCGCCCCCGCGAGGCGGCCGGCCAGCTCCTCGGAGTCGACCTCGTTGCGGGCGCAGCCGAGAGTCACCATGGCGACGGTGACCGGTGCCACCGTCGTCGGGGTCGTCGTGCCCTCCGCGGTGGAGGTGGCGCCGGGACGAGTCATCGGCGCCCATCTTTCCGTACCACCGCTCGTGCGGCTAATCCCCAGTCCACCCTGCCTCACATATCGGACAAATCGAGCTCCGCTAAAGGCACCCGCGCTCGCTCAGCGCCCGATGCTCTCCAGCATCCCGCGGATGTAGCCGAGCGCGAACAGTCGTCCGTAGAGGGAGTAGCCGGGATGCGCGTTGCTGTCGCCCTCGACCGTCGGCACGTGGTCGGGACGCATCGGCCCGTCGAAGCCCACCTCGTGATAGGTACGCAGGCACTCGAGCAGGTCAGTCGGCCCGTCGTCGTGCCAGGTCTCCACGAAGTCGACAACCGTGCCGCGGACGTCGCGGAAGTGGACGAAGAAGATCTTCTCCTGCCGGCCGAACTTCTTGATCACTGCCGGAATGTCATCGGTCATCAACCGGAAGTTTCCCTGGCACAGGGTGATCCCGTTGACCGGACTGGGCACGAGGTCGAGCAACCGCTGGTAGTTGTCGACGCTGCGCATGATCCGGCCGACGCCGCGGATCGGCGAGAGCGGCGGGTCGTCGGGGTGCATGGCAAGCTTGACGTTCGCCTGCTCGGCCACCGGAACGACCCGGCGCAGGAAGTACTCCAGCGTCTCCCAGAGCGTCTCCTCGCTGAGCGGCCCCGCTTCGGCAGGCGGAGCGGCCTGCATCAACGCATGGTCGTAGCCGCTCACCAACGAGCCACCACGCGACGGGACGGCGGTGTTCGTTCGCAGCCAGTTGAAGTCGCTCATCCACTCGTAGCACCAGACCGGGATACCGAGCCGGCCCATGTTCTCGATCAGCGTGCAAACAGCGTCGATCTCCTCGTCACGGCCCGGCAGCCCTCGCTTCGCCTTGACCAGCGGCGGTCTGGCCTCGATGGCGGCGAGCCCCAGCCCTGCACTTTCGTACCGCTGCTTCATCGACAGCAGCGGCGCGAAATCCCAGGGCTGGTCCGTGCCCCGCCGGTCCGGTCCGTTGGTCTGCGGAAGTCCGCCGATCGCCCACTCGACTCCCGCCTGGACGACGAGCCGGCGCAGTGTCGACGAGTCCGGACCGGGTGGAACCATCTCCGCGAGCTTCATGGCGTACTCCTCGTTCTGCAGGTTCGGCAGGACTTCGGAGGTCCGGCAACCCTGGCGGACCCGGGGCGGATCAGGTGTCGTGGGTCCAGCCGAGGAGTTTGGCGGCCTTGCCGCAGTCGTAGAACCCGGCGTGGCCTTCCAGGGACCGACGGAGTGGAACGTCGGGGTAGAACCGTGACCGCAGCTCCGCCGACGGCACCGACGTCGTGGTTGTGGGCGCGACGACGAAGAACGCCTCGTGGCCGGTGAAGTCGGCGGTCAACGCCGACAGGAACGCCCTGGCGACGGCATGGATGTCGACCCAGCCCCACAGATGCCGCGCCTCCGTCCGAAGCCGGTCCTCGGTGGGTTCCTCCTCCGCGCGCGGCCGGATCCTCGGGTGCTCGGCCCGGGCACCGTGCAGGCGGATGCTCGCGATCGAGAGGTCCGGGTGGAGGCGGGCCATCGCGTCGGCCTGCTGCTCGCCGAGCCACTTCGACAGGCTGTACGCATCCTCGGCGTAGCTCGGATGGTCCTCGTCGACCGGGAAGTAGTCGAACCTCGGCGCCCGGCTGTAGTAGCCGCCGATGGCGTTGATGCTGGACGCCCACGCCACCCGGCGGATACCGACCTCGGCAGCGGCCAGAAAGGCGTGGTAGCTGCCGAGGACATTGTTGGCGTGAACGTCGGCTGCCTGCCTCCCCCACGGACTCGGGATCGCCGCGAGGTGGATCAGCGCGTCGCAGCGGTCGATCTGCGCGGTGAACGCCTCGAGATCGGTGACGTCGAGCCAGGCGACCGGCGCTGCGGCGTCGGTCGTCCCGTCCGGCGTGACGAACGTCGACGGGGGCACGGGGGTGGCATCGGCGGCCGGCCCGGGATCGGGTGGTGCCGCTGTCGCGCGATCAAGGGCAACGACCTCGTGACCACCGGCGAGCGCGGCCGCCACCACCGCGGTTCCGATCCTGCCGCTCGCACCTGTGACGGCGATCCGCAAGCGCTCTCCTCCATGATCATGGTCCCGGTCATGTCGTCGTCAGGGACTCTACAGCCCGACAACCCCGGCGTTTTCTTCGAAGGCGGACGGGCGGACACCGACACCCTGCCGCGTGCGGCAGCCCGCTCCGGCGAAGGTCCTACGACGGTGGCCGGATGTCCTGGCGCAGGTATCCAGAACGCCCTCGGCACGGAGGACGAATTCCCCCGTCCGCCGGTCCCTCGAAGGGGGCACTGTTGACGACGGGTAGCCGCGGTCCGGCGCACCGCCCGCCACCCGGCCCTCCCCCGAATTCGGCGCCAGAGGTGTTCCGATCGTGACGCCATACTCCTTCAGGCTCTATGTGGCCGGACAGACCGAACGGACCGAGGCGGCGGTCCGGGACCTGCGCTGGTTGTGCGAGTCGGCGCTTCCCGGTCGCTACGAACTCGAGATCATCGACGTGGTCGAACGCCCGGACCTCGCCGAGAGCGAAGGCATTCTGATCGCACCGACCGTCGTCCGGTTGATGCCACTGCCGCAGCGCTGGGCGTTCGGAGACCTCTCGGACCGGCACCGCACGGCGGCCGCCCTCGGATTTCCCGTCATGGAGGAGGCCGGATCGGGTGGTGACCGCAGGTGAACCAGGACCCGCGCCACCTCGCTCGTGTCCCGACAGGTATCAGCGGGTTCGACGAGCTTGCCCTCGGCGGGCTCCCCGCGGGTCGTTCCACCCTGGTGACCGGGACCGCAGGCAGCGGCAAGACGCTGTTCGCGCTGGAGTTCCTTGCCCGGGGAATCCAGCGATTCGACGAGCCCGGGGTCTTCGTCACCTTCGAGGAGAACCCGGACGACGTCCGTACCAACGCGGCGGCGCTCGGACTCGACGTCGAGACGTGGGAGAAGGAAGGGAAGTGGGCGTTCGTCGACGCCTCCCAGGACAAGACCAGGCGTGCCGCCCACCTGGGCCCCTATGACTTCGGACCGCTGATCGCCCGCATCGAACATGCCATCCGCAAGACCGACGCCCACCGGGTGGCGCTGGACTCGATGGCCGCGATCCTCACCCGGTTCACCGACGTCGCTGACGTCCGAGACGAACTGTTCCGCGTCGCCTCGGCGCTCGACGACCTCGGTGTCGTCACGGTGATCACCGCGGAGAAGTCCGAGGAGTACGACACGACGTCACGTCACGGCGTCGAGGAGTTCGTCCACAGCAACGTCATCACGATGCGCAACGTGCTCGAACACGAGCGGCGCCGCCGCACCATCGAGATCCTCAAGTTCCGTGGCGCTCCCCACCGCACCGGCGAGTGGCTCTTCGCCATCGATCCCAACGAAGGGATCCTCGTCCTCCCTCTGGCCTTCGTTCCCGCCCGCCACCGCGCCTCGCGGGTGCGCATCTCCTCCGGAATCCGGGAACTGGACGTCATGTGTGGCGGCGGATTCTTCCAGGACGCCCTTGTGCTGCTCACCGGTCCGACCGGCGCGGGCAAGACCCTGACCTGCCTGCAGTATGCGAGTGCCGCTGTCGAGGCCGGCGAGCGTTGCCTTTTCTACACCTTCGACGAGACCCGTGAGCAGCTTGGCCGCAGCGCCGCCAGCTGGGGCATGGATCTCGATGCGATGGAGAGGTCGGGGAAGCTGAAGGTGGTCGCGAAGTACCCGGAGATGTCGTCGCTGGAAGACCACTTCAGCCAGCTACGGCATGCGATCGCCGACTTCGATCCGGCCAGACTCGTCATCGACACCCTGTCGGCGCTCGAACGGGTGGCCACACCGCGCACCCTGCTGGACTTCCTCACCGGACTGGGCTCGGTCCTGCGACAGCGCGACATCACCACGCTCCTCACCGCGCTGCCTCCTGACCGTGCCCGGCTCATGACAACGGGTTCAGCCGCGATCGAGGTCGCGGGTCTCACCGACGTCACGATCCGCCTGCACTACTTCGAGGCCGCCGGGGAGAACCAGCGCACCGTCAGCGTCGTCCAGGCACGTGGCACCGCCCACGACGAACGCATCCGCAGGGTCACGATCGACGAGACCGGCCTCCACATCGGCCGACCGGTGAGCGAGGAGTCCGGGTGGGTCGACGCCGACAGCGGCCGAGGCGTACGCACCGACGGAGACGAGGACGCGGTCCAATGAGCGGCATCAGAGACCGGCGACCAGACGTGCCGCAGCCCGCGGCCCAGCCGACGCCCGGCCCGGATCAGGCGCATCGGGGGCCGCACCCGCCTGACGAGGCCGCACAGGTGGTCGAGGACAGGATCGACGAAAGGCTTGCCGAAGGGGCCGAGGAAGGGCTCGCCGAGACGATGCCGACGGCTACGGTGGACCAGGACGCGGGACAGGTGGCCGTGACTGCCACACCGGACGGAATCGTCGCGATCGGTCCGGACGGCATCATCCGGTTCTGCAACCCCGCGGCCGCGACGTTGCTGGGCCGCCGGGTCCACGATCTGATCGGCGCTCCGGTCGGCTTTCCCATCGTCCCGCACGGGTCGAGCGAGATCGACGTGGTGAGGCCCGACGGTCGGGCCTCCGCCGTCGAGATCCAGATCACCACCACCGCCTGGGGCAACGAGTTGCTCTACATCGCGGCGATGCGTGATGTCACCCATCGCCGGCACGCGGTACGGACCCTCCAGGCCGCCCTCGACCAGCGCGATGTGGTGATCGCTGTGACGGCCCACGAACTCAATGACCCGCTCTACGCCATTGCCCTGTCCCTCCGGCTCCTGCGTACCGCCAGCGGCAAGGACGAGCGTGACGAGCTCATCGACCGCATCGCCGAACGCACCGAACACCTGCAGACGCTCGTCAACAAGCTGCGGACAGCCTCGAAGATCGACGCGCAGACCTCGCAGGTGAGCGCCGAGCCGGTCAACGTGCTGGAGTTCGTCCTCGAACGGCTGGGGGCGTTCGACCGGCGGTACCAGGACGTCGAGCTGGCGTGCAGCCCCGACACCGTGATCCTCGTCGACCGGCACACCTTCTCGGAGATGCTCGCCAACTATCTCGACAACGCGCTCGCCTATGGGCAGCCACCCATCGAGGTGGAGGTCAGCGAGGAGGGCGACGACGTGGAGATTCGCATCCGCGACCACGGACCGGGTGTGCCCAAGGAGTTCGAGCCCCACCTCTTCGAACGCTTCAGGAGGGGGCCGGAGGCTCGCCAGCACGCTGACGGCACCGGGCTGGGGCTGTGGATCGTGCGCAATCTCGCCCAGGCCAACGGCGGCGAAGCGTGGTACGAGCCGGACGACGATCGCCCGAGCTTCTGTCTCCGGCTCCCCCGGGCACCAGGTCAGGAGTCAGCGGAGCCGACTCCGCAGCCGGGGCGGAGAGAACGCGTCAGTCGGAGTCGCCGCGCAGGGTGAGGAGGAACTCCTCCAGGTCGTCGGGCTTGACCAGGACGTCGCGCGCCTTCGACCCCTCGCTCGGCCCGACGACCCCCCGACTCTCCAGGATGTCCATCAACCGCCCAGCCTTGGCGAACCCGACCCGGAGCTTGCGCTGCAGCATCGAGGTCGACCCGAACTGGGTCGACACGATCAGCTCCGCGGCCTGGACGACGAGGTCCATGTCGTCGCCGATCTCGTCGTCGAGCTCCTTCTTGGCCCCAGGTGCTGCGGTGACGTCCTCGCGGTAGGTGGGCGTGAGCTGCACCTTGCAGTGGTCGACGACCTTGCGGATCTCGGCTTCGGTGACCCAGGCGCCCTGGATCCGGATCGGCTTGTTCGCGCCCATCGGCAGGAAGAGTCCGTCGCCCTGGCCGACCAGCTTCTCCGCGCCGGGCTGGTCGAGGATGACCCGGCTGTCGGCCATGCTGGACGTCGCAACCGCCAACCGGGACGGGACGTTGGCCTTGATGAGTCCGGTCACGACGTCGACCGAGGGCCGCTGGGTGGCGAGCACCAGGTGGATGCCGGCGGCCCGGGCGAGCTGGGTGATGCGGACGACGGAGTCCTCCACGTCGCGGGGAGAGACCATCATCAGGTCGGCGAGCTCGTCGACGATGACGAGGAGGTAGGGGTACGGCGTGAGTACCCGTTCGCTGCCGGGCGGAGGCTTCGCTTTCCCCGTGCGTACGGCCTTGTTGAAGTCGTCGATGTGCCGGAACCCGAACGCGGCCAGGTCGTCGTAGCGCCGGTCCATCTCCGACACGACCCACTGCAACGCCTCGGCGGCCTTCTTGGGATTGGTGATGATCGGCGTGATGAGATGCGGGATCCCGTCGTACGCCGTCAACTCCACCCGCTTCGGATCGACCAGGATCAACCGCACCTCGTCCGGCGTCGACCGCATGAGGATCGAGCTGATCATCGAGTTGATGAAGCTCGACTTGCCGGAGCCGGTCGCTCCCGCCAGCAACAGGTGCGGCATCTTCGCGAGGTTCGCGACGACGAAGCCGCCCTCGACGTCCTTGCCGAGCGCGACCACCATCGGGTGGTGGTCACTGCGTGCGACGCTCGAGCGGAGTACGTCGCCGAGGCTGACGATCTCCTTGTCGGTGTTGGGGATCTCGACGCCGATGGCGGACTTGCCGGGGATCGGCGAAAGGATCCGCACCTCGTTGCTCGCCACGGCGTAGGAGATGTTCCTGGTGAGCGCGGTGACCTTCTCGACCTTGACGGCGGGTCCGAGCTCGACTTCGTAGCGGGTGACCGTCGGCCCGCGGGTGTAGCCCGTCACCTGCGCGTCGATGTCGAACTGTTCGAGCACCTCGGTGAGTTTGTCGACGACCTTGTCCGACGCCTTCGAGCGGGCCTTGTGCGGCGAGCCGGGCGCGAGGACGTCTCCGGCGGGCAGGACGTAGGTCACGTCACCGGAGAGCGCCAGCTGCTCGACCCGCTGCGGCAGCGGGCTGTGTGCGGGTGCCTCGCCGGACTTGCCGCCGGACTTGCCGGCCTTGCCTTCGCTCATTGACTCGGCGGTCGCGGCGGCTGGCTCGCCGTCGGCGGCAGGGTCGGTGTCGTCGGCGGTGGTCGCGCCCTTCTTTCCGCGTTTGGCGACCTCTCGGCCTTCCAGGACCGGACTGTCGTAGGGCTTGTCGCCGGTCTCGTCGTCGCCATCCGCACCGGAGCTCGACTTGGCCATCGCGGCGATCCGGCGGCGCGCGGACCGGGACCGGCGCAGCGGCTGGGTCTGCTTGGCGTCCTCGTCGATGCTGGTCTGGTCGCCGGCGCTGTCCCCGGCCTGCGCGGCAGCAGCCTTGGGGTTGACCTTCGCCCACAGTTCCCGGCTGCGCTCGGGCAGGGCGTGTACCGGCGTACCACCCAGCACCAGGAGCCCGAAGAGCGTCAGGAGCACGAGCAGGGGCACGGCGACGTACGGAGTGAGCAGGTCGGAGGGTACCGATGACATGACATAACCGATCGCGCCACCTGCACCGACGAGGTCTTCGATTCCCTTCTCCGGCCGCGGAATGCCGTGCTGGATGTGGACGAGGCCGAGGACGCCGCCGAGGATCGCGACCCAGCCGATGAACTGCCGCCCGCCGGGACCGTTGCGGTCCGGGTGGCGCAGCGTGCGCCACGCGACGAGCAGGAGCAGGATCGGGATGGCCCAAGCGAGTGAGCCGACGCTGCCGGACACGACGACCCGGATGCCTTCGCCGACGTCGTTCGGCATGTTCCACCACACGGCGGACGCGACGACGATCGCGAGGCCGACGAAGAACAGGCCCACACCGTCGCGTCGCAGTCCGGGATCGAGCTCGCGGGCACTGGAACCGATCCGCCGGACGATGGCGCCGATCAGGTGCGCGATGCCGAGCCAGATGCCGGCGACCAGCCGGACCAGCGCCGTGGCGGCGCGCCCGAGGAGGCTCCCCTGGCGGGCGGGTGGGCGGCGGGACTGGGTCATCCGCGTCCTGCCCTGTCCCCTGCCGCGTCCCTTGTTCGCCTTCGCACGGGAACGGGACGTGCTCGCCGAGCGTGCCTGAGCACGTCGTGGGGGCGAGGACGTACGGGGAGACATAGAGAGTCAGGGTACGGGATGGCGGCGCCGGGGACCTGCTATTACACGCCGCCCAGAGCGACTGACCGAGGTCCTCTCGGTGACCTCCCGGCGTCCTACCGAGGGTCCGACACTGGTTCGGCGACGCTCCGGATCGGCCCGATCACCGCCGAAGGTGCGACAGCGCGCGTGCGTACAGTCCGATGGCCGGTGCCGCCAGCAGACCGGTCGTGACCAGCGCGATGCGGATCGTCAGCCGCTCGCCGACCAGGCCGACCGGCGGGCCGCCGAGGATCTGGCCGGCGGCGTCGACCTGTCCGGCGGCCGAGAACACGGTCGCCCGCGTCCGGGGTTCGGTCTGCGCGACCATCCACGTGGACAACAGCGGCTGGCACGCCGACCGCAATAACCCCACGACGAGGCACGCCGCGACGGCGATCCAGAACTCCCCCGCAAGCGCGAAGACCACGATGCCGCCGACCACGACGACCTGTGCCAACACGAGTATCCGGCCCAGCCGTACCGGCCGGAGGGCGTCGATGTGCCGGCGGATGACCTGGGTGAGAGCGATCGATCCCACCAGGCTCGCGACACTCATCGCCCCGAACCACACCACGGGCGTCCCGAATGACGGGAAGTTCAAGTCGTCCAGAAAGTGCGCCTGTTGCAGGCGGTCCCAGCCTTCACTGCCCAGCCCCAGGAAGAACGCAGCCGCGAGCAGGCAGATCAGCACTCCCCGCCCGCGTACGGCCCGGGCGCCGTCGACCACCTGGGCGCGCATGGCGACGAGCGACCCGAGCTCGCGCGACTGCGCGGGTACGAACGCCCGCTCCGGCATGACCGCGACGAGGACGCCCACCAGAAGGAGCCAACAGACAGCGCCGAGGAGGAGCGGGAGACTGAGGTCCACGCCGGCAAGTGCGACGGAGGTGCCGATGCCGAGGACGGTCGCCGCCTGCCCCACCTGGGCGCCGCGGGTGAACGCGTCGCCGACCCGGGCGTCGCCGATCTCGCCGCTCACCCACGCCTCCTCGGCACCGTCGACGCAGACCGCACCGATCCCCCAGACGACGTTGCCGACCACGATCGCGGCGAACTCCGGGACGAGCGCCTGGAGCAACACGCCCAGTCCGATGAGCAGGTACCCGACGATCACCGACAGGCGCCGGCTGTAGAGATCGGCGATGATGCCGGTCGGCACCTGCGCGGCGAACGCGCTCACCTCCATGACCGTGCCCACCAGGACCAGCTCCAGCGGGCCGAGGCCCACGGTCTCGATCTGGTAGACGAGGTTCAGTGTGAACGCGACAGCGGCCGCGAAGGAACCGATGGCACGGATGAGGAGGAAGACGGCGTATGCCTGCATGAGTGCGGACGACCTTAGCCGCGGCCCCACCGTCGGCTCCCCCGATTTACATCTGGGGCCCAGATCCCTGCGAGCCTGACCAGTTCAGAGGCCCCGAACAGCCCTCGTGCTCTGGTTGGCGGGATCTCACCCTGGCTCTGGTGCGTTGTCCAGGTGTCGAAGGTCCAGGAGTTCTTGTGAAGGAGGGCGAATGCCCGGAACGACCAGACCCGCACCGCTGGCGCTCGACCCGAGCTTCTTCACCGATCCGTACGCCGTCTATGCCGCGCTGCGACACGAAGGACCGGTACGCCGGGTCATGCTGCCGAACGGGTGGGACGTCTGGGTCGTGACGAGGTACGCCGAGGCGCGGGCCGCGCTGGCCGATCCACGGTTGCGCAAGGACCCGCGTGTCCTGACCGAGCAGTTCGACGACGACGCCATGCGCGACGACGAGATCGTCGCAGCGTCCCTGCGGGCCCACATGCTCAACGCCGACCCCCCGGACCACACCAGGCTGCGCAAGCTGGTGACCAAGGCGTTCACGGCCCGAAGGATCGACGGGCTCCGGCCCAGGATCGAGGCGATCACCGACCAACTCCTCGACGATCTGGCCGCGCGCGTCGGCGACGGACCCGTGGACCTGCTCGACACCTTCGCCTTCCCACTGCCCATCACGGTCATCTGCGAACTTCTCGGCGTACCCCCTGCCGACCGCGACGACTTCCGCGCCTGGTCGACGACGATCGTGTCGGACGGCACGGACGAGGAGGTACAGGTCGCGTCGTATGCGATGGCCAGCTACCTCGACCGGCTCCTGGCCGACAAGCGGGCCGACCCGGGCGACGACCTGCTGACAGCCCTCATCCACGCCCGCGACGACGAGGACCGGCTGGACGAGCACGAGTTGGTCTCGATGGCGTTCCTGCTCCTGGTCGCGGGGCACGAGACGACGGTCAACCTCATCGGCAACGGCACGCTCGCCCTGCTCCGCCATCCCGACCAACTGGCCCACCTCCAGCGAGATCCGTCCCTCCTGCCTGGAGCGGTCGAGGAACTGCTCCGCTACGACGGACCGGTCAACCTCGCGACGATGCGGTTCACCGCAGAGCCGGTGGTGCTGGGCACCGACAACGGGACCCGTGATGGCGACGGAGCGACGGGCGTGGAGATTCCGGCCGGAGAGTTCGTCCTGGTGTCGCTCGCCTCCGCCGACCATGACGGGTCGCGGTTCGCCGACCCGGACCGGCTCGACCTCACGCGACCGGCCGGAGGTCACCTGGCGTTCGGCCACGGCATCCACTACTGCCTGGGCGCTCCGCTGGCGCGGCTCGAGGGCGAGATCGCGTTCACGCGCCTGCTTGGCCGCTTCCCAGGGTTACGGCTGGCCGGGGCGCCTGCTGAGTTACGGTGGCGGAACAGCAGCCTGATCAGAGGACTGGAACGCCTGCCAGTCCATCTCGCCTGAGGTCGGAGTGTGCGCCTCCGCGAGGGTCCGCCGCGTGGCGAAAACGCCTCGGCATGGCGGGCGAGGACGCCGGGGTCGCCGGGATGAGAGACTTGTGCGCGCGTGCAGCCGCGCGAAAGTCCTGCGGAGCGAACGGCACATCCACCTCCGCACGGGTCGGGGCCGATGCGGGGTTGGGAGAGGAGCCGATGCGGGTTGCCGGCATCGACGTGTGGGTTGTCAACGTCCCCTTGACAACGACGTTCGCGTCGAGTTTCGAGGCCAAGTCCGCGACCACCCGGACGGTCATCCGGGTCCGCACGGACGACGGCCGGGCGGGCTGGGGCGAGACGATGCACGGCCGCCCGACGGCCACCCTCGTGAGGAAGCTCGCCGAGGACTTCGTCGGCGTCGATCCCCGCGCGAGCGCCGAGGTACGCCGCCGCTGCGCCATGGTGCCGTTCTTCTACGGCTACCTCGGCTACTGCGCACTCGCCGGTCTGGAGATGGCGTTCCTCGACCTCACCTGCCGGGCGGCGGACGTCCCGCTGCACCTTCACCTCGGTGGCGCCGCGCGTGCCGTCGTACCCATCACCGCCCTCGTCACGCCCGCCGCCGTGGGCGACGTTGCGCCGGCCGAGCTGCCCAAAGCCCTTGCCACCAAGGCCGCGGAGATCGTGGCGGCGCAGGGGTTCACCGCACTGAAGCTCAAGGGATCCGCCGACGCCCGCCACGACGTGTCACTGCTGCGGGCCCTGCGGGAGAAACTGCCCGACCTCGCGCTGCGCGTCGACCCCAACGCCGCCTGGTCCGTGACCGCCTCGATCTGGGCGGGTCACGAGAGCGACGCCCTCGGACTCGAGTACCTCGAGGACCCGTGCGCCGGGCTGGAGGGCATGGCCCGGGTCCGCGCCGAGATCCGCACGCCCCTGTGCACGAACATGTGCGTCGTCACGCTCGACGACCTCGCCCCTGCCGTACGCATGGGTGCCGTCGACATCGTGCATGCCGACGTACACAAGTGGGGCGGCGTAGGACCGACGATGGACCTCGTAGGAATCTGCCGGGCGTTCGGACTCGGGCTGAACTTCCACAGTGGCGGCGAGCTGGGCATCTCCACCGCCTGTCACCTGCACGTGGCCGCCGCGCTCGACCGGCTCGACCATGCGATCGACGCGATGTACTACCTCACCGCCGACGACATCCTCACCGAGCGGATCGCGATGCGCGACGGCGCACTCGTGGTCCCGCAGGGGCCTGGTCTGGGCGTCGATGTGGACCTGGACCGCCTCGCCCACTACGCCCGGCGCAACGAGGACGAAGGAGACCACACCCAGTGAGCCCCCGTTCGTCGGCAACCGCGGCGAGTACGTCGCCCGAGGCCTTCCTGCGTGCCGCCCGCGACGACAGCGTCTTCTCCGGAGCGGCCTGGTCGGTCGGCACCACGACCGGCCCCACCTTCCGTGGCGTCCTCGGGACCCTGGCGTGGGACGGCGAGCCCGTGGCCGAGGACACTCTGTGGGACCTCGCGTCGGTGACCAAACCGGTCGCGGCACTCGCGGCGATGGCGCTGCTCGAACGCGGCCAGCTCGCGCTGTCCGACCCGATCTCGGCGTACCTCCCCGACTACGCCGGGAGCGACAAGGCCGACATCTCGCTCTGGCATCTGCTGACGCACACGTCCGGGATCCCCGGCCAGCAGCCGTTGTACCGGCGGCACGCCGATCGAGACGGCATGCTCACCGCACTGCGCCAGCTGCCGCTCCGCCACCCGCCAGGCACAGAGGTGGCCTACTCCTCCCCCGGGTTCATGATCCTGGGACTCGTCGCCGAGGCTGTGGCCGGCCAGTCCCTCGACGCTCTTGTGCGGGAGACCGTCACCCGGCCGGCGGCGATGTCCGACACCGGTTTCAACCCGCCGGCGCAGGACCGGGCCCGCGCGGCCGCCACCGAGGACTGTTCCTGGCGCGGCCAGGTCGTCCAGGGCACGGTGCACGACGAGAACGCCCACGCGCTCGGGGGCGTCGCCGCCCATGCGGGACTGTTCGCGCCGCTCGGTGACGTGGAGAGGCTCGCGCTGGCACTGTTGCGCGACGGCGCTGGCGAAGCGGGGCCGATCCTCGCACCACGGACGCTCGCCGTGATGACCCGCCCGGCCACCGATCACCTCAACCTGCGGAGGTGCCTGGGATGGCAGGGCACCCAACCCGCCGGTGCCGGGGTCGGTGACCTGTTCAGCCCCCGTGCGTACGGACACACCGGGTTCACCGGAACCAGCGTCTGGGTCGACCCGGACCTCGGCGTCTATTCGGTCCTGCTGACGAACCGGGTCCATCCGCGCCGGGGATCCTCGGCGATGGCGCGGCTGCGACCAAAGTTCCACAACCTCGCGCTCACCCAGCTCCTCCGGCCACGGTGAAAGCCCGCCGAGCCGCTGGCCCGGAACCGATACTGGGAACGTGCGCCACGGGGGAAGGCGAGTGTCTCGCGCGAGAATCCTGGTGTCGTGCCTTGGCGTGGTCGCGACACTGGCGAGCATGCTGTCCGGGTGCGCCGAGAAGGATCCCGGCCGGAACTGTCCTGGCAAGGGGTGGCGGAATCTGTCCCACCGGGAGGTCGACGGTTCCGAGCTCATCGAACGCCGTCTGCACTGCGCCAACCTCGAGTGGTCCTCGCTGGACGAGCTACGCCTTCAGGAGGTGAAGCTCAGCCGGGCCAACCTCCACGGGGCCAGCCTGCGTAGTTCCTGGTTGAGCAACGTCGACCTGTCCGGCGCCGACCTGAGCGATGCGGTGCTGGAGGGGGCGACCCTGGACGAGGTGGACATGGCGGGGGCGGACCTGCGGGGCGCCTCCCTCGCCGGCGAGGCGACACTCACCGACGTCGGACTGCGCCGGGCCCGCCTCGTGGACGCCGACCTGAGCTCCGCGGTGGTGAAGCGCTCCGACCTCGCGCGGGCCGACCTCACCGGCGCCAACCTCTCCGGCGCGTCGCTGATCAACTCCAGCCTCCGAGGCGCCCGCCTCGACGGTGCGGACCTGACGGACACGTTCTGGTCGAACTCCGTCTGCCCCGATGGTACGAAGTCGCGCGGAGCTCCCGAGACCTGCGACGACCACCTCACGCCCGCGCGTCCGTGAAGTCCGCGTCCGCCGGTGAGATCCGCATCGGCCGGTGAGATCCACGTCGGCCGGTGAGATCCACGTCAGCCGGTGAGATCCGGCTGACGGACAGATCACTGCGCCACGGCGCGGAACGTACGCCACAACGAGTGCACCTGCCAGCCACCGAGCACACAGGTGGCCGCACCGACGATCGGAACCAACGCGGACGCGCCAGCCACCCGGAGAGCGAAGCTGGGGTCGAGCAGGTTCATCGCCGTCGAGCAACCCATCGTGACCGCGAGGACCGTGGCGCCGACGACCACCTGACCGGCGATCACCGGACGCAGGAAGCGCCGCAGCCGACCCGACCACATCAGCAGACCCAGGGTTGCGAGACCGCTCACGCCACCGGCCATGCCCGCCAAGTCGGTGACCTGCGAGAGGAAGATGGCGAGCCGCGGGTGATCACTGGTCAACAACGACGGGACCTCCCGGACGCCGATGGTCCAGGCGAGTGTCCACGCGAGCACGGTCGCCGGCATGGACAGCGCGAAGAGCATGGCGGTGCGCCGGCTCTGCGCGGCGATCAGCTCTGCCCGGTAGGCCGGTGCGATCTCGGCGATCCGGCCGCAGTCGCCGACCGCCTGCGCCTCGGCCTGCCGAGGATCCATCCCGGCCCGGACGTACGCGTCCGCCGCGTCGTGGAGTCCGTCGGCCAGCTCACCCAGCAACTCGGTACGCGTCCGGCGCGGGCCCGGCAGCGCCCGGGCGAGAGCGCGAAGGTATCCCGCGATCGAGTCAACCTGTGGTGCGGCGGACGGATCCGCACGCTGGGTAGGCCTGGAGGGAGCGGCCCGCCGCCGCCCGGCCATCCGTGCGACGAACGCCGTACCCACGGGGAGGGTCATCGCGCCACCACGTCGTTCCACACTCACGCCTGCTCCCCCAGGACGCCACCGATCGCGCTCGTGAACCTGGTCCAGTCGGCGCGCTCCCGGGCGAGCGCCTGCCGCCCGGCCCGGGTGAGCTGGTAGGTACGCCGGCGGCGGCCGCCGACCATGCTCCATCGCCCGCTGACGTAGTGCGCCCGCTCGAGTCGGCGCAGCGCCGGGTAGACGCTCCCGGTGGGAAGGTCGAGGACGCCGCCGCTCCTCGCCTGGAGTGCCTCGATGATGGCGTAGCCGTGCAGCGGGCCGTCCTCCAGCGAGGCAAGCAGGAGCGCGTCGAGGTGTCCCCGGACGATGTCGACCTTCACGAGTAGACAGGCTACCTGTGGCGGCCCCACCCCCGACAAGCGCGCGACCGCGATCTTCGGGTTCTCTCCAGGGTCCCAGGACCTCAGTCCAGGGTCATCCCTGATTCATATGTAGGCAGCCGACATATACAGTCGGGCTGGTTGAGCGACTCTTTCAGGAGGAGATCCGTGCCACCCACCGTTGACCTCGCGGCCGGGACCGCCGGCGCCGCGCCCCCAGCCCGGCAGGTCCCCGGCAGGCGGCCCGGCGCCTCCTTGTGGACCCTGCGGGGCGTCGCCCTCGTCCATGCCGCGGCGGTGGTCGGTCAGCCGCTCCTGGCCGGAAGGTACCTCGGTGGCGATGTCGACTCCCTCGCCGTCCACGGTTTCAACGGCAGCCTGTTGCCACTGCTCACGATGCTCCAGGGCGTGGCCGCGCTGGCGTACGTCTGGCCCGGGGGCGGACGGGGGTGGCCGTTCCTCGTGACCTTCCTGTTGTTCTTCGCCGAGGGGATCCAGATCGGCTTTGGCCACACCCGTGAACTCGCGATCCACCTTCCCCTCGGCGTGGGGATCGTGCTCGTCCAGGTCCTGCTGACGGTGTGGTTGTTCCGGGGCGGCGCTCGTCGCCCCCGTCGCCCGCGTCGCCGGACGCGGGTTCGGCAGGCGGGAGACAGCCATGGCCGCTGAGCACCCGGTCACGCCGGGCCCGCGGACGCCCACCACCGAGCGCCTCTCCGGCGACCTCACGACCGACACGGTGCCGCCGGCGCGACACCCACGGGCAAGCCTGTGGGTCCTGCGCGCCATCGCCGTCCTGCACTGCGGCGTGATCGCGGCCCAGCCTGTCTTCGCCGGCATCTTCCTCACCGGCGATGTGGACGCGATCGCCGTCCACGAGATGAACTCGCACATCGTCAGCCTGCTGGGCTGGTCCCAGATCATCGCCGCCCTCGTCTACGCCGCTCGCGGTCGTGGGCGGTGGTCGCCGATGTGGTTCAGCCTGACCCTCGCCATCGCCGAAGAGGCGCAGAAGGTCCTCGGCTATCTCCGCCTCGCCGATCTCCACATCCCCATAGGCGTCTCACTCATCACCATCCAGGTCCTCTTCACGGTCTGGTTGTTCCGCCCCGACCTGCGTCAAGCCCGGGTTGACAAGACTCGTGGGGGTGGGCGGGCGGCCAACCGAGAGCACCGAACCTCGAGGGAGCCGTACGCATGACCCTGTACAGCCACCGCCCACTCGGCAGGCCCGGTCGGTCGAGCCGTTCGTACGGAGGACCAGGAGCCCTGTCCAGGCGCGGGTTCCTCGGCCTGGTCGGCGCCGGCGGTGCCGCCGCGGCCCTCGCCGGCTGCGGGATCGGCGGGCTGATCGGGCAGACGGCGGAGTTCCTGCCCAGCAGGGCGCCCCTGCCCAAGCCGTTCGGCGTACCGCTGCCGATCCCCCCCATCAAGCGTCCGGTACGGACCGACGCCACCACCGACTACTACGAGGTCGTCCAGCGGGTCGCGAACGCCGAGATCCTGCCTGGCATGCGCACCCCCATCCTCGGCTACGACGGCATCTTTCCCGGACCGACCCTCGTCACCACCAGCGGCCGGAGGACGGTCGTACGCCACCGCAACGAGCTACCCGTGCCCGTCTCCGTGCACCTGCACGGCGGGCACACGCCCGCGGAGAGCGACGGTGGTCCGCTCGACCTCATCCTCCCGACCCGCGGCTGGACCCGGCCTGCCCACGCGGGGCACAGCGGCGCGGCCCCGATGCGCGGAGACGAGTCCGACGGGCAACGTGACTACGTCTATCCGATGCGGCAGCGCGCCGCCACGCTGTGGTACCACGACCACCGGATGGACTTCACCGGACCGCAGGTCTACCGCGGCCTCGTCGGCATGCACCTGGTGCACGACGACGAGGAACGGGCGCTGCCGCTGCCCGACGGCGACCGGGACATCCCGCTGGTGATCTGCGACCGGTCGTTCGAAGCCGACGGGTCGTTCCGCTATCCCGCACTCGACCGGACGCTGCGCACCACGCCTGGCGTCACCGCCGACTACATGGAAGGCGTCGTCGGCGACGTCATCCTGGTCAACGGCGCGCCGTGGCCGGTCTGTGAGGTCGAGGGTGCGAGGTACCGGTTCCGGATCCTCAATGCGTCCAACGCCCGCCGCTACGGACTCACGCTCGACCCCGCACCCCGCGAACGGCCGGCGTTCGTCCAGGTCGGCAGCGACGGCGGGCTGCTGGAGACGCCGATCGAACACGCCCGGATCGACATCGCCCCCGCCGAGCGCTTCGACGTGGTCATCGACTTCTCGGCGTACGCACCAGGCACGGAGGTCACGCTGGTCAACCGGCTCGGCAACGACTCCACCGCACAGGTGATGCGGTTCCGGGTCACCCGCCGGGTGAAGGACGACTCCCACGTTCCCGCGAAGCTCTCCACGATCGAACGCCTGGATCCGGCCAAGGCCGTGCGCACCCGCGTATGGCGCTTCCGGCGCGGCGACATCGGTGACCGTCCCGGCAGCGCCGGCGTGGCCGCTCGACAGGAGCGTGACGGCGATGGCGGGGGCGAGCACAACGGCTGGACGATCAACGACAAGGCCTACGACCCGCGGCGCGCGGACGCCGACCCGGCCCTTGGCGAGATCGAGATCTGGCGGTTCATGACCGACGTCCACCATCCCGTGCATGTCCACCTCGACCCGTTCCAGGTGGTGAGCCGAGGCGGCCACGGAGTCGGTCCGTACGACCACGGCTGGAAGGACACGGTGGACGTCCGGCCGGCGGAGCATGTGGACGTCGCGGTGCGCTTCACCGACTACCGCGGTCCGTACCTCCTCCACTGCCACAACCTCGAGCACGAGGACATGGCGATGATGGCGACGTTCAGGACCACCTGAGCGGTAGGCCGCGCGGCCTGCGGGCGCCGCGCCGTACTCGCCAACTACCAACGATGCATGCCGGATTCGCCGCGCATCGTTGGTAATGATCACGCATACGTGATCATTTTCGCTGGCGCGGCGACGGCGTCAGATCCCGCCGAGGACGCTGGACACGCTCACCCGGGTCCCGCCATCCTCGGCGGAGAGGACGCCCGCTCTCAGCACGGCCAGCAGTTCGAGGGTCTCCTCGGGCGCGATCGGGGGCTTGCCGGTCCGGGCCATCTCCACGGCCGCGCGGACCTGCCCGGCGTAGAAGCCGTCGAAGTCCTTGATGTGCACGGCGTGCCGGCCCTCGCTGCCGTAGGCGGTGAGGTGGAAGGCGTACTTCGCGTCGCGCAGCGTCTGCACGACCGCGCTGGGACCGCCGTCGGCGTAGGACAGCACGGCGATGTCGCGCTCGGGCCAGGTGAACCGCTGCACCCACTCCACGCCCGATCCGGCCAGGGCGAAGAGCTGTTCGACCGCATGGACGCCGTAGTAGTACCACTCCCCCGGGCCCACGCTCACGACCGACGACAGGGTGCCCAGCGCGGCGAGCTGGTCGCGCTCGGCTTCGAGCTCGACCGCGAACCGCAGGGCCGACGAACTGGTGACCGGCGTGCCCTTGTCGGCGGCGAGAGTGAAGAGACCGCTCGCCTCCACCAGGTCGACCGCCATCGGCTTGTCGACGAACGTCGGCACACCCGCCGCCACGAACGCCCGGGCCAGTGGCACGTGGTTCGCGCCCTGTCCGGTGTCGTCGACCACCAGCACCAGATCGGTCTCGGACAGCATCTCGGTGGGCTCGCTGGCGACGTGCGGGATGTCGTAGGTGCGCGCGAGCGTGGTGGCATCGGGTTGGCCAGGGCGCAGCTCGCCACCCCACACCCACGTGATGCGTGCCCCGTCGGCGACGGCGCGCTCGTTGAGCAACCGGGCGAACGCTCCGGCATGGGAGGTGTTGACGCCGACCAGGCCGACGCGCAGGGTGCGCTCGCCGGCATCCGTTCCTTCGCTGCTCATCTTTCGTCCCTCTGCTCGCCGTGGCCCGGATGGTAGGTGAACCTCGGGCAGGTCGTGCCGCACGAGGGGCCGAACTCCCCTTAGTTTAGGGCGTTTCTCCCCCTATCACGGTGTCGAACGTAGACATGCCGTCGTACCGCGTCAATGACGCGCCCACCATGCTGGCCGGCAACGGGTGCGGGTCGTGACGCCCCATACCCGGCCCGACCCTGGCAGACTCGGCGAGCGTGACCGGCGTCGCTTCCCACCACGACGACACCTGCGCAGACCTGCGCGACCTGCTCCGCGGTCGGCTGGTCGCGGCGGCGCTCACGCCGTTCCACCGCGACCGAACAGTCGCGCGGGAGGCGGTCGCGGGCTACGCGGAGGCGCTTCGCGGCGGCGGCTGCGCGGCCATCGCCGTGGGCGCACACACCGGGCGCGGCGCGCACCTGGATGCCGGTGAGCTGCGCTGGCTGGTACGGGAGTTCGGGTCCGCGTCGAGCCTGCCGATCGTGGCCGGAGTCGGCCCAGGGCCGGACCGGAGTGTCAGCGATCTGCTGCCCCTCGCCGCGGGACTCCGCGACGCGGGTGCGGCAGCCCTCCTCGTCGCTCCCGTCCGGGGCGCGTCGCGAGCCGAGATCGTACGCCTGCACGAGCGGCTCGGCTCCGAGGTCGGCCTGCCGCTGCTGGCGTTCGTCCTGTACGACCGGGCCAGCGGGTGCCAGTACGACGCCGACACGGTGGCCGAACTCCTCACCCTGCCCTGGGTCTGCGGCGTCAAGCTCGCCCTGCTCGACGACGCGATGGGTTGCCAGGACATCCTTGACGCGGCCCGGACGGCGGCCCCCGATGCCCTGCTGCTGACCGGCGAAGACCGGATGTACGGGCCCTCGCTGATGTGGGGCGCCGAGGCGAGCCTGCTGGGACTCGCCGCTGCCCTGCCGGACTGGTCGGTGGCCGTCCTCGAGGCGTGGACACGGAACGACCTCCCGGCCTTCGTCGCAGCGTCGGCGCGGGCGGATGCGCTTGCCCGGTTGACGTTCCTGGCACCGATGGAGGCGTACGTCCAGCGGATGGCCTGGGTCGCCGCCTGGCAGGGCATCCTCCCCGACGCGGTCGCCTTCGACCCGTTCGGCCCGTACGCCCAGAGCCCGCCGCCCGGCGAGCGCGACCGGCTGATCTCCGCCCTCCCCACCCTGTCCCGTGATCATGATCGTGATCATGAAACCTCCGCGTAGATATCGCCCCGTTTCACTTCACAGACCGGTTCGCCTTCATGATCACCAGGCGGCGACCATCCCCGCCACAGACCGGTTCACCTTCATGACCACCAAGCCGCGACCATCCCCGCGGGCATGGCTCACGTGGCGCTCCCGGCTCTGGAAGGCCCAGCGACGCCGATACCCGCCGTGATCATGACGGTGATCATGAAGCGAAACCGGACCATGAAGCCGAACCGCGTCTATCGCCCTCTTTGCGTTCATGATCACGATCATGATCACGGGCATGCGGGCGGGTGGCGGGCCGGCGCGCCCGGGTCATGGGCTCAGATGTAGCTGGGGCGTGACTCAGACCTCGACGACCACCGGGATGATCATCGGGCGGCGGCGGTGGGAGTCACTCACCCACTTGCCGACCGTGCGCCGGATGATCTGCTGCAGTTGGTAGGTGTCGTCGATGCCTTCCCGGCCGGCCCGGTCGAGCGCCTCCTCGATCAGCGGGCGGACGGGATCGAAGACCCCATCGTCCTCGGCGAACCCGCGCGCCTTGATCTCAGGGCCTCCGGTCACCTTGCCGGTCACCGAGTCGACGACCACTATGACGGAGATGAAGCCTTCCTCGCCGAGGATGCGGCGATCCTTCAGCGACGTCTCGGTGATGTCGCCCACCGTGGAACCATCGACGTAGACGTAGCCGCAGTCGACCTTGCCGGCGATCCTGGCCACGCCATCGATCAGGTCGACGACCACGCCGTCCTCGGCCACCACGACCCGCTCCCGCCGTACGCCTGTCGCGATGGCAAGGTCCGCGTTGGCCCGCATGTGCCGGATCTCGCCGTGCACCGGCATGACGTTGCGCGGGCGGACGATGTTGTACGCATAGAGCAGTTCGCCCGCCGACGCGTGGCCCGACACGTGGACCAGGGCGTTGCCCTTGTGCACGACGTCGGCACCCCAACGGGTGAGGCCGTTGATGACCCGGAAGACCGCGTTCTCGTTGCCCGGGATGAGTGAGGACGCGAGCACCACCGTGTCGCCGGGCTCGACCCGGATCTGCGGATGGTCGCGTCCGGCGATTCGCGACAGGGCCGACAGGGGCTCACCCTGGGATCCGGTCGAGATGAGAACGACCTCGTTCGGCGCGAAGTTGTCCAGTGCCTTGAGGTCGACCAGAGTGTTGGGCGGTACCCGGAGAAAGCCGAGGTCTCCGGCGACCCCCATGTTGCGGACCATCGACCGGCCGACGTAGGCAACCTTGCGGCCGTGCTCGACGGCGGCGTCCATCACCTGCTGCACCCGGTGGATGTGCGAGGCGAAGCAGGCCACGATCACCCGCCGCTCCGCCCGCGCGAAGATCCGGTCGATCACCGGGGTGATGTCGCGTTCTGAGACGGTGAAGCCCGGCATCTCCGCATTGGTCGAGTCGACCAGGAAGAGGTCGACACCCTCCTCGCCGAGCCGGGCGAACGCCCGCAGGTCGGTGAGCCGGCGGTCCAGCGGGAGCTGGTCCATCTTGAAGTCACCGGTGTGCAGGACGACACCGGCGGCAGTGCGGATGGCGACCGCGAGAGCGTCGGGGATCGAGTGGTTGACCGCGATGAACTCCAGGTCGAACGGACCGAACTGCATCCGCTGGCGTTCCCGGACCACATGCCGGGGAACGTCCTTCAGCCGGTGCTCGCGCAGCTTGGCCTCCACAAGCGCGAGCGTGAGCTGCGACCCGACGAGCGGGAGGTCACGCCGCTCGCGGAGAAGGTACGGCACCGCGCCGATGTGGTCCTCGTGCCCGTGGGTGAGCACGACGGCCTCGATGTCGTCCAGGCGGTCCCGGATCGGCTCGAAGTCGGGAAGGATCAGGTCGACGCCCGGATGGTGGTCCTCGGGGAACAGGACACCGCAGTCGACGATGAGCAACCTGCCCTCGTGTTCGAACACGGTCATGTTGCGACCGATCTCGCCGAGGCCGCCGAGGGGGATGACGCGGAGGGCGCCGGGCGGGAGCGCGGCGGCTGGTCCGAGCTCGGGGTGAGGGTGGCTCATGCGCGTTCTCGCTTCGCTGCGAACCCGCAGGAGCCACCACGCGGGCTGTACTGACTGAGTCGCTCGCTTGGGTCGCTCATGGGGCGAGACCGGCCTCCTGCAAGTCTGTCCGTAGTTGCCGTATCTGATCTTCGGTGGCCGGGATGAGCGGGAGGCGGACGGCGCGGCTCGGCACCAACCCCCGCAGCTCCAACGCGGCCTTCGCCATGATCGCACCCTGGGTGCGGGTCATGATCGCCTGGTACGCAGGAATGAGCCGCCGGTCGATCTCCCGCGCGGCCGCGAGGTCACCTGCGTCGACGGCTCGGATCATCGCGGCGTACTCAGCCGCCGCCACGTGACCGACCACGCTGACGACGCCGACTCCACCCATGGCCAGCAGGGCGAGGTTCCACTCGTCGGCGCCGCTGTAGATCGCGAGGTCGGTGCGGGCCAGCACCTCGGTCGTTCCGGCCATGTCGCCCTTGGCCTCCTTGAGGGCGACGATGCGGCCGTGCTCGGCAAGTCGGACCAGCGTGTCGGTCGCGATCGGGGTGCCGGTGCGCCCGGGGATGTCGTACAGCATCACCGGCAGCCCAGTGGAGTCGGCCACCGCACGGAAGTGGGCGAGGAGGCCAGCCTGCGGAGGCTTGTTGTAGTAGGGGGTCACGACCAGAAGGCCGTGCACACCTGCCTTCTCCGCCTGCTGCGACAGTTCGATCGCATGCTTCGTGTCGTTGGTGCCCGTGCCGGCCATGACGGTGGCCCGGTCACCGACCGCCTCGAGGACGGCGTGCAGCAGGGCCTCCTTCTCGGCGTCGGTGGTGGTCGGCGACTCACCAGTCGTCCCGCTGATCACCACGCCGTCTGCGCCTGCGTCGACGAGGTGGCTGGCCACCCGCTGAGCGGCGTCGAGATCGAGGTCACCCGCCGGTGTGAAAGGCGTGACCATGGCGATGAGGTTGCGCCCGAACGGGGCGCGTGCCCGGTCGTCGGGCGTTGAACTTGGACCCATGGGACCTCACGGTACCGGTCTGAGCTCCGATCGTGACGTCGCATCGCGATGCCTCGGCCGAACGTTCCTGGCCTGGCCCGGGCTTGGTGGGTGATGGCTGGACGGGAAATGGCCGGGAGGTCGGCGAGGAGGACCGGTTAGAGTGGGAGACGTGATTCTTGCGCAGGCCAGGTTCTGGCACACGACGACGCCGCACGTCGCTTCCGGCGACGCGAGCGGCCTGTCGTCGATGACCTGACCCGGCCGTACGCGCGATGGCCCCGGGAGCGATCCCGGGGCATTTCTGCGCCTGGGCTCGCTCCTCCCTCTTTCGAAGGAGCACACCCGATGTCCGTTTTGGCCCAGCCCGCAGACGAGTCCCCACCCTCAGGCCAGTCCCAGGCGATCGACCAGTCCCCAGCGATCGACCAGTCCCCAGCGATCGACCGGTCCCAGGCAGTCGACCGGTCCAGTCCGGCGGAGAGTCCACATGACCATCGCCGTCTCGGACGCGACCTCGACATCTTCACCTCCGACGAGCTCGCCGGAGCGGGCTTCCCGCTCTGGCTCCCGAACGGTGCGGCGATCGTGGCCGAACTGGAGCGGTACATCGTCGAGGTCGAGCGCCGGTCGGGCTACCAGCACGTGCGTACCCCTGCGGTGGGCAAGCGGGAGCTCTACGAGCGGTCGGGGCACTGGCAGCACTTCGGACCGGACATGTTCCCCCCGATGCCGCTGGGCCGTGGGGACAACGACGCCGACGCCGACGCCGATGCCAAGGCCGGCCGGGACGAACTCGTGCTGCGTCCCGTGCTCTGCCCCCACCACGCACTTGTCTTCCGGTCGCGGCTGCGCAGCCATCGCGAACTGCCGCTGCGGATCGGCGAGGTCGGCCCGCAGTTCCGGATGGAGCGTTCAGGCGTCGTGAGCGGACTGACCCGCGTGCGCGGCATGATCCTCAACGACGCCCACGTCTTCTGCCCGTTGGACCGGGCTGCAGAAGAGGTCGCCGCGGTCCTGCAGATGATCGACCAGGCGTACGACGTCCTCGGGATCCAGGCCGCCCACCACAGTCTCTCGCTACGCGGACCGGCCGAGGCCGGCAAGTCGTACGCGGGCAGCGAGGAGATGTGGCGGCAGGCCGAGGTGGTGCTTCGCCAGGCACTCGACCTCCGTGGAGTGGAGTACCGCGAGCAGCCCGGCGAGGCAGCGTTCTACGGGCCGAAGATCGACGTCCAGGTGTACGACGCACAGGGCCGGGAGTTCACCCTGTCGACCGTCCAGGTGGATCTGTACCAGCCTGAACGGTTCGACCTGGAGTACGTCGCGCCAGACGGCAGCCGGCAGCGACCGGTGATCGTGCACCGGAGCGTTCTCGCCTCGATGGAACGCATGGTCGCCTACCTGCTGGAGGCCTACGGCGGAGCCCTCCCGGCGTGGCTGTCGCCGCTCCAGGTGAGGATCCTTCCCGTCGGACCCGACGAGCGCGACGCAGCCCGGAGGGTCGCGCAGCTCGGCCTCGAAGCCGGCCTTCGGATGGACGTCGACGACCGGGACGAGAGCCTCGGCGCACGTGTCCGCAACGCGCAGCTGCGCAAGGTGCCGTACGTGGCAGTGGTGGGTGCGCGCGAGGCGGCGGGCGAGTCGGTCGCCGTCCGCCTGCGCGACGGGCGGCAGGCAGGGGTGGTGGCGGTCGAACGCTTCGTCAGCGGCGTAAGGCATGCCGTCGAGTCACGTACCAGCGACCTAACCCTGCCGAAGTGATCACGCGCGACGGCTCAGGGACTCAGGGCGCGACGCGGCCGTTGCGTTCGAAGGCGGCGTGGCTGATCGGCATGAGTTCCGCCCAGGCGGCTTCCATCTTCTCCGCGACCATCTCGATCTCCCGCTGCGGGAACGACGGGAAGGTGGAGTCATCCCGCCTCACCCGGAGGGAGAGGAAGTTCATCAACGACCGCGCGTTGACCGTGACGTAGGCCGTGGAGTAGATCGTGAGCGGCAGAACGATCCGAGCGACCTCGCGGGCGATTCCGGCGTCGAGCATCCGGTGGTAGCTCGCGTAGGCCTCGGTGCACTGCCGCCGCGTCTCTTCCTCGACGAGCTTGTGCTGGTCAGGCGTACCGTCGACGAAGTAGTAGCGCCCGGGCTTGCCCTCCTGCACGAGCTTGCGGTCAGGCCCGGGCACATAGAACACGGGCCGCAGCTCCCGGTAGCGCCCGGACTCCTCGTTGTAGGACGCCATCCGGTGTCGCATCATCTCGCGGAAGACGAAGATCGGTGCGTGGACGTGGAAGGTCATCGAGTTGTGCTCGAACGGTGACCCGTGTCGGCTCCGCAGTAGGTAGTTGATCAGGCCCTTGGACCGCTCGGCATCGGCTTCGACGTCCTCGATCGACTGCTCGCCCTTGGTCGACACCCGAGCGGCGAAGAGCACATCGGCGTCCCGCGCGGCCGAGCGCACCAGCTCCACCGTGACGTCCGTGCGGAACTCGACCGGCCCGGCCGCCTCGCCCAGCGCATGCTCATCAGGCTGACCGCCCACGGCCGGCTGCTGCCCACCCATCACATTCCTCCCGCTTGTTGCATGTCGCGATCCTCGCGTGGCACGTCCATTCGCCAGCGTAGACCCGGCCCCCGACAGGACCGGTGCGGTGCCGGCATGCGCCTGCCTGACCGGATGAGCTGGCCGGATGAGCTGGCCGGATGAGGCCGGTCGCGCACGCGGGGATCGATGGCACGATCAGTGCGACCGTCCGGCCCCCACACCCCCGACGGGTCCGACGGCCGACCCAGGAGGAACTCATGCCCGAGAGCCAGCAGGTACGCGACGTTCGCGGGTGGGAGGTCGTACGACTGGAGAGTGCCGAGCTCGCCGTCGACGTCGTACCCGGCAAGGGCGGCGACATCACGTCGGTCCGCTGGCTGGCAGGCGACGTCGAGCTGATGTGGCAGTCACCGTGGGGGCTGCGGCACCGCGGAGCGCTCTTCGTACCCGGTGAGACCGAGGCGACTCTGATGGACGCCTACCCGGGCGGCTGGCAGACCGTCTTTCCCAACGCGGGCGACGCGGTCGAGGAGCACGGTGTCCTCTGGGGCATGCACGGTGAGGCGTGGCTCGCGGCGTACGACTGGGAGCCCACCGGACCCGCCGAGGTGACGCTGCGGACGCGCCTGGTCCGCAGTCCGTTCGAGATCGAGCGTCGCATCGGCGTCGTCGGCGCCGACCTCACTGTCACCGAGACGGTACGCAACGCCGGCGGCGTCCCGGTCGAGGCGGCGTGGGGGCATCACGTGGCGTTCGGGCAGCCGTTCCTCGACGGGAGTTGTCGCCTCGACACGCCGGGAGCGACCGTGGTGGTCGACGACGAACGCGACGAGCCGGCGTCCGACCTCGTGATCGGATCGCGGTTCGCCTGGCCCGAGGGACTCGACCGCGCGGGCGGCGTCGTCGACCTGCGCCATGTGCCGGGCCCCGATCCGGCGCGGCCTGTCGAACGCCTCTACTACCTGGTCGACCTGGCTTG
Organism: Actinopolymorpha sp. B9G3; assembly: GCF_040120725.1. Taxonomy (NCBI): domain Bacteria; kingdom Bacillati; phylum Actinomycetota; class Actinomycetes; order Propionibacteriales; family Actinopolymorphaceae; genus Actinopolymorpha; species Actinopolymorpha sp. B9G3. The sequence goes on along the minus strand of NZ_JBEEAB010000002.1, from coordinate 461,692 downwards.
CGGCGAGGTGTCGCTCACCAACCAGCGGCTCGGCGTGCGGGCCGCCCTGACGTGGGACACGTCGGTGATGCCGCAGACCTGGATGTGGTACGAGATGCACGCAGGTGCGGGTTTCCCGTGGTACCAGTCGGTGTACGTCCTCGGCATCGAGCCACACTCGAGCTACCCCGGGCAGGGCCTGCACGCGATCAGGCGCAAGACCGGCACTCAGCTGCACTTCGAGCCGGGCGGGTCGCGCACCGCGACCACCACCCTCAGCGTCAACCGGGAGCACTGAGGGTCTTCGTCCGGCACGGCACGCGGATCCGGGTGTTACGGCGCGAGCCCGGCGACGACGTCCAGCAGGCGGTCGACGTCGGAGCGGTCGTTGTAGTGGACGAGTCCCGCCCGGACCGCTCCCCCACCGTCGCGCAGGCCGAGTGCTCCGGTGAGCTCCCAGGCGTAGCTGTGTCCGCTCCACACGTTGATCCGGTGCGCCGCGAGGTGTGTGGCCACGTCGCGCGGGTGATGGCCTTCGACCCGGAAGTAGACGGTCGCGGTCCGTCGGGCCGGCCTGCCGTACGTCGTCACGTGGGGCATCGCGTCGAGTCCGTCCAGCAGCGTCGTGAAGAGTTCCTGTTCGCAGGACTCCACGGCGGCCATCGAGGCGAGCACCCGGGCGCGACGGGTACCGCCGGCCACGGCCGAGCCCAGGTCGGCGAGGTGCTCGACGGCGGCGGTCACACCGGCCAGATCGGCGAGGGGCGCCGTGCCGGTCTCCATGCGTACCGGGATCTCGTCCGGCGCGGGCAGAAGCTTGTCGGGCCGCAGCGTCTCCAGGACCGCAGGATCGGCGGCGACCGCTCCCACGTGCGGACCTGACCACTTGTACGCACTGGTGGCGTAGAAGTCGGCCCCCAGCGCGGCGACATCGACCGGTCCGTGCGGGGTCGCGTGGACGCCGTCGACGTAGGTCAGTGCGCCGGCAGCATGGGCTTTCGCCGTGATCGCCGCGACGTCCGGCCTGGTGCCGAGGATGTTGCTCGCCGCGGTCACGGCGACGAGTCGCGTGCGCGCGGTGAGCAGGTCGTCGTACTGCTGGACCGGGAGTTCGCCGGTCGAGAGGTCCACTTCGGCCCAGCGCACGACGGCGCCCGCGCGCTGCGCGGCCTGGACCCAGGGGCGGAGGTTCGCGTCGTGGTCCAGCCTCGACACGACGATCTCGTCGCCAGCGGCCCAGTCGGCCGCGAGAGTCGTCGCGAAGCGGTAGGTGAGCGTCGTCATGTTCGGCCCGAGCACGACACCCGCCGGATCGCCGCCCACGAGATCCGCGACCGCGTTCCGGCACTCCGCGACGATCGCGTCCGACCGCCCGCTGGCCGGGAACGTCCCGCCCTGGTTGCCGAGCCCGGCACGGTAGGCCGCCACGATGGCGTCGATGACGGACTGGGGCACCTGGGTGCCGGCCGCTCCGTCGAGATAGGCGTACCCGTCGGCGAGCGCGGGATAGCCGGCGCGGACCTTGCTCACGTCGTACCTCACGACACCCCACCGTAGCCGCACCGCACCCGGCGGTGGTCGCTCCCGTGATCATGATCGTGATCATGAAGAGAAAGCGGCCTATGCGTACGAAAAGCCCTCATGATCACGATCATGATCACGGAACGGCACGCGCATTGCCCGGATCGGTGGGACAGCGTCGGGGGTCAGCGCGGCTTCGTGGGGTCAGTGGGAAGTCAAGCGTCGTAGTCGACGACGAGTCGGTCGCTGGTGGGATGCGACTGGCAGGTGAGGACGTAGCCTCGCTCCACCTCGTCCGGTTCGAGGGCGTAGCACCGGTCCATCGTGACCGTTCCCTCGCGGACCTTCGCCCGGCAGGTGCCGCACACCCCGCCCCGGCACGCGAACGGCGCGTCACTGCGTACGCCGAGAACGCCTTCCAGCACCGGCGGTCCGGCCCGGTCGAGCAGAAACGTCGAGCGCCGACCGTCCATGATCGCCGTCACCTCGCAGGCGGCCGCTGAACCGGATGCCCCAGCCGCAACCGCCGACCCCGCCTCGACCGGCAACACCGCCTCGGCCGGCAACACCTTCCCAGCCGGCGACACCGTCTCGGCCGGCGCAGTCGAGTTCTTCGCAGTCGAGTTCGTCGCCGGCCCGACGTGGAAGAGTTCCGAATGCACCCGCTCGCGAGCGACGCCGTGCGCGCGAAGGACCCGCCGCAGTTCGTCCACCATGGCGTACGGCCCGCAGAGGTACCACCCGTGCACCGACTCCGCGTCGACGAGGGTGTCCAGGAACGTTCGCAGCTTCGCCCCGTCGATCCGTCCGCCGAACAGCGACACCTCGGGCTGTTCGCGGGAGAGGACGTGAACGAGGTGGAACCGGTCGGCATACCGGTCCTTCAGATCGGCGAGGTCCTCGACGAACATGATCGACGCGCTGGTCCGGTTGCCGTACAGCAGCGTGATCTGGCTCTTGGGCTCGAAGGCCAGCACGCTCGCGCACATGGACAGGACCGGCGTGATGCCACTCCCGGCCGCGACGAAGCACAGGTGCCGGCCAACCAGCGGGTCGGGCGTGACGCAGAACCGGCCCGTGGGCGTCATCACGTCGACGAGGTCGCCGGCCCGCATCCGCTCCAGTGCGTACGCCGAGAACCCGCCATGCGCGACCCGTTTGACTCCGATCCGCAACCACCGCGGCCCGTCCGGACCGGCCGGATCGCCTGCGGTGCAGATCGAGTAGTTGCGCCGGAGGTCGTCGCCGGCTTCGGGCGTCCGTACCGTCACGTGCTGACCGGGTAGGAAGCGGTAGGCGTCCGCGAGTTCGGCGGGCACCTCGAGGGTCACCACCACCGCGTCATCGGTCTCGCGCCGCACGTCCGCGACCCGCAGCGCATGGAAGACGGCGTGCCGGTGGCCGGTCAGCTCTGGCCCGCTCATGGTTCTGGCCCGCTCATGGTTCTGGCCCGCTCGTAGTTCTGGCCCGCTCACAGCGCCTTCACGTGTTCGAAGGGCTCGCGACAGGACCGGCACGACCGCAAGGCCATGCACGGCGTCGGCCCGAACCGCGACACCTCGCCAGTGTCCGGCGATCCGCAGCGCGGGCAGCGCACCGAAAGCTCCACCAGGACTGGGCTCCCGTCCGGCGTGTCTCTTCGCGGATGGGGAGGCGCGATGCCGTGGTCGGCGAGCTTGCGCCGACCTGCCGGCGTGATCAGGTCGGTGGTCCACGCCGGGCTGAGGACGGTACGCACGTGCACCTCGCGCGCTCCGGCCGCACGCAAGGCCGCCTTGACATCGGCCTGGATCGCTTCCAGGGCTGGGCATCCGGAGTAGGTGGGCGTGATGTCCACCTCAACGGCGCCAGCCTCGACACGTACGCCGCGCAGGATGCCGAGCTCGGCGATCGTCAGCACCGGCAGCTCGGGGTCGACCACCGACGCCGCGACGTCGTAGGCCTCTTCCGGCGTACGGATCCCACCCATGTCGCTCACCAGAGCGCTTCCGGATGCGTACGGACGAGATACTGCATCTCCGCCAGCAGGTAGCCCATCGCCTCGGTGTGGACGCCCCGCCGCCCGCCGCTCACCGGAGTGCCGCGCACGTCCGGCATCCGTAGAGTCGCCTCGGTCACGACCCCGGTGACATAGGCGTCAAAGCTCGGACGCATGGCCGCCCGGTCGACCGCCTGCCCGTCGGCCACGAGGCCGCGCTCGACAGCGTCGGACTCGAACAGCTCGTCCACGCAGGGCCACACCGTGTCGAGGCCGGCTTGCATACGCGTGTGGCTCTCCTGCGTACCGTCGCCAAGGCGGAGCACCCACTGGGTGGCATGGTCGCGGTGGTAGGCGACCTCCTTGACGGCCTTGGCGGCGATCGCGGCGAGTGTGTCATCGGTGGAGGTCGCGGCCAGTCGCTGGTAGAGCTCGTACTGGTAGGCCGAGAAGACCAGCAACCGCGCCATCGTCACCGCGAAGTCACCACGTGGTTGCTCGACGAGGACGACGTTGGTGAAGGCGCGCTCATCCCGCAGGTAGGCGAGCGCGTCCTCGTCACGCCCCTCCCCTTCGCGCGCCCCGGCGTAGGTCAGCAGCATCCGCGCCTGGCCGAGCAGGTCGAGGCCGATGTTGGCGAGTGCGACGTCCTCCTCGAGCTGCGGCGCTCTGGTGATCCACTCGCCGAGGCGTTGCGCGAGGATCAGTGCGTCATCGCCAAGCCGGCAGGCGTACACGGCGACGTCCGGCGACGTGACGGCTCCACTCGCCTCCGCCGTCGACGTGGACATCTCCGTGCGTGCGTTCACAGGTGCGGAGCCTCCTCGGGCACCTCGTAGAACGTCGGGTGCCGGTAGACCTTGTCCGCCGCCGGATCGAAGAACGCGTCCTTCTCCTCGGGGCTCGACGCCGTGATCGCCGTGGCCGGCACGACCCAGATCGACACGCCCTCGCTCCGGCGGGTGTAGATGTCGCGGGCATTGCGCAATGCCATCGTGGCGTCAGGTGCGTGCAGGCTGCCTGCGTGCACGTGGGACAGTCCCCGCCTGGCACGTACGAAGACTTCCCACAGCGGCCAGTCGTTGCGTACGTCGCTCATGCCACGGACCCTTCCCGCGGCCCCGCTCGCCGGGGCACCGGCTGGTCCGGCTGCTCCGGCCGCTCACGACGGGCGGCCCGCTTGGCGGAATAGGCGAGAGCCGCTTCGCGCACCCAGGCGCCCTCCTCGTGCGCGCGGATCCGGTGCTCCATGCGTTGGGTGTTGCAGGGACCGTCGCCCTTGATCACGCGGAACAGTTCGTCGTAGTCGGGCTCGGTGAAGTCGTAGTGAGCCCGCTCGGGGTTCCACGCCAGGGCGTCGTCGGGGATCCGCAGCCCGAGTACGTCCGCCTGCGGCACGGTCATGTCGACGAAGCGTTGCCGGAGTTCGTCGTTGGAGAACCGCTTGATCCCCCAGACCGCCGACTGGGTGCCGTGCGTCGACTCGGCGTCCGGCGGCCCGAACATCGCGAGGCTCGGATACCACCACCGGTCGAGCGCGTCCTGCGCCATCGCCTGTTGCCGCTGGGTTCCTCGCGACAGTGCGAGCAGGATCTCGAACCCCTGCCGCTGGTGGAAGGACTCCTCCTTGCAGATGCGGACCATCGCCCGTGCGTACGGGCCGTAGGAGCATCGGCACAACGGCACCTGGTTGGTGATGGCCGCGCCGTCGACGAGCCAGCCGATCGCGCCGATGTCCGCCCAGGTGAGGGTCGGGTAGTTGAAGATCGAGGAATACTTCTGCGTCCCCGCATGCAGCTTGTCGAGCAGCTCGTCACGGCCGACGCCGAGGGTCTCAGCCGCGCCGTAGAGGTAGAGCCCGTGGCCGGCCTCGTCCTGGACCTTCGCCATCAGGATCGCCTTACGGCGCAGGCTGGGCGCCCTGCTGATCCAGTTGCCCTCCGGCTGCATGCCGATGATCTCCGAGTGCGCATGCTGCGCGATCTGCCGGATCAGCGTCCTGCGGTAGCCGTCCGGCATCTCGTCGCGCGGCTCGATCCGCTCGTCGGCGGCGAGCAGTTCCTCGAACCCGCTCGTGGAGCCGGCTGGTTCGGCGGACTGATCCGCCCGTGCTGCGCGCGCACTCACGTAGTCAGGGTAGCAGCGCTTGTGACAGTCATGTGCAAAATGTGCAGCTTACTGTCATACCTCGGCCCGACACGCGGGTGACACCGCTTCGACCTTGCCACGCACCTTCCGGTGCCCGGCCGACCGAGGGTCCAGTCGATCCGCAGCCCACGCGAGTCCCACAGACGCGCCTCGGAGCACCAGAGCCGCCAGTCGCTGCACGACCTCGCCCAGTCGGGCCGCCGCCTCCACGCGGACCGCCGCATCCGCCCACACCGCCTGCTCCAGCAGGGGCGTCCGCCTGGCGCGACGCCACGCCTCAGCCTCGGCGATGCGGTCCTGCGTCCACTGCCTGGCGATCGATTCCATGATCCAGCCGTTCATCTCTACCTCCTCATCGACACCAGTAAACATACTACGGTGGTGTCGAACCACTGGCAACCGCCTTTCGAGGTATGGTGGTGTCGAGAGGTGATCTGTTGACGACGACCGCAGCTGCTGACCGTGACCGGGGGGTCCCACCGGTCGCTGAGCTGCTGTGTGCGTTCGCCAACACGCTCGACGTCGACGCCGGAACCGACGACCTCGGCGACCCGGCCGCTCTGACCGGCTGGCTCACCGCTCGCGGACTGGTGGACGGCGACGTCCGGGCGTCGGCGTCCGACCTCGCACTCGCCACCGCCATCCGGTCCGGCCTGCGGCAGGCGATGGTCCAGCACCACGACCGATCCGACGCTGCCCTTGCCGGACTCGACGAAGTCGCCGCACGACTTCCGCTGCGGCTCGGGTTCGTGGGCACCCGCCCGCGACTCGTTCCCGCCGTCGAAGGCGGTTCCGCCGGCGTCGCTCGGCTCCTCGTAGCCGTCGCGAACGCGGAGGCCGACGGCATCTGGGCGCGGCTGAAGGTCTGCGCGGCATCCGACTGTGCATGGGCCTTCTACGACACTTCGAAGAACAGGTCCCGGCACTGGTGCTCGATGGGCGTCTGCGGCAACCGGCAGAAGACGCGTGCCTACCGCGCCCGGCAGCGGGCGAAGGACTGACCGGCTGTCAGGATGGGCCAGTGAGCGAACCGACCGCCGACCGCAGCGTCCGCATCGCCTGGGCGGCTGACGCCCCCGATGTCGCCCGCGTCCAGGTACGCGCCTGGCAGTCCGGATACGCGCGCATCTTCCCGGCGGGGGTACTGGACGCCCTCGACGAGGGTGCGATCGCCGAACAGTGGCAGCGGTCCCTCACCAGCCCGCCCGACGCGCGTCACCGGCTCCTCGTCGCGCTGGAGGCGGGCGTTCTCGTCGGCTTCGCCGCCACCGGGCCCGCAGACGATCCCGACTCCGATCTGCTCACCGAGGGCGCGATCACCACGTTCCACGTCGACCCCGACCACACCCGCGCCGGCCACGGGTCACGGCTGCTCCAGGCGTGTGCCGACACGCTGGTCGCGGACGGGTTCACCCGCGCGGTCAGCTGGGTGTTCACCGCCGACGACATCCTTCGCCAGTTCCTCGCAGCTGCCGGCTGGGCGCCCGATGGTGCGCACCGGGAGCTGGACCTCACCGGCGACGGGACCGTACGCATGAAGCAGGTACGCCTGCACTGCGCTCTCGCCTGAGCTCACCACGACCCTCTCCAGGGGTTGGCCCTCGCCCTGACCTACAGTCCTGGCATGCGAGAGCGCGGGACGACGAGACGGGAGGTCATTCGCGACGCGGCGGCGATCGGAATCGCGACCGGTGCGTACGGGATCTCCTTCGGCGCGATCGGTGTGGCCAGCGGACTCTCGGTCGTCCAGACCAGCGCCCTGTCGTTGTTCACGTTCACGGGGGCCTCCCAGTTCGCGTTCGTGGGAATCGTCGGAGGCGGCGGGACCCTCGTGTCGGCGACGCTGACGGCCCTCCTGCTGGGCACCCGCAACGCGTTCTACGGCCTGCGCCTGGCAGACCTGCTCCGGTTCCGCGGCGTCCGCCGCCTGGTCGGCGCCCACTTCGTCATCGACGAGACGACGGCGATGTCGGTGACCCGGTCCAGTCCGAAGCTCGCTCGGGTGGGCTTCTGGTCCACGGCGATCATCCTGTTCACGCTGTGGAACGCCGGCACCCTGATCGGTGCACTCGCCGGGGTCGCGCTGGGTGACCCGCGGACGTTCGGCCTGGACGCGGCGGCGCCGGCCGCGTTCATCGCCCTGCTCTGGCCGCAGCTCACCGACCGGCGCACCCGGGCGGTCGCCGCAGGTGCCGCACTCGTGGCGGTCGCGCTGGTGCCCGTCGTACCCGTCGGGGTGCCCGTTCTCATCTCCGGTGCGGTCGCGATCGCTGTGGGCCTCCGGCGTACGGCCCGGCCCGACGGCACCCGCGAGCCCGACGACACCCGCGAGCCAGACGACACCCGCGAGCCCGGCGACACCCACGAGCCGGGCCTCGATGACGCCGAGCACACCCTCGAAGGGCGGGACAACTCGCGATGATGTGGCTCGCAGTCCTTCTGACCTCCGCCGGCAGCTATCTCACGAAGCTGGTCGGCCTGTCCGTGCCACGTCGGGTTCTCGACCGCCCTGCCGTTCACCGCATCACCGCGCTGCTTCCGGTCGCGCTCCTCGCCGCGCTCGTCGGCGTCCAGACCCTCAGCACCGGTGAACGCCTCGTGGTCGACGCGCGCCTGGCCGGGGTGGCCGTGGCAGTGGTCGCCCTGATCCTGCGGGCACCGTTCATCGTGGTCGTCGCCCTGGCGGCCCTCACTGCCGCCCTCGTTCGCCTGCTCGGCTGAGTCACCAGCCGCTCACGAGGTGCCGGCTAGCCTCGGCGGAGGGACCTGAGCCGGCTACGCAGCCACGGCGCCAGCCGACTGCGGCGGAGCCAACTCCCGAGCGGGACTCTTCCGAGCACCCGGACGAGCCGTTGCTCCAGTGGCACCGGTCGCCCGGCTCCGGACACGGTGGCTGCCTCCGCTTCCGCGGCCGGTGCCTGGTCTCCTGGCGGCGCAGACGCGTCCGACTCGAGTGCCTGGCGAGGCACCGTGGCTACGACCGTCGCCGCCACCGCCTCAGCCGCGGCGCTGACCGGCAACACTGCGTCGGCCGCGGTGAGGTGGTCGTCGACAGGTGCCTTCGGTGCGGCGCCCAGCAGGGAGATGTCGCCGACGACGCGTACGCCGAGCGCGGAGATCTTCTCCCCAGCCGCTGCACCGATGTGAGCGGCGCGCTCCAGTGCCCAGGCGGGAGTGATGATGCGCAACTCGTCCGGTCCAGGCGTCCGCTCCATCTGCATGTGCTGGATGACACCGGTGCGAACGACGTTCTTGTAGAGCGTGTCCGGCCAGCCTCGACTTTTGAACTCGATGTTCAGATGGCGGATCAGCTCGGCCTCGCCCCACGTGAGCGACCGGTTCGTCCACCCTTCCTCCGGCTCCAGCAGGCCGGTCGGAAGCCCGACCAGTTCCTCGACCCGACGCATCAGGCCGAGCCGGTCCGCATCGTCCACGACGACGACGGTGACGTTGTCCGGACCGACGATCGATGCCCAGCGCTCGACGAGAACCTCGTGGTGGTGACGTTTCCAGAACGATGGAGTCGGCCGCTTGTACGGCGGCTTGTTGAGCATGCCGTCCAGCCACTCGTCGTACGACGCCCGCTGGCCGTTGCGTACGTACTGCTGCCATGACGACGGCAGGAGCTTCGTGAGCGGGCGCAACGTCACCAGGATGTGTACCCGCTCACCACCCAGGGCATCGACGACCTTCCTGGCGAGCTCTGGACTGGACTCGCAGAAGAACTCGCTGCTGACGATGACGCGCTTGTCGCTGGCGGCCTTCACCTGCCTGACGAGACGGTTCCAGTGCGAGATCGGCGGCGGCGGATCGCCGGGCAGTCCTTTCGATCCCCTCACGGATAGCGCCGCCCCCATGTGCTGACGCTCCCGCCCGGCATAGACCACTCCATGCTCTGCCATGGCCGCCCGCGCCTGCTTCAACGCTCCCTGCAGGGCTGTGGTTCCTGTCTTGTACGGACCGATGTGCAGCAGAACAGTCCGTTCCGCAAGCAGCAGGTCACTCACCGTTTGCCCTCCCGGCCTCGAAGATGGACAACGAGTAAATACGGCTTGAACCGCTCGTTGGCGGGCATCCGGTGGCCGATACCGGCCGCGGCAGCGTGGAAGGACTGCCGGTCGCGTCCACTCCCGGGCTGACCAGCGGTGGACACCCGTCTCGAAGACAGAGACCTCATACGGAAAACATGCGGCGTCGGGCGGATCGTGCGCATAGCGTCGAGGCACGACCCCCGTGAGCCGTCGGCGCTTTCGGAGAAAGGTGAGCCACGTGGCTTCCGGATACCAGGTCCTCACCGAGGAACAGGCCGAACACTTCCTGGCCAAGGGGTTCGTCGTCATCCCCGAGTGCTTCTCGGTCCAGGCCGCCGCGGAGCTGACCGAAACGGTCTGGACGAGGCTGGGCTACGACCCCGACGACGGGACGACCTGGGCGGAGCCGTCGGTGCACATGCCCACCCATCGGCACCTGGACGTGAAGGAGTTCGCACCCAAGGCGTGGCTCGCCGCGTGCGACCTGCTCGGAGGGGAGGAGCGGATCAGGCCGCCGTTCGCCTGGGGCGACGGGTTCATCGTGAACCTCTGGCAGGGCGCGGACCGACCGTGGGAGCCGGCGTCTCCCACCTCGCCGGGCTGGCACAAGGACGGTGACTTCTTCCGGCACTTCCTCGACTCACCCGAACAGGGCCTCCTGACCCTGGTGCTCTGGTCGGACGTACGCCATCAGGGCGGAGCGACGTTCGCGGCAGCGGACTCGGTGGGGCCGGTCGCGCGTTACCTCGCCCAGCGGCCGGCTGGAGTGCTCCCGCTGGACTTCGACATCGCGCATCTGATCGGGCAGTGCTCGGAGTTCGTGGAGGCGACGGGCTCGGTCGGTGACGTCTACCTGCTCCATCCGTTCATCCTGCACGCGAAGGCGCAGAACATCCTTCGCGTACCACGACTGATCACCAACCCTCCGGTGCATCTGGCCGAGCCGATGCGCTTCGACCGGGAACGGTACGACGACCATTCCCTGGTGGAGAAGGCGATCCTGCGAGGGCTCGGCGTGGAGCGCTACGAGTTCACCCCGACCGCACCACGGGAGAAGGTCGTTCCGGAACGCGTCCGCCGGCAGGAACGCATGAAGGCCGACGAAGCGCGCCGGCTGGCCACGCGTTCCTGACCGGCACTCAGCCGAGACCGACGAGCTCGGCGCTCACGTCCCAGAGTCGGGCCGCGACGACGGGATCCTGGGCGAGCGGTGCGGGTGGCACAGCCGTGCGCCTCTCGAAGTAGCAGCCGGTCACGCCCTCGAGGTCAGGGCTCTCGGCGAGCTGGACGACCGTACCGGAACCTTCCTCGATGCTGATGAACTCGCGTCGCATGAAGAGCCTGATCACCGGTCGCAGCAACGCTGGCGCCGCCGACCAGATGTTGGTGTCGATGGCGCCCGGATGGACGCTGTTGACGGTGACGCCCGTCCCGGCGAGGCGGCGCGCCAGCTCCGTCGCGAAGAGCACGTTGGCGAGCTTCGACCGGCCGTACGCCTTCATCGCGCTGTAGCCCCGCGCGAAACCCAGATCGTCGAAGTCGAGCGTTCCCGAGCGGTGGTTGATGGAGGCGACCACGACCACCCGCGCCGGCGTACTGGCCACGATGAGGTCGAGCAGCAGGTTGGTGAGCAGGAAATAGCCGAGGTGGTTCACCGCGAACGTCGTCTCGATCCCGTCCTCGGTCAGCCGACGCCGCAGGTTCACGGCGCCGGCGTTGTCGACCAGGACGTCGAGCCGGTCGAAGCGATCGGCGTACGCCTTGGCCAGCGCCCGGATCGACGCCTGCCGGGAGAAGTCACACAGCAGGTGCACCGGCTCGACCCCCGCCCGGGCACGGACGGTCTCGACGGCTGCCTGCGTACGCTCCGGGTCGCGGCCGACGAGCACCACCCGCGCGCCATGGCGCGCCAGCTCGACGCTCGTCTCCAGACCGATGCCACTCGTCGCCCCGGTCACCAGCACCGTCTTGTCCCGCACAGTCCAGGTCATGGAAGATCACCGTACCGACCGGAGCTGTCCGACCACGACCACGTGCACGGAACAGTGCGTTCGCTCGGAGTTCACCGGCGGTTCGGCGGTGTCGGCGGCGCTCCGGCGGCTGACTTGTTAGCGTTTCCGGCTGTGTCTGTCGAATCGCCGAGTGCAACCATCGAGCGTCCCCAGACCCAGCCGTCGCGGTGGTCCCTGACAAACCGGTCCCTGACAAACTGGGCCCTGACAAACTGGGCCCTGACAAACCGGGCGAATGTCCTGGGTTGGATCGGAGTCGCCGGGATCACCGCGGTCGTCGCGGCGACGTGGGCGACGACCCTCACGGCCGCCTACGGCGACAATCATGAGGGCAGGGTCTTCTCCCGCTTCGCCCTCCAGGTGCGCAACCTCGCCGAACACGGTCTGGTCGGCTCGCAGTTCGCCACGGACATGGCGCCCTACGGCCGGTCGTACGCCCACCACCCGCCGCTGGCCACGATCCTCGACGCGCTCTTCTCAGCATTGCCGGGCGAGGGTGAGTACCAGATGCGGCTGGCGCCCTACCTGCTCGGTCTGCTGGCCATCCCGGCAGCGGCGGCCCTGCTTCGTGCGTTCGATCTGCGGTGGCCACCGGTGCTGGCGGCGCTCGGCCTGATGGTCGTGACCGGCTTCTTCTGGGTGTACGCCCGGATCGTCTTCGACCTCGGACTGCTGATGGCGATGGCGGCGGCGATAGCCCACGTCCGCCTACAGGCTCAGCCCTCGCGCCGGCTGCTGGTGGTCGCCTGCGTGACGAGCTTCCTCGCCACCCTCGGCTCGTGGCCGGGCATCGCGCTCGCGGCGCTGCTCGGACTCTGGCTCCTGTCCGGGCGCCGGCGGGTCGACCGGGTGACCGTGGCGGTCGCGGTGAGCATGGTGGCGGGCCTCCTCGGCAGCCTGGCGTTCATGCTGGGGGTCGCGGGGGTGAGCAACCTGTCCGCGCAGACCCGGTTCCGTACCGAAGGGGGCGACTTCACGGTCCGCGAGTTCGTCGTCCAGCAGTGGCTGTGGTTCCGCCAGCTCCTGCCGGTGTGGTATCTCGCGCTGCTCCCCGTTGGTGTCGTCGTCGGCCTGCTGCGCCGGAGGACCCGCGCCTTCACCGCGCTCGCGACGGCACTCGCCGTCGGCTGGGTGGTGCTGTTGCCGAACGGTTCGTTCATCCACGACTACTGGCCCTACATCGTGCTCATCCCTGGCGTCGTGGGGATGGCGGCGCTTCTCGATGCGGTGTGGGCGCGGGTTCCAGCGGGGCTCGGCACCCTGCGCGGCTGTGTCGCCGGGCTCGTCGCGCTCGGTCTGGTGGTGGCGTTCGCCGCGATGGTGCGGGGACCGATGGCACGTGACTACATCGTTCGGCCCCTCGACGGGGGCACTCTCGTCGCCGACCACGGTCCCGCGCCGGGGCAGGTACGCGCCTGGCACATCTCGTTCGGTGCCGTCCGATGGCTCGCCTACTACTGGGACCTCGCCCCGGCCAAGGTGCTGCCGGAGAACGCGTCCATGGCCCGCCCCGACGACCTCGCACTCATGCATCTCGACCGGATCCCCGAGTGGCTTCCCGCGTCCGTCGCCGACCAGCCGGTGGCCCGCGAAGGGCGCTACGTCCTCGTCCGGATGGCCGACGTCCAGGCTGCCCTCCGCCACCGGGCTCCCGGAGAATGATCACGTTCCCCGGCGGGCCGGTCAGGTCGTACGCAGGAAGTGCTCGAGGCCGACTGTCAGGCCAGGGTTGACGACCACCTCGCGCACCCCCAGAAGGACGCCTGGCATGAACGACGTCCGCGCCATGGAGTCGTGCCGGATGGTGAGCGTCTCGTCATGGCCGCCGAAGAGGACCTCCTGGTGCGCGACCAGGCCGGCAAGCCGGACGCTGTGCACCCGGACGCCTCCCACCCGGGCACCGCGCGCACCGTCGACCTCCTGGGATGTCGCGTCGGGGACCTCGCCCAGCCCGGCCGCCGCTCGGGCGGCGCTGACGAGCTCGGCGGTCCGCCCGGCGGTGCCTGACGGCGCGTCCGCCTTGCCGGGATGGTGCAGCTCGATGATCTCCACCGAGTCGAAATGGGCCGCCGCCTCCTGGGCGAACCGCATCATGAGGACGGCGCCGATCGAGAAGTTCGGCGCGACCAGAACGCCCACGCCGGTTGGCGCGTCGGCGATCCACCCGCGCAGCGACTCCAACCGTTCGCCGGTGAAGCCGGTGGTCCCCACGACGGAGTGGATGCCCTGACTGACGCAGAAGCGGAGGTTGTCCATCACCGCGTCCGGATGGGTGAAGTCGACGACTACCTCCGCGCCCTTGTCCACCAGGAGATCGAGAGAGTCGCCGAGGTCGACCTCGGCGACAAGTTCGAGGTCGTCGGCCGCGGCGACCGCCCGGGACACCTCGGCACCCATCCGCCCCCTGGCTCCCAGTACACCGACCCTGATCGTCACCGGTCATCCCTCACTTCCTGCCCGAGTCGGGTGGTCCGCCCCTTCCGACAGCGTCTCTACCCAAGCGCCAGCCCGTCGTCGGCTACCGGACGACTGGCGCGAACCGGTCAGGGTCGGCGAACGGGCCGACGACCGCGAGCGTCGGGGCCGCCTCCAGCAGCTCCCCCGCAACCGCGCGGATCTCGTCGAGGGTCACCGCGTCGATCCGGCGGAGGATCTCGTCCATGCTCAACAGCTCACCGTAGACGAGCTCCGCCTTGGCCAGCCGGCCCATCCGCGAACCGGTGTCCTCGAGGCCGAGCACCAGCGAGCCGCGCAACTGGCCCTTGCCACGCTGGAGTTCCTCGTCGGTGATGCCGTAGGTGGCGACTTTGGCCAGCTCGCCCCGACAGATGTCGAGCACGTCGTCGATCTTTTCCGGCAGGCACCCCGCGTAGACGCCGACCATGCCGGCGTCGGCGTAGTTGGACGCGAACGAATAGACGGAGTACGCCAGCCCCCGCTTCTCCCGGACCTCCTGGAACAGCCGGCTCGACATGCCACCGCCCAGGGCGGCGTTGAGCACCCCGAGCACGAACCGCCGGTCGTCGGTCCGCGTCAGCCCGGGAACGCCCAGCACGAGGTTGGCCTGCTCGGTCGTGCGTTCGACGACCCGGACAGCGCCCTTGGCCGGCTCCGGGCCCTCCCCGCCGATCCGCGGCGGCGTCGGGGGCGCGTCTGCGTCGAGAAACCCCGCCTGCCGGAATGCCTTCGTCACCAGGCGTACGACCGTGCGGTGCTCCACGTTGCCAGCGACCGCGACCACCATGGAGTTCGGGCGATAGCGGCGCCGGTAGTAGCCGGCGACCTGACGCCGGGTCAGCGCCTGGATCGACTCGAGTGTGCCGAGGACGGGCCGACCGAGCGGCGAGTCACCCCACATCTGTTGGGCGAACACGTCGTGGACGGAGTCGGTCGGATCGTCGTCGTGCATGGCGATCTCTTCGCAGATGACGCCGCGCTCACTGTCCACGTCGGCCGCCGTGATCAGCGAGGACGACACCATGTCGCACACCACGTCGACGGCCAGCGGCAGGTCGATGTCGAGGACACGCGCGTAGTAGCAGGTGTACTCCTTGGTGGTGAAGGCGTTCATCTCGCCGCCCACCGCATCGAGCGCGGAGGAGATCTCCAACGCTCCCCTACGCTTCGTTCCCTTGAACAGCAGGTGTTCGAGGTAGTGGCTGGCGCCGGCGAGGGACGGCGTTTCGTCCCTCGACCCGACACCGACCCACACGCCGAACGTCACCGAACGCACCTGCGGCATCGCCTCGGTGACGATCCGCAGGCCGCCAGGGGCGACGGTACGCCGGACAACTCCGCCGTCGCCTTCCTTCAGCAGGGTCCGGGTGGATCCGGACGGCTGCGTCAGGGTCGCGGACAGCATCGCGCGCCCGTTCACTTCTGGGCAGCTGACTTCTCGGCTTCCTCGATGACCGGCACGAGCGAGAGCTTGCCGCGGTCGTCGATCTCGCCGATCTCCACCTGCACCTTGTCGCCGACCTTGACGACGTCCTCGACGTTCTCGACCCGCTTGCCGCCGGCCAGCGCCCGCAGCTTCGAGATGTGCAGCAGGCCGTCGCGGCCGGGCACCAGCGACACGAACGCACCGAAGTTGGTGGTCTTGACCACCGTGCCGAGGTAGCGCTCGCCCACCTCGGGCATGGTCGGTGTCGCGATGCTAGCGATCACGCTGCGCGCCGCCTCCGCGGACGGACCGTCGACCGCACCGATGAAGATCGTGCCGTCGTCCTCGATGTTGATGTCGGCACCGGTGTCGTCCTGGATCTGGTTGATGACCTTGCCCTTGGGCCCGATCACCTCGCCGATCTTGTCGACCGGGATCTTCATCGTGATGATCCGCGGTGCGTAGGGCGACATGTCCGCAGGCGTGGAGATGGCCTTCTCCATGACGGAGAGGATGGTGAGCCGGGCCTCCCTCGCCTGCTGGAGTGCGGAACCGAGCACCGACGCAGGAATGCCGTCGAGCTTGGTGTCGAGCTGCAGCGCGGTGACGAACTCCCGGGTGCCGGCGACCTTGAAGTCCATGTCGCCGAACGCGTCCTCCGCGCCCAGGATGTCGGTGAGCGTGACGTACTCGGTCTTGCCGTCCTTCTGTTCGCTGATCAGGCCCATCGCGATGCCCGCGACCGGGGCCCGCAGGGGTACGCCCGCGCTGAGCAACGCCAGTGTCGACGCACACACCGAACCCATCGACGTCGAACCGTTGGAGCTGATCGCCTCCGATACCTGACGGATGGCGTAGGGGAACTCCTCGCGGCTCGGCAGCACCGGCGCGACGGCCCGCTCGGCGAGCGCACCGTGCCCGATCTCGCGCCGCTTCGGCGAACCGACCCGACCGGTCTCACCGGTGGAGTACGGCGGGAAGTTGTAGTTGTGCATGTAGCGCTTCGTCGTGTCCTCGGCGAGGGTGAGGCCGATCCGCCGCTCCAGCGCCAACATGTTGAGCGTGGTGACACCGAGGATCTGCGTCTCGCCACGCTCGAAGATCGCCGAACCGTGCACGCGGGGTACGACACCGATCTCGGCCGTCAGCGGTCGGATGTCGGTGAGCCCACGCCCGTCGATGCGTACCTTGTCGGCGATCACGCGCTCACGGACCAGCGTCTTGGTGAGCGAACGGAAGGCGGCGCTGATCTCCTTCTCGCGGCCTTCGAAGTCGGCCCCGATCCGCTCGACGGCGAGTGCCTTGATCTCTTCGAGGCGCGCCTCGCGCTCGGACTTGTGGGCGATCGTGAGGGCTTCGGCGAGCTCGGTGCGGACGGCTCCGGAGAGCGCCTCGAGCACGTCGTCCTCGTAGTCGCGGAAGACCGGGAACTGACCTGTCGGCTTGGCAGCGACGTCGGCCAGCCTGGACTGGGCGGTGCACAGGGTCTTGATGAAACCTTTCGCGGCTTCGAGGCCCTCCGCGACGACATCCTCGGTCGGTGCCGGGGTGCCGTTCTGGACCAGACCCCAGGTCTGATCGGTCGACTCCGCCTCGACCATCATGATCGCGACGTCCCCGTCCTCGAGGACCCGTCCGGCGACCACCATGTCGAAGACGGCGTTCTCGAGTTCGCTCACGCGTGGGAACGCCACCCACTGGCCGTTGATCAACGCGACCCGTACGCCGCCGATCGGGCCGGAGAAGGGCAGGCCGGCGATCTGGGTGGACGCGGACGCGGCGTTGATCGCGAGCACGTCGTAGATCGTGTCGGGATCGAGCGCGAGCACGGTGATGACGACCTGGACCTCGTTGCGGAGGCCCTTGACGAACGTCGGCCGCAGCGGACGGTCGATCAGCCGGCAGGTGAGGATCGCGTCCTCGCTCGGCCGGCCCTCGCGGCGGAACACCGAGCCGGGGATCTTCCCCGCGGCGTACGCACGCTCCTCGACGTCGACGGTCAACGGGAAGAAGTCGAACTGTTCCCTGGGCTGTTTGCTCGCCGATGTCGCCGACAGGACCATCGTGTCGTCATCGAGATGGGCGACCACCGAACCGGCGGCCTGGCGGGCGAGACGTCCGGTCTCGAACCGGATCTTGCGGGTTCCGAAGCTGCCGTTGTCGAGAACTGCTTCGGCGGTGTGAATACCGGGACCCTCCACTGGGGCTCCCTCCTTGTGAGGCCAGGGAGCGGTGCTCGGAACGAGGTCGCGGGCGCGGAGTGCCGGTCTTCGATCGAGGCTCCCGGGTCATCCATCCCTGGTGTGGGAGTCCCGGGGGCCACTACCGAGGACCGGCGACCTTTGCCGCCGGATCTCGTGGACCGCTCCGATTGCTGTGTTGTGCGTAGGGAGCGGCCGGGCCTGGCCGGGCCGCTCCCGCCTGTCACGTTACCGTCGCAGGCCGAGCCGCTCGATCAGGGAGCGGTAACGCGAGATGTCTTCCTTCATGACGTAGTTGAGCAACCGGCGCCGCTGCCCCACGAGGAGCAACAGGCCCCGCCGGCTGTGGTGGTCGTGCTTGTGGGTCTTGAAGTGCTCGGTCAGGTGGTTGATCCGATGAGTGAGAATCGCGACCTGGACCTCGGGCGAGCCGGTGTCGCCCTCTTTGGTTGCGTACTCGGTGATGATCTGCTTCTTCGTCGCAGCGTCGAGCGACACGATGCTCCTTCCGGGATTCCGTTGCGCGGCGCGCCAGGGCGGGTTCACCTGGGCACTCTTGATCCGCGGCCGGTCTACGGCACCGGTCAGGTTACCAGCCGTAACCTGACCGACTGGAATCGGTGCGGCTCCACGCGTTCCGAGGAATGATCACGCACGCGTGATCATTCCCACCGATGCGCGGTAAATGGCCGTGCATCGTTGGTATTTGCCATGCGTGCGTGATCATTCCGGGGGCTCGGCGGCGAGGATCTCGCGCACCATTTCGACGTCGCGGGTCATCTGCTCCACCAGGGCGTCGACGGAGCCGAAGCGGGCCTGACCGCGTACGCGGTCGACGAAGGACACCGCGACCGTGCGGCCGTAGAGCTCCAGATCGTCACGATCCAGTACGTAGGACTCAACCCGGCGCGGCTCCTCGCCGAACTGCGGATTCGTGCCCACCGAGATCGCGGCCGGCAGAGGCTCGTGCCATCCCGCGTCGTCATCGGTCCGCACCCGCAGCCAGCCGGCGTAGACCCCGTCGGACGGTAGTGCCATCCCCCCGGCGGCCGGGACGTTCGCCGTCGGGAAGCCGAGCTCACGCCCCCGGTGCGCGCCCTCGACGACCGTGCCGTCGACCCGGAACGCGTGGCCGAGCAGGGCGCGCGCCTGGGCGACGTCGCCGTGCTCGAGGCAGCGCCGGACGCTGGTGGACGAGACCGCCCTGGTGTCGATCGGCCGGCCACCGTCGCTTTCCTCGCAAGCGCCGGGATCCTGCCGGATGAGGCCTTCGACCTCGAAGCCCAGCTCTGCGCCGAGCCGGCGCAGGAGCGCGACATCTCCGGCGGCCTTGAACCCGAACCGGAAGTCGTCGCCGACGACGATCGCCACCGGGCGTAGCGCGCCGACGATCTCGCGGACGAACTCCTCGGCGGGCTGGTGGGACCGCTGCTGGTCGAACGGGACGACGAGCACGGCGTCGGTGGAGTACTCCTCGAACAGCTCGGTCCGGCGTTCGATCGTCGCCAGCAACGGGGGTACGGCGTCGGGACGGACCACCGCCATCGGGTGCGGGTCGAAGGTCACCACGACGGCCAGCGCACCCAGCTCGCGGGCCCGCTCGACGGTGCGCCCGATCACGCGCTGGTGACCCCGGTGTACGCCGTCGAAGACACCGATGGTGACCACCGTCGGTCCGGTGTCCTGCGGCACGTCGGTGAGGTCTCGCCAGCGCTGCATGCACGTCTCCATCGTTGTCGCCCGGATCATCGTCGGGTGCCGGACACCAGGAGCGTCTGCCCCCCGGGTCAAGGGTGCCAGATGGCATGTGCGACCACTCGGGCGAACCGGACCACTGCCCACAGGCTGTCGCGAGGTCACGCCCTGCCTGATACGTCCGGGCAGCCTTGTCCGGGATCGCGGAGGTACTTAGTCGGCGGTGGCGGTGACGTGGTAGACGCGGCCGCCCCAGCCGTCATCGGGATACGAGTCCGACACCCGCAGGTAGGTCGCCTTGTCTGGACCGAGGTACGGCGTCAGGTCGATCACCTGATCGGCCTTGTTGCTGCCGTCGGTGATACGCCGTTCCTCCCTCAGCACGGTGGTCCAATGCTCGCCGTCCGGGCTGACGTCGACGACGTACTCGTTGTCGATGGTGACAGTGGCCCGAGCCGTGGTGGTGTCGTTCGGGAAGGGGAACTTGTAGACAAAGTAGCGGTTGCCGTCGGCGAAGCGGTTCTGGACGCCGTTGCTCTGGGAGCCGTCGGCATCCCACAGCCACGGCCGTTCGTCGACCGTGCCGGTGTCGAAGTCGACCTGGTGCGCGACCAGCACGTCCGACCGAGTGCTGAAGGACAGCCCAGGCGCGGCGGTGACCGTCGCCGACACGTCGTGGTGACCGTTCTCGGCGGTCGCCGGGACCGTCACCTCGACCGGGAACGTGCCACTCACCGGGTGCGCGCTGCCCCGCGGGTTCAGGGTGATTTCCCCACTACTGGGCGAGACGGTCCAGCCGTCCGGCGCCTCGACCGTCACCCGGGCGGTCACCGGTTCCGACGCCGGTCCGGTGACCGACACCCCGATGGTGGCCTGGACCTTGGTGGTGCCGGTGCTGGCGGGCATCACGACCGGCTGCGCGGGCGAGGTGGTCGCGCCGAGGGAGTGCTTCGGTGCCGGCACCGGAATGTCGGCGATCAAGGCGCTCAGTGCGCTGGCCTGGGTACGCCAGTCGAACGCGTTGGGATGCTCGGTGGTGGTGCCACCGGCCCAGCGGGCCCCGAGTCGATCGGCGGCGTCGCGATCGCGCTCCCAGATGGTCGCCGCCTGCGTGGCCACGAACGCTCGGTAACGTGCCTCACCTGTGGTGTCGGCGAGATCCATCAGGTAGCGCAGGAAGATTCCCTTGAACTGCTTGGAGTTGTCGCTGCAGCTCCGATCGGGCGCGTCACAGACCTCGGTCAGTACGCCGTCGACGGTCAGCCCGCCATCGATCGCGGCATCGGCGAGCCGGCGCGCCGTGCTCAGCAGCTCCGGGTCACCGGTCGCCCGCCAAAGCTCGAGCGCCGCACCGATGGCCAAGCCCTGGTTGTACGTGTAGACGTTCTGCCCGTTGTTCCGGCAGTCGTTGTTCAAGCCGTCGTTGACGAGGTTCGAGGAGTTGATCATGCCGCTGCCGACGAACCAGTCCCACGCGGACTGAGACCGGGCCAGCCAGAGCTTGTCCCCTGGGATGCGGTTGTGCAGTTCGGCGGTCAGGCGGATGAACTGCCCGTTGGTCACGGCGTTCTTGTACGTCCTCTCCCCATCCCACCAGACACCGCCGCCACAGGTCGAATCCCAGTACTCGTAGGTGAACTCGGCGATCGTGACCGCCATCCGAAGGTACTTGCGGTCACCGGTGAGGTCATAGGCCTGGATCCAGTTCAGAGCCCACCATTCGCCGTCGTCGATGGCGCGACTGGTGAAGTTGCCCCACAGCTCGTCGCTGGACAACTCGCCGGCCGGGAATGTGCCCTTGTTCTGCTCGAACGTCCTGTCCAGCTGCGGCAGGAAGCGCCGGTCACCGGTGCGCTGCATGTAGTCGCCGATTGTCTGGAGGGAAACGGCGGAGTTCCACCAGCTGGAGGGGAACCACGCCTTCACCGGGTCGTACGACGACATCAAGACGTCGGCCGCGACGCGTGCTCGCGCCACCGCGGTCGACCCGTCGGCAACTGTCGCCTCGGCCGGCCTGGTGTCGGCGGCAGCGGCGGGCGCCATGCCGATGAGCATGCCGATGAGTCCGATGAGGACGGTTCGGACCCGGCGACGAAGGGGCACTGTGGGCACGACGCAACCTGCCTTCTCGAGGTACGCAGTGATCACCGTGAAACCTACGGGACGGGTCGCAGGCTGTGACATGCGTGCAGGAGTCGGACAGTAGCGGGCCAGAACAGGACAGTGAGCCGACGTTCGTTGCCGACCACAGGGGCCGGGAACCGGCCCATGGCCCCGGCGATCAAAGGGCTCGCGGGATCAAGGCGATCGAGGTGATGAACGGATGCGGCGGCGTGCTCAACCGGCGAACACGGCGACCGGCTTGGCGCCTTCGTCGGTGTCCTCGTACAACGCGAGGAAGGTACCGTCCGCCGCGAAGATCGCCACCGGCCCGCCACCGACCTGGACACCCGGCAGCTTCTGCCCGAACGTCACCAGCCGGGCGGTGGCGTCGTCGACGTCGAAGCGGGGAAATGTCTGGGCCGCCACCTCGCCGATCGGGACGATCGCGAAGGCGCGTTCCAGCTCGTCGAGAGTCCGAGCCATGTCCAGGCCGTACACACCGACGCGGGTACGCCTGAGGGCGGTCAAATGCCCTCCCACACCCAGTGCAGCTCCGAGGTCACGGGCCAGCGCCCGGATGTAGGTGCCGCTGGAGCACTCAACCGTCACGTCGAGATCGACCACGTCGCCGACGTGGCGCACGTCGTGGACGTCGAAGCGTCGGACGACGACGCTGCGCGCGGGAAGGTCGACCGATTCGCCCATCTGTACCTTTCGGTACGCCCGCTCTCCCGCGACCTTCACCGCCGACACCGACGATGGCACCTGGAGGATCTCGCCGGTCAGATCGCCGATCGCCTGCTCGATCCGCTCTCGGGTGAGGTCCCCGGCCGGCGCTCCGCCCACGACCGTCCCCTCGGCGTCGTCGGTGTGGGTCGTCTGGCCCAGCCGGATGGTCGCGTCGTACGTCTTCTCCGTGAGCGCGAGGTGGCCAAGCAGGCGGGTGGCGCGTTCGATACCGAGGACCAGCACACCGGTCGCCATCGGGTCGAGCGTGCCCGCGTGGCCCACCCGTCGGGTGTGGGCAAGCCGGCGAAGCTTCCCCACCACGTCGTGGGAGGTCCAGCCTGCCGGCTTGTCCACCACGACGATCCCATCGACCGCCGCTGTCACTGCTCCGTCACTCCCCTGTCACTCCTCGTCCTCCTCGGGCGGCGAGCGGTACGGATCGGCATCCCCGGCGTACATCGCCCCGGCCGCCCGGCGCGCCACCTCGGCGTCAGACTCTCTGGCCTGTTGGAGCAGGTCCTCGATGTGCGAGGCGGTCTCCGGCACTGCATCAGGAACGAATGTCAGGCTCGGAGTGTGCCGGAGCCCGAGCTGGCGCCCCACCTCCGAGCGGATCAGCCCCGTCGCGCTGGCGAGGGCCGCAGCCGTGCCGGCCCGGTCCTGGTCGCCGCCGAACACCGTGTAGAACACGGTCGCGTCGCGAAGGTCGCCGGTGAGACGGGCTTCGGTCACCGTCACGAAACCGAGCCGCGGATCCTTGACCCGGCGCTCGAGCATTGCCGCGACAATGACATGGATCCTGTCGGCGAGCTGGTTCACCCGCGTCTGGTTCATGACCATCCTCTCCTCGGCGGTCTGTCAGTGGATGTCACGAAACGTCCCGATCGTCGCCAGCGGCGAACAGCTGCCGGTGGGCCACCAGCAGCTCAACCTCTGGACGTGCGGCCAACGCACGCTCGATCGAGTCCAGGACGTCCCGACACCGGCTGCCGTCCCCGCTCACCACGGCGACGCCTATCTCCGCCCGACGATAGAGGTCGTGATGTGCGGTCTCGGCGACCGAGACCTGAAACCGTCGCTGGACCTCGGCGATGATCGGCCGTACGACCGACCGCTTCTGCTTCAGCGACCGCACGTCCCCCAGCCGCAGATCCACCCGCAAAGTCCCAGTGAACACCTCAGACCTCACCCATCAGAAGAACCCCCACCCGCGCGGCACACAGAACCCGCACCTACCGCCCCTGGGCCCGTCACCTGCCGGCAGCCGAGCACGGCAGGGTCCGGCCAGCCCGGAGGTGTTCCGGTGGTTCGTCCGTGTCGAGACGTCAAGCGCGGGCGGCATTCCCACGTTCGTACGGGACGAACATCCGCGAGCTTGCGAGCGCCCAGTTCCGTACGAACCCGGCACCGTCCGTGTCAGTCCGACACGGACGAACCATCGGAACACCGACCCCCAGCCAGGCGGCCGGACCCTGCCGGGCCCGGCCTACCCAGCCGTCAGTTGCGAGGCTTCTCCCGCATCTCGAACGTCTCCACCACATCGCCGACCTTCACGTCGTTGAAGTTGTGCAGGGTGAGACCGCACTCGAAGCCCTCGCGGACCTCGGTGGCGTCGTCTTTGAACCTGCGCAGCGACGCGATGTCGGTGCTCTCGAGGACGACCGTCCCGTCGCGGACCAGCCGGGCCTTGGAGTTGCGCCGGATCGTTCCACTCTGGACGAGACAGCCGGCGATCGTGCCGAACTTGCTCGACCGGAAGACCTCGCGCACCTCGGCCGTGCCGAGCTGGACCTCTTCGTAGATCGGCTTGAGCATGCCCTTGAGGGCCGCCTCCACCTCGTCGATGGCCTGGTAGATCACGGAGTAGAACCTGATCTCCACGCCTTCGCGCTCGGCGAGACGCTCGACCGACCGACCCTGCGCCCGGACGTTGAACCCGATGATGATCGCGTTGTCGATCGTCGCCAGGTTGATGTCGTTCTCCGTCACCGCACCAACGCCGCGGTGCAGGATCCGAAGGTCGATCTCCTCGCCCACGTCGATCTTGGCGAGGGCATCCTCCAACGCCTCGACCGAACCGGACACGTCGCCCTTGATGATGAGGTTGAGTGCCTGACGCTCCTCGAGCAGCTTGCCGATGTCATCGAGGCTGACCCGCTTGGTGCGCTGGGCGAACGACGCGTTGCGTACGGCCGCCTCCCGCTTCTCCGCGATCTGGCGAGCTACCCGGTCGTCGGAGACGACCAGGAAGTTGTCGCCGGCGCGCGGAACAGCGGACAGACCGAGCACCATCACCGGTCGCGACGGCCTGGCCTTGTCGACCGACTCGCCGTGCTCGTCGAGCATCGCCCGCACCCGGCCGTACGCCGGGCCGCACACGATCGAGTCGCCGACCGAGAGCGTGCCCCGCTGGACCAGGACGGTGACGACGGGACCGCGGCCCTTGTCGAGGTGCGCCTCGATCGCGATGCCCTGCGCGTCCTGCACGGGGTTGGCGCGCAGATCGAGTGCCGCGTCGGCGGTGAGGACGATCGCCTCGAGCAGCCCGTCGATGTTGGTCCGGGCCCGCGCGGAGATGTCGACGAACATCGTGTCGCCGCCGTACTCCTCTGGCACCAGGCCGTATTCGGTGAGCTGCCCACGTACCTTCGCCGGATCGGCGTCCGGCACGTCGATCTTGTTGACCGCCACGACGACCGGGACTCCGGCCGCCTTGGCGTGGTTCAACGCCTCGATGGTCTGCGGCATCACACCGTCGTCGGCCGCCACCACCAGGACGGCGATGTCGGTCGACTGGGCGCCACGGGCACGCATCGCCGTGAACGCCTCGTGACCAGGCGTGTCGATGAAGGTGATCTTGCGTTCGATGTCATCGACCTCGGTCGAGACCTGGTAGGCGCCGATGTGCTGGGTGATGCCGCCCGCCTCGCCTGCCACGACGTCCTCGTTGCGGATCGCGTCGAGCAGCTTGGTCTTTCCGTGGTCGACGTGACCCATCACCGAGACCACCGGCGGTCGCGCCTGCATGTCGACGTCTTCGCCCTCGTCCTCACCGAACTCGATGGAGAACGACTCGAGCAGCTCGCGGTCCTCGTCCTCGGGCGAGACCACCTGGATGTCGTACTGAAGCTCGGCACCCAGGAGTTGCAGGGTCTCGTCGCTCACCGACTGGGTAGCCGTGACCATCTCGCCGAGATGGAACATCACCTGGACGAGCGACGCGGCGTCGGCGCCGATCTTCTCGGCGAAGTCGGTGAGGCTCGCACCACGGGGCAGGCGTACGGACTGACCGTTGCCGTGCGGAACCCGCACGCCACCGATCGCCGGCGCCTGCATGTTGTCGAATTCCTGGCGCTTCTGGCGCTTGGACTTGCGGCCCCTGCGGACCGGACCTCCGGGACGCCCGAAGGCTCCCGCCGTGCCGCCACGTCCACGGGCACCCGGACGGCCACCGCCGAAACCACCGCGGGGGGGTGCGCCCGCCGGCGCTCCTGGCCGACCGCCACCGCCGCCGGGCCCACCACGACCGCCGCCGGGGCCACCACGACCGCCGCCGGGGCCACCACCAGGTCCGCCACGGCCGCCGCCTGGCGCACCGGTCCTGCCACCCGGGCCACCGGTCCGCGCACCCGGGCCACCGCGACCGCCAGGTCCTCCGGGACCACCGCCCGGGCCACCGCGGCCGCCGGAGCGACCCGCCGGAGCCGGCCGGGACGGCATCATGCCCGGGTTGGGGCGAGGACCGCCTGGCCGGTCAGCGCCACGCTCGGGACGCTCCGGCGTCGCCGCGGGACTGGATCCCGCGCCTGTGCCGGCGCCACCGTCCTCGCGGCGCGGACCACCCGGGCCCGGGCGCTCCGCGCCAGGACCGCGCATACCGGTCGTCGAGGTGAAGGGGTTGTTGCCTGGACGCGGACCCGTGCCATGGCGTGGTCCGGACGGCCTGGGCCGTGCCTGGTCGCTGCCCTGGCCCGGCCCACGGGTACGGCCGCCGGCCGGTCCGCCGCCCTGACCGGGGCGGGGTGGGCGGGAGGGAGCAGGGCCCGGACGGGGTGTCGGGGCGGGGCGTGGCGCCGGGCGTCCTGGTTCACGGAAGCCGGGTTCGGCCGGCCGCGGGGGCGCTGGCCTGGTCTCGTTCGGCTGCTCCGCCGCGGGTTGCGGCACCGCAGGGCGTGGCGCCGGTGTCTGCGGTACCTCCGGCGTCACCGGCTCAACAGGCGCGGCGACAGCCGGCCTGGAGGGCGGTGCCGGCCGCGGCGGTGCCGGCTTCGCACCCTCGATCGGGGACTCCTGGCGAGCGGCGACCTCAGCCGCCGGGGACTCAGCCGCCGGGGACTCAGCCGCCGGGGACTGGGCGGCGGGCTTCGCCGTCGTTGACTTCTTCGTGGACTTCTTCGCTGACGCCTTGCCGTCGGCCCTCGCTCCACCGGCGCCCTCGGTCGCGAACGACTCCTTGAGTCTGCGTACGACCGGCGCCTCGACCGTCGACGATGCCGATCGGACGAATTCACCGAGCTCCTGGAGCTTGGCCATGACGGCCTTGCTTTCGATTCCGAACTCCTTGGCGAGTTCGTAGACCCGGACCTTTGCCACTGCTCTCCTTTGCCGGCCCGGGCCCTCTTCTCGGGTCCAGGCGCTAGTTCCTGCGCGTGCTCATCGCTCGGTTCTCATCGAGTGCTCATGAGCCGCTCGACCCACTTTCTTTTCTTCGGGCGGGGCCCCGGTTGAGACCCTGCCTCTGTTCGCGTGTGTTGCTGTTCTCGGTCTGCGCCTCGACGTGACGGCGGAGCTTCTCGATGTCGATCGGCCCCTGGATGCGCAGTGCACGCGGAAACGCATGTCTCCGCGCAGCCAGCCCGACGCACTCCGGTGTGGGATGTACATGTGCTCCACGACCCGGTGCGTGCCCGGAAACGTCTGGAACGAGCCAGGCCGTTTCGGTGTCACGCTCGAGAACGACTCGGAGGAGTTCGGACTTCGCCGTACGAAGCCGACACCCGACACACGTTCGCACCACGTGCGGACGCGTTTTCGGTTCCCGACCCGTACGACCCACCTTGGGAGAGTGTACCCAGACGCTCCGCGCGGACAGTCCCGACCACCGCGCTCGACCGCTGCGTAGCGCCTACTCCCCGGTGTCCGGGGCGCCGGATCCGCCAGGATTGGTAACCGCTTGTCCGGCATCGGGCGCCGCCACCTCGGTGTCGGGCCGGATGTCGATCCGCCAGCCGGTCAGCCTGGCTGCCAGGCGGGCGTTCTGGCCCTCGCGGCCGATCGCCAGCGACAGCTGGTAGTCGGGCACGATCACCCGCGCCGCCTTCGCTGCCGCGTCGACGACCTTCACCTCGGTGACCCGGGCCGGAGACAACGCCTGCTTGACGTAGTCGGCGGGGTCCTCGGACCAGTCGACGATGTCGATCTTCTCGCCGTGCAGTTCGTTCATCACGTTTCGGACCCGCGCACCGACTGGGCCGATGCAGGCCCCCTTCGCGTTGACCGACGGGTTGTGAGAACGCACGGCCACCTTGGTTCTATGCCCGGCCTCGCGCGCGATCCCGGCGATCTCCACGGTCCCGTCGGCGATTTCGGGCACTTCGAGAGCGAAAAGCTTCTTGACCAGGTTGGGGTGAGTACGCGAGAGCGTGATCTGCGGGCCACGGAACCCCTTGCGGACGGCGACGACGTAGCACCGGAGCCGCTGGCCGTGGTCGTAGCGCTCGCCGGGAACCTGCTCCTGTGGTGGCAGGACACCTTCGACCTTGCCAAGGCTGACGTGCACCAGGCGGGCGTCCTTGCCCTGCTGGATCACCCCGGAGACGATGTCGCCCTCGCGACCGGCGAACTCACCGAACATGTGGTCTTCCTCAGCATCGCGAAGACGCTGGAGGATGACCTGCTTGGCCGTGGTGGCGGCGATCCGTCCGAAGCCGGTGGGCGTGTCATCCCATTCGCGCGGGGACTCGCCGGCCTCCCCCTCGCTGTCCGCGTCAGGGCTGGCCTCTTTCGCCCAGACCGTGACATGACCGGTACGCCGGTCGAGTTCGACCCGGGCGTGCGGCTGAGCGCCTTCGGTGCGGTGATAGGCGATGAGCAGCGCCTGCTCGATCGCTTCGACCACCGCATCGAGCGGAATGTCCTTCTCACGTTCAAGGGCGCGTAGGACCGCCATGTCGATGTCCATCGCTCACCCCTCCCCGTCCACATCGGTCCCGTCGTCGCTGCCACCAGCGGTGGAACGGGAGAACTCGACCTCTACCCGCGCCTTGGCGACGTCGGCGTATTCGACGCGGTGCGTCCGGCCGTCGGTGGCGAGGTGTGCTCCGGTGTCGTCGGCGGCCTCGACCCGGCCGGTGAGCTGGCTTCCGTCGAAGTGGACGACCTTGACCAGCCGCCCGGTGTTGCGCCGCCAGTGTCGCGGCGCCGTCAGCGGGCGGTCGACACCCCGCGAGGTCACCTCGAGGGTGTAGGAACGCTCGCCCATGACGTCGTGTGCGTCCAGGACCTTTCCCACCGTTCTGGACAGGTCGGCGAGCTGGTCGAGCCCGACCCCTCCGTCGGCGTCGACCACGAGCCGTACGACAGTGCGGCGCCCGGCCGGGATCAACTCGACAGCCTCGAGGTCGACGGCGGCGTCAGCGAGGACAGGCGTGAGGAGGTTGGCCACCCGGTCGCGAGCTGCAGAGCCGTGCACGGCGGTCGCCTCCCCTCTCCAGTTATCAGCCCCCATTGCGCTGTGCCGTGGGGCCATGACGGCCAACTCCGGCGAAGTCAGCGTACCCGTCGGTCGAAATGCCGATCAAACCACGTCCAGCTCGGGTTGACAGGAGCCGAGCGGCCACGTGACAAGGCCCTGTCGACGGGGACGAACCGGCGTAAGGGCCAGAGGCCTCCGGTAACGTCACGCGGGTGACAGCGCACATCGAGGGGCCCTCTGGCGGGGGTGTCGAGGGGCACCTCGACCGTCCCCAGGTCCGTTCCCTCACGCCTGGCCCCACGGGAGGCGACACGACCCGCCGGCGGGTCCTCCGGATGGCGACGACCGGTGTCCTGGGAGTACCCGTCGGCCTCGCAACCGGACTGCTGGCCGGTTGTACCGAAGAGGGCTCACGCGCCGGCGGGCCGCTCGCCGGCACGCGGTCGGCGCGGCCGAGCCCGTCCCGCGATCCCGACGTCCCGATCCTGCGAGCGGCAGTGGACGCCGAGGAACGCCTTCTCGAGACGTACGCCGCCGTCGTCGCGCGCCACGGCGGCCTGGCGGAACGGCTCGCGCCCTTCGTCCAGCGGCATGAGCAGCATCTGGCCGCCCTGCGGACTGCGGCCAGTCCCACCGCCGCACCCGCGGCGCCCGCCGGGTCCACCCGCCCGAATGGCGACGCCGGCAAGGCCGCACCGGCCACGCCGGGCGCCGCACTCGCCGCTCTGATCGACGCCGAGCAGGGCGCCGCAGCTGACCGAAACACCGACCTCCGGGCCTCCCGGGGTGGGGAGCACGCCCGGCTCCTGGCGTCGATCGCCGCCTGCGAGGCCACCCACGCCGGTCAACTCGCCGGAGCGGACGCATGAAGCCGGACGAACAGGAGATCGCGGCTCTGCAGCAGGCGCTGGCCGGAGTCCACGCCGCCGTGTGGGGCTACGGCGTCCTCGGTCCACGGCTCGGCGCCGAGGACGCGCGGGGGCGCGCTGCCTACGCCGAGTACCGGTCCCTGCGTGATCAGGTGGCCGCCCTCATCCGGGACCGGTCCTCGGTTCCGGTGGCGGCGCAGGCGGCGTACGCGCTGCCGTTCGAGGTCTCCGGGGTGTCGGCAGCGAAACGGCTCGCTGTGCATCTGGAGGAAGGGTGCGCCGCGGTGTTCGCCGACCTCGTGGCCGACGCCGACCTCCCGGCAGTCAAGGCGTTCGCCGCGCGCATCCTGCACGAGTGCGCCGAACGCCGGCTGGCCTGGGGAGGCACGCCGGTGGCGTTCCCCGGCCTTCCGGAGAAGCGGTAGGACGGCTGAGCCAGACCTTCAGGCCGAACCGGTCGCGCCGGACCGTCATCCCCGCCAGCGGTCGACCAGCGGCAGCAGGTCGGCCAACCGCTGCACGACCGCGTGCGGCTCGCCGTCGACATGGCCACGCTGGACGTCCGGGATGACGCTGTGCGGCACGTGGACGGCACGCATCCCCACCTCGCGGGCGCCGTGGATGTCGTCGAAGAGCCGGTCGCCCACGAACACGCACCTCTCAGGTGAGCTGACCCCCACGGCCCGCATCGCCGCGAGGAATGCCTCCCGGTGCGGCTTGGTCCAGGCGATCTCACTGGTGTAGACCGCCCCGTCGATCAGGTCCAGCACGGCGTCGCGGCGGAACACCAGCTCGTGATAGTCCCGTGGCCACACGGTGTTGGAGAGCACGCCGACCGCCACGCCACGCTCGCGGAGCGCGGTGAACAGGGGCACGACGTCGGGATCGGTGTAGGTGTGGGGATCCCAGTACGCCTGGTAGGCCGCGACCCCTCGCTCGTGCGCCGGTCCGGACGGCACCAGCCCCGCCGCACCGACGATGGCGTCGAAGTCGGTCGCCTTGTGCTCCTCGCGGGCGAGCCGCCAGGCCTCCCCCTCCGCGTCGGTGAGCGCCGCGACGATGGCCTCGTCGTGGTGCGGGTCATAGGCATGGGCGTACGCCCGCCACTGGTCGCCCCACTCGATCGGGTGCCATGGGGTCAGGGTGCCGCCCCAGTCGAAGATCACCGCATCCACCGTCATATCGACCATCTTGCCAACGGCCTCCGACACCCGCTCGCCCGCATGGCCACATCCGGAAGGTCGGAGCGGGTCTCCCGACGGCCGGCTCGCCCTTCACGCCCGGCCGGATGTATCGGTCCGGTGAAGTTTCGAACCGGTTGGTAAGAACTACCGTTCCACCACTTGTCAGACAGTTGCACCGACCTGTCCAATGGCGCGGTGTCTGCCGACCTTGGGTGGGTTTCTCCGCGCAGCATCACCAACGAAGGGGATCGGGGTGGCCGGAATGTCATCGGTGAAGCACTTCTCAGGCAGGCGTCCCAAGTCGCGGGAACGGTTGCTGACCCGCGTCCTCGGAGTGGTCGCTGTCGGAGTGGTTGCTGTCGGAGTGCTCGCCGCCGCGGCCTGCTCGCCGGTCGGGCAGGAGACCGACTCGGGCGCTGGCGACAACTCCGCCAAGCCCGACGAGACCGGCGCGGCCCGGACCACGAACGTCGGTGAGCCGGCAGACCCGGCCGCGGTCAAGGAAGGCGGCGAACTCACCCTCGCCCTCTCGGCCGACCCCGACCTGCTGGACCCGAGCCTCGCGCGCTCGCTCTACAGCCGGTACATCTTCAACGCCACGTGCGAAAAGCTCTATGACACCGACGCAGAGGCCAAGGTCGTCCCGCAACTCGCCACGGACCTTCCGGAGGTCAGTGCCGACGGCAAGACCGTGACCATCAAGGTGCGTACGGGCATCAAGTTCGGCGACGGCACGCCGTTCAACGCCGCTGCGGTGAAGACGTCCCTCGACCGCAACCTCACCCTGCCCGAATCGGCCCGAGTGAGCGAGCTTGGCCCGATCACGAAGGTCGAGGCGCCTGACGACGAGACTGTCGTCATCCACCTGTCGGCCCCCTTCGCGCCCCTCACCGCGGCGCTCGCCGACCGTGCGGGCATGGTGATGAGCCCGGCGCAGCTGGACAAGCTGGGCGACAAGTTCGCCACCGCACCGATCTGTGTCGGCGCGTTCAAGGTCGTGAAGCGGGTGCCGCAGAACTCCATCGAGCTGGAGAAGGACCCGAACTACTACGACGCCGAGGAGGTCTACCTCGACCGGATCGTCTACCGCGTCATCACCGACGCGAGCATCCGCTCGGCCAACCTGCGTTCCGGTGACGCGCAGGTCGCCGACAGCGTCTCGACGCAGGACGTCGCCGCGCTCGAGAAGGAGCAGGCCATCACGCTGCTCGAGTCCGAAAGCCTCGGCTACCAGGGCGTGACGTTCAACATCGGCAACACCGACGGGGTCACCGAGCCGGCGAAGCAAATCGACAAACCGCACGCGAAGGACGCGAAGGTACGCCAGGCGTTCGACCACGCGATCGACCGCGAAGCGCTCGTCAAGACGGTCTTCGCCGACCTCTACTCGGTGGCCTGCTCACCGATCTCCCCGGCGACGGAGTTCACCAGCGACGCCGCTCAGGAATGTCGCGCCCACGACCCTGCCAAGGCCAAGGAACTGCTGGAGGAGGCGGGTGTGAAGACGCCGTACAAGATCGAGATGCTGGCCACCAACACACCGGATGCGTTGCGGATCGCTCAAGCACTGCAGGCGATGGTGAAGTCGAGCGGCTTCGAGATCGTCATCACGCCCACGGAGTTCTCCACTCTGCTCGACCAGCAGGACCGCGGCGACTTCGAACTGCTGCAGCTCGGATGGTCCGGCCGGGTGGACCCGGACGCCAACATCACGAACTTCGTGGGTACGCAGGCCAGCCAGAACGTCTCGGGCTTCTCCGACCCCGAGCTGGACGACCTGCTGACGCGGGCGCGGCAGTCCCAGGACACCGCCGAGCGGGCGGAGCTCTACGGCCAGGTGGCCACCACACTGCGCGAGCAGGAACCGCTCATCTACCTCTACCGCGCGCGCAACCTGACCGGCGTCTCCGACGACGTGAAGGGGGTCCAGGTGTTTCCTGACGGCGTGATCCGGGTCGCCAGGGCGGGACTCACGAAGTAGAAGCCAACGAGGCGACGAGGACGAGCGGACCGATCCGCACCGGCAGCCGGGAAGGGAGCGACGTCAGGAACCGATGGGCGCCTATCTCCTGCACCGGTTGTGGCAGTCGGTGGTGACGCTGGTACTCGCCACGGTCGTGGTGTTCGTCGGGATGCGTGCTCTGCCTGGGGATCCGGCCCTCGCCCTCGCCGGCGAGGAACGCGATCCCGCTTCCCTGGCGGCGATCCGGGCGAAGTACGGCCTCGACGACGCGCTTCCCGTGCAGTACTGGCGGTTCGTCGCCAACAGTGTCCGGGGTGATCTCGGTACGTCCATTCGTACCGACACTCCGGTCACCGACATGCTCGCCACGGCGTTGCCGGTCACGCTGGAGCTGTCGATCTTCGCTCTCGCGATCGCGGCCCTGGTGGGCATCGCCGCCGGGGTCGCGGCCGCGGTCCGCCGGGGGAGGTTCACCGAGTGGGTCGCGAACGGCGCGGCCCTTGCCGGGCTGTCGATCCCGAACTTCTGGCTCGGGCTGATCGCGATCCTGTATCTCGCGGTGGCCGTCCGGCTGTTCCCCGCCTCGGGATTCGTTCCCTTCACCGAGGATCCGGTGGCGAACCTCCACCATCTCGTGCTGCCGGCGTTCGTCATCGGCACCGGTCTGGCGGCGGTCATCATGCGACAGACGCGGTCGTCGATGCTGGAGGCGTTGTCGACCGACTACGTACGCACCGCACGGGCGAAGGGGTTGCCCACCCACACGGTCATCATCCGGCACGCGCTGCGGAACAGCCTGATCGTGGTCGTCACGATCGTCGGCCTCCAGTTGGGCGCCCTCATCTCCGGCGCCGTCGTCACCGAACGGATCTTCGGACTGCCGGGCTTCGGCAAGCTCACCATCGACGCCGTGTTCCAGCGCGACTATCCCGTCATCCAGGCGGTCGTGCTGGTCACCGCGACGGCGTACATCGTGATCAACCTCCTGGTCGACCTGCTCTACTCGGTGATCGACCCGCGGATCCGGGTCCGGGGGCGGGAAGGATGAGCGGCGGCGACGTGGCGCTCACCCCGGACGTCCAGCAGGCGGGACCTCGGCCGCCGCGCGGGCGGCGCCTGGTGCGGCGACTAATGCGCAACCCACTGGCGCTCACCGGGTTCGCCGTGCTCACGGTGGCTCTGCTGGGTGCGTTGCTCGCCGGGCTGCTCGCGCCCTACGCCCCGGACGAGACGCACTTCGACGCGGCGTTCACTCCACCTGGCTCGGCCGGGTACCTGCTCGGGACCGACGACCTCGGCCGGGACATCTTCTCCCGCATCCTCTTCGGCCTTCAGTCCTCGCTGCAGGCGAGCGTGCTCGCCGTCGCCGTCGCGCTCGCGGCCGGGGTGCCGTTCGGCCTGGCCGCCGGGTACTCCCCCACCCTCGACGCGGTCATCTCGCGGTTCACCGACCTCGTGCTGGCGTTCCCGTTCCTCATCCTCGCGGTCGGCCTGGCGGCCATTCGCGGGCCGAGTCTCACGAACGCCGCCGTGTCCATCGGGATCGCGCAGATTCCTGGCATGGTGAGAGTCGTGCGCAGCGAGACGCTCCGGCTCAAGTCGCTCGACTTCGTGGCGGCGGCGGTGGTGTCGTCGGCGAGCGACGCGTGGGTGCTGGTCCGGCACATCCTGCCCAACGCGACCTCGGCGATCATCGTGCAGGCGACCGTCGCGATCCCGGTCGCGATCCTCGGCGAGGCGGTGCTGTCCTTCCTCGGCCTGGGCATCCGGCCGCCGCAGCCGAGCCTGGGGACGATGCTGGCCGACGCCCAGCAGTACGCCGCGCGGGCACCGTGGACGGCCATCATCCCCGGGGTGGCGATCATGGTCGTGGCGCTGGCGTTCAACCTCTTCGGAGACGGTCTTCGCGACGCCCTCGACCCGCAGACGTCTGCCAGGAGGGCGAACCGCCGGTGACCGCGTTGCCATCCGTTCCCCCGCCGCCGCCCGCCTCGCCGGCCGACGCGACGAAGGTGCTGACCGTCCGCGACTTCTCCGTCCGCTTCAGCACCGAGGACAGTGTGGTGTCGGCCGTCGACCGGGTGGACCTCGACGTCGGCGCGGGCGAGATCGTCGCCGTGGTGGGTGAGTCGGGCTGCGGCAAGAGCGTCACCGCGCTGGGCCTTGCCGGCCTGCTGCCCTGCACCGCCGAGATCGAGGGGTCGGTCCGGCTCCGCGACCAGGAGCTGGTGGGCGCGCCCGAGCGGGTGCTACGCCCGCTGCGGGGGCGCGACATCGCCTACGTCTTCCAGGAGCCGATGACCTCGCTCAACCCGGTGCTCACCGTCGGCCGGCAGATCACCGAGGTCCTGCACGTGCATCAGAAGCTCAGCCGCGCCGCAGCGCGGGCGCGGGCGGTCGAACTCCTCGCCCTGGTGGGGATTCCTTCCCCCGAACGCCGGGTCGACGAGTATCCACACCAGCTCTCCGGCGGCATGCGGCAGCGGGTGGTGATCGCGATGGCGGTGGCCTGCGACCCGACCCTGCTGGTCGCCGATGAGCCAACGACCGCACTCGACGTGACCGTCCAGGCCGGGATCCTCGACGTGATCCGCGACCTGCGCGACCGGCTCGGCACCTCCGTCCTGCTCATCACCCACGACCTCGGGGTGGTGGCCGACATCGCTGACCGCGTGGTCGTGATGTACGCCGGACGAGTCGTCGAACAGGCGCGGGTCGAGGAACTCTTCGCCCGGCCACGACACCACTACACGACGGCGCTGCTCGGTGCGATCCCGACCGCCCGCCGGGGCGAGGGAGACCATCGGCTCCAGGAGATCCCCGGGCTCGTCCCGGTCCTGGAGGCGCCGCCCGACCGGTGTACGTTCGCCGACCGGTGCCCAGGTGCCGACGACCTCTGCCGGTCCAGCCAGCCCACGCTCGCGGAGTCACCCGGCGCCCGGCACGATCACCAGGTCGCCTGCTGGCATCCCGTTCCTGTGACGGTCCCCGGCCACGAGCAGGCGGAGGCGACGACATGAACCGGGCCACGAGCGAGAAGGGCCAAGTGGGCAACGCGATTCCAGCCGGCAGTGCCGGTTCGGCCGACGGCGCGTTCGTCCTCGAACTCGAGGACCTGGTCATGCACTTCGGCCCGGTCCGTGCCGTCGACGGCGTGTCCCTCACCATCCGCCGCGGCTCGGTCGTCGCCCTCGTCGGTGAGTCCGGGTCGGGCAAGTCCACCGTCGGGCGGTGCGTCGTACGCCTGCTCGAACCCACCTCCGGCACGGTCCGGCTGCACGGGACCGACATCACCGGTCTCAGCCGGCGTGGTCTGCGCCCCCACCGGCGCGACGTCGCGATCGTCTTCCAGGATCCCGCCAGCTCCCTGGACCCACGGCTGTCGGTGGGCGCCATCGTGGGTGAACCGTTGCGTCTCCTGCGGCTCGCGCGGTCGAAAGCCGAGCGTGAGGAGATCACCGCCGAGGCGCTCCGCCGGGTCGGGCTGCGGCCGGAGCTGGCACACCGTTATCCACACGAGTTGTCCGGCGGCCAGCGGCAACGCGTGAGCATCGCCAGGGCTCTGGCGTCCTCACCGTCGCTGCTCGTCGCCGACGAACCCACGAGTGCACTCGACGTGTCGGTCCAGGCGTCCGTGCTCAACCTGCTCACGGACCTGCAACGCGACCTCGGGTTCGCGTGCCTGTTCATCACCCACAACCTCGCAGCCGTTGAGTACCTCGCTGACGACGTGGCCGTGATGTACCTCGGCCAGCTCGTCGAACACGGTCCGAGTGCGGCGATCTTCGCCGCGCCCAGACATCCGTACACCCAGGCGTTGCTCTCGGCGGCGCCCGTGCCAGACCCGGGGCGCCAACGCAGCCGTACCCGCGTCGTCCTGTCCGGTGACATCCCGTCCGCGGTGGATCCGCCGCCGGGGTGCAGGTTCCACACGCGGTGCCCGGTCGCCGTCGC
Organism: Actinopolymorpha sp. B9G3; assembly: GCF_040120725.1. Lineage (NCBI taxonomy): Bacteria > Bacillati > Actinomycetota > Actinomycetes > Propionibacteriales > Actinopolymorphaceae > Actinopolymorpha > Actinopolymorpha sp. B9G3. Next base: position 424,748 of record NZ_JBEEAB010000002.1, on the reverse strand, counting down.
GCGGTGCTCGGTGGAGGTGCCGCCGCTCCGCGAGGTCACGGGGCGCCGGGTCGCCTGCCATCTGGTCGGCGACGACGGGAGCGGCCCGGACATCCGCGACGCCGCGGGCACCGGCACCGGCTCCAGCACCGGCTCCAGCGCCGGATCCGAGAACGCCGCATCCCTACGCCAGGAGGAGTCCCCATGACGTTCACGACCCGACCGACGCTGCGCGGCACGTTCGGCATGGTGGCCGCGACGCACTGGCTCGCCTCCCAGTCGGCGATGGGCGTACTCGAACGTGGCGGCAACGCCTTCGACGCGGCGACCTGTGCCGGTTTCGTGCTCCATGTCGTCGAGCCGCACCTCAACGGTCCCGGCGGCGAGGTGCCGGCCATCGTCGCGACCGCGGACGACCACATTCCGAAAGTGTTGTGCGGGCAGGGTGTCGCCCCCGGCGGTGCGACGATTGCGCACTTCCACGACCTCGGGCTCGACCTGGTGCCGGGTTCCGGGCCGCTGGCGGCGACGATCCCGGGCGCTGTCGACGCGTGGCTGCTACTCCTGCGCGACCACGGCACCTGGCCGCTGCGCGACGTCCTGGAGCCAGCGATCGGCTACGCGAAGGCTGGACATCCGCTCGCCGCCGGGGCCGCCGCGACGGTCGGGTCCGTCGAGGAACTGTTCCGCGAGCACTGGCACACGTCGGCGGAGCTGTGGCTCCAGGGCGGCGAGCTGCCGCAGGCGCATGCGTTGTTCGCCAATCCGGCGTACGCCTCCACTCTCGAACGCCTGGTCGACGAAGCGGAGGCGGCGGGTACGAACCGGGAGGCGCAGATCGAGGGCGCCCGCGACGCGTGGCGGCAGGGCTTCGTGGCGGAGGCGATCGACGTGTTCTCACAGCGGCCGTTCCGGGACTCCAGCGGACGTGACCACAGCGGCCTCGTGACCGGCCACGACCTCGCCACGTGGTCGGCCAACTGGGAGCTCGCCACCACCATGGAGTGGAATGACCTGACCGTCGCGAAGACGCCGGCCTGGGGCCAGGGGCCGGTTCTCCTCCAGGCGTTGGCGATTCTCGATGCGCTGGGTGAACCCGGCGAGCTCGACCTCGGTACCGAACGCGGCGTCCACTTCGTCACCGAGGTGATGAAGCTCGCGATGGCCGACCGGGAGGCGTGGTACGGCGACGTGCTCGACTCCGCGCTTCCTGCCCTGCTGACGAAGCCGTACGCCCGGCAGCGGGCGAGCCTGGTCGGGGCCCTCGCCTCCGACGAGCTCCGCCCCGGCACGCCGCAGGGCCGCACGCCTCGCCTGCCGCAGGCGTACGCGGGACGACGTGGTTCTGGCCAGGACCTCAGCGGCACCATTGGCGAACCGACCGTCGGTGCGACCGGACGTACCCGCGGTGACACCTGCCACGTCGATGTCGTCGACCGGTGGGGCAACATGATCTCGGCGACGCCGAGCGGTGGCTGGCTGCAGAGCTCGCCGACGATTCCCGAGCTCGGCTTCTGCCTTGGTACGCGCGCGCAGATGTTCTGGCTGGAAGAGGGGCTGCCGTCGTCGCTGGCGCCCGGCAAGCGCCCGCGGACCACGCTCTCCCCCACGCTGGTCATGCGGGAAGGTCGTCCGGTCCTCGCCTGCGGCTCACCCGGCGGTGACCAGCAGGACCAGTGGCAACTGCTGTTCCTGCTGCGCCACCTCGCGGGCGGGATGTCGTTGCAGGAGGCGATCGACGCGCCGGCGTGGCATACGGCGAGCTTCCTCGGTTCGTTCTACCCGCGCACGATGGAACCGCGGAGCCTCGTGGTCGAAGACCGGCTCGGCGACTCCGTGATCGCCGGACTCGAACGCCGCGGCCACGTGGTCACCCGCTCCGGCCCGTGGAGTCTCGGCAGGCTGTGCGCGGTGACGCGCGACCCGGACACGGGTGTGGTGGCGGCGGGCGCCAACCCGCGGTCGATGCAGAACTACGCCGTCGGCCGCTGACGCCCCGCCCGCACCACCGGCGCCAGTTGCCGGCGCCGGTTGCCGGCGCCGGTTGCCGGCGCCAGTTGCCGGCGCCAGTTGCCGGTTCACCTGCGGAGGCGGTACTTCAGGTGGGTGACGTCGGCGGTGTCGACGACTCGTACTTTCTCGAGCTCCACCAGGCTGGGTTGCAGCCGGTCGAACAGTCGGACACCCTGGCCGAACAGCACCGGCACCACGTGCACCTGCAGCTCGTCAAGCAGGCCGGCCTCGAGGAACTGCTGCACGGTGGCGGCGCCACCGGCGATGTCCACGTTGCGGTTACCGGCAGCGGTACGGGCCTGATCGAGGGCACTCTCGATGCCGTCCGTGACGAAGGTGAAGGTCGTACCCCCTTGTCTGACGAGGACGGGGCGCGGCCGGTGCGTGAGGACGAACACCGGTGCCTTGAACACCGGGTCCTCACCCCACGGCACCTCACCCGTGTCGAACATCGTCCGGCCCATGACCACCGCGCCCGTCGCGTCGAACCACTCGCCGATGATCTCCGAGCCTCGATTGTGGGCGCCGCCGGCGAGACCCTGCCGCTCCCGCCAGCTCGCCAGTCCGGCGAACCACGCGTGCAGCCATTCGCCGCTGTCGCCCGCCGGGTTGCCCACCCCGGCGTTCGGTCCGGCGATGAACCCGTCCAGCGACATCGCCAGGTCCGCCGTGACTGTGGTCATCGTCTCCTCCTCTGTGCGGTGAACCAGTGTGCGGTGAATCAACGAGCGGCAATCCCGGTGTGGTGAACCCAGGCTCGCTCGGTGCGGACCAGGTGGTCCATCACCAAGAGGTCGGTTCCGCGGCCCGACCCTCGACATCGCCCGGCGGACGAGTGACGGACGAATGAGGTCGTACGCCCGAGGATCCCTCGCGCGACTTCGTCTATGCTGACCTCTGGCGAGCCACCCACGCCGAACCTCCTCAGATCCTCCCCAGCGGGATCGCCTCAGGGGGCAAAGGGGAACCGACCTCGGTGTGGATCATGGTCACCTGTCACCGCGACCATGCCCGACTTCGCTGGGGGAAGCTCGGTGCAGGGTCATCGGAGGAGACAGGCGACATGACCAGAGAATCTGCCTTCAAACAACGCGTTCGCGCCCGGATGGCGAAGACCGGCGAGAGTTACGCCACCGCCCGGGCCCACCTCCACACTCACCAAGCGCAAGCCCAGGTTGACAACCGCTCGGGCGTCCTGCACGTCACCAACGGCGACGCCACGGTGGCGCCCCTGCGCGCTGCCGGGATCGTGGAACCGATCCTGCCGTGGCGCGACGTCCTCCACGAAGGCCCGGTGCCGAGCGGGCTCGCCGACGCCGAACTGCGCAGGGTACGGGCGGAGTTCATCGCCGGCGAGGACTGGGGCGACCTCCCGGACATCCTCCGTGGCTTCGAGGACCGCGACCAGCAGCTCGCCGACCATGCAAACGATCAGCTGGTGTTGTGGTTCGAGGCCGATCTGTACGACCAGCTGCAGCTCATCGAGGTCCTCGCCCGGCTGCGCCGGCTCGGCGTCGCACCTGAGCGGATCTCACTCGTATCAGCGGGCGAGTTTCCCGGAATCGCGCATTTCGGGGGTCTCGGGCAGCTTCAGGCCGCCGATCTTCTTCGGCTCCGCGAGGACGAGATCACCGTCACGCAGGAGGCGCTGGACATCGCCGCCACGGCGTGGGATGCGTTCACCTCACCGAATCCGTCAGGGCTTGCGCGCGTCGCGCGCATCGAGTCGCCGGTCCTGCGCTACCTGGGTGAGGCGTTCGGCCGACTCATGCAGGAGTACCCGGCTCTTACGGATGGGCTTTCCCTTACGCAGCGGCGGATCCTGCTCGCCGTCGAGGACGGCGCCGAGAACGCCGGCGCCGCATTCGCCGAGGTGGGGCGCCGGGAACGCCGACCGTACCTCGGCGACTGGCCCTGTTTCGCGATCATGCGCGGCCTCGCATCGGGGCGTCAACCTCTCCTTGCGCTTGGTGAGGGTGCGGACTTTGCCAGGCGTACGGTCGAGTTGACCGACGCCGGGCACGAGGTCCTCGCCGGGCGTGCCGACCAGCTTGCGTACAACGGCATCGACCGCTGGATCGGTGGCGTCCACCTGACCGACGCCGAGACCGCCTGGCGCTACGACGAACGCCGGGAGATCATCCTGGCCCAGCCTTGACTCGAGGATGGCGCGCTGCTCCACCGGCCACTCGAAACGGGTCGATCACGTCACTGGACAGACCTCAGTCGCTCCGACAGAAACTCGCGCTCGGCGTTGTTCTCGGTCAGTTCCAGCGCCCGTTGGTATGCCTCAGCGGCCTGTGGGAGACGACCGAGTCGTACGAGCAGGTCTGCCTTGACCGCTGGTAGGTACTGGTATCCGGCGAGTTGCCCGGCGCTCTCCAACGCTTCCACCTCTGCCAGCGCAGCCTCCGGACCGGAGACCTTGGACAGGGGGACGGCCCGATTCAACCCGACAACGGGTGACGGCCACACGTCGAGCAGCTTGTCGTAGAGGGCAACGATCTGCGACCAGTCGGTTTCGTCGTACGACGGCGCCTCGGCGTAGAGGGAGGCAATCGCGGCCTGCAGGACATAGCGCCCCGGCTGGCCGCTACGTAGTGCACCGACGATCAGATCGTGGGCTTCGGCGATAGCCGCTCGATCCCACAGCGATCGGTCCTGCTCCTCCAACCGCAACAGCCGTCCGTTCCCGGAAACCCGGGTGAAGCGTCGTGCGTCGATGACCAACAACAGCGCGAGCAGTCCTCGCACCTCCGGCTCGTCGGGCATCAGCTCGCGCAGCATCCGGGTCAGGTGCAGCGCGAGGTCAACCAGATCGGCCTTCACCAACGCCGCTCCGGACGGCGCGGTGTGCCCGGTCGTGAACAGCAGATGGATCACGCCGAGCACCGCCCCCAATCTGTCAGGCAGCTCGGCTGACCGCGGCACGCGATAAGGAATTCGGGCTCCACTGATCTTCTTCTTGGCTCGGGTGATTCGAGCGGCCATCGTCGGCTCGGAAACGAGAAATGCGCGCGCGATTTCCGGCGTCGTCACCCCGCACACCAATCGCAGGGTGAGGGCAACCTGTGCCTCCTGCGCAAGTGCCGGATGGCAACACGTGAAGATCAGGCGCAGCCGTTCATCCGGAACGACGTCTTCTGGATCTTCGCTTTCCCTTTGCAGCTCGTCCATGGCAGTGTCCTCGACCGAGACGTCGGGTTCGACCAGCAACGGCAACTTCGAGCGGAACGTCTGATCCCGCCGGAGGGCGTCCATCGCACGCCGTTTCGCCGCAGTCGTGAGCCAGGCCGCCGGGTTGTTCGGAATGCCCTCGCGAGTCCAGCTCTCCAACGCGGCCGCGTACGCCTCCTGCACGCACTCCTCGGCGAGGTCCAACTCTCGTGCAACGCGCACCGTCGCGGCGACCACAAGGGCCCACTCACGACGGTGCGCGTCGACGATCGCCGATTCGACCGCTGCACGGTCCGTCATTCGGTCGTACGCTCCACGACGCCACCACTGTGAACGGGCCGCACCTCCACTCCGCCACCCTCGCGAATCGCTGGGTTGGTGCCGGCGATTGCCAGGGCCGCGTCCAGATCCGGCGCCTCGATGATGTAGAAGCCGGCAACGATTTCCTTGGAATCGATGAACGGGCCATCGGTGATCGAGTCGGCACGAATCGACGTCGCCATGTCCCGAGGGGTCAAGGCGTAGGCCATCACCATCGAGTTCGCGGCCACCAACTCCTGTGCGTGCTGGTCACAGGACCCGGTGTCAGCAGGCGTGGCCTCCGGAGCGTGGGCGGAGTCGTTCGCGTAGATCAGAACCGCGTACTGAGCCATGGCGGCTCTCCTTCCAGCAGGTGCGCTTGGTCCGTACGCCTCTACGTCGGACGACTGACGTGGATTCGACAAACTGTAGGAGAATACGTCGAGAGTCACGTTGCGTTGCCACCGGATCGCGAGTGGTTACGGAGCCTGCGCGGTGATGGCATCGGTGAGCAGGTCGAGATGGCCCGTGTGGCACGCAGTCTCCTCGAGCATGTGCACCATGACCCAGCGAAGTGTCACGGGGCCCTTACCGAACGAGGGGCGGGGCGCGGTGGTGTCGAGTGTGGGAAGTCGGCTGGCGACCTGACGACTACGGGCGCAGGCCGCCCGGTACAGCGCGGAAAGCTCCTCGACTGTGTCGCTTTCCGCCGACTCGAAGGCCCACCGCGGCTGGGTGTCAATCGGCGCAGACGCCCACGGCTCAGGAAGTTCGCCTCCTCCGATCCGTGCAATGAACCAGTGATCCTCCATGTGCGCGAGATGCTTCACGACCCCACCGGGCGTCAGGTCTGTAGCCGGCAAACTCTTCGTTCGCGCCTGCGCGTCCGAGAGCCGTTCGAGTCGCGAGAGTGCCCGGCGACGATACTGATCGAGGAACTGGCCGAGCGTCGTGCGCTCATCGGCGTCGAGCTCTGGGTACATAAGCAGGGCTCCGCGTGGCGTTCAGGGGTGGGGTTTGCTGGCGATCACCCACTGGTAGGTCACATGGCCGCCATGCCAGGTGACGATCTCGTCGGTCAGGAGGGTGAGTCCGGTGTCGAGGAGCATGCGACGGTTGGTTGCGGCCCCGTAGCTGCTGCTGACCATCGGTGCACCAAGCATGTCATGGATGACGTCATGGTCTCGGTGGCCGAGGCTGGCGAGGAGGTGGCCGCCGGGTCGCAGCCACTCCGCGATGCGCTGGAGCAGGTCTGCGTGCTGGGTACGCGGGACGTGGGGAATCGAGTAGAAGGCGGTCACCAGGTCGAAGCTGGCGGGCGCGAATGTGACCGTGGACATGCTGGACTTGATGAACCGGGCCTTGGGAACGTTGCGGCGGGCCAGTTCGAGCTGGGCGGCGGATATGTCGACTCCTACTGCGTCACCGCGTTCGGCGAGCAAGGCCGTGCAGGGCACACCGGCTCCGCAACCGAGATCGAGAGCGGCAGGCCGAGTCGGAAAGAGCGTCAGGACATCGTTGAGGTAACGCAGGCGCGGGTCGTCCTCGACCTGGTTGATCCAGTCCAGATACCGCGCAGCGATCTCGTCATAGCCGGCTTCGACGACTTCCTCGGAGTTGGGTCCCATCGGCCCGACGCTAACCGGGATCGCACCGATCGCCGATGGATTTTCCGTCCGGTTGCAGAGGATCAGGACTCTGCGCAGACCTCGACCAGGTGGTCGACCACATCGTCGATCGGCAGGTCGATCCGCTCGCTGGTTCGCCGGTCCTTGATCTCGACCTTGCCGTCGACGATCCTGCGACCGCAGGTCACGATCGTGGGTATGCCGATCAGGTCGGCGTCGTTGAACTTCTCTCCCGGGCTGGCCGCGCGCCGGTCGTCGAGCAGCACCCGGATGCCCTTCGCATCCAGGTCGGCGGCAAGTCGTTCGGCCACCTCGAACGGTGCGTCGGTCTTGCCGGTCGCCACGATGTGCACGTCGGCCGGGCTGATCTCGCGCGGCCAGATGAGCCCCTTGGCATCGTGGTTGTTCTCCGCGATCGCCGCGAGCGCCCGGCTGACGCCGAGGCCGTAGCACCCCATCGTGACGACGACCTGCTTGCCGTGCTCGTCGAGGACTTTGAGGTCGAGCGCCTCGGCGTACTTGGTCCCGAGCGCGAAGATGTGCCCGATCTCGATCCCGCGGGCCATCGCCAGCGGCCTGCCGCACCGTGGACACGGATCGCCCGCGCGGACCTCGGCGGCGAGGACGGTGCCGTCGCCGTCGAAGTCGCGACCGGCAACGAGATCGACCACGTGCTTGTCGGGTTCGTTGGCGCCGGTGACCCAGCGGGTGCCCGGGACCACGCGTGGGTCGAGCAGGTAACGCACCTTGGCGGTCTTGGTCTCGCCCAGCGCCTCCGGTCCGATGTAGCCCCGGACCAGCCCAGGGTAGGCGGCGAAGTCCTCGTCCGTCGCCGCGGCGAGGGCGGACGGATAGACCTGGGCGCCGAGCCGCTTCTCGTCGACGTCGCGGTCGCCCGGGACGCCGACCGCGAGCAGCTCGGAGTCACCGCCGGGGTGGACGACCTTGACGATGACGTTCTTCAACGTGTCGGACGCCTGCCACGGCCGGTCCTCCCGCCGCAGGTGCGGCTGGGAGTTGAGGTAGTCGACGAGCGAGTCGATCGTCGGCGTGTCGGGAGTGTCCTCGACGTGGGCGGCGGGCGCGTCGGCGTAGGCGAGGGCCTCAGGCACCGGGACGCCGACGGCCTCTGTGTTGCTCGCGTAGTCGCACGAGGTGCACCGGACGTAGGTGTCCTCGCCCACCTCGCACGGCGACAGGAACTCCTCGCTGAGCGAGCCACCCATCGCCCCCGACATGGCCGAGACGATGACGTAGTCGAGGCCGAGCCGGTCGAAGGTCTGCTGGTAGGCCACACGATGCTTGTCGTACGACGTCTGCAGCCCCGCGTCGTCGATGTCGAACGAATAGGAGTCCTTCATCGAGAACTCCCGCCCGCGCAGGATCCCGGCCCGGGGCCGCGCCTCGTCGCGGAACTTCCACTGGATCTGGTAGATCGACAGCGGAAGGTCTTTGTAGGACGAGTAGAGGTCCTTCACCAGCAGGGTGAAGATCTCCTCATGGGTCGGGCCGAGCAGCATGTCGTTGCCCTTGCGGTCGCGCAGCCGAAAGAGGAGATCGCCGTACTCGGTCCAGCGGCCGGTCCGTTCGTACGGCTCCCGTGGCAGCAGCGCCGGCAGGTGGATCTCCTGAAAGCCAGCGGCGTCCATCTCCTCCCGCACGATCCGCTCGACGTTGAGGTAGGTACGCCAGCCGAGCGGCAGCCAGGAGTAGATGCCCGGCGCAGTCCGGCGGATGTAGCCTGCGCGCACCAGCAGTCGGTGGCTCGGTACCTCGGCGTCCGCCGGATCCTCGCGTAGCGTGCGAAGGAACAGCGTCGACATCCGCAGGATCACGGCATTTTCCCCTCAGTGGGCTCATGGCGTCATCGCCATGTGACAGATCCTGCCGAGGATACCGACACCATGGCGGCAGCACGCCACGGGTTTCCCTCGTGCCGCACCCAGAGGACTGCGCTGGGAGCTCGCTGACACCGGGTTAGGGCGTGTCGGCGGGTCTCGGCATCCAGGCTGGGATGAGCTCCCGATCACGGGGGTACTTCTCGAGATCCTCCAGATAGTCCTCATCGAGGACACCGGTGAGGTTGGGCTTGGAGTCGTAGTCGAAGTCGACGCCGAACTTCCCGCTGCTGTCCATCTGGAACCGGGCCTTGTACCAAGCTCCCTTGCCGGGTTCGTACATCTCGCCGCGAAGCTCCGTGAAGAGGGGATAGAGCTCGTCGGGCACCTCGAAGGCAACCAAGTCCCCACCCGCTGCCGTGTAGGCGCAGGCGAAGCGGGACGAGAAGTCGATCATCTCGCACTCGACGTCCACAGACTCCCACTCGTCCGGGAGTTCATCGACGAGCGCCTGGCCGATTGCCTGAAAGAGCTCGCCGTGACCGTTGTGGTCCGCCACCAACCCTCATCCTCTCAGCGGTTCGCGAACACTTGCGTCACCGTACGCGAACCTCCGTTTGGCTCGGTGACGGTATGGGTCACTTTGAACCAATCAGGCCGTTCCCCGTCGCCCTGGTACTTCGGGACGATCTTAACGTCCACCTGGTTGCCGGCGAGCAGCTCGCGTTCCCATTGGTCCTCCATAGCCTGCCAGCGACCGCCACTGTTGAGTCGTCCGGTCATCGGGACCATGTTGATGCCTTCACCGGCGCCACCGAACCGGGTTCCGAACAGGTGACCACCGTGGTCACCAGGGCGCCCCACGCCGGTTCCCGCCATCTGCTGCTGGCGCCGGTGCCGCGAGCCCTTGTTCAAGACCAACCGCCCTTCGGCACGGCTGACTCGCCCGCGCCCGTCGGTCATGTAGACGTAGTTGCTGCCCGCACGCGGGTTGTAGACGTGATGGATCTCGTTGGGCTTCCACCGGTTGTGGATTCTCCTGTGCTGCCGGTAGCGCATGATGTTCGGATTCCAGTTGCGGGAGCGCCCCGCGCCCTCCACATGCACTCTGGGCCGATGCCCAGACATCTTCTCCAGCTTCCGCACGATCGCGCGTGCGATCTTGGTAGATCCGCGCGCCCCGCCTCGCACCCGTGCCACAACAGGCCCTCCCGTCATCGGGTCTGCGGACAATTTATGCTAAGAAGGCGATCACGTGAAACTTGTTCACAGGGTTGCGGTACCGAAACGATCACGCCTTGGTTACCCTCGTAGAAGCCATGACGAGGCCGGCATGGCTGGTGTCGCACACGATCGGGGGTACTGCGATGGCGGACGTCAGCGCGAGCGATTTCGACCGGCTCTTCAGCGAGTCACTCGCCGCCCTGCGACCGATCGTCGAGCAGGACGACGAGAGTGACGAACGTACAGAACAGGTCCGCGGAGTCGGTGAAGCGCTCGACGGCCACGTCCGGGTCACCGCGAAGCCCGGCGGGCGGCTCGAGTCGGTCGAGCTGAACCCGCGGGCGCTGCGCTCGGACTCCGCATCGCTTGCCGAGGCATTCCTGACCGCCGCGAACGCCGCGCTGGAAGATCTCCAACAGCGCCTTTCCGCCGCACTGCCTGACGTACCCGACCAGCAACAGCTGATGGAACGCCTGCAGGAGTTCCAGAACCAGTCAGTGGCCCAGATGCAGCGTTACCTGACCGCCATCGCCGACGTGCAGGACCGGCTCGACCGGGATGACAGGGGCTAGCCATGGCAGGAGAAAAGGTCGACGTCGGCTGGACGCAACTCAACCGTGCGGCTGGCGACGTCGACGAGGTGGCACAGCGACTCGGCCGCGAACTACGGGCGACCCAGGATGAGATCGCCGGCTACGGCCAACCCTGGGGCGGCGACGAGCTCGGCATGCTGATCGGTGCGACGCACGACGCGGTGTCGGAGCTCGCGTTCGAGAAGCTCGGCGAGCTCCAGGAGGACCTCGTTTCGCACGCCGAGGCGCTCGACGGTGTGGCGGCCACCTACCGCGACAACGAGACGGCCGGGCAGGAGATGTTCAACCAGGTGGGCAACGGCCTGGACGCCGTCTGATCGGGCGCCCGGCGATTTGACAAGGGGGTAGGCACAAGTGGGACTCCAGCTTCCGGGTGAGCTGGTCGGCGTGCTGGGCATGATCGGCATCAACTGGCCCGAGGCCGATGAGGAGAAGCTGTTCAAGATGGGCCAGACCTGGCTCGAGTTCTCCGGCAACCTCGGGGGCATCTCCACCGACGCCGAGAAGGCCGCGCTCCAGGTGTGGACGGGTCACGAGGGTCCAGCGGTCGAAGCGTTCAAGCAGATGTGGGACGAGCACGGTGGCACCAGGAATCTCGACATCGCGTCGAACGCCGGCATGGGGTTCGGTCTCGGGCTCTTCCTCTACGCAGCGATCGTGCTGGTGCTGAAGATCAACGCCATGATCCAGCTGGTGATCCTCGCCATCGCGATCGCCCAGGCGATCGCCACCGCCGTGGCGACATTCGGCGCCTCACTTGTGCAGATCCCGATCTTCCGCCAGATCACCAAGACGATCATCGAGACCCTGCTCGAGTCGGCGATCTGGCAGGTCATCGGCTGAGTCCGGTCAGCTGGTCGGGCGGCGAGCAGCGACCAGCCGGCGCACCCTCCGCCCTCCGTGCTTCTGCACAAGCAGGGTGAGAACACCGGCCAGCACGATGGCGCTCATGTTGATCGCCAGCTGGCTCGCCGAGCCGGCCATCTCCGCGCCGTCGGCGAACGCCAGCGCCAGCGCGAAGTTGCCGACCGCGGGCACCGTCGTGACCGAGATGAAGACGCCGACCAGCGCACCGGACTTCGCCGACGTGAGCGACAGGATGCCCGCGGTGCCGGCGATGAACGCCACGACGAACGACCACCGGTCAGGCGTCCAGATGAACCCGGTGAACGGGCGTGGCTGGGCGAGGACCGAGCTGTCGATCCACCCGAACCACGCCGCGAGCAGACAGGCAGAAGCCGTGACGAGGACGGCCGTGACGAGGCCAACGACGAGCGTGACCAGGGACGTACGGATCAGCGCGAACCGCCGATGGACGATGCCCACGGCGACACCGGCGAGCGGCCCGAACTCCGGCCCGACGACCATCGCGCCCACGACGAGGATGGCCGAGTCGAGGATGACCGCGATCGCCGCGAGGGTCGCCGCGATGGAGAGGAACCACACGAAGGTCTTCGACAGAGCGGCGTCGGACTCGGTGCGTTCGACCACCTCCTCCCAGATCACCGCGTCGGCGCCTTCGCCGGGTGCGGCCCGTTCGGCACGGTCGGCGGCAACGGACACGATGGTGTCGATGGGTTCGAGGGCGATCGCGCCGGAGACGTCGATGCCGATGCCCCGAAGCGCCTGGAGGACCTCCTCGACCGACTCACGCGCCAGGTCGGCGGCGATCAGGTCGCCCTCCGGCCGCAGCGAGGCCGCGGGAACCACGGACAGGCTCGCGACACCGGCGCAGCTGTCCAGCAACCCCACGACCTCAGTGGTGAGCGCCGGCGGTGACGTCACCCGCAGATGTAGCACGCGGGCCATCGTAGGGCGACGATCCCAACCTCAGCGGGCCGCCTTGCCGCCGTCCGGTGCCGAGGATGCCAGAGGATGCCAGCCCAGCAAGCTAATTACCGATCGGCGGCCCGTAGCCCCCACCGGCGGGGGTCTCGACGACGAGAACGTCGCCTGGGCCCGCGTCGACGGAGTCCGCTCCGGCCATCTCCACCACGGTCCCGTCCGCCCGCTCGAGCCGGTTGCGTCCGAGGGCGCCTGGCTCTCCGCCCTTCAGACCGTACGGAGCAACCCGACGGTGGCTCGACAAGGTGCTCACCGTGACCGCCTCGGTGAACCGCAGTCGCCTGACCGCCCCGTCGCCGCCGCGCCAGCGACCGGCACCGCCGCTTCCCCGGCGGATCGCGAAGCTCTCCACCAGCACGGGGAACCGCCACTCGAGCACCTCGGGATCGGTCAGGCGCGAATTGGTCATGTGCGTCTGCACGACCGGCGCCCCGTCGAAGCCGTCGCCCGCGCCCGACCCGGACGCGACCGTCTCGTAGTACTGGTGCCGCTCGTTGCCGAAGGTCACGTTGTTCATCGTTCCCGAGCCCTCCGCCTGGATGCCGAGCGCTGCGTAGAGCGCGCCGGTGACCGCCTGGGACGTCTCGACATTGCCGGCGACGACCGCGGCCGGGAACTCCGGAGCGAGCATCGAACCGTCCGGCACGACGATGCGCAGCGGCCGCAGGCAGCCGTCGTTGAGCGGGATGTCGTCGTCGACGAGAGTACGGAAGACGTAGAGGACCGCCGCCTTCGCCACCGACGCGGGCGCGTTGAAGTTCGTGTCGAGTTGGGCCGTCGTCCCGGTGAAGTCGATGGTCGCCTCCCGGTTCGACCGGTCGACGGAGACCTTCACCCTGATCAGAGCGCCCGAGTCCATCTCGTAGGCGTACTCGCCGCCGTCGAGGGTGTCGATGACCTTCCGGACCGACTCCTCCGCGTTGTCCTGCACGTGTCGCATGTACGCCTGTACGACGTCCAGTCCCACGTGGTCGATCATCGCGCGCACCTCCTGGACACCCTTCTCGCTGGCGGCGATCTGGGCACGGAGGTCGGCGATGTTGGTGTCGGGACTACGCGAGGGATAGGGCGCCTCGGTGAGCAGCCGGCGCGTCTCCTCCTCACGGAACCGCGGCCGTCCGTTGTCACCCTCACCGTCGACCAGCAGCCAGTTGTCGAAGAGCACACCCTCCTCGTCGACCGTCCGGCTCAATGCGGGCATCGAACCTGGAGTCAGCCCACCGATCTCGGCGTGGTGGCCGCGTGAGGCGACGTAGAACAGCACGCGACTGCCCCCAGGAGAGGCCGCCGTGTCGTAGACCGGCGTCACGACCGTGACGTCGGGCAGGTGCGTGCCGCCGTGGTACGGATCGTTGACGGCGTAGATGTCGCCCGGCTTCATCTTCTCGCCACGACGGGCGATGACCTCCTGCACGCTCGCGCCCATCGAGCCCAGGTGGACCGGCATGTGCGGCGCGTTGGCGATGAGGTTGCCGTCGGGGTCGAAGAGTGCGCAGGAGAAGTCCAGGCGTTCCTTGATGTTGACCGACTGCGCGGTCGACTCCAGGCGGGCGCCCATCTGTTCGGCGATGTTCATGAAGAGGTTGTTGAAGATCTCCAGCAGCACCGGGTCGACGGCGGTGTCGAGTTCCTCGTCCTCGACCGGCGCCCGGACGCGTTCCACCTTCAGATGGCCGTGGTCGGTGACGGTGGCGGCCCAGCCTTCGTCGACCACCGTGGTCGCGTTGGCCTCGGCGATGATCGCGGGCCCGGTCACCGTGTCGGTCGTACGAAGATGCTCCCTGCGGTGCAGCGGAGCGTCGAGCCAGCGGTCGCCTGCGTACATCCGGATGGTGTCAACCTGGTCTTGCACGGGCCCGGAGTCGTCGTCGCGCACGTGCGAGAGATCGGGCTGCTCGGTGAGACCGACGGCCTCGACCGACACCGCCTCCACGGTGAGCGGTTGGTCCATGAGATAGGTGTAGGTACGCCGGTAGCTGGCTTCGAACTCCGCCACCATCTCGTCCACGTTGGCGAGCGTCACCGGTAGTGCGGTGTCGGTGCCCTCGTAGCGCAGGTGGGCCCGGCGGAGGAGCCGCAGCCGGTCCGGTCGTACGCCTTCGTCCAGCAGTTCGTCGCTGGCGGCGTCGGCCAAACTGTCGGCGACTTCCGCAAGGCGCGGCAGCACGGCGTGGTCGAGCCGAGACTCGACCGACTGTTCCCGCATCGTCGTCGTGTCGGCAAGGCCGATCCCCAACGCCGACAGGACTCCCGCCATCGGAGGTACGAGCACCGTGTGGATGCCGAGTGAGTCCGCTACCGCGCACGCGTGCTGCGCGCCCGCCCCGCCGAACGTCGTCAGCACGTACTCGGTGACGTCGTGGCCCTTCTGGACCGAGATCTTCTTGACCGCGTTGGCCATGTTGGCGACGGCGATCCGCAGGTAGCCCTCGGCGACCTGCTCGGGGCTGCGGTCGTCGCCGGTCTGGGTCGAGATCTGCTTGGCGAGTTCGGCGAACCGCTGCTGCACGACGGCCACGTCGAGCGGCTGGTCGCCGTTCGGGCCGAAGACCTGTGGGAAGTACGCCGGCTGGATCCGGCCGAGCATGACGTTGGCGTCGGTGACGGTGAGCGGGCCACCGGCGCGGTAGGACGCCGGACCGGGATCGGCGCCGGCAGAGTCGGGCCCCACCCGGTAACGGGCGCCGTCGAAGTGCAGGATCGACCCACCGCCGGCCGCGACAGTGTGGATGTCGAGCATCGGCGAACGCAGCCGGACACCGGCGATCATCGTGGTGGAGACGCGTTCGTAGGTGCCGGCGTAGTGCGACACGTCGGTCGACGTGCCGCCCATGTCGAAGCCGATCACCTTCTCGTAGCCGGCGAGCCGCGACATCCGCACCATGCCGACGATGCCGCCTGCCGGGCCGGACAGGATCGCGTCCTTGCCGCGGAAATGCCCCGCCTCTGCCAGGCCGCCGTTGGACTGCATGAACATCAGGCGTACGCCCGCGAGCTGGCGTGCGGTCTCGTCGACGTAGGTCCGCAGCCCTGGCGAGAGGTACGCGTCGACCACAGTCGTGTCACCGCGCGGCACCACCCGCATCAGCGGGCTCACCTCGGCCGACGACGACACCTGACCGAAGCCGATCCGCTCGGCCAGCTTGGCGATCTCCTGCTCGTGCTGGGGGTAGAGATGGCTGTGCAGGCAGACGATCGCGACGGCGCCGATGCCATCGTCGTACGCCTGTCGCAGCGGTCCAGCGAGATCGTCAAGGTCAGGTTGACGCAGGACGGCTCCGTCGGCGGCGATCCGCTCGTCGACCTCGATCACGCGTTCGTAGAGCAGGTCGGGCAGCTCGATGTGCCGGTCGAAGATGCGCGGGCGGTTCTGGTAGCCGATCCGCAGCGCGTCGGCGAATCCCTTGGTGATGACGAGAACGGTGCGCTCTCCGGTGCGCTCGAGCAGGGAGTTCGTCGCGACCGTCGTCCCCATCCGGACCGACTCGACCAGCTCCGCGGGCACCTGTTCGCCCGGGCCCAGGTCCAGCAGCCGGCGAACCCCCTCCACCGCGGCGTCGGCATAGCGCGCCGGGTTGTCCGAAAGGAGTTTGTGGGTACGCAACGAACCGTCCGGACGGCGTGCGACCACGTCGGTGAACGTGCCGCCCCGGTCGATCCAGAACTGCCAGGCGCCGCGCTCCATGTCAGGCCCCCTTCGTGCGTTCGGAGTAAGCGTCGAGCAGCTGGGCCAGCGCGTCGTCGAGATAGCGCCCGAGCAGCCGTTCGGCCACCTTGCCCTTGCCGGCTTCCAGAGCGCCGAGGATCTCGACGTTGCGGGCGAGGTACGGCTCGTGGAACCGGCGCGGGTCGGCCATCGCGTGGAAGACGAGACGAAGCTCGGCAAGGAGGCCGCGCATGATCTCGTCGATGCGGGCGCTGCCGGCAAGAGCGCCGACCGCCTGGTGGAAGCGGATGTTCGCCGTCCCGAGGTCCTGCCATCCGCGACGGCGCGCGGCCGCACGTCCCGCCTTGACCGCGTCCCGCAACGCGCCGAGGTCCGGCGATGGCGAGCCGACCGTGCGGACCGCCGCGCACTCCAACAGCCGGCGTAGCTGGAACAGGTCGACCACGTCCTCGACCGACAGCTGACGGACGAACACGCCTCGGTTCATCTCGTGCACCAGCAGGCGTTCGTGCGTCAGCAGCCTGAACGCCTCGCGCAGGGTGTTGCGGGAGACGCCGAGCGCGCGGCCGATCTCGTCTTCGGGCAGACGGTCGCCGGGCGGGAAGAAGCCCTCCGCAATCCGGTCGCGGAGGATGTCGGCAACCCGGCCCGCGGTGCTGGTCCGTCCCAGCAGAGCCCGATCGCCTTCGAGTCCGGACCCGACCGCGACCCTCGCCGCCATGAACATCCTCCGCCATGGATCTTGTGGAATCGTTCAACAATCCTTACGGTGAACCATAGCATCGAGCGATACGTCACGCAGCAATCCACCTCGCGCCGGCGTCGCAACGTGGCCCACCGACGCGGGGACTCCTGCTCACCTCATCCTCATTGTGAGGTCACCCATGACGTCGCCATCAGCACAGACTCTCGTTCCCGAAGACGACCGCGCCTTCGCGTGGTTCCGCACACTCGGCCCGCGCGGACGGCGCGCGTTCGTCGGCGCGTTCGGCGGCTGGGGACTCGACTCCTACGACTTCCAGATCCTCCCGCTCGCGCTCGCCGCCATGACCGCCGCGCTGGGACTGACCACCGGACAGGCGGGTCTGCTCGCCACGGTCACCCTCGTCGTGTCGGCCGTGGGCGGCGCGGTGGCCGGCGTTCTCGCCGACCGCATCGGGCGCACCCGCATGCTCGTCATCACCGTCGCGACGTACGCCTTCTTCACCGTCGCGTGCGGGTTCGCACCGAACTACGAGACCCTGTTGGTGTTCCGCGCCCTGCAGGGGTTCGGCTTCGGGGGTGAATGGGCGACCGGTGCCATCCTGGTCGCGGAGTACGCCCGGTCCCCTCACCGCGGCCAGGTCCTGGGCTGGATCCAGAGTGCCTGGGCGGTCGGCTGGGGCCTCGCCGTCATCGCCTACACCGTGGTGTTCTCCCTGGTGTCAGAAGACCTCGCCTGGCGGGTGCTCTTCTGGACCGGCGCGATGCCGGCGCTGCTGATCCTCTATCTCCGGCGCAGCGTCACCGACGCACCTGTCGCCACAGAGCGGCGGCGCGGCACGACCGCCGGTTCGTTCTCCGCGATCTTCCGCGGCAGGTTGGCCTCCACGACGTTCTTCGCAGCTCTCCTCGCCACCGGTGTGCAGGGCGGCTACTACACGCTCGCCACCTGGCTGCCGACCTACCTGAAGAACGAGCGGGAGCTCACGGTGGTCGGCACCGGCGGCTACATGGCGTTCCTCATCTCCGGCGCGTTCGCCGGTTATCTCACCGGCGGATACCTCACCGACCGGCTCGGCCGGAAGCGCACGTTCACGTTGTTCGCGGCGCTGTCCGGTGTGCTGCTGCTGGCCTACACCCAGATCCCGACTGGCGCGAACACTCTCGTGCTGGTCCTCGGATTCCCGTTGGGGTTCAGTGCGTCAGCCATCTTCAGCGGGTTCGGTGCGTTCCTCGCAGAGCTCTACCCCACGCAACTCCGCGGCACCGGACAGGGCTTCACCTACAACTTCGGCCGCGCGATGGGCGCGTTCTTCCCGGCGGCGGTCGGGTTCCTGGCGGCGAGCGTCGGCCTCGGAGGCGCGATGACCTTCGGGGCGGCGGCGTACGCCATCGCCGTGCTCGCGCTGCTCGGGCTGCCCGAAACCCGTGGCCGCGAACTCACCTGACGGGCCGGGGTCAGCTGACAGGCCAACCTCCTCTGACAGGCCCACCTTCTCCAACAGATCGGAAAGGGACCGCCATGTCCACCATGGCTTCCACACCGGCGAGCGCCCGAAACGCCCCTGTCGCGGGCGCCGCCCTCGCCGAGCTCAGCCCCGACACGACGGGGATGGCCTACATCCCGCCGGCCCGGGCGAGAGCGCTGTTCCGGAAGGGGACCGTCGCGCCGACCGCAGGATGGTCGGCCGGCTTCGCCCAGGCCAACCTGATCGCGGTGCCGTCGGACTGGGCGTACGACGTCCTCCTCTTCGCGCAGCGCAACGAGCGAGCATGCCCCGTGCTCGACGTCACCGATCCGGGGTTGGCCCGGACCGAGCTGGCGCCTGGCGCGGACCTGCGTACCGACCTTCCGGCGTACCGCATCTGGCGTGACGGCTCCCTCGTCGACGAACCAGGCGAGGTGGGGCGCTACTGGCGACCGGATCTCGTGGCCTTCCTCATCGGCTCGAGCTTCACCTTCGAGGCGGCGCTACGCACGGCAGGACTGCCCCTGCGCCACGTCGAGGAGGGTCGCAACGTCCCGATGTACGTCACGACTCACCCCTGCCGGCCGGCCGGTCAGCTGCGTGGGCCGCTTGTCGTGACCATGCGGCCGATCCCGTCGGATCTGGTCGCCACCGCGGTGCGGGTCACGGCCGCGATGCCGGATGCTCACGGCGCGCCGGTCGCGGTCGGCAATCCGGAGGCACTCGGCATCGCCGACCTCGGACGGCCGGACTTCGGTGACGCCGTGACGATCCGGGAGGACGAGGTGCCGGTGTTCTGGGCCTGCGGAACGACACCCCAGGCGGCAGTCATGTCCTCGTGTCCGCCGTTCGCGATCACCCATGCACCGGGCCACATGTTCGTGACCGACATTCCCGACACCGCCTACCGCTACACCTGACCGCCGACGCATCCGCCGCCCGTGGGCCGCTATGTAGTACATGTTCGTACTACACTTGGCCCATGAGCGAGGTGCCGGTGCGAGCCCTCAACCAGGACACTGCCAGCGTCCTGGCCAGGGTCAAACGGGGCGAGGAGATCGACATCACCGAGCGGGGCGTGGTCATTGCCCGCGTGGTGCCGGCCGCCGCCGAACCACTGCGCCGACTCGCCGCAACCGGGAAGCTCCGGTTGCCGACCGCGACCGGGCCGATACCCCGCCCGCGAGGACCAGTCAGGACCGATCATGAGGGTGGCCGGCTGGTCAGCGAGCTACGCGACGACGAACGTTACTGATGATCTACCTCGACACCGCGGCGCTGATCAAACTCATCAGGCCAGAGCAGGAAAGCGATGCCCTGGTGGACTGGCTGGAACAACGGCGACCTGAACCTCTCGTGGCATCGGCTCTTGTCGAGGTCGAGGTGCCGAGAGCCTTACGCCGGAGCGAGCCGGAGCTCCTCAGCGCGGCACCGGCCGTGCTTTCGCGCATCGCGCTGTACGACCTCGACGACCTCGTACGCGCCACCGCGGCGGCGTACCAGGACTCCACCCTCCGGTCACTCGACGCCATCCATCTGGCGACCGCCTCCGCCGTCTTCGGCGACGAGCTGACAGCTTTCGTCACCTACGACAAGCGGCTGCTCGCCGCGGCCAAGTCCATCGGACTCCCCATCGCGCATCCCGGCGCCTGACGGCGGTCCGGATCGTCACCCGGCCGGTCGCGACGGCCTCGGCGACCACCTCGAACCGGGGACCGGGAACCGGGGATCAGTCTGCGACTATCAGAACAGCACGGTCATGAAGGTGCTGGCCTGAGTGAAGCCGACCCGCGCGTAGGCGCGACGGGCCGCGAGGTTGAAGTCGTTGACGTACAACGTCGCCACCGGCGCGACATCGCGCAGCCCCGCCGCGACCACCGCGGCGACTCCCGGTGCCGCCAGCCCTTCCCCGCGCCGCTCGGGCCGCACCCACACCCCCTGGACCTGGAACGTACGCCGAGTGGCGACCCCGATCTCGGCCTTGAAGACGACCTCTCCGTCCTCGATCCGGGCGTAGGCCCGGCCCTGCCGCACCAACTCGGCGACCCGGGACCGGTAGTAGGCCCCACCGTCCCTCGCCTCGGGAGAAACCCCCAACTCCTCACGGAAGAACGCCACGCTCGCGTCGTAGACGAGCCCCAGGTCTGCGATCGTGACCCGGCGTACCAACGGATCCGGGCGGACGGCAGGCTCCCGCCGCAACGTGAGGAACGGCTGGTCGGCGCGGACGCCGCGGGCGGCACCCCAGGAGGGTTCCAGCACCTCCCACAGGGCCGCGACGGCGTCACGGGGGCCCCACACCGACGAGCAGTGGCGCCCGACGCGCAGCGCGCGTTCGGCGAAGGCGGAAGCGGCGGCCGACGTGGCCGCCACAGGGACGAGGTTGGCCCCGGAGTAGCACAACGACACGAGCCGGCCGCGGTGGGCGAATCCCCACAACTGGCCACCCATCCGGCGAAGATCGGATCCCGCGGCCTCGACCCGCGCGTCGACGAAGACATTCGTCACCGGGTCGGCGTCGAGCACCCGGCGGACGGCACGCAGGTCCCCCGCATGCAGAAGTCGGACCCGCTCGGTGGTCTCGAGCATCCGCCCTCCTTCCGCGGCACCGGGCCTCAGCGCACTTCGACCTCAGGTGATCCCGACGGTACCCCGGATCGGGTAATCTCCTCCGAGATCCGCATCGCCTCGTCGATCAACGTCTCGACGATCTCGCTCTCCGGCACAGTCTTCACGACCTCGCCCTTGACGAAGATCTGGCCCTTGCCATTGCCCGAGGCGACACCGAGATCGGCTTCGCGCGCCTCCCCCGGCCCGTTGACGACACAGCCCATGACGGCCACCCGCAGGGGAACCTCCATACCCTCCAGGCCGGCCGTCACCTCCTCGGCGAGTTTGTAGACGTCGACCTGGGCACGACCGCACGACGGGCAGGACACGATCTCGAGCTTGCGCGGACGCAGGTTGAGCGACTCGAGGATCTTGATGCCGACCTTGACCTCTTCGACCGGTGGCGCGGACAGGGACACCCGGATGGTGTCGCCGATCCCCTTGGCCAGCAGGGCGCCGAACGCCACCGCCGACTTGATCGTCCCCTGGAACGCCGGACCGGCTTCTGTCACGCCGAGGTGCAGGGGGTAGTCGCACTGCTCGGACAGCAGTTCGTACGCCTTGACCATGACCACCGGGTCGTGGTGCTTGACGGAGATCTTGAAGTCGCCGTAACCGTGCTCCTCGAACAGGCTCGCCTCCCACAGCGCCGACTCGACCAGCGCCTCCGCACTCGGCTTGCCGTACTTCTCCAACAGGCGCGGGTCGAGCGAACCGGCGTTGACACCGATCCGGATCGACACGCCCGCGTCGGTGGCCGCCCTGGCGATCTCGGCCACCTTGTCGTCGAACTTCCTGATGTTGCCGGGGTTGACGCGAACCGCGGCGCATCCTGCGTCGATCGCGGCGAAGACGTACTTCGGCTGGAAGTGGATGTCGGCGATCACCGGGATCTGCGACTTCCGCGCGATGGCCGGCAACGCCTCGGCGTCGTCCTGGCTTGGCACGGCGACCCGCACGATGTCACAACCACTCGCGGTGAGTTCCGCGATCTGCTGCAGCGTGGCGTTGATGTCGGTCGTGGGGGTCGTCGTCATCGACTGCACCGACACCGGCGCGTCGCCACCGACAAGCACCTTGCCGACCCGGATCTGGCGGGTCTTGCGGCGCTCGGCAAGGGTGGGCGGCGGAGCGGCTGGCATGCCTAGATCAACGCTTGTCACCATCAGTCCTTCGTTGCTTCGCGGCAGTCATTCGTTGCTTCGCGGCAGTCCTTCGTTGCTTCCGGCGTCTGGTGTCCCTCTACCGTCTCTCAATTCTCCGTCACACGCTCTGCCAACCCCGCCTCAGCCCGGCAATCGCACGGGATTGACGATGTCGGCGTAGATCAGCAGGACGCCCATCACGACGAGAACGCTCGCCACGGCGTAGGCGATCGGCAGCGCCCGCGCCACGTCGACATAACCGGGATCGGGGCGCTTGAGCAGCCGGGCGATCGCCCGGCGGAGGCCTTCGTACAGGGCACCGGCGATGTGACCGCCGTCCAGCGGGAGCAGCGGGATGAAGTTGAACAGCGCGACGAACAGGTTGAGGGCGGCCAACCACTGGATGAAGCCGGCGATCCGGCTGGACACGGGGATCTCGAGCGTCGCGATCTCGCCAGCCACCCGGCTGGCGCCGATGATGCTCATGGGACTGTCCTGCGCGCGCTCTCCGCCGAACGCGGCCTGGGCCACGCCGACCATGCGGTCCGGGATGTGCGCCATCGCCTGCACTGTCAGGCCGGTGATGCGACCCATCTCGCCGAAGACCGCTACCGGTCCCTGGCGTTCGTGCACCATCTTCGGTGAGATGCCGAGGTATCCGACCCGCTCGGTCCGGGTGGGGTTGTCGGGGTTCGGCCGGTCCGTGGCGATCAGGTCGGCCCGCAGGTCGCGCCGCGTGCCGTCACGCTCGACCGTGATGGTCACGGCACCGGCGTCGGAGTCACGGATGTGCGCGGAGATCGCGGCCCACGACGCCACGGGGCTGCCGTTGAACGCCACGATCTCGTCGCCCTGCTCGAAGCCGGCCTGCTTGGCGGGTGAGACCGGATCCCGGTCGGTGCACTTGCGCTGACCCTCGCTCGCGGGGATCACACAGTCCGGCACCATGCTGACGACCGGTTTCGGGACGAAGGTGCCGAAGCCCATGAGGACGACGCCGAAGAGGATGATCGCCAGGAAGACGTTCATGAGCGGACCACCGCTCATGATGATCAGCTTCTGCCACCACTTCTTGGTGTAGAAGAGCCGGTGCTCCTGGCCGGGCGCGGTCTCCTCGGCCGATGCGCTCCGCGCCTCCTCGACCAGCGTCTGGAAAGGACCCGTGCTCGACCGCCGGAGTCGACCGTCGCGGGCGGGCGGGAACATCCCGATCATGCGTACGTAGCCGCCGAACGGGATCCACTTGATGCCGTACTCCGTCTCGCCCCGCTTGCGCGACCAGAGCGTCTTGCCGAATCCGACCATGTACTGCGTCACCCGCACGTCGAACAGCTTCGCGGGCACCATGTGCCCCACCTCGTGGAGCGCGATGGACGCGAGGACGCCGGCGAAGAAAACGACGGCGCCGAAGATCGCGATCAGGTCCATGCGGACAGATCCTTTTCGTCGGGGGTTGCGGCAGGTGACGCGATGAGCTGGGTGGCGCGGGACCGGGCCCACGTCTCGCCGGCGAGCACGTCGGCAAGAGTCGAGACGCCGCCCGGGGATACCGAAGTGTCGCCGCGAGTGTATTCGTCGAGGATGTGAGCCACGGTGTCGACGATGCCGAGGAAGGACAGCCGGCCGTCGACGAACGCGGCGACGCACTCCTCGTTGGCAGCGTTGTAGACCGCGGGCGCCGCACCGCCCCGCTCACCGGCCGCACGGGCCAGGCGGATCGCGGGAAACGCCTCGTCGTCGAGAGGCTGGAAGT
Source organism: Actinopolymorpha sp. B9G3 (assembly GCF_040120725.1). Lineage (NCBI taxonomy): Bacteria > Bacillati > Actinomycetota > Actinomycetes > Propionibacteriales > Actinopolymorphaceae > Actinopolymorpha > Actinopolymorpha sp. B9G3. The sequence goes on along the minus strand of NZ_JBEEAB010000002.1, from coordinate 400,805 downwards.
CCCAGGTGGACGCCTGAGACCAGTCACAGGCCGGGGCGGCGTCGGGCACCCGGTCGGGCCAGCCGAGCGCGAGGGCGATCGGCAGCCGCATGTCCGGCGGGCTGGCCTGGGCGAGGGTCGAGCCGTCGTGGAACTCCACCATCGAGTGCACGATCGACTGCGGGTGGACCACGACCTCGATCCGGTCGTACGGGATGTCGAAGAGCTCGTGCGCCTCGATGACCTCGAGACCCTTGTTGACCAGGGTGGCGGAGTTGATCGTGATGACCGGGCCCATGTTCCACGTGGGGTGCGCGAGCGCCTGCTCAGGTGTCACGTCGGTGAGGTCGGCCCGCTGGCAACCACGGAACGGGCCGCCACTGGCGGTGACGACGAGCCGGCGTACCTCCTCCCGCCGGCCGCCACGCAGACACTGCGCGAGGGCGGTGTGCTCGGAGTCGACCGGGACGATCTGACCCGGCTTCGCGGCCGCCTTGACCAGCGGTGCGCCGGCGATGAGCGACTCCTTGTTGGCGAGGGCGAGGGTGCGGCCTGCCTCGAGTGCCGCGAGCGTGGGAGCGAGCCCGACCGAACCCGTCATGCCGTTGAGTACGACGTCACAGGGCCACCGGGCCGCCTCGCTGGCGGCGTCCGGCCCGGCGAGGATCTTGGGGATCGCGAACTCCCCCGCGCTGTATCCGTGCTTCTGCGCCGCCGCGTAGATCGCCAGCTGGAGGTCCTGGACGGCGCTGGCCTTCGCGACGGCGACGACATCGACGCCCAACTCGAGCGCCTGCCGCGCGAGGACCTCCACCTGGCTGCCGCCCGCGGCCAGGCCGACGACCCGGAACCTGTCCGGATTGCGGCGTACGACATCGATCGCCTGGGTACCGATCGAGCCGGTCGAGCCGAGGATCATGACCTCACGCATGTGGACCAGTCTCCCTCATGACCATGGACCGGTGTCCCGCATGGGGTGGCCTTCACCAGGTCAGGTACTCGAGAAGATCAACTGCCGGCTCCTGATCGCACCCGGACCCCTCAGGCGGGGCCGGGCGGCGGTAGACGAACCTCCTCTGGACCGCCTTGCAGCATGGATAAGCTCACAGCGTGCTGACGTTGCGTGGCCTCGTCGACAACCCCGCACTCGAGCTGCGGGTGCTCGCCGAAGGCGCGCCAGGCGCCCTGGACAGCGAAGTGCTCTGGGTGCACAACACCGAGCTCCCCGACCCGTCCCCGTACCTCCGCAACCGCGAACTCGTCCTCACCAACGGACTGTGGCGTACTGACGCGGCCATGTCCGCGACCTTCGTCGCCAACGTCGTGCGAGCGGGCGCCGCAGGGATCGTGTTCGGCCTTCGTGATTCGACGCCGCGCACGCCCGAGGATCTCGTCGACGCATGCCGAGGGGCGCAGCTTCCCCTCGCGGAGATCTCCACCGAGGTGCCGTTCACCGCGCTCACCCAGGCCGCAGCCGACATGTACGCCGACGAACGCCAGAGCGCGATCCTGGGTGCCGTCCGCCGGGGCAACGCGCTGGCCGAGACGATCTCGCGCGGGTTCGGGGCTTCGGGCGTGCTCGGCATCCTGCGCCGCGACCATGAGCTTCCACTCGCGGTCGTCGACCGTTCCGGACGGCTGCTCGCGGCCGCGGACTTCCACCTCGATGCAGCGGCCCTGGACATGGTGGTGGAAGCACTGAACCGGCACCCGCCTCCGCTCGAACTCGACCTCGGCCCGTCAGGCCCTGCCACCGTGTTCCTGGTGGGGGCGCTCACCGACGTCGACGCCGCCCTGCTCTGCCTGCGTCCAGCCTCCGCACTCCGCGGTCGGGTCGGCCAAGCCCTTGAGCAGGCGGCCACGTTCCTGAGCCTCGAGTTGGCCAAGCAACAGGCGGTGCAGGCCATCGAGATGCGTTTCGCCGGCGAGCTGATCGACATGATTCTCTCCGGCGGTAGCCGGGCCGCCGCGGTGGCCGAGCGGCTGCACGCCTTCGGCATCGACGCCGGCGGCCCGCTCGCGGTCTGCGCACTAGCGTTCTCTGGCGGTGGAGCGGCCGCGCCACCCACCCTCGCGGAGACGGTCGGTGAGTTCTTCGTCGGCGAAGGCGTTCCCGCCGTGGTGATCACCGGCAGCGACGACGTGATCGCCGTGCTGTCCTGGCGCGGTCCCGGGCGAGAGCTGCCCGCGTTCGCGCACACGCTCGTGGCGGCCGTCGAGGATCGCCACGCGCAGCTGCGCCCGGTGATCGGCATCGGCGACGTCGTTCCGGACGCTTCCGGGCTACGGCGTCCGTTGGTGGAGTCACGGGACGCCTGCCGGTTGCTGCGCCAGCGTTCCGGCGGCCCGCAGGTCGGCAGCCTTTCTGAACTGGGCACCCACCGGATCCTGCTCGGACTACAGGATCCAGAGGTCGTCCGCAGGTTCGCCGAAGGGGTCCTCGGTCCACTGCGAACCTACGACGACCGCCGCGGAGCGGGCCTGGAAGCCACCCTCCGCAGCTTCCTCGCCCACGACTGCCAGTGGGCGGCGACCGCGGCGGCGCTCTTCATCCACGTCAACACCCTGCGGAACCGGCTGACCAAGATCACCGAACTCACCGGCAAGGACGTCAACCACACCGCGGACCGGGTGGACCTCTTCCTCGCCCTCGAGTCCGACGCGGCGATCACCCACCGCTGAGTCCCGCCGGGACGCCCGATCCGCGGCGCTACTGCGTTACGTCCTCCCCATGCCAACCGCTGGGCCCACCCCTGGGCTCATTCCTGCGCTCATTCCTGCGCTCATTCCTGGGCCCACCTCGGGGTACACCTCCGGGTCGGCGATGACCGGACGCAGTTCGACGGTTCGGACAGCCGGATCATCGAGCGTCGCGGCAGCCACCTCCCGACACCGTGCGAACCGCACGTCGCCGCACTCCTTCGCGTACTCGATCAGCCGCCGCAACGCCAACGCCCGCCCGGGCCGACCGGAAAGGAACGGGTGGCAGGTGAGGTTGAACAGGCAGTGGTAGTGGCGCATGGCATCCAGCTCGTCCTGCCACATGGCGAGCACCTTGCGCGGTGACTCGATCACCTGACCGATGGGCGGATCGGGCAGGAAGGCGTACTGCTCCCAGTCGTCGAGCGACCAGTGCACGGGAAGCTCGACAACGTCGCCGGCACCGGTCCTGACCTGGTAAGGCCGGTCATCGCCCATCCAGGACGAGTCGTAGCGCAGGCCGTGCTCGGCGACCAGTTCCGCGGTCTGCCAGGTCGCCTCCCAACCGGCCGCCCGGTGCCCTGTCACCTCGATGCCCTGGTCGGCGAAGACCCGCAGGGCACGCTCGAAGTCCGCCCGCTCCTGTGCCGGAGTCAGCTGGGTCGGCGGCCGGTGGCTGTAGGAATGGTGGGCCACCTCGTGACCGCGGCCCGCGATCTTCGCCGCGAGGCCGGGTCGCTGCTCGGCGACCCAGCCAGGTACGAAGAACGTCGCGGGTACGCCGAGTTCGTCGAGCAGGTCCAGCAGCCGGGGTACCCCCACATCCGGGCCGTACGCCTGGTGGGTCATGGTCGACGCGTGCCGGGCGTAGCGGCGGCCCTGGGCGAGGATGGCCGCTTCGGCGTCCACGTCGAAGGTCAACGTGGCCACGGCAGCCGCACCGCCGAGCCAGGAGCGTGCGTTCGTGGGCATACGGGAGTCTGTCACCCGGCGCCCGTCCCTTCCCGCATCCGCCTGCTCACGTCCGCCTGCTCAGGTCCGCGCCTCTTCGGATCCGGCTGCGGCCGTATCCGACGAGGGGAGATCGACGGCCCTCCGCCAGCGTTCGGCGTTCTCCAGGGTCGCCATCGGCGTCAGCATGGAGTGGTCGAACGCACGCAGACGCTCGCCGGCGGCCAACCGCTGCGGGAAGTCCGGGTTGGCGAGGGCGCCGCGGGCGAGCGCGAGCATGTCCGCGTGACCACCGGCCAAGACCTGTGCCGCCTGTTCGGGATCGTGCATGCCACCGTTGGCGATCACCGGAAGCCCGCTCACCTCGCGGGCAAGTGCGGTGATGGTGCCGCCGGGTCCCGCGCCGTTGCCGTCCCCGTCCCCGTCACTGTCCAGTCGGGCGGTTTCGATCCAGTTGCGCCCTTCGCTGGCGACATGCAGGTAGGTCGCACCCGCCTCGCCCAGAGCGGCGAAGATCACCCGGGCGTCGGCACTTCCTCCCGGCCAGCGGTACTCGAAGTCGTTCACCTTCGTCTGCGACAGCCGAACGCCGACCCAGAAGTCGGGACCGAGCGCCACCCTGATCGCGGTCACGATCCGCGCCGTGAGCCGCACGCGGTTGGCGACCGACCCGCCGTACTCGTCGTCGCGATGGTTGGTGTAGGTCGTCAGGAACTGGTCGAGCAGGTAGCCGTTCGCCGCGTGCACCTCGATCCCGTCGAAGCCAGCAGCACGGGCGTGCGCGGCCGCGTCGACGAATCCCTCCACCGCCTCGTCGATGTCGTACGCCGTCATCGCCGCGGGCACCGGCCAGAGCCCGCTCCCGCGGTACTCCGGCATCATCTCCCCGCGTGGGCGGATCGCCGACGGGCCGACTGTCCCGTCACGATGCGGATTGCCCTGCGACAGAGCCCCCGCGTGCATGAGTTGGGCGACGATACGGGCCCCCTCCGCGTGAACCTTGGCGGTGACCTCCGTCCATGCGGACACCTGAGCCGGTGACGCGAGACCAGGCTGATGGAGATAGCCCTGGCTGAACGTCTCGTCGGTGTAGGTTCCCTCCGTGATCACCAGCCCGAATCCGCCACGCGCGAAGCGGGCGTAGTAGTCGACCATCGCCGGCGTGGGTACTCCGGCAGGCGACGCGGAGACCCTGGTCATCGGTGCCACGGCCAACCTGTTGGCCAGCGTCTGACCAGCCAGGCGGGTAGGCGCCAGGGCAGGGTGCTCCAGCCGGACTGCGTTCGAATGACTCACGCTCTTCCTTCTCTCTTTCGTACGGACGTCAGCTCGAGGCCGAGCGCGGTCGGACCGGGGCCGTTGATGCCGACGATGTCCTGAGGACAGGCGGACACGACGACAACACAGTCGAGAAGCGCCTCGAAGCTGACGCTGTCGCCCGCTCGGCTCGCTGCCGGAAGCCACCGCAGCCCACCGTCCGCGTCGACGGTGATCCGCATGAACACGTTGATGGGCTGCGGGGTGTGGGTGATCGGCGTGTTCAGGTCGGCGAGGGCGCGGTGGAGGTTCTCCGCGCACGAGGGATGCCCAGCCGAGGCGCCGAGCCCGGCGTAGCGGGCGGGGTCGCACGCGGCGATCAACATGTCGTGCGAGCCGCGTGACGTGTCGTCCAGCAACCTCAGCATCGGGCGCCGGCGATTGGTGAAGAACGCCTCGCCGACGGCAGGGAACAGCCGTCCCACGGCTGCACGCGTGTGCGGGGCGCTGTGGTATTCGAGGGGGTCGTCACGGACGAACGCGAAGACGTCGCCCACCTGCTGGCCCTCGAGATCCACCACGCGCAGCATCTGACCGGCCGCCAGGGCGAGAGCACGCGCCCCACCGGCAGGGACAACGGTGTGCTGACGTGGCGGGTGGGTGGGCAAGATCTCCTCCATGCGGATCACTTCACCATGGCTGAATCACGAGAGTCGATGGAGATACCTCCAGAGACTCATTCACCTTCTGGATGATCGCCCAGAGAAACGTGAGCTCTCTGCGGCATCGGGTCTGAGCCTGGTGCGCGGTCGACGACGCGGCTCGGGCATACGTCGCGCCCAGCAGAAGTTCTCCACTGACGACGCCGGACGACCGCACTGCCGCCCTCGACAGGACAACCCACACCCGAGAGGTCATCGATGACAAGCAGGATCGACACCGCAGCCTGGAAGCAGCGCCTCGGCCAGGTCGGCACCTGGATCGCCGCCCTCAACGGACTACCCGCAGGGCAGGTTCGCGAGGCCGCGGCGGAGATCGAGGAACTCGGGTACGGCTCGCTGTGGCTTGCGGACACACCGGCGACGAAGGAGCCGTTCAGCAACGCCGCGATCCTGCTCGCCGCAACGAACCGCCTTTCGCTCGGCACCGGGATCGCGAACGTGTGGGGCCGCGACGCCGCCGCGATGAACAGCGGGGCGAAGACTCTCGGCGAGGCGTTCCCGGGCAGGTTCCTGCTCGGCCTGGGCGTGAGCCACCAGCCGCCCGTCGCCGCACGTGGCCACACCTACGAACGCCCGCTCGCCAAGATGCGCGGCTATCTGGACGAGATGGCGGCGGCGGCGTACGTGGCGGCGGAACCGCCCGAGCCGGTGCCCTGCGTCCTGGCGGCCCTACGCCCGAAGATGTTGGAGCTGTCGCGCGACCGTACCGACGGCGCTCATCCGTACTTCGTCCCCACCACCCACACGGCGAGGGCCCGGGAGATTCTCGGCGAAGGACCGCTGCTCATCCCCGAACAGGCCGTTTTGGTCGAGACCGATCCGGGCCGGGCGAGGGAGGTCGGCCGCGAGCACACGGCGTTCTACCTGCGGCTGCCGAACTACGTGAACAGCCTGCGCGCACTCGGGTTCACCGAGGAGGACGTCGCGAATGGTGGGAGTGACCGGCTGGTCGACGCGGTCGTCGCGTGGGGATCGGTCGACGCCGTACGCGATCGGGTGAAGGAGCACCTCGACGCCGGTGCCGACCACGTACTTCTCCAGCCGCTCGCCCCCGACCGCGGACTCGACCTCGGTCAACTCCGCGAACTCGCCCCCGCGCTCGTCGGCTAGCGGGACGCCTCCACGGCCGCGGCACCGGGAGAGCCGTGCGGCTGTGGTGACCCGTCCTAGGTCGGCTGACCGCTTGCCGATGCGGCTTCGGCCGCGTCGACGACGTTGGTGAGGAGCATCGCCCGCGTCATAGGACCCACACCGCCCGGCATCGGCGCCAGCCAGCCGGCCACCTCGCGCACACCCGGGTCGACGTCGCCCACGAGGCCGGCGTCGGTCCGGGTGATGCCGACGTCGAGGACCGCCGCGCCCGGACGCACCATGTCCGCAGTGACGAGCCCCGGCACCCCCGCGGCCGCCACCACGATGTCGGCAGCCCTGACGTGAGCGCTGAGGTCCTTCGTCCGGGTGTGGCAGAGCGTCACCGTGGAGTTCTCGGACCGGCGGGTGAGGATCAGACCGAGCGGGCGGCCGACGGTGATGCCGCGTCCTATGACGCAGACCTCCGCGCCGGCGAGCTCGACGTCGTACGTCCTGAGCAGCTCGACGATCCCCCGCGGCGTACACGGAAGGGGCGCCGGCTTGCCGTGCACCAGCCAGCCGAGGTTGACCGGGTGCAGGCCGTCGGCGTCCTTGGCAGGATCCATCCGGGCCAGCACGCGGTTGGCGTCGAGCCCCTTCGGCAGCGGCAGCTGAACGATGAAGCCCGTGCACGCCGGGTCGGCGTTGAGCCGCTCCACCTCCGCCTCCACCTCCTCCTGGGTCGCCGTGGCCGGCAGCTCCACCCGCATGCTCGCGATCCCGACCTGGGCGCAGTCGCGGTGCTTGCCGCGGACGTACGCATGGCTGCCCGGGTCGTCACCGACCAGCACGGTTCCCAGGCCCGGCGTGACACCGCGCGCCCGCAGTGCTTCGACCCGAGCGGTCAGGGTGGTACGAATCGCCGCCGCCGTCGCCTTGCCGTCCAGAATCCGTGCCGTCATGCCGCTCCTTGTCCGGTGCTTGTCATCGCAAGGTCTGTCATCGCAAGCCCACTCGACTGAACTCCACTCAACGAAAGACCACGGTCCGCCCGCCGTTGAGAATGACCCGGTGCTCCAGGTGCCAGGTCACTGCCCTGGCGAGCGCGAGGCTCTCCAGGTCGCGGCCCACCGCCGCGAGCTTCGCCGGGGTGAGCGAGTGGTCCACCCGCGCCACCTCCTGCTCGATGATCGGTCCCTCGTCCAGGACCTCCGTCACGTAGTGGGCGGTGGCGCCGATCAGTTTGACGCCGCGTTCGTACGCCTGGTGATAGGGCTTGGCGCCGGCGAAGCTCGGCAGGAACGAGTGGTGGATGTTGATCGCCCGCCCGACCAGCTTCTCGCAGAGTTCGTGGGAGAGGACCTGCATGTAGCGGGCCAGGACCACCAGGTCGACCTGGTGTTCGGTCACCAGGTCGAGGATGCGTTCCTCCTGTTCCCGCTTCGTCTCCGGGGTGACGGGGAGGTGATGGAACGGCAGGCCGACCGACTCCACCATCGGACCCGCGTCGGGATGGTTGGAGACGACCGCCGCGATGTCGGCCGGGATCGCGCCCACCCGGCAGCGGTAGAGCAGGTCGTTGAGGCAGTGGTCCTGCTTGGAGACGAGGACCAGCAGGCGTTGCCGCACCGCGAGGTCGCGCACCTGCCAGTCCATGCCGAACTCGGCACCCACCGGAGCGAACCCCACCTGGAGATCGTCGAGGGTCACCTCGGGCGACTCGGCCTGGACATGGACGCGCATGAAGAAGCAGCCACCCTGCCGGTCGCTGAACTGCTGGCTGTCGACGATGTTGCAGGAGTGTTCGGCGAGGAAGCCGGACACGGCGTGGACGATCCCGAGCCGGTCGGCGCAGGAGAGGGTGAGGACGTACTCGCGAGGAGTGGCGGTGTCGCCGGTCCCCCTGGCCTCGCCGACGCCGGCTGCGACCGGTGGGCCGAGCGGGCCGAGCGGGCCGACCGGGCTGAGCCCCGGGGCGCTCGCCGGAGCCCTGTCCGCTGCTGAATCGGTGGTGCTCATGAAAACCTCGTCGTTCTGGGTCGCATCGGGACTCGGCAGGCAGTGGGGTCCCGGGCCGCGCCATTGTCTCGCGCGCCCCGCCCCGCACTTCTCGTACCCTCCCGTGGGCCCCTGGCCCCTGCGGCGCCGAGAAGGATCAGGCAGGCATGATCATCCCCGCGGTAGGCGGGGTGTTTGGCGTACATCTGCGCAAATGCTGGAGACAAGCCCGGCGAACCCTGAACCCGACAGACGCATCGACGGCCTCCGGCGGGGGAAGTACGGACGGCCGATCCCGACCGCAATCAGACGGCCTGGCATAGCGGGTGAAACTGGACAAACCGACTCCCGAGTTTGCAAGTCACCGCCCCACCCGTCCAGCCGGAGCATCGCGGGATGTCTGGTCAGTCGTTCAGCTCACCAAGGGCCTTGACGATGAGGGCTCGCGCCTCGCGGCCGTGAAGGGCCGAACCTTTGAGCACCTCGAACATTCTCGCGTAAAGCTGGATCTCTGATGGCTGCGTGACCTCGATGCTCGCCGTTGGCGTCTCCAGTGCGACAAGGGCATCATCCAAGATCCAGAAACCGGCCGACGGGACGCCTACGCGGTGAGTCATCAGCGGGATAATCCCGAGGTAGACGTTCGACAGGGACATGAGCTCAAGGAGCCGGCCAAGCTGCCCGGCCTGTATCTCAGCGGTCCCAAACCATGTTCGCAGGGCTTGTTCTTCGAGGAGGACAGCGAACCGTTTTCCGCTCCGATAAAGAACCTTCTGCCGCTCCATGCGGACGCCGACAGCCTCTTCCACGTCGTTAGGGGTTCCCAAGAATTTGATCCAGAAGGATAGCATTGCGGCCGAGTACTCAGCCGTTTGGAACAGTCCCGGTATAACGTTGTGCTCGTAGATACGGAAAAAACTTGTCTGGTCATAGCGTTGTAGCGTGTGCGCGCCGAGAACACGTTTCATCCCGGCGCGGGACTGCCGGCGATACTCAAGATAGGCGGATTCGACCGCGCGGAGGCTGGCGACCAGGTCAGGAACTTGATCGTCCGCTGAGCATGCGCGGCACCATTCCTGTATGTCCTGGTCAGTTGGCGTCTGTACGCCATTCTCAATCTTGCTGATTCGCGTGTAGTGCTGGCCGGTCACCATCGCCAGTTGCCGCCCCGTTAAACCTGCCTCCTTACGCAAGTCCCGAAGGCGAATCCCCAGCGCTTGCCGCGCCCGTTTAGGGGAGCTAGAGGGGTTCGTATTCACGGTGAGGTACTGCTAGCTTCCAAACTGCCTCGAACGAATCGCGGCAGAGTTTGATATCGTGCGGGTCTGTGGACGTTACCTTATCGACGCCAAGGCCATTTCCCGCATAATGCAGGAACACAACCAGCCGATCATCTAATAGGTAGAAGTCGTTGCCGGGCAGTGCGATCGAAGACGCGAGCCTACGCGGAACCCACCGGATGTCCTCGCCCGCGTCCACCATGGGATGGGCGATGGCATACGACCAGCGCTGGTAATCACTGAGTGGCTCTGACACAATACGCGCACGGCGGATGGACCTTCCAGCCTTCACATGCTCGCGCAAGGTAGCGCACCAATCCTGGAGCCATTCCAGGTCGTCATGCTCACCTGCGGCCCATTGCGCCATATGTGGAAGCTCAACCGCCGTACCGTAGGCGTCACGGGTTTCTAGATGAATCGATTCCCGCTCGAAGTCCAGCAGGAGCCGGTCAAAGTCTTCATCCGTTATCGATGCCACGGTCTCCCTGCCCGAAAAACCGGATCATCCTGTCCGGAATCTCCACGCACGTCTCACCCTCGGGTAGGTCCACCTGCGCCAGCGCATCAGCGTCGTTGACGACCCATCCTTGCACTACCCAAGATCCCCGATCGGTGCGGTAGAGCGTAGGTGATCCCGTGGGGTTCGACTCGGGATCCTTAGCGACGAACGTCAGGCGCATGGCTCTACCCCACTCTCTGGTTGCGGGAAGTTGCGGACCCATCATCAGCCGCATGCACTCGCGCGTCAACGCTTCTGGCTGAGGTTTCTTAGGGAGCACCCATGTTGATGCCTTACCAGATTGATGTTCTCGCAGGTCAGCGACCCACGTCTCGCGACGGTGCGATCGATCGTCGCAACTTTTCGCAACTTGCTTCAACCTTGCCCGAACCTGCCCGTAGCGTCTGCTGGTGTGACGCGGCGGTTGGTCGACCCGCTCGAACAGCCCTGGGTCGCGAGACGGTCCTGGCCCGCTACGCGACACCAAACCGGGTGCGTGGTGTTCTCTCCCATCCGTCTCGCGGGGGAGGCGGTTCCACCGTGCCGCGGACAAGACACGGGAGGCGAGCACGTGCGGTCGCTCAGGTGGGAGGTCGTGTGGTTTCTGTTTTGGGCTGGGCTCGGCTTCGGGTTGGTCGCGATGGGACTGGGGAAGTCATGGATTGCTACGAGCGGGTAATCGACACCGGCGTCCTGGACTGGATCTGGGACGGCAGACTCACCGAACGCGGTTACAGCGAAGGCGACTTGGGGACCACGGCGCGCATCCTGGCACGGCCGTGTCCGCTGTGCAAAGCGCAGCCCGGCGAGTGGTGCCGCACCGCTGGGGGTCATGTGCTTGACCATCTGGACAAGGCACATGTGGTCCGCCGTCCCATGCTCCGGTCACGGTGAGCGTCTGTCCATCGGTGGTGAGTGTGAAACTCACCCTGAACGAGGGTGAGGGTCGTCATCGGCGCTCCCCGTCGCTGCCGCGCCTGCCGAGGAGTTTCCCAGCGGCGCGGCCTGGTCGCCGCGCGATCCCGAGGACAACGAGTTCTGCGTGACCTGAGCCTGCAGGTCCTTGGCTCCCCCCACCATGGCGGGCATCATGCAGGAGTGGCGAGCGACGAGCACCCGACCAGCGCGGACCGGCGGGAGACACCTCTGGAGCGGGCGGACCGCAACTTCCAGGAGCTGATCGCCGAGCTAAGGGTGCTCCAGACGGGTGTGCAGATCCTGTTCGGCTTCCTGCTCATCCTGGCGGTCCAGCCGCGGTTCGCCGAGGCCTCGGCGTTCTCGCGGGTGACCTACATCGTCACGCTGATCCTCTGCTGTGCCGCGACCGCACTGCTGATGGCCCCGGTCGCCTACCACCGCATGCTGTTCGCCAAGGGTCTCAAACCCGAGGTGGTCCGCGCCTCCGACCGGTTCGCCCGCTGCGGCATGACCACGCTGCTCCTCGCGATCGCCAGCGCGGTCCTGCTGGTCATCGATCTCGTCCTCGGTCTCACGCTCGCGATCGTGCTCGCCAGCTGCGTCGGCGTGCTGTTCGCTCTGCTCTGGTATCTCCTTCCGCTGCGCCGGCTCCGCCAGTACGGGCGGATGTGACCCCCGTGCCTCACCCGAAGGCCCGGATCGGTGTCGTCGCCGATGATCTGACCGGAGCCGCTGACACGGCGGTGGGGTTCGTACGTTCGGGACTCTCGGCGCTCGTCACCTGGGCAGACCAGGAGCACGCCGGCACGCCCATGGAGGTCGACGTCCTGGCGATCGACTCCGGCACCCGGGCGCTCGGTCCTCCGCGCGCTGAGGCGACCACCCGGCGGATCGTCGGCCAACTCCGCGCGTCGAGAGTGCGAACCCTCTACAAGAAGGTCGATTCCCTACTACGCGGACATGTCGGGGTCGAGGTCAAGGCCGCATTGACAGCGTGGGAGCCGGACGCGGTGGCGATCGTCACACCCGCCTTCCCTGCGACCGGGCGTACGACAGTCCGCGCGCAGGTCCTCGTCGACGGCGTACCACTGGACCGTCCGTCGATCAGCCGCCTGCTCACCGACGCCGGCCTCGCCGTGGCGCGTGCAGACCTGGCGGACGTACGCAGCGGTGCGCTGGCGGCCGCGTTCTCTGCCCATCGCGGCGCCGGGAGCCAGGCGATCGTGTGCGACGCCGAGACCGACGCGGACCTGCGCTCGATCGCCGCAGCCGGTGCGGACCTGGGCTCCTGCGTGGTGTGGGTGGGTTCCGGCGGCCTCGCCGCCACCCTCTCCACTGGCCTCTCCACTGGCCTCTCCACCGGCACCACCGACGGGACCGCTCTCGCCGACCTCACCGGGAGCGCCCTCGCGACCACCAACCCGGTCCTACCCGCCGCTTGGGGCGGGCACGTCACACCCGCGGCCAGCGGACCGGTCCTCCTCGTCGTCGGCAGCACGGCGGTCATCGCCCGCGCACAGGTCGACCACCTCGCCGCGGCCGGCGTCGCACACGTCACGATTCCGGTCGCCGCGCTGGGGAGTACGCACGAACCGAACGGAGGGCAAGGCGTTCCGGGCGGGTCACCTGTCGCGGAGGTGATGGCGTGCCTGCACGCGGGACGCGATGTCATCGTCACCCTCGGCGCCGACGCGGGACGACCGGACGCCACCGACGATGCGAATCTCACCACCGGTCTAGGCCAGCTCCTCCGTCCCTGCGCGCCACTGGTGGGCGGCCTGGTGGCAACCGGCGGCGACACCGCGACCGGCGTCCTCCGCGCCTGGGGCACGACCGCGCTCCACCTCGTCGGCGAGGTCGAACCCGGTGTCCCCCTGTCCCGCAGCATCGGGCCGCGGCCGATCCCGGTCGTGACGAAGGCCGGCGCGTTCGGGCGCACGGGCACTCTGGCCGCCGCCCGTGCGAGGCTCGAAGCAGTCCTCACCCGAGCCGAAGGAGAACGATGAACCGTCCTGTCATCGCCATCACCATGGGCGACGCCGCCGGGGTGGGTCCCGAGGTCATCGTCAAGGCCCTGGCCAGGGCAGACGTCCACGACCTGCTTCGCCCCCTCGTCATCGGCGACGTGGCCCGGCTCACCAGAGCGGCCGATATCTGCGGCCTCGACGTCGCCGTCCGCCCGGTCGCCCAACCGTCGGACGCCGCGTACACCCCCGGCACCATCGACTGCATCGACCTCGCGCTGATACCCGCCGACCTGCCGTTCGGAGAACTGTCACCCGTGGCCGGTGAGGCGGCCTACCGCTGCATCGAACGCGCCGTCGCACTGGCGACCGCCGGCGAGGTCGACGCGATCTGCACGGCACCGCTCAACAAGGAGGCGCTCCACGCCGCCGGCCACCGCTTTCCGGGCCACACCGAGATCCTCGCCGACCTCACCGGCACCCCGGAGGTCTCGATGATGCTCAGCGCGCCCACCCTGCGGGTGGTGCACTGCACGACGCACATCGGTCTGGTCGACGCGGTCGAGCGGATCGATCCCGCCCTGGTCGAACGCACGATCCGGCGCGGCCACGAGACGCTCGTCCGGTCAGGGATCGCGAGCCCGCGCATCGCGGTGTGCGGCATCAACCCGCATGCCGGCGAGAACGGCCTCTTCGGCCGGGGCGAGGAGGAGGCGAAGGTCGCTCCGGGCGTCGCCGCCGCCCGGGCCGACGGCATCGACGCGACCGGGCCGCTGCCCGCGGACACCGTGTTCTTCAGGGCGGTCCGCGGCGACTTCGACCTCGTCGTCGCGATGTACCACGACCAGGGCCACTGCCCGGTGAAGGTGCTCGGCCTGGAATCCGGTGTCAACATCACGGTGGGGCTGCCGGTCGTGCGTACGTCGGTCGACCATGGCACCGCGTTCGACATCGCCGGCACCGGCACCGCCGACGAGCGCAGCATGCTCGAAGCCCTCCGCCAGGCGGCCGAACTGGCTCCGCAGCGCACCGAAACGTAGTTTCACCGACCGGTTCGGGCCTGTTCACCGTTTTCGGATTCAAGGGGTTCCCGGTACCGACTAGCCTCCGGACGCCGATCGCGATCAGCCCATCCGTACGGAGGAACCATGGCCAACCCCCACCTGGACCGGCGAAAGGTGCTGCGGATGGCCGGCACGGGAGCGGTCGGAGCCGCCACCGTCCTCGGGACGCAGGCGCTGCCACGGCATCGCCCGGCACATGCTGAAACCCTGCGGGAGCCGGCAGCGGCTCCACTGTCCTTCGCGGTCGTCACCGACACCCACGCGAACCCGGTGGAGGGGACCCGGCTGGGTTGGCTGCGCCTCGCCTTCGCCTCGATCGCGGCGGGCAACCCGGCATTCGTCCTCAACGCCGGCGACATCACCGACTACGGCGGCGACGACGAGTACGACGCCTACCTCTCCACCGTTCCGGACGCCCTTCGGCCGAAGCTGCGGCACGTCCCGGGCAACCACGAGATGCGCTGGGACGTGCATGGCGCCGAGCTCTACCACCGGCTGTTCGGGCCGACGCCGTACTCCTTCGACGTCGCCGGCCTGCACGTCGCCGGCCTCGACCCGACGCAGTTGCTGCAGGAGCCAGGCCACTTCGGGCGGGAGCACCTGCGGTGGATCGCGAACGACCTGCGGGGTGCCGGGCCGAGCGTGCTGTTCCTGCACTACCCGTTCGGTGCCGAGCACTACTTCGTCAATGACCAGGACGCGTTCTTCGAGACGGTCGCCGACCTGCCGGTGCGGGCCGTGTTCGCCGGCCACATCCACCGCGAACAGGTCGTACGCACGAACGGGTTCACCCAGGTGGCGGCCGAGGCGGTGAAGGACGGCGCGTTCTACTACTGGGTGGAGCGGACGAGCGACGCGAGCCATCCGGTCCTGCAGGTCTGGGCCGTGGCGGTGGCTGCCGACGGGTCGGACACGCGACGTGAGCTGGTCACGATCCCGCTCGGCGGCGACGGCGCGGACCGCGGCCTGCGCCCGGTGCGGATCGACCTGGGCGGGCCGACGGGCGACGCGCTGCAGGTCACCGTCGGGCTCGACACGTCCGCGCCCGCCGCCGGCGTACGGGCACAGGTCTATCCCCAGGCGGTCTTCGGCGGCGGGAGCGCAGGCACGTGGGTCGACCTCGCACCCACAGATGGCGCCTGGTCGGGCTCGCTCAGTGTGGCGGGACTCGCCGCCGGCATCCACCGGATCCAGGTCCGGGTGGGCGGGACCTCAGGGGCGAGCCACGATGCGACCGCGACGCTCTCCGTACCACCGGCCGCGGGGGCACCGGTCGACCGCTGGCAGGCCCGGATACCGGGCAGTGTGCAGGGCGCCCTCGCCGAACGCGACGGCCTGGTCGTCGCCGCCAGCACGACCGGCCAGGTCGAGGCGTTCCGGCCGCGCGCGACGAAGCGGGCCGTGGTGTGGCGAGCCACGGTGGGGGCGGCCTACCGCGGTCCGGCGTTCGCCTCCGGCGGCGAGACCGTCATCGTCGGGTCGGCCGACCATCGCCTCTCCGCGCTCGACGCGGGATCGGGCCGCGTCCGATGGCGGTTCAGCCCCGACGACCCTGTGCTGAGCAGTCCGCTCGTCGCGTCGATCGGTGGCGGCGAGTTCGTCCTCTTCGCGGCGGGACGCAGGCTCCACGCGGTCGACACGCGGACCGGTCGCGCACGCTGGTCGGCCGACCTGCACGGGTTCTTCGCGGGGCGGGTCGCCTGTGACGGGACCCGGGTGTATGCCGGCAGCGGCGACGGCCGTGCGTACGCCCTCGACGCCGCCACCGGCGAGCAGCTCTGGTCGGTATCGATGACCACTCGGTCCGACGTCTACGGGCGGCTGCTCTACGGACCGTGGGACGACACGGTCGAGCTGCTGCCCGGCGGCCTCGTGCTCGTCTCGACAGTGAGCAGCGCGACGGCGATCGACGCAGCGACCGGTGCGGCGGCGTGGACGGTCGCCGGCAGCCACATGTACACGCCGGCCCGCCTCGTCGACGACTCCCTGCTGCTGGTCGACGAACGCGGCAAGGTCCAGCTCGTCGATCCGGCCACCGGTGTCGCGCGATGGGTACGCGAGCTCGGCGTCCGGGCGTTCAACGCCGGACCGGTGATCAGCGGCGGCCTCGCGTGGCTCGTTGCCGCGACCGGACTGCTGGTCGGGATCGACCTGGCGTCCGGTGAGGTCCGACACCGGCGCCAGCTGGGTCCGAGCAACACCTTCAGTACGCCCGCACTGGTCGACAACCTTCTCGTCACCGCTGACCAGGACGGCCTGGTCCGCGGGCTCACCCTCCCCGGGTAGCCGCGGCCGCGGTGCCCGTCAGGAGTCCATCCGGGTCTCGGCGAGGTCGAGCCAGTCCTCCACGTCGCCCGGTGAGAAGTGCCGGATCGCCCAGTCGACCTGGCGCAGGCTCATGTGCGCCCAGTAAAGGCGGAGCGTCGCCGGGTCGAGGAGGTCGTCCAGCAACCCGTCGAGCCAGCGCCCGAGGGTCGGGTCCGACATCATCGCGAACCGGAGCGTCACCAGGCAGAACCGCCGGTCGCCCCTCCCGATGCCGTCCCAGTCGACGATGCCGGTGATCGCGCCGCCACCGGCCGGCATCGACCCGGCGACGAGAACGTTGCCCGGGTGGTAGTCGAGGTGGACGAGATCGTCACCGGTCATCGTCGTCGGCTCGGACGCCCCGACCGTACGTACCCACTCCAGGAGTCGGCGGGTCCGGACGTTGTGCAGCTCCAACGGCCGGTGCAGGCAGAACCCCGGACCGCTCCCCCGCAGCCACATGTCCGGCCGCTCGACGTCAGGTCGGTCGGCGAGCAGCCCGGCGAACCCTTCCACGAGCTCCACCAACTGCTCGACCAGAGCGCGGTCAGGGTGCGAGGGCGGTGCGCCCGGCAGGCGTTCCTGCACGATCGCGAGCGCTCCTGGCACCTCCGCGATCAGGTCGTACACCGGAACCGGCAGACCACGCTCCCTCGCCAGCGCGAGGATCTCCGCGGTGCGGCGTACCTGGCCCACCGGTCCGTCAGGCAACCAGGTCAGGACTCCCTCGCGCCCGTCGGACCATCGGACGTACGCCGCGCCCACCTGGCCGCCCGGCGCGGGTCCGACCAGCGTCAGCCGGGCGTCGGTGTGCGCGTTGACGAGCGCGACGAGCCGGTCGGGTTCGAGCCGCCGGACCGGCGCGAGAGCGGCGTCGTCGACAGACACGGGCGCCGACTCTACCCGCGGGCCCACCCGGTCTTCTGCCAGGCCAGCAGTCGGTAGGTCGGCGGCGTCCGCGCCAGGTCGGGGTCAGGAAGAGCGCGCAGGTCGCGGATCAGCGCTTCCTTCCGGCGCGGTTCGACGTGCTGGTACGACCGCGACGACGACTCGAGGACGTCGGCCAGGGCGGCTGGGACCCGGCCCTGTCCATGACCGACGAACCCGCCCTCCGCCTGGAGTGTCAACCCCGCCTTGCGGGCGAGGACCTCCACCTGCCCGCGGGCGTCCGTGGGCGCGGCGCCGCCCTGCGTACGTCCGTACGACACGAGCAACCGTTCCACGTCGGTGTCGGGCGGATGGCCCGCGTCCTTGTCCACGGTCGACACGAGCATCCCGCCCGGCCGGAGCACCCGGGCCGCCTCGGACACCACCGCGGCCACCTCGACCGGCGATGCCAACAGGTGCAGCAACCACACCACGACAACCGCGTCGACTCGACCGGTCGCGAACGGAAGCCGGGTCGCGTCGCCCCGGAGCGTACGACCGGGACACCGTCCGGCCGCGAGCGCCAGCATTCCGGCCGACCGGTCACACACGACGGCGTCGTAGCCGCGGCGGGCCAGCCTGGAAGCGACGAGACCGGTACCGCCCGCCACATCGAGCACGGTCCGAGCCCGCACGGCCCGAAGGAGGGAGGCGATGGCATCGGCCGCGGCCTCCGCCCGCGCCACCCCGCCCCTCGTGTCGTCGTAGCGGGCCGCCTCGACGTCATAGTCGAGCATCAGCGCCGGAACGCGGGCCGCACCACCGGCTCACGCCTCCTTGGCCGCGAGCTGCCCACAGGCGCCGTCGATCTCCCGGCCGCGGGTGTCGCGAATGGTCACCGGCACGCCGTGCGCCTCCAGCCGCCGTACGAACTCCCGCTCGTCCTCGGGCTCGGAGGCGGTCCATTTCGAACCGGGCGTGGGATTGAGCGGGATGAGGTTGACGTGCGCCAGCCGGCCGCGCAGCAGGCGGCCAAGCAGATCCGCCCGCCACGCCTGGTCGTTGATGTCGCGGATCATGGCGTACTCGATCGACACGCGGCGGCCGGTCTGCGCGGCGTACTCCCAGGCGGCGTCCAGGACCTCGGCAACCGGCCAGCGGGTGTTGATCGGTACGAGCTCGTCGCGGAGCTCGTCGTCCGGCGCGTGCAGTGACACGGCCAGGGTGACGGCGAGACCTTCCTGCGTGAGCTGCCGGATCCGCGGCACGAGGCCGACGGTGGAGACCGTGATGCCCCGCTGGGACAGGCCGAGCCCGGCAGGAACCGGGTCGGTGAGCCGGCGCACGGCCGAAAGCACGGTCGCGTAGCTCGCGAGCGGCTCGCCCATGCCCATGAAGACGACGTTCGAGACCCTGGCGGGACCGCCAGGAACCTCACCGCCAGCGAGCATCCTCGCCCCGGCCACCACCTGCGCGACGATCTCCGCCGCCGACAGGTTGCGGGTGAGTCCCGCCTGGCCGGTCGCGCAGAACGGGCAGGCCATGCCACAGCCGGCCTGGCTGGACACGCACATCGTCACCCTGGCCGCCTGCGCCCCCGAACCGGGATAGCGCATCAGCACGCTCTCGACCAGTGCGCCGTCGAACAGCCGCCACACCGACTTGACGGTGCTGCCGCCGTCGCAGGCCAGCGTGCGGACGGGAGTCAACAGGACCGGCAACGCGGCGGCGGCGATCTTCTCACGCCGCCCGGCCGGCAGATCGGTCATCTCGCCCGGGTTGTCGGTGAATCGACCGAAATAGTGGGTCGAGAGCTGGCGGGCGCGATAGGCCGGCTCACCCAGCTCCACCAGGAGATCCTTGCGTGCGGCGAGGTCGAGGTCGGCGAGGTGACGTGGCGGCTTCGCCCTCCGGGGCGCCGCGAAGACGAGATCTGGATGCGCAGACATGGCGTCGGCCATCCTCGCATGCGTACGCCTCCGGTAATCCGTCCGCGCCATGTCAGGGTCGCCGATACCGGATCGGGTCGGACGGGGACGGCTCGCAGTTGGCGCGATCGCCGAAATTGCCGGCCTGAAATTCGATGGCGGAATACCCACGTCCTGCGGCGTCCAGTACGGACAATTGACGCGCCGAAATTGGTTTCGCCGATGAATTGCGAGCGACGCCGCGAGCGGGAATTCCGCGAGGCCTGAAAAGGTCCGCGTGAGGGCGCTATAGGCTCGCTGCATGCTCATCGGAGCCGTTCGCCTACACGCCGGAATCTCCCGCGCGGTACGCCGACACCCGCGGCAGGTTCGCCACGATGCGACTCGCTGAAGCCGACGCCCGCGAACGCTTCGCCGGCGGCCGTACGGCCCACCTGGCGATGGCCGACGAGAGTGCCCGACCCCACGTCGTGGTGGTGACGTTCGCCGCCGTCGGGTCGGTCGTCGTCACCGCAGTCGACAGCAAGCCGAAGACGACGCCACGGCTCCACCGACTGCGACTGATCGCCGCGAATCCGCAGGTGAGCATCCTCGTCGATCAGTACGACGACGCCGACTGGACACGGCTGTGGTGGGTGCGTGGCGACGGTGTCGCCCACATCCTCGACACCCCCGAGGAGTCTGCCGAACCGCGGTCGTGGCTGGTCGCGAAGTACGCTCAGTACGCCGCCGAACCGCCGGCCGGACCGGTCATCCGGATCGAGGTCGCACGGTGGTCGGGATGGGCGTACACCGGGTGAGGGCACGCGACTGACCGACCGCGCTCCGGGGAGCGGCACCGCGCGACAGGGCCTTTAGCGGGAGGCCGGCGGATGGCGTCCGCCGGCACATTCTTCGGCCGTAAATTCTTCTACGCACATTGCTCGGCCGAGACTTTATCACCGGCCACCGACAACCTGATCTCGGCGAAATTCGGTTGGTAATTCCGGCCGTCTTCGTGCTAGAACAGTCTTCGTCTCACGCTTGCTGCGCCGGCACCGGAAGCGACGTGCGACCACCACCTCGTGTCCCTTCCGGAGGCAGCGTCTCGTGGCCACCCTCACCTCAGAGTTCACCGTCGTCGACCAGCACCGCACCGACCGTCGCAGCCCGATCCGCTGGATCCTGTCCCACCAGTGGCGTTACCGGCGCTACCTCGTGGGCCTGCTGGGCGGATCGCTCGTCATGGTCGTGCTCAACTCCGCGATCCCCGGCCTCACCGGGGCGGCCTTCGACGCCGTCCTCGCCGGGGGCGAGTCCGGGCGGTCCCGGCTGGTCCTGATCGTGGTCGCGCTGATCGCCATCGTCCTGTTGCGTGGCGTCTTCGACCTGGCCGCCCGCATGTGCACCGAGATCCTGGCCAAGCGGCTCGAACGCAACGCCCGCGAGGAGCTCTACACCAGCCTGCTCGGCAAGAGCCAGACGTTCCACACCCGCCAGCGGGTGGGCGATCTGATGGCCCGCGCGGCAAACGACGTCCGCCAGCTCTCCTCGATGGTCTCCCCCGGCCTCGACCTGATCGTCGACTCGATGCTGCAGGGACTCGTCCCCCTGGTCTTCATCGCGCTGATCGATCCACGGCTGCTGCTGTCACCCCTGCTGTTCGGCGTGGCGTTCGGGCTGTCGCTGCGGCACTACATGCGCCGACTCAACCCGGTCTCCATCCGCATGCGCGAGCAGTTCGGCACCCTCAACGCCGGTCTCAACGAAGCCGTCCGCGGCATCGAGGTCGTCAAGGTGACCGCGCAGGAGGCACAGGAGCGCCGCCAGTTCGAGACCAACGCCCGGGCCTACCGCGACTCCTTCGTCGAGCAGGGGCTCGTGCAGGCCCGCTACCTTCCGCCGCTCCTGCTCGCGGTCGGCACCGCGGGCGCGCTTCTCCACGGCCTCGTCCTCTACCGCGGCGGCGAACTGACGCTCGGGGACCTCGTGGCCTATCTCGGGCTGATGGGGTTGCTGCAGTTCCCCACGATGATCTCGATCTTCACGTTCTCCCTCGTCCAGCTCGGGATCGTGAGCGCCCGCCGGATCATCACGCTGATGGACGACGAAGCAGAGCTCGACCAGAACCCACAGGGCCACCAGGGCCGGATGCGCGGCGAAATCGTCTTCGAGGACGTGTCGTTCGGCTACGGCGACGACCCGGTGCTGCGCAACCTGTCGTTCCGGGCCGAGCCGGGGCAGACCGTCGCGATCGTCGGCGAGACGGGGTCGGGCAAGAGCACGATGACCAAGCTCGTCAACCGGATCTACGACCCCGACAAGGGCCGGATCCTGATCGACGGGACCGACGTCCGCGACTGGACGCTCGACTCCCTGCGTTCGCAGATCTCCACCATCGAACAGGACATCGTGTTGTTCTCCCGGCCCGTCGCCGAGAACATCGCGTTCAGTCTCGGCCAGCGCGCGGACCGGGACGAGGTGATCCGCGCCGCGAAGGACGCGCAGGCGCACAGCTTCATCGAAGAGCTCGACGAGGGCTACGACACGGTCATCGGCGAGCGCGGGGTCACCCTGTCCGGCGGGCAGCGGCAGCGCCTGGCGATCGCCCGCGCCCTGCTCACCGACCCGAGCATCCTGGTGCTCGACGACTCCACCAGCGCGATCGACAGCGCCACCGAGGACGAGATCCAGCGCGCGATCCGGCGCATCCTGCAGGGGCGTACCACCCTGCTCATCACCCACCGGCTCTCCCAGATCCGCTGGGCCGACAAGGTGTTGTTGATCCAGCGGGGCGAGCTCATCGACCAGGGCACCCACGACGAACTCCTCGAACGCTGCCCCCTCTACCGCCGGATCTTCGCCCACTACGACGAGGTCACGCACCCCAGCCCGGACGGCCACGCGGACGAGGAGTGGGGACAGCTGTCGGCCGCAGGCGACCCGCGCGTGGCGACGGCCGTTCCGGCCTACGACGGTGAGGAGGTCTGATGGGCTTCATCATGGAGGGCCTCGACGCCGAGGACTACGACCGGCGCTACGCCGACCGCGACCTGGTCCGGCGGATCCTGCGCTACTTCCGGCCCAAGCTCCCGGCCATGACGGTGGTCGCGGTGATGATCGTCGCCACGTCGGCACTGCAGGCCGTGCTGCCGCTGGTGATCAGCTGGGGCATCGACCAGCTCGTGGGCGACCAGTCCAACTCGTTCCTGGCCATTCTCGTGGCACTCATCCTCCTCTCCGGCGTTCTGGCGTGGGCGACCAACTATGTCCGGCAGGCGCTCAGCGCCCGCGTCACCGGCGACGTCGTGCTCACCATCCGCCAGGACGCCTTCGCCGCCGTCCTCAAGCGCGACCTGTCCTTCTACGACGAGAATCCGTCCGGCAAGATCGTCAGCCGGGTCACCTCCGACACCGACGACTTCGCCAATACCGTGACGCTCACGATGAACCTCCTGAGCCAGGTGCTCCTGGTCGGCTTCGTCACGGCGCTGCTCTTCGTCCGCGATGTGGGACTCGCCCTGCTGACGCTGGCGATCACCCCGATCGTCATCGCCATGGCCCTGGCGTTTCGGCGGATCGCCCGCGACACCACCCGCCGCGCCCAGCGCTCTCTCGCCAGGGTCAACTCCACCGTGCAGGAGACGATGGGCGGAATCGCGGTCGCCAAGAACTTCCGCCAGGAACAGACGATCTATGACGAGTTCCTCCCGATCAACGAGCAGAACTACCAGGTCACGGTCCGGCAGGGCATGGTCTTCGGAGCGATCTTCCCGCTGCTGTTCCTCGTCGCCGGGTTCGGCACCGTGCTCCTGGTGCTGGTCGGCGGGCGCGGCGTGCTGGGCGGTTCGGTGTCACCCGGCGACTGGTACCTCTTCCTGCAGGCGGTCGCGCTGTTCTGGTTCCCGCTGACGAGCATCGCTTCGTTCTGGTCACAGTTCCAGCAGGGGCTGTCGGCCGCCGAACGAGTCTTCGCCCTGGTCGACGCGACACCGAGAGTCCTGCAGAACGACTCCCAGCCGGCCGGTCGGCTGACCGGACAGATCGAGTTCCGCGACGTGACCTTCGGTTACCACCCCACTCAGCCGGTCCTGTCCGACTTCACCATGACGATCCAGGCGGGCGAGATGGTCGCGCTCGTCGGCCACACCGGCGCCGGCAAGTCCACCCTGGGCAAGCTGATCACCCGGTTCTACGAGTTCCAGGGCGGGCACATCTACCTCGACGGGCGCGACATCCGGTCCTTCGACCTCCAGGACTACCGCCGGCAGCTGGGTGTCGTGCCGCAGGTGCCGTTCCTCTTCTCCGGCACGGTGGCCGACAACATCCGCTATCCACGTCCGGAGGCGACCGACGACGAGGTGCGGTTGGCCGCCGACCAGGTAGGCAACGGCGACTGGCTCGCGGCCCTCCCGAACGGGCTGGAGACGGAGGTCGGCGAGCACGGCCAGGCCCTGTCGATGGGGCAACGCCAGCTGGTCGCCCTTGCCCGCCTGCTCGTCCAGGATCCAGCGATCATCATCCTCGACGAGGCGACGGCGAGCGTCGATCCGCTCACCGAGGCCCAGATCCAGGAAGGCCTGGACGTCGTCCTGCACGGGCGTACGTCCATCGTCATCGCGCACCGGCTCTCGACCATCCAGCACGCCGACCGGATCGTCGTCCTCTCCGGCGGGCGGATCGTCGAGGAAGGCGACCACCCCACCCTCATGCGGCGCGGCGGCCAGTATTGCGAGGTCTACAACACCTACTTCCGGCACCAGTCTCCGCACTACCGCCCTGGCACCGGATTCGTCCCCGTCGTCCAGGCGTGACCGCCGCCTGCGGGGGCCGCGACGTCGGCCATCCGAGTGCGTCCGACCGGCCTTCACCCGCTGCCCAGCGCCCACTGGCCCCACTCAGCAACGAGAGTGCCGGTGCCAGTGGTGCGATCGTCGAGTGTGAGTACGCAGTGGTCCGGCATCCGGAGTCGGGTCCAGGCCTCGAAGTCCGGCGGTCGTCCGGTCAGTGCCGAAACGAGGAGCGTCCATGCGGTTCCGTGCCCGACCAGGACCACATCGTCGTCAGGGCAGCTCTCCCGGATCCGACCCACGGCGCCGACCACCCGGTCCGTCGTTGCCCGGCCGGTCTCCCAGTCTGGCAGTGCGGGCCGGTCCAGTTGCTCCATCGACCGGCGGACGATCTGGCGCCACTCATCCGCGCCACGCCACCGCTCGGCCGGGCGGGACATCTCGCGAAGACCATCCACCAGGCCGATGGTCACGTCGGTGAGCGCCCGCGCGGTCTGGAACGCCTTGGGCTCCGGCGAGGAGAACCACTTCGCCGACACCGGAAGAGCAGCCGAACCGCGCAGGTCGGCGATCCCGGTCGCCGCGTCCGGATGCAGCACCCAGCCCGACGCCGGACCGGCATCGGGCACCACGTCTCCATGGCGTACGAGATGGAGGGTGACCATGCTCAGCCCGGAGGGACGAGCAGGGTCAGCACCAGCCAACTCACCAACGCGGTCGGCAGCAGCGAGTCCAACCGGTCCATCACACCGCCGTGTCCGGGCAACAGACTGCCCATGTCCTTGATCCCGAGATCGCGCTTGAGCATCGACTCCACCAGGTCGCCGAGCGTCGCCGTGACGGTCGCGGCCACACCCAGCACCAGCCCTGCCCACCATGAACCGCCGAGCAGGATCACCACCCCTGCCACGCCGACGGCCAGGCAGAACAGCGCCGATCCGATCAGCCCTTCCACGGTCTTGCCGGGGCTGATCTCCGGCGCCAGCTTGTGCCGCCCGAACAACACCCCGGCCACGTAGCCGCCGACATCGCTCGCCACCGCCACCGCCACGAAGATCAACACGCGAAACGGCCCGTCGTCCGGTCGCAGAAGCAGCAGGGCGAACCCGGCCAGGAACGGGACGTAGAGCGCGACGAACACCCCGGCCGTCACGTCGCGGACGAATCCCTCCCGCCCGGCAGGCAACCGTCCGAAGCAGATCGCGAGCGTCGTGAGCCCCAGGGCACCCGCCAGCGCTGGCGTCTGGCCGACGTACGCACCGACCAGCATGCCGACAACGCCGGCCAACAGCGGCACACGCGGGAGCTGCACCCCAGCCGGGCGCAGAGCAAGGGAAAGCTCGATGACGGCAACTCCGACGGCAACCACCACGAAGGCCACGAAGACGGCCTTGACGATGAACAGCGACCCGAGGAAAAGCGCTCCAAGCAGCGCACCCACACCGATCGCCGCCGTGAGGTTGCGGCCGAGTCGGCCGGTACGCCACGACCGCCGCCTCTCGGTGCCTTCTCCCTCAGGCGGTGCGGTCACGATGTCACGCACGGGCGGCTCACGCGGAGGGTGCGTACGGTGCCCGCCGGCGGCTCTGCCGCACCTGTGGCGGGCGCCACGTGGGCCGCTCGCTTCGCCGGCGCCCCCTTGGAGTTAGCCATCTAGACCTCGAGGATCTCTTCTTCCTTGTGCTTGAGCAGGTCATCGATCTGGCTGACGTACTTGCGCGTCGAGGAGTCGAGGTGCTTCTCGCCTCGGGCGACGTCGTCCTCGCCGGCCTCGCCGTCGCGGGACAGTCGGTCGAGCGTCTCCTTCGCGTGCCGGCGGATGTTGCGCACCGCCACCCGGGCCTCCTCGGCCTTGGTCCGGGCGAGCTTGGCGTACTCCTTGCGGCGTTCGGCGGTGAGCTCCGGCAGGGCGATGCGGATCACGGCACCGTCATTGGCCGGATTCACGCCCAGGTCAGAGTCGCGGATCGTCTTCTCGATCCCGGCAAGGGCGTTCTTGTCATACGGCGTGATGACGACGAGTCGCGCCTCGGGGATGTGGAACGACGCCAGCTGCTGGATGGGCGTCGGCGTGCCGTAGTAGTCCGCCTGGAGCTTCGCGAACATCGCCGGGTGCGCACGGCCCGTACGGATCGCGGCGAACTCCTCCTTGGCAAAGTCGACGGCCTTGCCCATCTTCTGTTCCGCGTCGCGGAGAGTCTGGTCGATGGTCACGGTCGCGATCTCCTTGTCCTTGCGTTGTTCGGCCGCCGGCCGGCCGGACCGACCCGCCGCGCGTACGAGCCGATGGTGCTCCGTGGGGCCGTCCGTATTCGAACCGCCCGGTCAGGGGTCAACCGAGACGAGCGTCCCGATCCTCTCACCTCGAACGACGCGGGCGATATTGCCGTCCTGGAGGAGGTTGAAGACGATGATCGGCAACTTGTGTTCCATGCACAAGCTGAACGCCGTCGCGTCGGCGACCCGCAGCCGGCGCCGCAGACATTCGGCGAAGCTGACCTGCTCGAACTTGCGCGCCTCTGGCACCTCCTTCGGGTCGGCGTCGTAGACACCATCGACCGACGTCGCCTTCAGCAGCACTTCGGCATCCACTTCGAGGGCGCGCTGGGCGGCCACCGTATCGGTCGAGAAGTACGGCATGCCCGACCCGGCACCGAATATGACCACCCGGCCCTTCTCGAGGTGCCTGATCGCCCGCCGGGGAATGTAGGGCTCGGCGATCTGGCCCATCGTGATCGCCGTCTGTACGCGGGTGTCCACGCCCTGCTTCTCCAGGAAGTCCTGGAGGGCGAGGCAGTTCATGACGGTGCCCAGCATGCCCATGTAGTCGGCCCGGGCACGATCCATGCCGCCCTGCTCGAGCTCTGCGCCCCGGAAGTAGTTGCCGCCTCCGACGACGACCGCCACCTGCACCCCGTCCCGGACCACCTCCGCCACCTGGGCGGCGATGCTCGCCACGACGTCAGGATCCACGCCGAGCTTCCCGCCACCGAACACCTCGCCGGACAACTTGAGGACAACCCGGCGATACGGCATCGGAGTCGTGCCAGGGGCCGGCGAGGCCGGGACCGTTTCGGTCGTCATAGCGCTACTCCCACGACATCAGCCTCCACGACCCCGCCTCCTCCTCCACCGACGTTACGTGGCCATCGGCCGCACGGTGCGTACCGGCCGCCCGAGTGTCGGCATTGTGGTGGTGTCCCGCGCGGAAATTGTGGTGATCCGCGCGATGTGGTCTTTCCGTGCTACTGGCCCACCTCGAAGCGTGCGAAGCGGGTCACGGTGACGCCCGCCTCTGCCAGCGCCTGTCCCACGGTCTTCTGCTGGTCGTGGACCGACGGCTGCTCGACGAGCACCGCGTCCTTGAAGAAACCGTTCACCCGGCCCTCGACGATCCGGGGCAGTGCCTGCTCCGGCTTGCCTTCGTTCCGAGCGGTTTCCTCAGCGATCCGGCGTTCGCTCTCGACAACATCAGCGGGTACGTCATCGCGGGTGACATAGTCCGGACGCATCGCCGCGATCTGCATGGCAGCTGCCTTGGCGGCGTCCTCACCGGTGCCTTCGTACGCCACCAGCACGCCGACCTGCGGCGGCAGGTCGGTCGCCCGCCGGTGGAGGTAGACCGCGGTGTTCCCCTCGAATGCCACAACCCGCCCGATGGCGAGCTTCTCGCCGATGACGGCGGCGAGCGCGTCGATCGCCTCGGCAGCGGTCTTGCCGTCTGAGCTCTTCGCGGCGAGGAGCTCGTCGGAGCTGGAGACCTTCGCCGCACTCGCCAGTGCGACAAGATCGTTTCCGAGCGCCTGGAACTGCTCGTTCTTCGCCACGAAGTCGGTTTCGCAGTTGATCTCGAGGAGGGCGCCGTCCTTGGCGACGACGATGCCGTTGCTGGCGGTGCGTTCGGCACCCCGCTTGGCCGCCTTGGCGGCCCCCTTGACGCGGAGTACCTCGACCGCCTTGTCGAAGTCGCCCTCGGCCTCGGTGAGGGCATTCTTGCAGTCCATCATTCCGGCCCCGGTTGCGTCGCGGAGCCGCTTGACGTCGGCCGTGGTGAAGGTGCTCATCTGCTCTGGTGATCGCTCTCTTGGTCAGTGTCGGTGTCAGTTCCTCGTACGCATGGCGCCGAGGGCGGGCGCCCGGTCCGGCGCCGTGGGAAGCTCGCGGCCCGGGCGGGTCAGGGACTCACGCCTGGTTGTCACCGGTGGGTGCGGCCGCGCCGGCGTCAGTGCTGGTCGCCTCTGTCGCGTCGGCCGCCGCCTCGGGTGCCGCCTCGCCCGGCTGCGCCGCAGCGCTGTCCGGACTCGCAGCGGCCGGCTGCTCCGCACTGGTCGCGGACGGCTCCGCCGGCGTACCGGCCTCGGCTGCTCCCGCTCCCGCGTCCGCCTCTGACCGGGCGAGCAGCTCGCGCTCCCACTCGGGCAGGGGCTCCTCGACGCCGAGCTCCGCACCGACCTGCGCCTCTTCACCGGCGCCTGCCCGAGCCATGAGCCCGTCGGCCACCGCGTCGGAGACGATCCGGGTGAGCAGAGCGACGGAGCGGATCGCGTCGTCGTTGCCGGGGATCGGGAAGGTCACCTCGTCGGGATCGCAGTTGGTGTCGAGGATCGCGATCACCGGGATGCCGAGCTTCTTCGCCTCGTCAACGGCGAGGTGCTCCTTCTTGGTGTCGACGATCCACACCGCGCTCGGAAGGCGCTGCATCCGGCGGATGCCGCCTCGGGTGCGGTCGAGCTTGTCGCGCTCACGCCGCAGGCCGAGAAGCTCCTTCTTGGTCATGCCGGAGCCGGCTACGTCGTCGAAGTCGATCTCCTCGAGATCCTTCAACCGCTGGGTGCGCTTGTAGGTCGTCTGGAAGTTGGTGAGCATGCCACCGAGCCAGCGCTGGTTGACATACGGCATGCCGACCCGCATCGCCTGCTCGGCGATCGCTTCCTGCGCCTGCTTCTTCGTACCGACGAAGAGAACCGACCCGCCGCGCGCCACGGTGTCCTTGACGAACTGGTACGCCCGGTCGATGTAGGACAGCGACTGCTGCAGGTCGATGATGTAGATGCCGTTGCGCTCAGTGAAGATGTAGCGCTTCATCTTCGGGTTCCAGCGCCGGGTCTGGTGTCCGAAATGTACGCCGCTCTCGAGCAGCTGCCTCATCGTGACGACGGCCATGGCCGCGTGCCTCCTCCGCGTCCTCGACGGGACGCGCTCTCGGTTCCTTGGCCCGTGACCGAGTGGCCCGGGCCCCTGACGCTCGCGCACACCAAGCCCGTTGGATGCTGTCGACCCGACGGGACCGAGAGGTGTGCCCGCTTCGCTGGGGAAGCGGAGAGCGAGCGTGCGTAATGTGATGCTGATTGTGCTGTGGGATGTTGCCCCTCAGATCCCACACCGTGTGTGTCTGCCTGATGTCACATCGTGGCAGAGACGAGGTGCGAGACCCGACGGAAATGCCCGGTGAAGTGTACTCGATGGTCCGGCCGCTTCCTGCCACCCTCATGGTCAGCACATTTTGTCCACAGCAGTCGAATCGGCATCGTCATCCACAGGCATTCCCTGCCCGCCTCCCGCCCACGCCCCCGTCGTCGACGATCAGTGCATGACCAATTCCTACCCGCCGACGCGAACCCGCCGCTCTCTGCTCGCCTCACCCGGCCCACCGCTCACGGCTCGACCGCCTGACGGGCGCGCGCCAGCCGAGTCCTGTGCACGGTCTGAGCACCCTGGGCGGTTCTGGACGCGGCACCGATGGCCCCTTCGGACCGTTCTCGTCCTTCTCGTCATCCTTGTGGGGACCTCCCTCCCTCTGGTCACGGCACACGCCGCACCGGATCGCTGGGGATGGCCTCTGTCACCGCGGCCGGAGGTCGTGGGTGCATTCGACCGACCCGACTCGAGGTGGGGTGCCGGGCACCGCGGCGTGGATCTGCTGGGAGCGGAGGACCAGCAGGTTCGCGCGGCGGGTGCGGGCGTGGTCACCTACGCCGGGCTTCTCGCCGGACGAGGTGTGGTGGCCGTCTCGCACGGTGTCCTGCGGACCACGTACGAACCCGTCGCCGCGGCGGTCGACGTCGGTGCGCGCGTGTCCACCGGGACCGTGCTTGGCACCTTGACCGGAAACCAGAGCCACTGCGCGCCCCGCGTCTGCCTGCACTGGGGTGCCATCCGGGCCGGGGCGTACGTGAACCCGCTCAGCCTGGTCACGCCGTCCACGCCTCGACTGCTACCGCTCGGTGATGCCGGGGCCCCGGTCACCCTGAGAGGGCCCGCCCCGTCGCCCGGCGACCCTGGCCGGGATGCGGGCCCTCGGACGTCCGCACCGGCCACGGCGGTGCCCGTCTGGAGGAGTGCTCAGGCCGATGTCGCGGCCGTGCCAGGCACAGGCGGTGAGGGCCACGGAGACAGTGACACGTCCGTCGATCCGGCAATGCGCAAGCTCTCCGCCGCTGTCAGCACTTTCGCGCCACCGGCCGCGGGTGCCTTGGCTGGCGCCATCGCCGCCGGGGTGGTGGTCCGCCTGAGTCGACAGTCCCGCGGCGGTGGCCCGTCACCGCCCGTCCCACCGCCGTACTGGCCTCCCACATCCGCGTCCCGCCGCGATCCCGGAGGCGGAGGCGTGATCGACCTCGCCACCGTGCGACAACGACTGCGCGACGCGGCCTAGCCTCCACTCGTCGATCCTGAAAGGCGATCGGGACCTGCGCGACCTCAGGGACTCAGCGACCTCAGGGACTCAGCGGATGAGATCGGACAACCCGACCGCCAGCCGGTCGTACTCGGCGGGCGCGTTGTACACCTGCGCGGACAGCCGGATCCACCCCCGACCCGACCAGCTGATCACCGCCACCTCGGCGCCGATCTTGTCGGCGATGCTGGCGTACAACCGCGCGGCCTGCTCTTCGGTCGCGGCCACGCCGCGGGGCAACGGAACCAGTCGCATGGACATCCGCGGATCGCTGGACACGTCCGCCAGGGACACGCCGAGCGCGGTGGCCAGGGTTTCCTGAGCGTAGGCAACCAGGGTGCTGTTGTGCCGTCGTACGCGGTCCACTCCGAGGTCCTCGAAGAACCGTACGGCGTCGGGGAGCGACAGCCAGGCCGAGTCGTCGGTGGTGCCCTGCTGGTCGAAGGAGGTGGGATAACCCTGCTCGTCGTTCCATGAGATGACGAGCGGGCGGATCGACTCGCGCCAGCGTGGGGCGACCCAGAGCGCGGCGACGCTACGGGCCGCGAACGCCCACTTGTGAAAGTTGCCCACCCAGAAGTCGACACCGAGCGAGTCCAGCCGGACATCCAGCATGCCGGGCGCATGAGCGCCGTCGACAAGCGTCGGGACGTCATGCGACCGCGCCATCTCGGCGATGCCCCCGACCGGAAAGGCGCGTGCCGTGGGCGAGGTCACCTGATCAACGAGTACGAGCCGAGTCCGTGGACCCACGGCCTCCGCCAGCCGTTGCACGACCTCCTCGTCGGATGCCGTCAAGGCGATCTTGACAGATACGACCCGAGCGCCCGCCGCTCGCGCGAACCTCTTGGCGGCAAGTGCGACGGCACCGTAGCCATGATCGGTCAGGACGATCTCGTCGCCGGCGCGCAGGCCGAGCCCGGCGAGGACCGTACTCACCCCGGCCGTCGCGTTGGCGACAAGCGCCACAGCCTCGAGCGAGGTCTGGAGAAGGCTCGCGCCCGCCTGCCGCGCGGCGACGATCGACGGCGTCCGAATCGTCCGGAAGTACCGCATGGGGTTGGCGTCGATGAGATCGCGCCACCGGTCCTGCGCCTCGCGCACGGGCCCCGGCACCGCGCCGAACGAACCGTGGTTGAGGTGAGCTCGGTGCGGGTCGAGACTCCAGGATTCCCGCACGCCTGGCCAGTCGGGGCCCCACAGCTCGTTCGAACCTTCTGCTGCCACATCGGCTGTCACGCACGTCGATTCTGCCAGCCCTCGCCGCCCCGCCGAGCCACCGCCCGACCGAACTCGCCGCGGGGCAGCACGCGTTGGGCGTCAGGTCATGCCCGTGGATGTGCTTGGGCGTAGACCTGGCGCAGTCGTTCGGCGGAGACGTGGGTGTAGATCTGTGTGGTGGCGAGCGACGCGTGCCCGAGCAGCTCCTGGACGCTCCTGAGGTCCGCGCCGCCTTCGAGCACGTGCGTGGCGGCCGTGTGCCGGAGGCCGTGCGGCCCGAGGTCGGGGGCGTCGGGGACGTCGGCGAGCCGTTGATGGACGAGCCTGCGCACCGCGCGCTGATCCATCCGGCCTCCTCGGGCTCCCAGGAACAGCGCGGCACCACTTGCCGGTCGAGCCAGCGCCGGCCGGGCCCGACCGAGGTAGTCGGCAAGGGCCGTTGCCGCGGGCACACCGAACGGTACGGACCGCTGCTTGTTGCCCTTGCCCAGGACGCGAACAACCCGCCTCTCGTCGTCGACGTCGTCGACGTCCAGGCCCACGAGCTCTCCCACTCTCACGCCGGTGGCGTACAGCAGTTCCAGGATGGCGCGATCTCGACAACCGACCGGGCTGCCGTCGTCGCTGGCCACGGCGGCGAGTTCGAGCAGCCGGGTCGCCTCCTCCCGGCGAAGAACGCCCGGCAGCTTCCTGTGCGGCTTCGGAGTACCCAGAAGTACGCCGGGATCCGTGGAGATGGTCCCACGCCGGTGTGCCCACGCCGTGAAGGTGCGGATCGCCGCCGCTCGGCGGGCGAGGGTCGTGCGAGCACGCCCGGACGCCTGCATCTCTGCTAGCCAGCCGCGCAGGTCCCGAATGTCCAACCCTTCGAGCTCAGACGGTGCCGGGTCCGGCGGACCATCCGGCCGGGCCTCGGCCGCGTCGGCCGCCGTGTGACCCGCAGGTGCGTCCTCGGGCGTCGCAAGGTGCTCCAGCAGGCTCTGGACGTCGCCGAGGTAGGCACGAATCGTGTGCCGGGATGCCCCGCGCTCCACGGACAGGTGGCGCTCGAACTCCACGAGGAGTGCGCGCCCGGCAGCGGAGAGCGCACCGCCATCCGCAGTGCCGGGTCCCACGTCGCCGGATTCGAGGTTGTCGGATCCCAGGTTGTCGGATTCGAGGTTCGCGCCGGCCACATCCCGACGGTGGCCCATCGTCTCCGTGAACGCAAGCCGCCACCCTTTCGACGGATGCCCGCACCCGGTCCATCAGAGGCTGTCCCGACCCGCAGTCGACGGATGGCGGCGATTGGCACGCTCACGTGCCGAAAGCCGCCAGCCGTTGCCCTGTCGCTCGACGTATCCGACCAGGAGGAGCTCCCCCAGCGTGCCGAGCACCTCGTCGGGCGGGATCCCCGCCGCGGACGAGATTCCCGCGACGCCGCCCGCGCGGATGACCGGCACCGCCTCGAGAACCTGCCGTGCGCGGGCGTCGAGGTCGTCGCGGGGGCGTCGTTCCCCGAGCTTGGCAGGGGCGAGGTTCTCCCCTATCCGGCTGATCTGCTCAACGACCTCGTCGGCATCGGTGACGAGGGTCGCGATGCCGTCGCGGAGCAGCCGGTGTACGCCAGCCGAGGTCATCGACGTCACCGGTCCGGGTACGCCCATGACCTCTCGATGGCACCGCTCGGCCCAGGCTGCGGTGTTGAGAGCACCGCTGCGCAGGGCAGCCTCCACGACCAGCGTGCCCTGCGTAAGCGCG
The DNA here is from genome assembly GCF_040120725.1 of Actinopolymorpha sp. B9G3. NCBI lineage: Bacteria > Bacillati > Actinomycetota > Actinomycetes > Propionibacteriales > Actinopolymorphaceae > Actinopolymorpha > Actinopolymorpha sp. B9G3. The sequence continues at coordinate 366,894 of NZ_JBEEAB010000002.1, read as the reverse complement.
GCAATCAGCCGGTTGCGGATCAGGAACCGCGGCCTGCGCGGAGTGGACCCCGGTGGTACCTCGCTGACGATGAGGCCCTCTTCGGCGATCCAACCAAGGAGCTGTTGGTGGGCTCGTGGGTAGGCGACGTCGACTCCCGACGCCAGGACAGCCACTGTCACCCCTCCGCCCGCCAACGCGCCCCGGTGGGCGGCGGCATCGATGCCGAAGGCCGCACCCGAGACGACCGTGATGCCGCGATCGGCGAGGCCAGCCCCCAGCTCGCCCGCGATGTACTGGCCGTATTCGCTGGCAGCGCGCGCACCCACCACAGCACACGACCGTGCGGTCACCAGTCTCAGATCCGCCTGCCCTCGCACCCAGAGGGCCAGTGGTACCCCACCGCGACGCTCGATCGCCCCGGCCGACGCCAGCACGTCGAGCGCTTCGGTCCACTCGTCCTCTCCGGGACACACCAGGCGCGCGCCGATGCGAGCAGCCTGGTCGAGGTCGCGCGCCGGGGAACTCGTCGCGAGCCTCGTCTGGTAGTCACCGAGCGCCCGCCCGGGAAACTGCCCGGACTCAATCGCCTGGACGGTCGCTTCGGCGCCGTGCTCACCGACGAACCGGGCAAGGACGAGATCACCCGGCTCGCCCATCGTCGTCAGAGCAGCGCACGCGAGCCGCTCGGCATCGGAGACGGCGCGACTCGGCTGAGCACCTGCCACCGCGTCCATCAGCTCCTCGCTCATCCTGCCCGCCTCCGCGTCTGGATGGGTTCGTGGCCGAGCCGCATCGTCAGGGCCGCGAACGTGTCGTGGCGGGACGGTCGGTCACGACTCGCAAGGTCGGCGAGTGTCCACGCGATCCGAAGGACCCGGTCTGCACCGCGGGCGGTCAACCAGCCGGCGGACAGGTGGCGCTCCAGCGCGGGCAGCGCCGACGGCTCGGGCGGCCAGCGTCTGCGTAGCTCATAGCCGGGGACGTGGGCATTGAGCGACCACGGCAGTCCGGCATAGCGGTCGGCCTGGCGTTCCCGCGCCGACCGGACCCTGACGGCGACGACCTCGGTTGACTCGACCAGCTGCTGGTCGGCCCGCATCTCCGCCCGCGAGACCGGCTCCACCAGTTGGAGGAGGTCGATCCGGTCCCGGATCGGGCCCGACAGTCGATGCTGGTAGCGGGTGCGGGCCTGGGAACTGCACGTGCAGTAGACCCCCTGGCCGTACGCACGACCGCAGGGGCACGGGTTCGCCGCGAGTACCAGCTGGAACCGTGCCGGTAGCCGCGCCGTTCCCGCCGAGCGGGCGATCACCACCTCGCCGTGCTCCAGTGGCTGGCGGAGCGAATCGAGCACGCTGGGCCGGAACTCCGGCGCCTCGTCGAGGAAGAGGATGCCGCGATGAGCGAGCGAGACGGCGCCTGGTCGGGCGACTCGCGCACCGCCACCCACGATCGCCGGCAGCGAAGCGGAGTGGTGCGGATCGCAGAAGGGCGGCCGGACGATCAGCGGCGCGTCGGCCGGTAGGAGTCCCGCGACCGAATGGATCGCCGTCACCTCGAGCGCGGCGACCAGCGGCAGATCCGGGAGCAGGGCGGGCATGCGTTCGGCGAGCATGGTCTTGCCCGCACCGGGTGGGCCCGACATGAACAGATGATGACCACCCGCCGCGGCCACCTCGACCGCGCGCCGTGCGGCGGCCTGGCCCAGCACCTCGGCAAGATCGAGCCCGTCGAGGCGGTCCGGGCGGCGGAGCCCGCCGTGTTCGTCCACGGCCGCGGCTTCGGCGGCAGAAACGTCGGCAGGCTCGTCCGGAATCTCGTCGCCGCGGAGCAGGGCCACGACCTGACGCAGCGACCGGACCCCGAAGACCTCGGCGTCCTGGACCAGTTTCGCTTCGCCGACGTTGGGTTCCGGGACGACGAACCGCCGCCAGCCCACCGCCGAGGCGGCGATCACGGACGGCAGGGTGCCGCGGACCGGCTTGACCCGCCCGTCGAGCCCGAGCTCACCCAGGATGATCACCGGATCCAACGCCGTCTGAGGGATGACGTCCGCGGCACCGAGCACCGCCAAGGCGATAGCCATGTCGAAGTGGGCGCCGGCCTTGGGGAGAGTGGCCGGTGACAACGCCACGGTCAGTTTCCGCTGCGGCCAGTCCTGATCGGAGTTGGTGACCGCGGCCCGGACGCGTGAGCGCGCCTCGGCCAGGGCCGTGTCGGGCAGGCCGACCAGCCCGAAGCCCGGCAGGCCGTTGCCGATGTGCGCCTCCACCTCGACGACGTGCCCTTCCACGCCGGTCAGCGCCACCGAACGCGTACGCGCGAGGGCCATCTCAGTCCACTCCGCGTACGTGCTCGATGACGGCCGGGCAAGCGTCGCTCCGCAGCACACCCACGACGTCGATGCGGACGCCGCCGCTGCGGGCCTGCGGGTGACTGGCCAGCCATCGCCCGGCAAGCCGGCGGAGCCTCGCCGCCTTCTCCCAGGTGACGCCTTCCAGCGGTGTCCCGAAACCTAGCCCGGAGCGGGTCTTGACCTCGCAGACGACCAGGACCGCGCCGTCGAGGGCCACGATGTCGATCTCTCCCAGATCGCAGCGCCAGTTGCGCTCCAGGACGACGAATCCGGCCTCCTCCAGATGCTGGACGGCCAGGTCCTCTCCCTCGCGCCCGATCACATTCTTCGCGTGCACCGGCGTTCACCTCCTGGGAACACCCTGGCGCCGGAGGTGGGAGCGGCCGGCGCGGGCGGCAACCGCTGTGGAAAAGCACGCCGATCTGCCGACTGTGGACAAAACGTGGCAGCGATGGCGTCGTCGGGCATCGGTGAGGTACGAAGGAGCCAGGCATCCACGCCAGTCGAGCGAACCCTCCGGAGTCCACGCCGAAATGTCACAGAACGTCGCGAGGACCGTCGTACGGCTTCTCGCCGACGCCGGCGTACGCACCGCCTACACCGTCCCAGGCGAGTCCTTCCTCTCCCTGCTCGACGAACTCGACGCCGAACCCCGCATCAGGCTGGTCTCCACCCGGCACGAGAGCGGTGCGGCGTTCATGGCGGAGGCCGAGGGCAAGCTGACCGGGCGGCCCACCCTCGCCCTGGCCAGCCGGGGACCTGGCGCCACGAACCTCGCGATCGGCATCCACACCGCCCACCAGGACCAGACGCCGGTGATCGCGATCCTCGGCCAGGTCGAGTCGGACGTCCGGGCGAGCGAAGGCCGCGAGGGTTTCCAGGAGGTCGACCTCGCGGCTCTCTACGCGCCCCTCACCGTCTGGTCGCACGAGCCCTCCCGGCCCGCCGACGTCCCGCGGGCGACCGCCGAGGCCCTCACCCGCATGTACGCACCACGCATCGGCCCGGTGGCGCTCAGCGTTCCGGCCGACTTCTGGGCCGAGGCGTACGACGGCGAACCCCCGAAGCCCACCGCTCCCGCGCCCTCGACGCCTGAGGCGCTCGCGGCCGCCACCCAGGATCTCGCCGCGATGATCGCCACGGCGAAGCGTCCGGTCGCGATCGCCGGCCCAGGAGACCGCGTGGGCCGAGAGTCGCTCCGCCGGGCCTCGGAACGCTTCGGTTTCGGCGTCTACGTCGCGTTCCGCCGGCAGGACGCGTTCGGTGAGGACCACCCGCACTTCCTCGGCCACCTCGGCCTGGGGACCACGCCGGCCGTTCTGGAAGCGCTGGACGATGCCGACCTGGTGATGGTCCTCGGCACCCGGCTCGACGCGATCACCTCGCAGGAGTTCCGCTATCCCCTGCCCGGCCAGCGGCTGGTGATACTCGGTCGCGGCCTCCCCGAACACCAGCCCGCGTCCGGGACCGTACGCCTCGATGCCGACCCGCAAGCTGTCCTTGACGCTCTGGCCGGCGACGCCGGACACGAGCCAGGCGGCACGGACTGGCACGACCCGCACCAGGCGGCGCTGGACTTCTCCCACCACGCCGCGAGGGTCGGCAGCCGACCCGACGCCGTCACCGCCACCCGACCCGACGCCGGCGCCGGTGGCATCCATCCCGCCGACGTGATCACCACGCTGCGCCGGATCGCTCCGCCCGATGTGATCCTGACGAACGACGCCGGCAACTTCTCCGGCTTCTTCCACCGTTACTGGCGTTTCCAGACCAGCCACCGGCTGCTCGGCCCGTGCAACGGCGCGATGGGCTACTCCGTCCCCGCTGCCGTGGCTGCCAAGCTGGCCGCACCGGACCGTACCGTTGTGGCGCTCGTCGGCGACGGCGGGATCCTGATGACGGGGCAGGAGATCGAGACCGCCGTACGCCATGGCGCGCCGATCGTGGTGCTTGCGTTCTCCAACCGGATGTACGGCACGATCGCCATGCACCAGGCCCGGGCGCAGGGCCGCCTTGCCGGAATCGAGATCGGCGCTCTCGACCTCGCCCGTTGGGCCGAGGGCCTCGGCGCACAAGGATTCGTCCTCGACGATCCCACTGCGATCGAGGACACCCTCCGCGCGGCGCTGGCGAGCGGCCGGCCGTGTGTGGTCGACATTCGCACCGACCCTGACGTCATCGCGCCCGAACGCCTCCTCTCCCACCTGCTCGACCCCGGCCAGGGCCGGGCCTGAGACCCGTACGTAAGGAGATCCCCCCTTGTCCAGCGATCGACCCGAGTCCAGCGATCGACCTGGGCCCCGTAAGCGTCCCGACGAGCTCCGCAGCCATGCGTGGTACGGCGACCCGGGCCTGCGCGCCTTCGGCCACCGGTCCCGCACCCGGCAGATGGGCATCGCCGCCGAGGAGCATCTCGGCAAGCCCGTCATCGGCGTCGTCAACACGTGGAGCGAGATCAACCCGTGCCACATCCACCTACGCCAACGCGCCGAGGAGGTCAAGCGCGGCGTGTGGCAGGCGGGCGGTTACCCGGTCGAGCTGCCGGCGATCTCCCTGTCTGAGCCGTTCCAGAAGCCGAGCACGATGCTCTACCGCAACCTGCTGGCCATGGAGACCGAGGAGCTGCTGCGTTCGTACCCCATCGACGGCACGGTCCTGCTGGGTGGCTGTGACAAGACGACGCCCGCCCTGCTCATGGGTGCGGTCAGCATGGACGTCCCCGCGATCTACGTCCCCGCCGGCCCGATGCTGCGCGGCAACTGGCGCGGGAGTGTGCTGGGCAGCGGCAGCGACGTGTGGAAGTACTGGGCGGAGAAGCGGGCCGGCACCATCACCGACGAGGACTGGGCCGAGATCGAGGAGGGCATCGCACGCTCGCCCGGCCACTGCATGACGATGGGTACGGCGTCGACGATGACCTCGGCGGCCGAGGCGCTCGGCATGACGCTGCCGGGAGCGGCGTCGATCCCCGCGGCCGACTCGGCGCACTCGCGCATGGCCGCCGCCACCGGCCGGCAGATCGTGGAGATGGTGTGGAACGACCGGCGGCCGTCCCACATCCTCGACCGGCGCGCCTACCTCGACGCGATCACCGCCGTCCTCGCGCTCGGAGGGTCGACCAACGCCGCCATCCACCTGGTCGCGATGGCGGGTCGGAGCAAGGTGAAGCTGACACTGGACGACTTCGACGCACTGTCGCGGAAGATCCCGGTGCTGGCGAACATCCGCCCGACCGGTGCGTACCTCATGGAGGACTTCTACTACGCCGGCGGGCTGCGCGCGCTCCTCGCCCAGGTGCGTGACAACCTGCACCTGGACCGGCTCACCGTGACCGGTCATACGTTCGGCGAGGTGATCTCGGGCGCGGAAGTTCACGACGCCGACGTGATCCGCCCGTTGGACAAGCCGGTGTGGGCCGAGGGCGGGCTGGCGGTACTCCGCGGCAACCTCGCGCCGGGTGGTGCGGTCATCAAGCACGCGGCCGCCGACCCGCGCTTCCACCGGCACACGGGGCCGGCGGTGGTCTTCGAGAACTACCAGGACCTGCAGCAACGCATCAACGACGAGTCGCTGCCGATCACGCCCGACACCGTGCTGGTCCTGCGCGGTACCGGACCCAAGGGCGGGCCGGGCATGCCGGAGTACGGCATGCTCCCCATCCCCGACCGGCTGCTGAAACAGGGCGTCCGCGACATGCTGCGGATCTCCGACGCCCGGATGAGCGGCACGAGCTACGGCGCGTGTGTCCTGCACGTGTCGCCCGAGTCCCATGTGGGCGGGCCGCTCGCACTGATCCGGGACGGTGACCTCGTGACGCTGGACGTGGCCGCCCGGCAGCTCTCCGTCGACCTGTCAGAGGAGGAGTTGGCCCGGCGGAGGGCGGAGTGGACCCCGCCGGTCGAGGCGTACGGCCGGGGCTACGGCGCGCTCTACCTCGACCACATCACCCAGGCCGAGGAGGGCTGCGACTTCGACTTTCTCGCCCGGGAGGGCACGGTAGCCGAGCCGGAGAGCCGCTGAGGACCCGCACCCGTCGTCACAGCTGGACGGGCGGGGGATTCCGTTCGGCCCAGGCGGCGTAGCGGGCGCGGGTTTCGGTGTTGGGCGGATAGACGCCAGGCAGGGCAGCCCCCGCGGCGATCTCGGCCTCGATGAACTCCTCGAGGTGTTCCTGCGCCACCGCGTCCCGAGCCACCTCGGCGGCCAGGTCCCGTGGAACGCACACGACGCCCTCCGCGTCGCCCACCATGACATCTCCCGGATAGACCGGCACCTCCGCGCAGCCGATCGGCACCTGGAAGTCGACGGCATGGTGCAGCGCGAGGTTGGCGGTCGCGGAGACGCCGGCGGCATAGGCGGGAAGTCCCAGGTCGGCGAAGCTTGGCGAGTCGCGTACGGACCCGTCGGTGACCACACCGGCGGCGCCCCGGCGAAGGAGACGCGTGCCGAGAATGCCGCCCATCGACGCGGCCCGACTCTGCCCCCGACAGTCCATGACGAGGACCTGGCCGGGACTCACCGACTCGACCGCCTTGCGCTGGGGGTGCTCCGGATCCTGGAACACGCTCAGCACGTCGATGTCCTCCCGCGCCGGGATGTACCGCAGCGTGAACGCGGTGCCGACCATCCGTGGCGCCGACGCGTTGAGGGGACGCAGGCCCGGCAGGAACGTGTTGCGCAGCCCGCGGGCCATCAGCTGGGTGGTCAACGTCGCGGTCGAGACCGCCCGCAACCCGGCGATGATGTCGGCGGGGAGCGGCTCGTCGGCCACGGCTCGGTCACCCATTCATGGTCCGCATCAGCGGCTTCCGAACGGGCCGCTGTCGTCCTTCGGGAGCTCCAGGTCGCTCTTGGCGAGCTCCTCGACGTTGACGTCCTTGAACGTCACGACCTTGACGTTCTTCACGAACCGGGCGGGACGGTACATGTCCCACACCCAGGCGTCGGACATGGTGACCTCGAAGTAGGTCTCGCCGCCCTCGCTGCGCACCTTGAGATCGACATGGTTGGCCAGATAGAACCGCCGGTCGGTCTCGACGACGTACTTGAAGATGCTCACGACGTCGCGGTATTCGCGGTAGAGCTGCAGCTCCATCTCGGTTTCGTACTTCTCGAGGTCCTCAGCGCTCATCGCTCGCGCTCCCCTCCCCGATGCAGGCTCCCCGCGGTCACAGTCACCAGGTCCTCGTCGTGTGTAGGCGGCTCCGCGATCCCTCCACGGGATCCGCTGCCGGGGTCGTCGCTGACCCCCGGGCCATTCTCACCCATCTCGCCGACAACAGCGGTGTCCGGTGCCTCCCCGGCGGCGACGGCCGCCCGCATCACATTCACCCAGCGCATCCGGTGCTCCGGACACGCTCCGTAGCGCTCAAGTGCTTCCTGGTGATCGGTCGTGCAGTAACCCTTGTGGGTGGCGAAACCGTATGCCGGATAGCGGTTGTGCAGCTTCCGCATGAGCCGGTCCCGGGTGACCTTGGCGATCACCGAGGCGGCTGCGATACACGCGACCACCCGGTCACCTTTCCACACCGCGAGGCCCGGCGCACCCAGCCCGTCCACCGGAAAACCGTCGGTCAGCACGTACGCCGGCCGCGTGTCGAGCTGGAACAACGCCCGGCGCAATGCCTCGATATTCACCCGATGCATCCCAAGTCGGTCACATTCGCCAGGGGGTACGACGACCACGGACCACGCCAGTGCGCGGCGGGTGACCTGGGCGTAGCACCGCTCCCGGGCACGCTCCGTCAGCAGCTTGGAATCGGCAAGGCCGGGTACCTCGCCTCGCCGACCCGCCGGAAGGATCGCCGCTGCGGCCACCAGCGGCCCCGCACAGGCGCCACGCCCCGCCTCGTCGACTCCCGCGACGGGAGCCATGTCGGCACGCCCCAGCGCCCGCTCATATGCGTACAGGCCCGAGTCCCGGCGGACCACGACGCGACGGGAAGGGGCCATAGGGCCATTGTGACCTGTGGGGGCCACCGGTCAGGAGGTGCCCTGACGGCGGCGCCGGACCAGCCGTCGTAGGCCGGCCAGCGGGAACACGACACCCGCCGCGGCGACCAGGGGCGCCGCGCCGGCCGCGACGCCGGCGGCGAGACCGGCCTCGGCGTAGGCGGGTGGCCGGGTCAGGCCGGCGAGCCGGTCGATGGGCCAGACGACCACGAACGCCCGGCCGAGCACATGGTCGGTCGGGATCGTCCCGTTGCCCGGGTCGCTGAGGTGGGAACGGGAGTCGGCGGACGCGGACCGGTGGTCACCCATCACCCAGACCCGGTTGGGCGGCACCTGGATGTCGAAGGGCGTCGCCGACGGCGTGTCACCGCGGAAGAGATAGCCGGACTCCTCGAGAGGCTTGCCGTTGACCGTGAGGCGTTTCTGTGCGTCACAGCACTGCACCCGGTCCCCTGGAAGGCCGATGACCCGCTTGATGAAGTCCTTCTCCCCCACCGTGGCGAACCCGAACAGTTCGCCCACCTTGCGGAGAAACCCGTCCACCGGTCCGCTCGGCGGGGCGATGACGATCTCGCTCTCCCACGAGTCGGCGCCGTTGAAGACGATCACGTCGCCGCGCTGGATCTCGCCCAGCCGGTAGGCGAGCTTGTTGACGAGCACGCGGTCCCCGGGGACCAGCGTCTCCTCCATCGACTCCGAGGGGATGTAGAACGCCTGGATGAGGAACGTCTTGATCAGGAGAGCGAGGCCGAGGGCGAGGATGACGAGCACGGGCAACTCGCGCCAGAACGACCGTTCCTGTGCGCGCCGGCCCTGCTCGCCGCGCTGGCCGCCGGTCCTGCCGCCGCCGTCGCGACTGCCGTCGGCCGTGCGTTCGGCAACCTCGCGCCGGTCGGACTCATCCTTGGACCGCACCGTCCGCGCCCTCCCCGAGATCGACTCGCGACCAGTCGCGATCTCCCGTGTTCACCGCGTCGAGCCTAGACGACGAGGATCAGCGGCCGGGCGCTGACTCGCGCTTCTCCTTGATCTTGGCCGCCTTGCCGCGAAGGCCGCGGACGTAGTAGAGCTTGGCCCGCCGGACGTCACCCCGCGTCGCGACCTCGATCTTGTCGATGACCGGTGTGTGCACCGGGAAGGTCCGCTCGACGCCGACGCCGAAGCTGACCTTGCGGACGGTGAAGGTCGCCTTGATGCCGGCGCCACTGCGCCTGATGCAGACGCCCTGGAACACCTGGATCCGGGAACGGTTGCCCTCGACGACCCGCACGTGAACCTTGAGCGTGTCGCCGGCCTGGAATGCTGGTACGTCGGTACGCAGGGATGGGGCGTCGACGGCCTCGAGCGAAGTCATGATCTTCTCCTTGTGGTGCCACAGGTCACCACCGGTGGCGGTGGGCAACTCATCGAACGGGGGACAGAAAAGTCCCGAAGCGCCTCCCCTGCGGCAGAAGCGCAACCGGCCGCCGCGGCAAGATCCGCGCGGCGCCAACGGCCAAGTCTGGCATATGAGCCTCGGCGGTGCCGAATCACCCTGGCGACCAGCCTTCGGCGGCAAGGACTTCGCGATCACGGTCGTCGAGAGCATCGCCGGCCACAAGCCTGTCGATCAGGTCGGGCCGGCGGCGGAGAGTACGCCGCAGGGACTGGTCGCGCCGCCAGCGCGCGATCCGACCGTGGTGACCGGACAGCAGCACCTCCGGGACCTCGCGGCCCTCCCAACGTGCCGGTTTGGTGTAGACGGGGTATTCCAGCAACCCGGCCCACGCCCCGCTCGCGTGAGACTCCTCGACCAGGGACTCCGGGTTGCCGATCACCCCGGGCACCAACCGCGCCACGGCCTCGACGATCACCAGGACGGCGACCTCGCCGCCGGCCAGCACGTAGTCGCCGAGCGAGACCTCCTCGACACCCATCCTGGTGGCGGCGTGGTCGAGGACCCGCTGGTCGATTCCTTCGTACCGTCCGCAGGCGAAGAGCAACCAGGGCTCGGTGGCGAACTCCGCGGCGAGCGCCTGCGTGAACGGCCGACCACCCGGGGTCGGCACCACCAGCCTTGGCTGCGGGGCATCGGCCGGAGCAAGCGAGTCGAGCGCCTCGCCCCACGGCTCGGGCCGCATCACCATGCCGGCGCCACCGCCGGTGGGGGTGTCGTCGACGGTGCGGTGGCGGTCGTGCGTCCAGTCCCGCAGGTCGTGCACGCGCAGGTCGATGAGGCCCGCCTCAACCGCCTTGCCGACGAGCGAGAGCCGCAGCGGGGCGAGATAGTCCGGGAAGATCGAGACGATGTCGAGCCGCATCCGGGACCTCCCGTCCATTCCGGCTCCCGTTCATTCCGGCTCGGGGCCGATCAGCCCTTCCGGCGGGTCGATGGTGACGGTCCCGGCGTCGACGTCGACCTCGGGGACGATCGCCGCCACGAACGGCACCAGGATCTCGCGGCCGTCGTCCGTACGCACCGCGAGAACGTCCTGCATCTGCAGGTGGAGCACCTCGGCCACCTCGCCCACGTGTTCTCCACCCACCGTGGCGACTCGGAGCCCCACCAGCTGGTGGTCGTAGAACTCGTCCGGGTCGTCCAGCTGTTCGTCGTCGGGTACGTCGACGACGAGCAGGACACCGCGCAACTGCTCGGCCGCCGTCCGGTCCTCGACACCCTCGAACGCCACCAGCAAACGGGCGCCGTGCCATCGCAGGGACTCGATCCGCACGACACCACGATCGGTCGCGAACTCCGCCCCGACGGTGAACCGCAGCTCCGGTTGGTCGCTGCGGACATCGACGGCGACCTCACCACGGATCCCGTGAGCACGACCTACCCGGCCGACGACGATCTCCATCGATGCCGCCTTGCGCTCCCCCGCTCCGCCGCCCTAGCGGCCGGAGCGCTCGCCGACCTCGACGAAGTCGATGCGCGGAGCGCGTCCCTTGTCGAGGGCGCCGATGACGGTACGGATGGCAAGGGCAGTGCGGCCCCGGCGACCGATCACCCGACCGAAGTCGTCGGGGTGCACCCGCACTTCGTAGGTGCGGCCACGCCGGAGCTCACGAGTCGACACCCGGACCTCGTCCGGGTGAGCGACGATGCCGCGAACCACGTGCTCGAGCGCTTCGGCGAGCACGGATCAGGCCCCGCTCTCGCCCTGGGCCGCCTCGGCTTTGTCCTCGGCCTTCGCGTCAGCCTTGTCCTCAGGCTTCGCCTCAGCTGTGTCCGCAGCCTTCGCTGTCTTCTTGGCAGGCTTCTTCTCGGCCTTGCCGGCCTCGTCGGCGGAGTCCTTCGACTTGCTGCGGGCCTTCTTCTGGCTCACCGCTTCGGTCGCCGGCTCGGAGTGGGCGTCGCGGAGGGCCTCGTCGAACAGCGTCCGCTTGTCGGCCTTCGTCGGGGGCACCTGCAGCGGCTCGGCCGGAGGCGGCTCGCCCTTGAACTTCTGCCAGTCGCCGGTGCGCTTGAGGATCGCGACCACCGGCTCACTCGGCTGAGCCCCCACCGACAGCCAGTACTGCGCGCGCTCGGAGTCGACCTCGATGAAGCTCGGGTTGGTCTTGGGGTGGTACTTGCCGATCTGCTCGATCGTCTTGCCGTCCCGCTTGGTGCGCGAGTCGGCGACGACGATCCGGTAGTAGGGCGCACGGATCTTGCCCATGCGCTTCAGCCTGATCTTGACGGCCACGAGTGTGGTGTCTCCCTGTGTGGATGGAGGTGAGCCAGCGGTGACCGTGTGGGGGTCGGCACGCCGACGGCTCGAGGGGAGCCGGACGATCGCGGGTTGAGAGGGCTCGCGAACGCCGGACTCGGCCGCCCATTGTGCCAGATGGGCAGCGGTGCCCGCCCGGGGCCCACACCAGGGTGGCTCGAGGGCGGTTCTCCCTACGCCACCCGCCGCGAGATGCTGGCAAGCGCCCGGGTGATCGCGGCGTAGGAAATCCGCTCCTGTTCCAGTCGGACGCCCGTGCCGAAGGTCTCCTCGACGAGATCGCGGTAGAGCGCGCTCTCCGCCTGGGTCAGGGCGTCGAGGCTGGTGACCACCTGCTTCGCCTCACTCGCCCACTGCCCCTCGTGGGCGAGGAGCGTGGCCCGATCCATCAGCATCGACCTGGTGTGGGGGAACCGGCGCCGCAGCCGGTCGAGGATTGCCAGGCCATGCGTGTCGATGTCTCCCCAGTAGATCAACTCGCGGTCGGCGAGCCATTCCTGACCTTCGAGCAGCGATACCGCGTAGCCCCCACCGAACACCGCGATCGCGTCCGCGACGTCCGGGAAGGCGAGATAGGTGATCTCGTTCTCGATCACGTAGCACGCGGTGCACTCCAGCGGCGCCGACGCGAGTTCCTCGGCCCGGACCGTGATCTCGCTGAACCCACCGCGCAACCGCTCGCCACCGAGGGCGCGGATCCGGAGATAGTCCGGTCGCCGGCGGAATCCGTAGCGCCGGGCAAAGTCCGACGGTGACCGTGCACGGTCGACGCGATCCTCGGCGAGCTGGTGGTCGAGCAGCTCGGCCAGCACCGCGCGGTGCCGCTCCACGAACTTCGTGTCGACCCCGGGAACGTCGATCTGTCGTACGTACATCTCGCCGCTCGGGTGGGCGTCGATCCAGCGGACCGTCTCGACGATCGCGGGCCAGTCGCTCTCCAGCGGGAGCACTTTCAGCGGGTGCGCGATCATCCAGGCGACGAGACGCGGTGCCCTCGACCGCGCATCGGCCACGAGATCGGCGAACGCGGCTGCCTCCCGTTCGACGCCGAGCACCGCCCAGAGTTGGTCGTAGGAATCGATCCACGCCTTCGCCGGCAGCTCGTTGGCGCCGATCAGCCGACCACCGACCCGCCGATGCTCGATCCGGAACCGCCGGCCGGCGCGCCGCCACGAACGGGCCCAGTCCTGAACCTTGGCGAGGTCTGCCCCCAGCTCGCTGACCGCGGGTCCGCGCACGGACAGCCCGAAGGGCTCCCACGGGCGTCCCTCGCCGTACGCCGACAGGAACGTCCCGGCGTCCCAACGGCGTCGGAGTTTGCGCTCGACGTCCGCCGGAGTCGTCCAGGCGCTCACGCCGGCCGGTCCAGGCCGGTCAACGCATGGGCACGCCGGCGTTCGTGGTACTCCTCGATCGTCAGGCACTGCAGGCGCGAGTGATCGCCTTCCCGGGTGTTGTCGACGAAACCGACGGCGGCGACGTACGGCTCGATCACGTGGATCTTCTGCAAGGGCGTCACGATCAGGAGCTGCAGCCCGAGCCGCCGGAAGAGGGCCAGAGCGAACCGGGTCGACTCGTCCGAACCACGGCCGAACGCCTCGTCGATCACGACGAACCGGAACGCCTTGGATCGGACCGCACCCCACTCGAGCTTGAACTGGTAGGCAAGCGACGCCGCCAGGATCGTGTAGGCGAGCTTCTCCTTCTGCCCACCGGACTTGCCGCCGGAGTCGGTGTAGTTCTCGTGCTCGGTGTCGTCCTCCCGCCAACGTTCGGAGGCGGTGAAGACGAACCAGTTGCGGACGTCGGTCACCTGCCTCGACCAGGCACGGTCCGCCTCCGTCTGCCCCTCCCGACCCTGGAACCGCTCGATGATCCGTTTGACCTGGAGGAACTTCTGCTCGGAGTACTGGTCGGACTCGTCGCCTGCCACCGTGCTGTCGGTGCACGCCCGCAACTCGCTCCGGAAGTCGCGGATCTCGGTGTTGGGCGTCGGGTGGTGCTCGAGCCGGATGAACCGACCCGGGTTGTAGTCGATCCCGACCAGGGACTCGTTGATCGTGTCGATGCGTTCCTTGATCAGCTCGACCTGCTTGTTGAGCTGGGCCTGGAAGCTCGCGATGTCGCGGATCGTGTTGGTGTTGAGGTACCGCTTGAACTCGGCCTCGAACCGCGGGAGGTCGTCGTCGTCCAACCTCCGGTGGAGGTCGCGGTACTCGTCCGCGGCGAGGACGGAACTGTCGAAGTCGGCGGTCTCCAGCGGGTGGTTCTGACGGAACACGCTCATCTTCGTCACCGCCCGGTTGGCCGCCTGGCTCTGCCGGGTCCGCCGTGACTCGACCTGGTCGGTGAGGGCGCGCGTGGTGTCGGCGACGGCGCGGTCGCAGTCAGCCGGTGCGACCAACATCGTCGCGTCGACCCGCTTCTCGAGCCGGTCGAAGAACTCCCTCGAGGTCTCCAGGTCAGCCGCATGCAGGACCTTGTCGTTTCGGCCGAGGGACTCATAGGCGATCTCGACTTCGCGGTCGAGGCCACCGATCGTGTGCTCGAGCGCCCTACGCCCCTCCTCAGCGGTACGAATCTCTGCCTTGAGGGTCTCGATCTCCTGCCCGATTCGCTCCAGCTCTCCCGACGCCTGCTCGATGCGGCGCTTCTCCGCCGAGAGACCGTCGACCCGTCGTACCAGGTCATTCCAGTCGAGCTCGGAGTAGTCGGCGAACTCGGCGAGCTTGCCCAGCACCGTCCGGCGTTCGATCACGGTGTCGAGGCTCCTGTCGAGCCGCGTGCGCTCGGCACTCAGCTCATGAAGGCGGCGTTGGACCTTGGCGGCCCGCTGGAGGAGCGTGTCGACCTTCTGCTCGTTGGTCCAGCCGAGGACGTAGGAAGTCCGGTCGTCGATCCTGCTTCGGTCGTCCTTCTCGTGACGCCCGCCCGCGCCCTTGATCTGGCCGGTCCTGGTGATCGCCCGCTGCGCCCGCCGGAACTCCTCCATGGTCTCCACACAGGCGTAGCCCGCGCGGTGAGCGAGCTCCTTCTCCAGCCAGGGATAGAAGTCCGAGTCCTTGATCTCGAGCTTGGCGAACAGCTGCTGCTCCGCCGCACCCGGCTCCGGCGGGGAATAGGGCACGACCGCCCGCGGGACCCGGTAGTAGATCAGCCGGGCGTTGAGATGGTGGTCGTTGATCCAGTCCGACACCAGTCGGTAGTGCTCGTCCGGCACGAGCATCGACAACCCGAACGGCCGGAGCAGCCGCTCGGCGGCGCCCTCCCACTCCGACCATTGCGGGCGCACCTGGATCAGCTCACCGGCGAAGGGCAGTGTGGCCTCGTCCACCCCGACCTCTCGGCAGAGCCGGTTCCGCAGCTCGAGGCTGTGTGCCGGGAGGTTACTGCGCCGCGACTGCAGGCTCCGGAGCTCCGCGTTCAGCTCGGCGGCCTCCTCCGCCAGCGCCTTCTGGTCGACGGCGACCTCGGTGATCCGGTTCTGGGTGTCGGCGAGTGAGCCGCCGGTGCTGGCGGACTCGGCCAGGATCTGCTGCCGTCTCGCCGGGAACTGCTCGGCATGCTCGACGCCCGTCAGCCCGGCCTCACCCAGAAGTTCGTTGAACCGCTGCCACTTGGCATAGCGGGCCGCACGGGCCTGGTCCGCCTCGGCGATCTGGCGTTCCAGCTCGCCCAACCGGTCACCTCCGTGCCCGGCACGCTCGAGCAGCAGGCTCTGGTGTTTGTCGTACAGCCCCGCGAGGTCTCCGCTCACCTGCTCGAGGTCGGCCCGCCGACGCGCGGTCTCCTGCTCGAGCATCGCGATCTGCTCCTCGAGCAAGGCGGCCTTGCGAGTGGCGAAAAAGTACGGAACTGCTGCGCGTTCGCCTTCCAGGGAACCGATTTCGGCACCGAGCGCGTCGTAGGCGTCGCAGTCGGCGAGCAACGGCTCGAGCTCTTTCAGCTGGTTTCGGGCCTTGACGACAGCGTCGTGGGCCTTGGTGAGATCGTCGAAATGCGCGACCAGACGCTCGATCCAGTCCTTCGCGTCGAACGGCTCGAGCATGTGGGTGCGGACGAACTCGTTCAGGTTGCCGACCGACTTCATCGAGACGGTCTGGTGGAAGAGCTCCATCGCCTGCTCGGACTCGATACCCAGCTGGCGGCGAAAGTGCTTGCCGTAGTCGGGGAAGTGGTCGAAAAGTCTGACTCCACTCCCCCGCAGGCGCTTTCGAAGGCTGGCGATATCGCTGCCGAAGTCGCTGAAGTCGGCCTCGACCGACAGTGCCCGGTCGGCAATGGCGAAGAACCTCTGTGGCTGGCCATGGTTCTGGTCGGTCATCCAGAAGACCTGCGCGAGCGTGACCGTCGAGTCGTAGCCCTCGTTGCCGAAGACCCCGAGGATGACCGAGAAGTCGCCTGGTTTCCGCAGGCTCACCGGGCGGGAGCTTCCGGTCGTCTCACTGCGTTCGGACTTGTAATAGCCGAGTACGTACGACCGGAGGCTGCGTTCCCTGGTTTCGGCACCGGCGGCCTTGTTGTAGGAGATCCGGTTGGCGGGGAGCAGCAGTGTCGTGACGGCATCGACGAGGGTTGACTTGCCGGAACCGATGTCGCCGGTGAGCAGGGCGTTGTCGCCGCGCAGGTCAAGCACCCACACACGGGCGTCGAACGTGCCCCAGTTGAAGATCTCGAGCCGTTCCAGCCGATGACCTGTCCGCGGGGTGCCCGTGCCGGCGTTCTCCAACTCGACCGCGCTGAACAGCCCCGTCATCCCTCTCCTCCGCCCCTGCCGTTACCGCCACCCTCGGCGCCACTCTCGCCATCGGCGTCGCCGTCGGTGGTACCGGCTCCACCGCCAAGCTGTGCCGCATAGGCCGCGATGCGTTCGTCGAAGTCGGCGAGCCACTGACCGTCGACGAATGCCTTCAGTATTCGGCGTACCTCGTAGTGCGGCTCCTGGTCCTTGGTGCGGCGCAGGAAGCCGAGGTCGGTCACCCGCGTGATGTGCGCGTCGATCTGGTCGACGAGCCGAGCCTCGTTGCTCCCGTCCGGCAGGAAGACACGCACCATGTCGACGATCTGATCGCGGCTCAACACGAGTTTGGAGTCTGCGTTGCGGGCATCGAACTCGGTGAGCTTCTTACGGAGAAGCGCCAGTAGCAGGCTGACGTGGAACGACAACGAGCGCCGGGCGATCAGCCGCGGGATCGCCTGGCCGTTCTGCGCGTTCTGGGCGTTGTCGTCGTCGAGGTCGGGCTTCGAACGCAGGAACGCGTAGCCCTCGGCTTCGTCGATGACGACGGTGAGCCCCAGGACGCCTACGTAGTCGCGTACCTGCGGCTGGAGCTGGAGCAGGTGTCGCCACGGGATCTCGTGGGTGTCGCGGTAGACGACGCCCTTCATCAGATGCGTCACCGCCAACGAGAGACTGGGTTCGGCCGTCCCGGGTCGCCGCGCAGGGCTCACGCTCATCGAAGGGCCCGTTCCGTCGCGTCGGTTGTCCGCACGAACGTCACGCGCGGGAGGCTCGCGACCCGTTGCTGGCCGTCGGCGTCGATCCAGTCGACTTGCTCCCTGACCTCCTCGTCGAACACGACCGCGAAGGAGTCGTCGGCGAGCGACAGGTAGGTGACGAGTTCGGCAAGTCCCTGCTCGAGTGGGTGCTCACCGATGACGTCGCAGAGCCCGACCTGGGCACGCTGCTGCAGGCAGCGCCGGACACCGAGCGAGAGCCGGGTCGGATCCACGAAGACCTGGTTGAAGAGCGCCGACGGGTCGAAGTCGCCCTCGCCGCCTTCGACCCTGCTGTCGATCGGGGCCTTCGCCGTCGGTGTGTAAAGCGGGCGTTCCATCGGCAGGTTGACCGTGGGGGCCGTGCCGTCGATGTCGAACGTCAACGGCGGGACGCCGTGTGCGCGCAGCCGCATCGCGCTGGACTCGATGCTGTGCAGGAGGTCCATCACCCGGCGGTTCTCCAGCCACGCCTGATCGTCGAGGAAGCGGCGGAGCTGGTCGGACAGCAGGCGGACGGTCGCCTGGGTGCGTTCGCAGGCGTCGAGCCAGTCGTAGTGGATGTGGCGCATCCGGGGGTCGCGGTCGTCGATCGCCTCGAGCTGCTGGACGCGTTCGAGGAGGTCGGTGAGCTCGGCCTGCCGCCGCGGGGAGAGGAGGAAGTCGTAGAACGCCTGGAAGCTCTTGCCCTGATCGGACTCGGCGATCGCGTGACGGTTGCCAAGCACCTCGTCGAGCAGTTCCCCCTTGGCTCCGCTCCAGCCCGCGACCCGCTCCCGCAGCGCCCGGTCGAGCGAACGGAAGTTGGCCTCGACCTCGCGGAAGTCGGCGAGCAACTCGCGCGCGGTAGTCGCGAACTGCTGGTAGCGGTCGCGCTGGGCGGCCGGTTCGAGCACGTCCACGTTGCCCTTCTCCACCTCGGCGATCTCGACGTCGATGGCGTGCCGGCGCCGCCGCAGCTCGGCGAGGCGGACCTCGGGATCGTCCTCGGCGCCATAGACCATCTGCCGGAGCAGGTCGAACAGCGTGTTGAGGCGCGACTCGGTGCCGACGAACGCCCTGGACCGCAGCGTCGCCACCCATGACAGCGCCTTCTCGACCGCGGGGGTGGCGTCGAAGTGTGGTTCGTCGGACCCGGCCGGGTAGTACTTGCGGAGCCACCCGGCCTCCGGCGCCGCCCAGTCGTCGAGATAGGCCGTCGCGCGGCGGGGGAAGGTCTCAGGGCCCAGGCGTTCGTTGAGGGCGTAGAGCTCGTCGTCGAGCCGGCTGGCAAGGGCCGAACTCGAGATGGATCGGATGTTGTCCTCCACGAACACCTTGGCCAGGAAGCTGAGGATGAGCGGGGCGTGATCGGCACGCAGCAGCTTCCACGCCGAGCTGTGTCGGCGAAGCGTCTCGATTTCGTCGAAGGACACCGCGCCCCACCGTCCGTCGCCGTCTGACCGATCCCTCATGTTCGACCCTCGTGTACCGACCGTCATGAATCGACCCTCATGATAGGGACGGCGCAGGACAGATCCGCTCAGGCGACGACGGCGCCACGCAGGACGATCCGGGTGGGCGCGGCGAGCGCCCGGAGATCGTCGAGCGGATCGGCGTCGTAGACCACGAAATCGGCCGGCGCGCCCTCGGTCAGACCGGGATTGGCACCGAGCCATTCCCGGGCCCGCCAGGAGCCGGCGGCGAGGGCGTCGCGCCGCGTGAGCCCCACCCGCTCGTGCAGCAGGCGGATCTCGGTGGCGATGAGCCCGTGCGGCAGCACCCCGCCCGCGTCGGTCCCCGCGTAGATCGCGACGCCGGCCTCGGCAGCCGCCCGGAGCGTGTCGTCGACCCGGTCGTAGAGGGCACGCATGTGGGACGCGTAGGCCGGGAACTTCGCCTCGCCCTGGTTCGCGTACTCACCGAAGTTGTCGAGCTGGCGCCGGGTGGGCACCAGCGCGACTCCGCGCTCGGCCATGGTGCTGATCAGGTCGGCTGAGAGTCCGGTGCCGTGTTCGAGGCAGTCGATGCCGGCCGCGAGCAGGTCGGGCAGGGCGTCCTCGCCGAAGACGTGCGCGGTCACCCGGGCGCCCATCTCGTGCGCCTTGGCGATCGCGGCCGAGAGCGCGTCACCCGGCCAGCAGGGTGCGAGGTCGCCGGCGTCGCGGTCGATCCAGTCGCCGACCAGCTTGACCCAGCCGTCGCTCCGGCGCGCCTGCTCGGCCACGGTGTCGACCAGCTCGTGCGGCTCGATCTCCACGCCGTAGTTGCGGATGTAGCGCTTCGTACGCGCGATGTGGCGGCCGGCCCGAATGATGTGCGGCAGGTCGTCGCGCTTGTCGATCCACCTGGTGTCCGCGGCACTGCCGGCGTCGCGCAGCAGCAGGGTTCCAGCGTCGCGGTCGGCCAGGGCCTGCCGCTCCTGCTCGTCGGCGGGGACGGCGCCGTGGGCATCGAGGCCGACGTGGCAGTGGGCGTCGACGAGACCGGGTACGACGAAACCCTCGGCCACCGTCTCGGCACCCGCCACCCGGGTGGAGGTGATCCTGCCTCCGACGACGTAGAGATCGCGGTAGTCGCCTTCGGGGAGCACGACCCCGCGTACCCGGAACGGTTGGGTACTCATCCGTGCCGCGCTCACTTGCCGTCTTTCCCCAGCATGTCGCGAAGCTCCTCGGGGAGCTCGAAGCCGTCCGGCACCTCCGCCCGGCCCTGACCCTGTCCCCGCATCAGGTCGGCGATGTCGCCGCCGAGCGCGGGCATGGTGGGCTCGGGCTCGACCGCCTCCTGGGCGGCGATCGCACCCTGCCGGGCCCGCTTGGCGGGGTTACCGGAACGCCCGGAGCGCTGTTTCTTGCCGCCCTTGCCCTTCTTGCCCTTGCGGTTTCCGCCACCGCCACCGCCCATGCCGGGGATCCCGGGCATTCCGGGGATCCCCTTGCCCTGGCTGAGCTGGCTCATCATCTTGCGCGCCTCGAGGAACCGCTCGACCAGCAGGTTGACGTCGTTGACCTTGGTGCCCGAGCCGTTGGCGATGCGCAGCCGGCGGGAGCCGTTGATGAGCTTCGGATCCTCCCGCTCGGCCGGTGTCATCGACCGGATGATCGCCTCCACCCGGTCGAGCTCGCGGTCGTCGAGCTGGTCGACCTGGTTGCGGATCTCGCCGAGGCCGGGGAGCATGCCGAGGATCTTCGACAGCGAGCCCATCTTGCGAACGGCCTGCATCTGGGCGAGGAAGTCCTCGAGGGTGAAGCCACGCTCGGTCTTGAGCTTCTCGGCGACCCGGTTGGCCTGGTCCTCGTCGAACGCCTGCTCGGCCTGCTCGATGAGGGTGAGGACGTCGCCCATGCCGAGGATGCGCGAGGCCATCCGATCGGGGTGGAAGACGTCGAAGTCGTCGAGCTTCTCGCCGTTGGACGCGAACATCACCGGCCGGCCGGTGACGTGGCGTACGGACAGGGCAGCACCACCGCGAGCGTCACCGTCGAGCTTGGCCAGCACCACACCGTCGAAGCCGACGCCGTCGCGGAACGCCTCGGCGGTCGTCACGGCGTCCTGGCCGATCATCGCGTCGACGACGAACAGGATCTCGTCGGGCTTGACGGCATCGCGGATGTCGGCGGCCTGCGCCATCATCTCCGCGTCGACGCCGGTCCGACCCGCGGTGTCGATGATCACGACGTCATAGAGCTTGCTCCGGGCGTGGTCGACGCTCTGCCGGGCCACCTCCACCGGGTCGCCGACGCCGCTGCCCGGCTCCGGCGCGAACACCGCGACGCCCGCCTGCTCGCCGACGACCTGCAGCTGCTGGACGGCGTTCGGGCGTTGCAGGTCGGCGGCAACCAGCACGGGCTGGTGACCCTGGCCCTTCAGCCATCGGCCCAGCTTGCCCGCCAGCGTGGTCTTACCGGCACCCTGCAGACCGCAGAGCAGGATCACCGTCGGCGGCGTCTTGGCAAACCGCAGCCGTCGCGTGTCGCCGCCGAGGATCTCGATGAGCTCCTCGTTGACGATCTTGATGACCTGCTCGGCCGGGTTGAGGGCCTGGTGCACCTCGGCGCCCCGGGCGCGCTCCCTGACCCGTCCGATGAAGTCACGGACGGCCGGCAGCGCGACGTCGGCCTCCAGCAGTGCGATGCGTATCTCACGACATGTCGTGTCGATGTCGGCATCGGAGAGCCGGCCCTTGCCGCGAAGCCGCTTGAAAGTTGCCTCGAGGCGATCAGAAAGTGTGGCGAACACGGTGACAGTCCCGGTCCTTGCTCGGCGGGTGGGGTCCTGGCCAGGGTAGCCGTCTTGTCCGGGTTCGATGGAGCGACCACCACCAGCGACCCGACGAAACCTCTCTCAGGTGAGTGTCGTCGCGAACGAGTCGAGGAGTTGGGCGAGGGCGGTGTGGCCGAGCGGTCCACCGTCGGGTCCCGTCAGATAGATCACGTCGACGGCCTCACCGGCCCAGGTGCTGACGTGCGCCGAGCGCACCGAGGCGTCCGCAGCCGCCACCGCCGTACAGATCTGGTGGAAGAGTCCGGGTCGGTCGTGGGCGCGGATCTCCACCACCGTGGCGGTAGCCGACGCGCCCGGCACCACGCGGACATCCGCGGGCGCCAGAGGGCTGCGGTGGTTCGCGTCCAGCCTGGACAGCCGCTCGGCAAGGTCGCTGGCTCCCGCCGAGCTGGACAGCGCGGCGGCCAGGCGTTCGCGCAGGATCGCCGCGTCGGGCGGGTCGCCGACGACGGCCCAGATGGACACGCCCACGCCGTCCACGGTCTCGACCGAGGCGGACTGCACGGACAAGCGGGCGAGAGCGAGTACGCCGGCCACTGTGGCGAGCAGGCCCACCCGGTCGGGCGCCACGGCGGTCAGGCAGGTCGTGTCCGACCGTACGGGAGAGCTGGGCTCGACAACCACGTCGAGCCGGCCCCGCTCGGCGAGGGCGCGCTGCCAGTGCTGGAGCGGCTCGGGAACGGGCAGGTGGCCGCGTTCGAGCTGGCTGCGGACGCGGACGACGAGCCTCGCCAGCAGTCCGGCCCGCCACGGCGTCCAGGCGGCGGGGCCGGTCGCCTTCGCGTCGGCCTCGGTGAGCGCGGCCAGCAGGTCGAGGAAGTCGGCGTCTCCCACGGCGGCGGCGACCCGCGCGATCGTGGCGGGATCGTCGAGGTCGCGCCGGGTGGCGGTCTCGATCAGCAGGAGGTGCTGGCGGACGAGCCCGACGAGCGTGTCGACGTCGGCCGGTGTGAAGCCCCACTCGGCGGCGATCTTGCCGGCGAGCACGGCACCCCGCTCGCTGTGACCCTCACCCTCCCCCTTGCCGATGTCGTGCAGCAGCGCGGCCACGAGAAGGAGGTCGGGCCGGTTCACCCGGCGGACCAGGGTCGCCGCGTGTACGCAGGTCTCCAGCAGGTGCCGGTCGACGGTGTGGCGATGCACCGGGGAGTATTGCGGTGCACAGCGCACCCGCTCCCACTCCGGCAGGACGCGTCCGATCAGGCCCGCCTGGTCGAGCGTCTCCCAGACCGGCAGCAGGTCATGTCCCGCGCCGAGCAGCGCGGTGAACAGCCGGCGCGCCTCGGCCGGCCAGGGGACCGGGAGCCTCGCCCGGCTGGCCGCGAGTCGCTCGGCCGTGTGCGGCGCGAGCAACAGCCCCCGGTCGGCGGCAGCGTACGCGGCCCGCAGGGGCAGCAAGGGATCCGAACCCCACCGGGTGGCGGAGTCGGGAGCGAGGACGACCTCGCCGTCGACGGCCGCGACGCCGGGGGCGAGCGGCGTGAGCTGCGGACCAGGCCGAGGCCGCGTCCTGCCGACCCGGCGACCCGACCGTGCCGCCAGCCCGCGCCCGGCCCGCCGCCAGGCGATGTCGGCGGTGTGGCTCATGGTGCGCCCGAGCTGGTAGACGTGGCGCAGGAGCGCGTCCCGGTCGGCAAGGCCGCAGCCCTGGGCGACGTCGGCCTGCAGGTCGGCCAGCAAGCGGTCGGTGGGCTTGCGGCCGGCAACCTGGTGGAGCACGTCGCGGACGTCCAGCAGGTCGGCGCGCATCCGCGCCAGCGCCGCGTGCGGGATCTCCACCAGCCACGTCGCTGCCAGCGCCCGGAGGACAACGCCATCGCGAAGTCCGCCGCGGGCCTCCTTCAGGTCAGGTTCGAGCAGGAACGCCAGCTCGCCGAACCGATCGGCCCGCCGCCGGCAGCTCTCCTCGAGCTCGGGCAGCCGCTGCCGCGCGCTCCGCCGCCATCCGGTGAGCAGGGTCGTCCGCAGCTTGATCGTCAGCGCGGCATCACCGGCGACGTGCCGCGCGTCCAGCAACGACAGGGCCGAGCGTAGGTCGGAGTCGGCGGCTTCCGTTGCCTCCTCGAGCGTCCGGACACTGTGGTCGAGGGGCACTCTGGCGTCCCAGAGCGGATACCACAGGCCCTCGGCCACGGTGGAGACGTCGGGGCAGCGTTCGTCGTCGTAGAGCAGAAGGACGTCGAGGTCGCTCGCGGCCGAGAGCTCGCCCCGGCCGTAGCCGCCCAGGGCGACCACCGCGACACCGCCGCCGGCGGTCTCGTCGGGCAGTGCAGCGGCGAGCAGGTCCCGCAGACGCGCGTCGGCGGCATCGGTGCGCTCCGCCCGCGAGCGGCTGACCGAGGTCAGTCGCTCGCGCTGCGGTGGTGCGTCAGCCGATGCCGCCGTCGACGTCAAGGCCCTACAGCGCCTCCTGCCCGCTCTCGCCGGTACGTACCCGGATGACGGTCTCGACCGGGACGACCCAGACCTTGCCGTCGCCGATCTTGCCGGTGTGGGCGCTCTTGGTGACCACATCGACGATGTCCTCGACGTCGGAGTCGTCGACGACGATCTCGACCCGCACCTTGGGCACCAGGTCCACTTCGTACTCCGCGCCACGGTAGACCTCGGTGTGGCCCTTCTGCCGGCCGTAGCCGCTGGCCTCCGTGATGGTCATACCCGAGACGCCGAAGGCCTCGAGAGCCGCGCGTACCTCGTCGAGCCGGTGTGGCTTGATGACCGCTGTCACCAGCTTCATCGGGCCACGCTCCCTTCCTTGTTCCCAGCCGCGTCGGCGGTAGCCGGTACGGCGCCGTCGGAGCCTTCTTTGGTGAGGACGTGAGCGCGGGAGCCGCCGCTGATCGTCGAGAAGTCGTACGCCGTCTCCGCGTGCTCGGCGAGGTCGATGCCGCTGACCTCGTCGTCGGTGCTGACCCGGAAGCCCATCGTCTTGTCGATGACCTTGCAGATGACATAGGTCAGGACGAACGAGTAGACCAGAACCGCGCCCGCCGCGATGACCTGCTTCCACAGCTGGGTGAAGCCGCCACCGTAGAGCAGACCGTCGACGCCCGCCGGCGCCACCGCCGCGGCGAGGAACCCGATGAGCAGGGTTCCGACCAGGCCGCCGACGAGGTGGACGCCCACCACGTCGAGCGAGTCGTCGTAGCCGAACTTCGACTTGAGCGAGACCGCTAGTGCACACAGCACGCCGGCCGCGACACCGACAAGGATCGCGCCGATCGGTGTGACCGCGGCGCAGGCCGGTGTGATCGCCACGAGTCCCGCCACCGCACCGGACGCGGCACCGAGTGTCGTCGGTTTGCCGTCCCGGATCTTCTCCACGAGCAACCAGCCGAGGACCGCGGCGGCCGTTGCCACCTGCGTGTTGATGAACGCGACCCCTGCGGCACCGTTCGCGGCCACTGCCGAACCGGCGTTGAACCCGAACCAGCCGAACCACAGCAGGCCGGCGCCGAGCAGAACCAGCGGCAGGTTGTGTGGACGCATCGGCTCCTTGCGCCAACCGATGCGCTTGCCCAGGACCAGGGCGGCCGCGAGACCCGCCGCGCCGGCGTTGATGTGGACGGCGGTACCACCCGCGAAGTCGAGGGCCTGGAGCCGGTCGGCGATCCAGCCGCCGTCGCCGTCGTTGAAGAAGAAGACCCAGTGCGCGACCGGGAAGTAGACGATCGTCGCCCAGGCCACGACGAAGACGATCCAGGCGCTGAACTTCGCCCGGTCGGCGATCGCGCCCGAGATCAACGCAACGGTGATGATGGCGAACATCGCCTGGAAGGCGACGAACACCGTTGAGGGCAATGTGCCGGACAGTGAGTCCTCGCCCAGCAGACCCCTCAGGCCGACAGCTTCGAGGTTGCCGAGGAGGCCACCTCCGATATCGGTCCCGAACGCCAGCGAGTAGCCGTACAACACCCACAGGATGCTGACGACGGCAATCGCGGCGAAGTTCATCATGAGCATGTTGAGTACGCCCTTGGCCCGGACCATGCCGCCGTAGAACAAGGCGAGTCCAGGTGTCATCAGTAGGACGAGGGCGGAACTGGCCAACACCCAGGCGGTGTCGCCTGCGCTGAGCTCGGGCATCGCTTCTCCTCGCGAGTTCGTCCGAACCTTCGGGTGATGCTCTCGTGGTGGAACCCGACGGTGGGCCCACCGCGGCCACGGGGCGCCGGCCCTGTTCCTCCAGGTACCGGGGCCACCCGCGGATGGATCTGGCAAGCGTGGTCTGGCCGTGTTTCGCAGGCTGCCGCCGTATGTTGCGGACCGATGACGGAAGGCCGGTCCGATGTGAATTCCGTGTGAACTACGCTCCGCCACCAACCGGGTGCGAGGGCCCGAAAGGGACGATCGCGGAGTGTCAGACCCGGCCCGCGAGCGCCCGCAGCGGGACCGCCGCCTTGAGCAACATTTCGTCGTACTCCTCCCCCGGGTCGGAGTCGAGCACGATCGCCCCACCTGCACCCACCGTGAGCAGACCGGCATGGACGACGGCGGTACGGATGACCACGCTGAGGTCGGCGGTGCCGGCGAGTCCGAAGTGTCCGACCGCGCCGGAGTAGACGCCCCGGGGGCGGTCTTCCAGCTCGTCGAGGATCTGCATCGTCCGTAGCTTCGGAGCACCGGTCATCGACCCCGGGGGGAAGCACGCGCGGACCGCCTGGACCGCGCTCACGTCGGCGCGCAGGCGGCCGCGGACCGTGGAAACCAGCTGGTGCACGGTGGCGTAGGACTCGACGGAGAGGAATGCCGGAACGCTGATCGTGCCGGGCTCGCACACGCGGCCGAGGTCGTTACGCAGGAGGTCGACGATCATGAGGTTCTCGGCCTGCGTCTTCGAGCTCGTCGCGAGTTCCTTGCACAGCAGTGCGTCGATACCGGGGTCGGCGGCGCGGGGCGCCGTCCCCTTGATCGGTCGCGACTCGGCGTGACGCTCCGCGTCGACGGTGAGGAACCGTTCGGGCGAGGCCGAGAGGACGTGGGCGTCTCCGAGCCGTAGGTAGGTGGCGTAGGGCGCGGGGTTGATCCGCCGTAACCGCCGGTAGAGCAACCATGGATCCGCGTCGCAGGGCAGCTCCACGGAATTGGTGAGACAGATTTCGTAACTCTCACCGGCCCGCAACCGGTCAAGACAGGTTTCGATGTCGGCGACGTAACGGTCCCGCGGACGGACGAGCCATGGTTCGGGGTCCACCCCGGCGGCGGGTTCCGACCAGTCCCCCTGTGGTGTCGCCGCGCGGGACAGGTCCCGCAACCGGGCGAGAGCGCCGTCGATCCACCGCGGCGGCTCGCCCGTGGTCGCCAGCTCGCACACCCAGGTCCGCGCGTCGCGATGGTCGACGACGACGAACCTCGTCGCCGACATCCAGGTCGCATCGGGCAGCGGGGCCCGGTGGGAACTGGCGACGCCCTCGTACGCCTTCAGCTCATAGCCGAGGTAACCCACGTAACCGCAGGCGAGAGCGGGCGGCAGACCGTCGGGCACACGGACGGTCCGGGCGGCGAGCCGGCGTTCGAGGGCGTCGAACACCGTGTCGGCGCCCCGGTCGGTGACCCTGGCGTGCAGGACGTCGCCGTGCGGACCGCCCGCGTCTCCGAGCAGGGAGTAACGGGCGGGGCCGGCCACGAGGCTGCTGTCCAGCCAGAAGGCCCACCGGCTGGCCCCGAACAGGGCCTCGAACGCCTGCTCGGCGTCCACCTCGCCGGCCAGCTCCCGGCAGTGGAGGACCCAGCTCGTCACCGCACCAGGCTACGGAGTCCCGCGGGCGGCCCCGGTGCGCACCTCGGCGTGCACCACGTCGACGCCGCTGACTCAACCGGTAAGGACGTCGACCGCCCGGCGTTCGAGGTCGGTCGCCTGCTCGACAAGTCCCGCCAGCCGGTCGAGCAGCTCGCGCAGGACCGCCTCGCCCGGCGGCGCCGCGGCGTAGGCGTCGGTGAGCTCGTCGACCCGCGAGGTCACCGCCCGGATCTCCTCGGCCGCCCCACCGTCGAGCAGCAGTCCGAGCCGTTCCTCGACCATCGCGTCGTACGCGGCGAGTGCCGGCAGCTCCGCGGGCAGCGCCGCCGCCGCGAGCGCCGACCACACGTCGCCCGAACGCCGGAAGAGATCCGCAGCCTCGAGGTAGGCCGGATCGTCGACGACCCCGGCGGCCTCGGCCAGGAAGTCGGCGTACAACGGCCGCGTCGCGCCCGGCCCGGTGTACTCCACCTCCAGGCAGTCGTGCAGCCGGCGGACACCGGCGAACAAGGCCCGGGGGTCGGCGAACCTCACCGCCCACCCGGTCTTTCCGCAGGGATCGGCGAGCTGTTCTGCCAGCCTCCGCATCCCGGAAAAGCCGAAGTTGACGTCGAAGGTGTTACCCAGGACCGGCCCCGCGAGGTGCGCGCAGGTGGTGGCGACCGCATCCCGCACGGCCGCCGCGAGGTCGACCGGCTGCTCCGGCGCGACCACGGCCAGCATCGCGTGCCGCCCCCTGCGGTGGGCGGCCCACGCGGCGAGGAACTCCGGCAGCGGCAGCGACCAGGGCCGCACGCTCTCGTCGTCGAGCAGCACCCGCTCCTCCCCACCCTCGTCGTCGAGACCACAGACGAGAACGTCGTACGGGTCCGCGTAGCGCTCGCCACACGCGAGTCCGTGCCAGGGCAGGCCGGCACGGTCGACGGTGCAGAGCGCCGGCTTTCCGGCGGCCAAAGCGGCGCGGAGGTTCCGCTCAGCGGTCCGTGCGCTGGACGTCCGGAGGCTTTCCGCCGGCGTGCCGATCCGGCGGAGCGCCGCCGGGACGAACGGCTCGGGGTGGTGTCTGGCGACGATCGTCATCGTCGGCAGCTCGCCGGCGTAGGAGAAGACGGCGTACATGAAGCCGATACCGCCGGCGAGCCCGGCGAGCATGGCCTCGGTGTACGGCTCATTCGTGTGTGGGGCCCGGACGCCCACGGCGTCCAGGGCATGAGCCAGCGCCGCCGACGCGTGATGCTGGCCGCCACCGAACCCGCGGTAACCGGGAAGCAGACCCGGGTAGGTCGCCGACGTGACGGTGTTGAGGGACGCTTGGGCGAGAACGTGTCGCCGCGCGGTGGTGTAGGACTCGTTGGTGCGGGCCATCCGAGCCCGGACCAGTCGCTTGAAGGACCGGCGTACGGTCATGGTTCGACCTCTCCTGACAACCCGCGCGCACCCCACGCCTCACCCGGGCCGCCGGACAGGGTTCCACCATGGACGGTGACATCGAACACCGGTGACCAGACCGCCGTCCCGAGGACACGTGTCCCCTTCGCCTCCGCGAAAGCCGGGCGGCGTGGGCGCGCGGTCAGGAGGTCTGGCGCAGGACGGCGCCGAGACACAGCCTAGTGCCGCCGGTCACCACCGCGTCCTCGGGAGCCCTCGCGTTCCGCGGCGGCTCAAAGGCCCAGCGGCTCCCTGAACTCAGCGATCAGCCGCGCCTTCGACCTGGCACCGACGATCATGTGCACGAGCTCGCCGTGCCGGTAGACCTGCAGCGTCGGGTTGGCCCTGACCTGGCAGGCGGCGACCGTCTGCGGGTTCTCGTCCGTGTTGACCTTCGCCACCGTGATCCGGTCGGCATGCTCGGTCGCGATCTCCTCCAGTACGGGCGCGATCATCCGGCAGGGAGGGCACCAGGCTGCCCAGAACTCGACGAGCACGGGCCGGTCACTGGCGAGAACCCGTTCGGCGAAGTCGGCGTCGGTGACGGTGACGGTGTCGGTGACGGTGTCGGTGACGGTGTCGGCGCTGGCGACGGGACGGTGCGGCATGGCTGGTCTCCTGTCGTACGACGAAGGGCGCTGGCGAGCTGCGCCTCGACCCGGGCCCGGGTGGCCCGAAGCCGGTCGATGCACCCGTCGAGCTCGGCGAGCTTGCGGCGGTAGACCGCGACGGAGTTGGGGCACACGTCCCCCGCGTCGTTGCCGGCGCGCAGGCACTCCACGAAGGGTCGGGTGTCCTCCAGCGAGAACCCGATGGCGAGGAGCGATCTGATCTCGGTGACGATCCGTTCGTCCGCGCTGCCGTAGTCGCGGTAGCCGTTCGAGCTCCGGCGCGCCGCGAGCAGGCCCTGAGCCTCGTAGTAACGCAGCGCACGGGTGGTCGTGCCGGTCCGCTCGGCAAGCTCTCCGATCCGCATCTGACCTCCTCACCAGCGACCGTAGACCTTGACGCCGACGTCAAGGCCAGTCGTGGCGAGCGGTATTCCCGCGCGAATGGCGGGGCCCTCAGAACCCCAGGACGAGGCCCTCCTGGCGGGGGTCGGATCCACCGGCGAGCACGCCAGTGTCCGGATCACGGGCGATGATCTGCGCGCCGCTCAGACAGCTCCAGTCCCCGTCGACGACGATCGTGTGACCGCGGTCGCGAAGCGACTGTGCGTACTCCTCACCCACCCGTCCCTCGAGGGTCAGCTCGAATCCGGTCGCCGGCCCAGAGCCGAAGCCCGTCGAGCTGAACCACAGCGGCTGCTCGACGGTCTGCTGGGCGTCCCAGCCACCGTCGACGAGACCGACCACGGTCTGGAGGTTCCACTGCGGCTGCCGGTCGCCGCCCGGCGTACCGCCCGTGACGACCAGCTGGCCGGCCGGATCGGCGATGAGGTAGCAGTTGAGCGTGTGCATGGGCTTCTTGCCGGGCGCGTAGACGTTGGGATGACGGTCGTCGAGGGAGAAGGCCGACGCGCGGTTGTTGAGCACGACCCCGGTGTCGCCGGCTACCACGCCACTGCCGAAGTTGGCGGCGACGGACTGGATCAGCGACACCATCATCCCGTCGCCGTCGACGACGTTCAGATAGGTCGTGTGCCCCTCGTCGAACCTGCCCGCCGAGATGTCCGTCTGGGCCCGGTCGCCGATCCGCGCCGCCCGCCGCGCGGCCCAGTCCTTCGACAGCAGCTGGTCGACGGGCGACTCGCCTGCCGCCGGATCCTTCAGGTACGCATGCCGGTCGGCGAACGCCAGCCGGATCGCTTCGACCAGCAGGTGCGTGGCGGCTGCCGTCCCCACGCCGAGCGCCGGCAGGTCGAAGCACTCGGCGATGTTGAGCGCCTCCAGCAGGATGATTCCCTGGCTGGGCAGGGCCGTCTGGAACACGGTGTGGTCGCGATAGGTCGTCGAGAGCGGCGCCGACACGGTCGTGCGGTGGTCGGCGAAATCGGTCGTACGCAGAGCACCGCCGACCTCGGCGAGGTACGCCGAGATGCGTTCGGCGATCTCTCCCTGGTAGAAGACGTCCGCACCTCCCGCCGCGACAGTCTCCAGCGTCCGCGCGAGGTCCTCCTGCCGGAAGACGCTGCCAGGCTCGGGCGGATGGCCGCCGGGCAGGAACACCTTCGCCGACGCCGGCAGTCGCCCGAGCAGGTCGGCGAACTTCGCGATGAACGACACGAGCACCGGGGAGATCGCGTGTCCCCGCGCGTAGTCGATCGCCGGCTCGACGAGTTCGGCGAACGGCCGGCTCCCCCACTGCTCGAGCAGCGTGAAGTACGCATGGACCATGCCCGGCACCGTTACCGAGAGCGGGCCGTTGGATGGCATGCGTACACCGTCGTGCGCCTGCCGCATCGCCTCGAGGGAGGCGCCACGCGGGGCTATGCCGCTCCCCTGGACCGAGCTCACCCGGCCCGTCCCACCGTTCGCCGCGGGGTCGTGGATCAGGGCGAAGAGGTCGCCGCCGAGCCCGCACATCTCCGGCATGACGACCGCCGCCACCAGTCCGGACGCGACCGCGGCGTCGACGGCGTTTCCCCCTGCCGCGAGCGTGCGCAACCCCGTGCTCGTCACCAGTGGATGCGACGAGGCGACCATGCCGTGGCGCGCGAAGGCAGGTGCGATCCGGCGGCGGGGCCAGTCGAAGGGTTGTCCGTCGGTCCGTGGAAACCCGATCACTTGGCGCCTTTCGCCGGGGTCAGCCGTCCTGCGTACATCAGCATGATCGTGAAGTTGTCGGCGTACGGTGAGTTCTGCAGGATCGGATCGCTGTCCGGCGGCCACTTCCCGGCGCGCTCACCCTCCAGGCACGGATTGTTTCCGTACCTCTCGAACAGCGGGATCATCGGCAGCAACTCGTTGAAGGCAAGAGCGATGTTGGTCACGCTCTTCTTCTGCGCGGCCTCGTCCAAGCCTTCGCCCGCCTCGATCACAAGCCTTTCGAGGTCGACCTCGCCGAGCGCCTTCGTGGTCTGCTCCAGCTCGAACCCCATGCCCCGACCGCCCTGGTTGGCCGCGACCGGGATGTTGTGCGTGAACAGATCCTGGACGAACGCGAAGTGGGGGTGCGGGTGGGCCGACGTCCCCCACGCCTGGATCGCGAGGTCGAAGGCGCCCTTGTCGACGTCGATCGGCTGCTGCGCCTCGGTGACGCCGCGCGCGGTGACGGCGATGCCGAACGCCGAGAGCTGCTTGGCGGCGTTCTGCCCGGCGGCGGACCAGTCGGCGTACTCCGCCGGGAAGCTGAGCTCGTAGCGCGCCGGCTCACCGTCCGGTGTCAACCACTGCTTGCCGTCCTTCGTCCAGCCCGCCTGGGCCAGCAGGTCGGCGGCCTTGTCCTGGTCGTAGGAGTACTTCTCCAACCGGTCCTGGTCCTGCGTCGAGAGCCACTCGGGGACGAGGTTGTCGGAGAATCCGGCCATGTACTCGACACCTACGCCGGAGTCGGCGAGGGAGACCTGGCCGTTCTGGTTCCGGTCGATCGCGTGGGCGAGCGCCTGCCGTGCCCGGACGTCACCGAACTCCTTCAGCTTGTCGAGGTTCATGAGCAGCGCCGGGCCGGAGTACACCGGCGGGCGGATGATCCGGAACCCCGTCTTGATCATCTGCTTCTCGGTGGCGACCGGGAAGCCGTGGGTGGCGTAGTCGAGATTGCGGGCCAGCACGATCGGCGTGATCGTCGGTGTCTCGCCGTTGAAGACGACCACCTTGTCGAAGGCCACCTTGTCCGCCGCGTACCCCTTGGGGTTCTTGACCAGACTCAGCTGCGCGTTGGTGATGCTGTCGTAGTCGTAGGTGAACGGGCCGGAGGCGATCGCCTCCTTCGGCCGGTACGCCTGGAACTCCTCGTTGAGCTTCTTGCCCTCGGGCGTGTCGAGGTCCTTGCCGTCGGCGAAGAGCTGCTCGGCCTTGCGCGCCCACTCGCCGTAGGTCGCGTCGGAGTGGAGACGCTGACGCAGGACGTAACGTTCGACGACGGTCGAGGGCTTGCGCATGGTGAGCACGACCGTGTGGTCGTCGGGTGCCTCCACCTTGTCGATGTACTCCCAGAGGGAGTTGCGCATGATCCGCAGGCACCAGTACGTCGTGAGTGCGTCCCGGCTCGTGATCGGCTTGCCGTCGCTCCACGTGAGTCCCTTGCGGAGCGTCATGGTGAACGTGCTCGCCGCCTCGTCGGTGTTCCACTTCTCGGCGAGCATCGGCTCCCAGGTCTGTTCCTTCCACCGGAACATCGCGCCGGGAGCGAGGATGAGGTCGATGTAGAAATGGTCGCCGAGAATCGAGTCGGTGACGCCGTCCATGAGGTTGAAGTGACCCTTCGGCGGCACCTGGAACGCCGTGCCGCCGTGGAACTCGGCGACCTGCGCACCGGCGCCGGAACCGCCACCGCCACCTCGTTGGCAGGACATGAGAAGCCAGGCCGTCGCGCCGGCTCCGGCGAGTTGAAGGGCGTGCCGCCGGGAGATGCGGGTCTCAGACCGCGGTTGTGATGAGGTCATGGCGCCCGATTGTGTCGCTCCACGCCCGATATCGAAAGCTTACGAGCAGGTTAGGCCAGCATCGGACAGCGCCGGCTTCCCTTTGTGCACAAGGCTTTTCCAGCGTGTGCCGGGGTTAACCCGCAAGTGACTCCATCCAGTGATCATGACGCTGATCAACGCCGCTGAACCAGACGGTGACCAGTGCCGCTGAGCCATGGCGCTGACTACGCCGACCACGACGCGACGGTGATCATGACAGAGACCATGAAGCGCAACGGGGCCATGTGCCCGAACGCCTTCATGTGCCCGAACGTCTTCATGATCACGCAAGCCGCGGCTATTCCGCTGCCACTGGAAGCGAGCTTCGCCGGAACGCGACGCCAGCGCCGGCCGCCAAGGCGACGCGGTGTGGCCGACGCCAGACCTCCCATGATCATGAAGCCAGACCGGACTGTGAAGGCAAAAGGGGCCAGGTGTCCACACAACCTTCATGATCACGATCATGATCACAGAGCTCAATCGACCACGAGGGGGCAGCGCGTCCCCGCCGCCCGGTCGTCCCACCCGCCGCCCGGTCGTCCCACCCGCCGCCCGGTCGTCCCACCCGTCGCGGCGGCGGGCAAAGGGTGAGCGAGGCGCTAGGCGGGGATAGCCGCGCTGTTCACAGTGGCGAGCGCATCGGCCAGGATTCCTAGCCCTTCGTCGGCCTCGTCCTCGGTTAGCGTCAGCGGTGGGCCGAGCCGGATCACGTTGCCGTGCAAGCCGCCCTTGCCCACCAGCAGACCGCCGCGGCGGCACTCCTCCATGACGAGACCGGCCACCCGAGGGCTCGGCGTCGTACCACCCGGCTCGACGAGCTCGATCCCGATCATCAGCCCCTTGCCGCGCACATCGCCGACCACCCGAAGCTCGTCGGCGCAGGTACGCAGGCCGCTCAGCAGCTTGCCGCCCACCTTGGCGGCGTGGGACTGCAGATCGTGGTCGAGGATGTAGTCGAGCACGGCGTTGCCGACGGCCATCGCGAGCGGGTTGCCGCCGAACGTCGACAGCGAGTTGGCGGCCAGCCCGTCCATGATGTCGCCGCGCGCCACCACGCCACCGATCGCGAGCCCGCCCGCGGCGCCCTTCGCGAACGTCATGAGGTCGGGCACGACATCGTGCGCCTGGTAACCCCAGAAGGAGTCGCCGGTACGCCCCCAGCCGGTCTGGACCTCGTCGGCGACCAGAAGGATGCCGTAGTCGTCGAGGACCTCCTTCATGGCCGCGTACATCCCGTCGGGCGGGACCGTGAACCCACCCACACCCTGGATCGGCTCGACGATCATGCAGGCGACATCGCCCGCGGTCGTGGTCAGGAGCACGTCACGCAGGTCCTCGACACACGCCTGGATGTAGTCGGTGTCGTTCAGGTCCCGGAACGGGCTGCGGTAGCGGTAGCCGCCGTGGACCCAGCTGACGTGCACCGGGGAGAGCGACGAGGTGCCCCAGCTCCGGTTGCCGGTGATGGCGACCGTCGCGAACGCCCTGCCGTGGTAGGAGTTTCGCAGGGCAATGACCTGGTTGCTGCGCCGGTGATGGGTGGCAAGGAGCAGGGCCGCTTCGTTGGCCTCGGTGCCCGAGTTGGTGAAGAAAACCTTCGCGTCGGGGATGCCGGACAGTTGGGCGATCCGCTCGGCGTATTCCACCTGGGCCCTGCCGAGATAGGCGGTCGACGTGTGCAACACACCGCTCGCGAGCTGGCGTTGGACCGCGGCGTTGATCTCGGGTACGCCGTAGCCGAGGGAGTTGGTCAGGATGCCGGCGAAGAAGTCGAGGTAGACCTTGCCGTCGCCGCCGGTCAGCCGGCGTCCCTCACCGCCGACGATCTCCAACGGCTCGTCGTAGTAGAGCGCCATCCACGCGGGCATAACCTCGCGGTGGCGGGTGAGCAGGTCCTTCTCGTCGCCCATGTCGGGTCTTCTCCTCGCTCCCAGTCTCGCGTTCAGTCTCGGGCTCGGTCTCGGGCTCGGTCTGGCTTCAGTCGCCGAGCAGCGCGTCGACGAAGGCTTCCGGTTCGAACGGGGCCAGGTCGTCGGCACCTTCGCCCAACGTCACCAGCTTGACGGGTACGCCGAGCTCGCGTTGCACAGCAACGATGATTCCGCCCTTGGCCGTGGTGTCGAGCTTGGTGAGGACGATCCCGGTGACGTCCACGACCTCGGCGAAGACCCGCGCCTGTGTCAGACCGTTCTGGCCGGTCGTCGCGTCGATGACGAGCAACACCTCCGAGACCGGAGTCTGCTTCTCGACCACCCGCTTGATCTTGCCGAGTTCGTCCATCAATCCGGTTTTGGTGTGCAGGCGGCCGGCGGTGTCGACGATCACCACGTCGACCTCCTGCTCGATTCCGGCCTTCACCGCCTCGAACGCCACGCTGGCGGGGTCACCGCCCTCGGATCCCCGCACGGTGGGTACGCCCACCCGGTCGCCCCACGTGGCCAGCTGGTCGACCGCCGCCGCGCGGAACGTGTCGGCCGCACCGAGGATGACGTCCTTGTCCTCGGCGACGAACACCCGCGCCAACTTGCCCACAGTGGTCGTCTTGCCGGTTCCGTTGACGCCGACGACGAGAACGACCGCCGGCATCGCTTCGGTGCGTACGACATGAAGGGAACGGTCGAGGTCAGCGCCCACCAGCGCGACCAGCTCCGCGCGCAGGATCGCCTTGGCCTCCTGCGGGCTCGCAACGCCCTCGACCCGGACGCGGGTGCGGAGGTGCTCGACCAGCTCCTGGGTGGGACCGACGCCGACGTCGGCGGCGAGCAGGGTGTCCTCGATCTCCTCCCAGGTGGCGTCGTCGATGCGGTCCCGCGAGAGCAGGGCGAGCAGTCCCTGGCCGAGCGTCGACTGCGACTGGGCGAGTCGCGACCGGAGCCGGACCAGCCGGCCCTGCACCGGGGCGGGGCGTTCGACGACCGGCGCGACGGGCTCCTCGAGCGCGAGCTCATCTGCGCTGACGGCACCGCCCTGCGGGGGGTGCGGCCGGTCCGTGGCGGCGGGTGGGTGGGAGTCCTCGCGTTCGTCCGCGAGGCCGACACCGTGCCCACCCCGCGGCGGGGGGCCCTGCTGCTCCGGTGGCCGGGTGGCGGCGCCCTTGCGGCGGCGACCGCGGGCCAACAGGCCGACGATCACACCAGCGAGAACGATGACAACGACGATGGCGACGACGACGTACTCCACGGTCGTTCATACTCCCAGACCGCACGCCTGCCCGCAGGCACCGCCCACAGTCGGGGGCCCACAGTCTCACGGCCCGAGCTGATATCAGTCGCAGAACTTTGTCCCATGTCCACACGGCTCGCCGCCGGCTTGGGGTTCCATAAGGGTGCGACGCGATCGGGCCAGGGGGGAGGCGCCGTGACCGACACCGATGTCGCCTCGCTTGTCGAGGCGGTTCGGTCAGGCGACCGGGAGGCGTTCACCCCCCTGTACCGCGAGAACGTCCGTGCCGTGCACCTCGCCGTCCGCGACCAGCTCCGCGATCCGGAGCGGATCGCGGACGCCGTGCAGGAGACATTCGCGCGCGCCCTTGCCTCGTTGGACAAACTCCGCGACCCCGAACGATTCCGGCCGTGGCTGTTGGCAATTGCCCGACACACCGCGGTCGACATCCGCAGACACCAGAACCGCGTCGGGCTCGAGGAACTCAACGACGATGATGTCGTCACGTCCGACACAACTGACCCGGCCGAGCTCGCAGCCCTACGGGACATGGCGGCGTTGGTCAACGGGCTCGTCATCGGACTCTCCCAACGGGACGCCCTCGCCCTGAGCCTGGTGACCCTCGGATTCGAGGTTGCCGACGTCGCCGCTGCCCTGCGGGTCAAACACGGCGCGGCCAAGGTGGTCCTGCATCGCGCCCGGCGCCGGTTGCGGGCCGCGTTGGTCCTACGCCTGCTGGCCGCGGGCGCCGGCATCCGGTGCCCTGAACTCGGGCCGATCGTCAACGAAGGTGGCACCACCGCGGGCGCGCGACATGCCGAACGCTGTCCGTTGTGCGAGGAAACGGCG
Organism: Actinopolymorpha sp. B9G3; assembly: GCF_040120725.1. Lineage (NCBI taxonomy): Bacteria > Bacillati > Actinomycetota > Actinomycetes > Propionibacteriales > Actinopolymorphaceae > Actinopolymorpha > Actinopolymorpha sp. B9G3. The sequence goes on along the minus strand of NZ_JBEEAB010000002.1, from coordinate 329,401 downwards.
CGCCGGGCGATCTACGGTTGATGGCGAGGTTCGTGGCGATCTCGTGGTTCGCCCGCATTCTCGCTGATACCAGGATCGCCGCAGAGACCGGTGACTCGCAGGTCCGAGCGTCGCAATGCCTGAGTGAGGCTCTCGGGCAGCCGCTGCGGATCCCAGTGGGTTGCCGGAATGTCCTCACCGAGATCTTCTTCTGCGTACGCCTGTGCGACACCTGGCGCGAGAAGGATCGCCAGCAGGGCACGCTCCTCCCCATCCAGCTGCGTACGCGTGAATTCGCGAAGCTTCTGGACGAGGCGGGCGGCAGCGTCGGCGTCGATACCAACATTGTCGCGCAGTAACCCCTTTTGGTTACGCGAGGTTCTGTCGGGCGGCTGGAGGCGTACCACGGCGGCCTCTGAACAAGGGCGGCGGTGTAACCGGATGACGCCGGCACCGACCTGCCTCGTGGGTGGTGCGATCCCGGGTCGGGGCCAGGGGGTGGGTCCTGCCGCAGGTCGATCGTGGCCACCCGGCAAGGGGGGAGGCGGATCCGCGAGTGGGCTGGGCGTCCAGCACCTTGCGGATCCGCCCACCTCGAGCGGCTGAGCGCTCAGCACCTTTGCCGATCCACCCACCTCGAGCGGCCGGGCGCTCAGCACCTTTGCCGATCCACCCACCTCGAGCGGACACATGGGGCCCGCTACCACGATCGCCCCGCCGCGCGAGCGGGCAGATCCCCTTGTGCATCGAGGAGTTCCGGCTGTGATCGCGTCTCGGCAGACAGTTGATCTTGTGGTCACGATTCGGTAGAATCGCTGATATGTTCGACCACGGGGTGTGGACTTCTCGGTGCTGGCGTCGGCCGCGCCGGGTCCTGAGCTTGCCGCTGTGTTGGCGGGGATCGACATGGCGGCGATCAATGGTCATGCGCGTGTGGTGGTGATGGCCGCCTGGGAGCGGCAGGTGTCGTGGTCGAACGCGCAGCTGTATGAGGCGATGGCGTTCGTGGCGCGTTCGCCTGCGTGCACACCGGATTCACCGCCTGAGGTGAACGCGTCGTTCTCGGAGTTCGCCTCAGCTGAGGTGGGTGCGGCGCTGGGTTTGTCGCCGGGGTCGGCTGATCGGGAGTTGTCGTTCGCGTTCGAGTTGACCGAGCGGTTGCCGGGCACCCGTGCCGCACTCGCGGAGGGGACCATCAATCTGGGCAAGGCGCGGGCGATCGCCGAGGAGACCTGCTGTCTGTCACCGGAACTGGCGCGGGTGGCGGAGGAGTTCATCCTTGCTGCTGACGCTGCGGTCGGGATGGGTTTGACTCGGGCGCAGTTGGTGCGGCGGCTCCGGCGGAAAGTGCTCGAGCTCGACCCGGACGGCGCCGAGCAGCGACGGCGGGAGGCGCAGCAGGGCAGACGGATCCGGTTCGGTGCGGGAGTGGACGGCACCGGCAGCATCACGGGACAGGACCTGCCGATGGCGGGCACCGCGGCGGCCAGGGTGTTCGTCAAGACCCTCGCCAGACGCATCAAGGGCGAGGGTGATGGCAGGACGTTGGCCCAGATCGAGGCCGACGTGTTCCTCGACCTCCTCCGCGGCCGCCACCCCAACCCCGCTACGCCCGGATCCACCGACGGATCTGCTTCCGGTGCCGAGACGACTGCCCCCAACGGAACCGCAGAACCCTCTGATCACGCAGAACCCCCTGATCACGCAGGACCCTCCGATGACGCAGCCTCGCAGAGACCTGCCGCGGGTGCGGACATCGACCTCGACGGCCGCGCAGACGTCACCGCCGGCAAGGCATGGTCAGGTCTCGACACCGGGATTGACCTGGATGACCCCGGTGATGGCGGAAAGTGTGTCGAGACAGGCGACGAGCACCTGGTGGCCAAGGTCGAACTCATCGCCGACCTCGAAACCTGGCTCCGCCTCGGCGAAAAGGCAGGCGAACTCGCCGGCCCTCGGCGCCATCACCACCGCCGTGATCGACGACATCAAGAACGCCGCAGCAGGCGGGTTCGAATACTGCCGCACCGTCACCATCAACGACAAGGTCGTCTACCACCAAGCTTCCAGCCGCCGCTACAAACCCACCACCACCCAACGCCGCCTCATCCAAGCCACCCACCGCACCTGTAGCCCAACCCGGCTGCAGCCGTCCCGCCGTCGCCTGCGACCTCGACCACACCATCGAACACCGACTCGACGGACCCAGCTGCCTGTGCAACATGGCCCCACTCTGCCGACGACACCACCGCGCCAAACACGAAGCCGGCTGGTGGTGGACCCACAACCGACCCGGCCACCTCACCACCCAAAGCCCCCTCGGCCACACCTACACCGTCGACCCCGAACCGCCACCCAGCGCCGACGAACACTGAGCCGGCAGGCAACCCAGCGCCGACCGGCAAGCTTCGACGGCGCCGCCCCGCCCCCGCGCGATGTTCCCGATGGGGCGCAGACCCGTCGTGCGCCACGCCTGATCAGGTCAGGTCACACCACTCGCGAGATCGATCATGTCGGACAGTCGCGGTCCCGTGTCGAGGAGCGTCACCGGAGCACCGGTCACGTCCTCCACCCGATCGATCAACGCCCGCACGGGTGCCGTGACGTCGGCTGCCGAGCGGGCGCCGCGCATGTGCGGATCAGCGTGGTCGCAGAACGTCAGGGCGATCTTGGTCGGCCCGTTCAGCATCGTGGCGTACTCCAACAGACCCCAGTCGAGGCGCGCAGCCTTGCGTCGCGGACGCCCCGTCACGACGCCGTACTCCGCCACACCGCGACGCAGAATCTCCTGCTCGCACAGCTCGAACGGCAACGGGCCTTCACCCGCTCGTGTCGGCAGTGCCTTGACCACCATCACCACGTCCGAGACGAGCTGCCAGTTGAGTCCGACGTCATCCATCGCAGCCGCGGCGGTGCAGTTGTCGGAGGTCGTGTACGGATACTCCGAGCTGAACGCCAATGACAGCAGGGTTCCCTGAGAACCCTCGACGAGCACGTCACCGTCCCGCGCCGCCGCGTTGACGGCCTTGGCGACATCGGTCACATAGGGCGCCAGGTCCGGGAGCTCCCGCGCCTGCCGCGCTCGGCGCAGGATGAAGTCTGCTCGTGCAGCACCGTTGCCCGTACACGTGGAGCCGACCACGCCGGCGAGATGGGCGTCCTTGCGCTCGGCGGCGATGTGGTCGGGGGTGATGAGGGCACAGCGCCCGTCGACCAGCGCCCGCCCGGCCAGGTCGAACCGCGAAACCTCGGCGAGGAAGACCTCCGGGTCGACGAGGACGCCCGACCCCACGGCCACCGTGGTCGACGGGTTGAGCCATCCGGTCGGCAGCTGCCTGGCCTTGACCAGGGTCCCGTCGTCGAGGGTCACGCTCGCGCCCGCGTTCGTTCCCACCCCCGCACGTACCGTCAACGGCACGTTGTCGCGCCTGGCAAGGTGTGCGCACACCTTGCCCTTGCCGGAGTCGCCCCACATGGCATCCACGATGATGACGGCACCCATGGCAGTCCCTTCGTTCGTACGGAGGAATTCGTCGGCAGGTACGGCAAAAGCGCCAGGTCAGTCGGGTAGGAGCTCGTTGACGGCGGCGGGGTCAGCGCCGAAGCCGACGACGGACATCAGCCGGCTGGCCTGGTCGGGTGGGAGCAGGCGTGCCCGCAGCTCGACCAGGTGCCGGCCGAAGGCGCCTTCCAGTTCCGGGCGTAGGCGTTCGTAGATGGCGGCGAGGTACGCCTCGTCGCGGATGAGTTTCTCGACGACCCGCAAAAGGGCGGGATGCGCGGTGTAGACCGCACCCGCGGGTTCGTCGAGCGAGGCGATCAGCGCCGTGGTCGAGTCGACGGCGAGGGTCAGGACGTGCCCGCCGACCGTCATGTCCTGGGGTTCGTGCCGGTAGACCTCGCCGAAGTCGACGGGTACGTCGCCGAAGACGTTGACGACGACCTGACAACCGGTCTGCGCGGCCGAACGCAGGGCCGGCCCGAGCCAGGCCAGGTCGTCGGCCATGACACAGACGGCCACCCGTTCGCGGGCGTCGGCAACGAGCGCTCCGGCGCGTTCAAGGACGGCGTCGCGACCCCGCAGGGTCCAGAAGGCGGCCGGCTCGGAGGGCGTGGCCATGGCGGCCAGGTCGACGATCAACGCCTCGCAGCGCGAGGCGGTCTCGCGCTTGACGCGGCCGAGGACCTCCGCGGGTGGCAGGGCGACGAAGCGGGCCGGCGAGTCGCTGACCTGCTCGACGACGCCGCGGTCGCTGAGCCCGGCGAGGACCTGGTAGACGTTCGCCCGCTGCAGGCCGGCCACCTTGGCGATCTCGTAACCGGTCGCCGAGGGCTGGCGTAGGAGGGCGACATAGACGCGCGCCTCCTGGGAGGAGAACCCGACCTGCATCAGTCGTTCGATCACATACGCAGACCCTAGGCGAGGAGTAGTAGTGCGCGCAACTACGTAGGGCCCGTGGGGGCTACGACGGCAGCTTGAAGACCACCCAGACCTGGCCCGGCGCGAAGGTCATCGGCTTCCCCGCAGGTGTCGTGAACGTCGTGCCGCCCGTGGCACGTGGCCGCGACCAGCGGGCGTCGTACGCCCGGCCGTCCCGGAGGACGAGCGCCTTGCCCTTGCCCACCGACGCGAAGTTGGGCGTGATGTTGCCCCACTTGTCGCCGAGCTTGGACGGCTTGCGGGCGACGTTCTGCACCACGACGGTCGCCGGCTTCGGTGGTGCACCTCCGGTCATGCGGACCGGATCACCGTCCATCGAGACCAGCCACCGGCGTTCGCTCGCCGACCAGCGGAACCCGACGCGGAACGCGGGGTACCGCACGGTCTCGCTGCTCACCTTCCGACCGCCCTCAGGCGCGTCGCCGAACCGGAATCCGATGTCGCGGGCGGTGCTCGCCTTGGGCGCGTCCGCGAGCAGGCCCTTCGGCGAGGCGTAGAGGTTGTGGGGCGCCGGGCGCGAGTCACCGCGGAAATACGGCGAACCCGCATGGGCCGGCGACACGTCGTGGAGGGGCGCCCGCGCGATCACCGGCAGCAGCCGGCTGTTGGCGCCCGAATACGCGAACGCGGGCTGGCCGAACTGGCGGAGTACTTCGAGATCGGACTCCCGCGCGCTCCGGACCGGGCCGACGGTGGAGGGCAGCCGGGACGAGAAGACCGCCATGAGCCGGGCGAGCCCCGCCTCGACCTGCTCGACATAGATGAGGTCCGCACTGGCTAGCCCGGTCTGCGGGCGGGCCTGGCCGACGTTGTCGATCTTCACCGCGAGGACCGGCCTACGCCACTTGCCGGACAGACCGGTCAACGGGGATGTCGCTGCCGTGCGGGTCGGGGTCGGGCTGGGAGTCGCCGACGGTGACCGGTTGGGCGTCTTCGTGGCCGTCGGCTTGCGAGGGGCTGCGCCCCCGGCGTCGTCGTCCTGACCCGCGCACGCCGCCAGAGCGGCGAAGCAGAGCGCGACAACGGCAACGAGGGCGACAAACGGTGCGGATGATTTCTTTGAGGCAGAAGCCGGCATTCGCGGAACTCTCGAGAGGCGGTGGGGGCGGATCAGGCGGGCTACGCCGCCTACGGAAGGCACCAGGCTAAGGGTCGGCCGCTAGCCGGTTCCCCCCGCCGCGCCGAAACGCGCACGTGGGAGGGCTGGCGCGGCCGCCGCACCACGGCCGCACCCGCCCTCGCACCACGCGAAATGCCAGTTAGCTGAAGCGAGGAATGACGTCGGATGCGAACCGGTGCAGGGGTTCGTGGTCGTAGGCCACACCAGGGATGTACGTGATCAGATAGTCAGCGCCGGCTTCCAGGAGCTCCTCGATCTGGGCGGAGATCTCGTCCGCCGTGCCGATCACGTTGTTCTTGTTGAACTCCTCGAGGCTGGTCCGCCCGCGCGCCTTCGCCGTCACCTTCTCGAGGTCGGCGCCCTTCTCGACCGGGAAGACGGTGATGCTCGTCGACTTGATGATGTCGTCGTAGTTGCGGCCTTCCCTGTCGCAGTGCTGGCGAAGGATGTCCGCCTTGTGCTTGAAGGTCTCCGGGTTCCCGCCACCGATGTTGGCCGCGTCGCCGAACTTCGCGACGAGCCGCAGCGTGACCTTCTCGCCACCGCCGCCGATCCAGAACGACGGGTGGGGCTTGCGGGCGCCCTTGGGCTCGTTGTAGGGCTTGTCGATCGAGTAGTACTTGCCGTTGAAGACCGGCGCGTCCTCGGTCCACATCTTGTAGATGATCTCGGTCGCCTCACGGAAGGCGCCCATCCGGTCCTTCAGCGAGGTCCACTCGTAGCCGTAGGCCTTCCACTCGTGCTCGTACCAACCCGCGCCGAAGCCCGCGTACAGCCGGCCGCCCGCCGCGACGTCAACGGTGGATGCGATCTTCGCGTAGAGCGCCGGGTGGCGGTAGCCGTTGCAGCCGACCATCTGACCGACGTTGATCCGCTGGGTGTCACGCACGAGCGTCGACGTGATCGTCCAGCATTCGAACGTGGTGTTCTGAGTGGGCTCGGGCACCGTGTGGAAATGGTCGAAGACCCAGATCGAGTCCCAAGGACCTGCGTCCGCGGCCTTGGCGACCGCGGTCATCGCTTCGTACTGCTCGACCGGATCGGCGATCTCGGTGAGATCCATCCGCCAACCCTGGGGTACGAATACACCAAACCGCGCAATCATGCGTTCTGTTGTCCCTTCGTCGCACCCGCCCACCGGATGCTGAGGTGGGGGCGGGTTCCGATGGCGAAGCCATCGGGGGGTAGGAGTGTCACTGCCGTTGGACCCTACCGATAGCCGGCAAACGTCAGGGTTTCGCGCACGTTGCCATCGGCAGGAGAGGCCGGTATCGGTCGAAAGGTTTCGAGACGCTTCACCTCGTCGACCCACTCCGGCGGGACCGGGCGGTGCGTGACGAGGACGACTGTGCGGCCGGGAGGTTGGGCGCTCAACAGGTCGACGGTCAGCTCACCGGCCATCGCGGCGTCGAGGTGCTCGGTCGGCTCGTCCAGGATCAGGACCGGTGCCCGGCTGAGCAGGGCGCGGGCGAGGGCGAGGCGCTGGCGTTGTCCGCCGGACATGCGTACGCCATGCTCGCCGAGGCGGGTGGCGAGGCCGGCTGGAAGCGATTCCACGAAGGTGAGCAACCTCGCCCTGCGCAGGGCGTCGCGAAGCTCGTCCTCGCTGGCGTCCGGGCGGGCGAGGCGGAGGTTCTCCGCGACCGTGGTGTCGAAGACGTACGCCTCCTGCGAACTCAGGCAGACGATCCGGCGTACGTCGTCCCCCGACAGCTCACGCAGGTCGACACCGTTGACCGTGATGCTGCCGCGGCCAGGTTCGACGAACCGCACCAGCGCCTGCGCGAGCGTGCTCTTGCCGCACCCGGTCGGACCCACGAGCGCGACCCTGTGTCCCGGTGGCAGGTCGAGGTTGACACCGGTGAAGACCCATGGCGCGGTTGGCGTCCAGCGCACGGCGAGGTCGGTGACGCGGAGGTGGTACGGAGGCTCCGGCAGCGCGCGGGGCACCGCTGGCTCGCGCACCACCGGTGCCGCCTGCCCGATCGCGCGGACGCGGGCGAGCGCGGGGGCGGAGCGTCCGGCGGCCGCGGCCGCGAGCGGCAGTCCTGTCCACACGTCGGCCAGCGCGAGCGGGGTCAGGACGAGTACGGCGAGGAGGACCGGAGTCAGCTCACCCGAGTCGACAGCCCGGGCGCCGAGGGCGAGACCAGACCACGTGATCGCGCCCACGAGCAGCAGAAGGAGCGCACCCCCGAGACCGGAGCTCCAGGCCGACCGTGCTTCCGCACGGCGCAGCGCATGGTCCGTCGCCCGAAGGTCCGCCAGTGCCGGTCCCGTCGCGCCGTAAGCGAGCAGATCCGGAGCGGCGTCGAGCAGCTCGGTCGTCTTGGCCGCAAGCGTGCCCCGCCCAGGTGCGCGTGCGCGCTCGGCGCGACGGCCGGTCCGTGACACGAGCCACGGAACGCCGATCAGGCAGAGCCCCGAAGCGACCGCCGCCACTCCGCCTGCGGACGGAAGGATGAGAGCGAGCAGCGTGACGGTGGCGGTACCGGCGAGTGCCGCGACGATGACGGGGAGAGCGACCCGCAGGACGAGATCCAGGACCGCATCGACATCGTTGATCAGACGCGCCATCAGGTCGCCGGAACGGAAGGCCGGGGGCCCGTGGGGGGCCAGGCGTTCCAACCGGGTGTACGTCCGATGCCGCACCTCACCCAGGAGCCGGTACGCGGCGTCGTGGGCCAGCAGTCGTTCGGCATAACGAAGGACGCCACGTCCGAGGGCGAACGCACGTACGCAGACAATGGCCACCATCAGCGCAAGGACAGGTGGCTGTTCGGCCGCGTTCGCGATCAGCCACGCGGACGTGGCCAGCAACGCGATCGCACACGCCGCCGCGGCGACACCGGCGACGGTCGCGAGGGCGAGCCGGAGGGCGATCACGACACCGTGCACATGGGATCGGGCGCCACCAGGCCGGGTCGGGAGGTCGGGGCCTTGTGCAGAGGGACCTCCACGACCCGGTCAGCCAGGGTGAGCAGGGCGGGCCGGTGGGTGACGAGCAGGGTCGTGTGCCCTGAGTCGCGCAGAGTGCGGGCGATGCGTTGCTCGGTGACGAGATCGATGCCTGCGGTGGGTTCGTCGAGCAGCAGTAGGCACTCGCGGCCCGCTGCCCGACGCGCCTGCGCCCGCAGGAAAGCTCGGGCCAGCGCGACTCGGCGTACCTGCCCTGCCGAGAGCCCGGAACCGCGCTCCCCCACCGGCCGCTCGGGATCGAGCGCGGCGGCGCCCGCAGCGGACAAGGCTGTCCCGACCTGCGCGTCGGTCGCATCCGGAGCGCCCAACCGGACGTTGGAGCCCACCGTTCCGGCTTGCAGGCAAGGACGTTGCGGCACCCAGGCGAGCCCGGCCCGCCAGTCGTCGCTGTCGAGTTCGGCCACGTCGACCGGTCCGAGGCGTACGTGTCCTGCGGTCGGAGCGACGAAGCCCAGCAGCACGCCAAGAACCGTGGACTTCCCCGCACCGCTCGGCCCGCGTAGTGCGAGCAGTTCACCCGGACGCAGCGTGAACGACAGACCGGAGACGGCGGGTTCGGCCCGATCGGGATACCTGACCTCGAGGTCGGCGACCGTCAAGCTGGCCTTGCCCAGGTCCCCCACAGTCTCCTGTCGGCGCCCGCGCCCGTCGGATGCTTCCCGCGTCTCCAGCACCCGGAACACCTCGTCTGCCGCGGCGAGCCCGTCCGCACTCGCGTGGAAGTGCGTCCCGACCTGACGGAGTGGGAGGTACGCCTCGGGTGCGAGCACGAGGACGAGGACGGCCGTGTGCAGGTCGAGGTGCCCGTCGACCAACCGGAGGCCGACTCCGACCGCTACCAGAGCAAGCGACAACGTGGACAGGAGTTCGAGCACCAGCGAGGACAGGAAGGCGATCCGCAACGTGGCAAGGGATTCCGTGCGATGCCGCTCGGAGCTACGGCGGAGGAGGTGGGCCTGTTGCCGCGCCCGACCGAACGCCTTGAGGGTCGCGAGCCCCGCCACCGTGTCGGCGAAGTGGTGCGCGAGGACGGCGAGGGCGCGCCACCGGCGCCTGGTCCGGCTCTGCGTCGCGAGCCCCACGAGCGCCATGAACACCGGGATCAGCGGCAACGTCGCGCCAACGGTCACGGCGGCGATCGCATCGACGCCGAACATGTACGCCACCAACGAAACCGGCACGATCACGGCCAGCACGAGTTGGGGAAGGTACCGGGCGAAGTAGCCGTCGAGCGCGTCCAGGCCGGTGGTGGCCAGTGTGGTCAACGCTGCCTTGCGTTCTCCCGCGAGCCAGGACGGGCCAAGGGCAAGAGCATGAGCCAGCAGGCGTTGACGCAAGGTCGACTTGACAGCGGCCGAGGCACGTCCCGCGGCCATCTCCTGGAGCCACATCAGCACGGCCCGGCCGACGACGACCGCGCCGAGAGGGACCAGGACAGGCGACCCGTCCGCGATCCCGTCGGCCAGCAAGCTCGCCTGCGCGATGACGAGACCGGCAGCTGCCGCACCGAGCGCCACGCAGAAGCCTACGTACAGGCCCGTCGCTCTCGCCTGCCGCAACAGGCGCGGGTCCAACGGCCTCATCCTGCGACCCGTCGCCGGAACACCCAGTAGCTCCATCCCTGGTAACCCAGCACGAGCGGAACGAAGAAGAGCGCCACCCAACCAAGGACCGAGAGCGCGTAACCGGACGACGCCGCACTCGTCACGGTGACGCCGGTACCGGAGTCAAGCGTCGACGGAATCAGCGCCGGGTACGCCGACACCAGCACCGCCGTGATCGTGCAGCCCACCGCGATTGTCGTCCCCGCGAACGCAAGGGGGTCGTGACGCACCAGCAGACCGATCATCAGGCAGCCGCCCGCCACGGCTGCGAGCCAGGCACCCGGGCCGCCCGAGCTCGCCGTCCACGCCAGGAATCCGCCGCACACCGCGACCACGGGTGGGCCCATCCGCCGGCGCGCGATCTCGGCCCGGCGACGTAGGTCCCCGGTCGTACGAAGTCGCAGGAAGGTCGCACCATGTGCCAGACACAAGCCCAGCAAGGCGATGCCACCCAGCAGTGCGTAGGGAGAGAGGAGCTCCCGCACGCCACCGGCGTACTCCCCGGACGCGTCGAGCGGCAGCCCGCGCGCCGCCCCTGCCAGCGCGACCCCCCAGGCCAGTGGTGGTACGAGGGAGCCGAGCGCGACGCCGAGGTCGCAGCGGCGCCGCCACACCGGGTCGTCGTGCTTGCCGCGATACTCCAGCGCGACTCCACGCACGATGAGCGCCGCCAGGATCGCGACCAGCGGCACGTAGTAGATGCTGGTGAAGCCCGCGTACCACGCAGGAAATGCCGCGAACATCGTGCCGCCCGCGACGACGAGCCACACCTCGTTGCCGTCCCAGAACGGCCCGATCGTCGAGAGCAGGACACCGCGCTCCGCCTCGTCGCGACCCAGCACCCGTGCGAGCATGCCGACGCCGAAGTCGAAGCCCTCCAGAACGAAGTAGCTCGTCCAGAAGAACGCGGTCAACCCGAACCACAGGGTCGTCAGCTCCATGCCGGCACCTCGTCGTCCTCCTGCGTGCCATCCCCGGCATACGACTCCTCTGTCGGATGTGCGGAAGGAAGCCGGCTCGCCGCTCGGCGGAGCAGCCCGACCTCGACCACGGTCAACGCGCCGTACATCACCGTGAAGACGGCGAGTGAGAACGCGACCTCACCGGCCGTCCGGCCCGGCGACATCCCGTCGGCCGTCTGGAACAACCCGAACGCAAGCCATGGTTGACGCCCACCCTCGGTGAAGAGCCAACCGGCGCTGCTCGCCAGCAGCGGCAGGACCGGGACGACGAGTGCGGCAGGGCCGACCACCTTGTGGGCAAGCAGACTCGGCCGGCGCAGGAGCAGCAGACCCAGCAGCGCGAGGACGACAGCGAGCACCCCCAGCCCGATCATCAGCCGGAAGCTCCAGTAGGTCACCGGGACGTTCGGAACGTAGTTGCCGGGGCCGAAGGTCGCCGCGTACCGCTCCTGCAGGTCATTGACCCCGTGCACCCGGCCGCCGACGTCACCCGTCGCGAGGAAAGACAGCAGTTCGGGCAGGCGAATACTCCACAGCTCCCGTCGACCGTCTGCGGTGCCGATCGTCAGAAGCGAGAAGCCAGCGGGTTGTTCGGTCGCGAAGAGCCCTTCGGCCGCGGCCACCTTCATCGGCTGCAGCCGGGTCAGGAGCTTCATCATCGAGTCGCCCGTCACCGCGAGCGCCGCGCCCGCGACCAGCGTCACGACCGCACCGAGCTTCGCCGCCGTCCGGAACGCCACGAGCTCCCCCGCCGGTCGCCGGCGCCGGGCAAGGTGCCAAAAGCCCAATCCCGCCACGAAGGCGCCGCCGGTCAGGAAGCAGGCCGCAGCCGTGTGCAGACCCGCCTCCACCGCCATCGGGTTGGTGAGCAGCGCACCGAAGTCGGTGAGCTTGACGCGTCCGGTCGCGGGGTCGAGCCGGTAGCCGACCGGGTGCTGCATCCAGGCGTTGACCATGAGGATGACGTACGCCGAGATCTGCGTACCGATCGCGACCAGCCAGATGCACCCGAGGTGGACGAGCTTCGGCAGACGTTCCCACCCGAAGACCCACAGCCCCAGGAACGTCGATTCGAGAAAGAACGCCAGCAGGCCCTCAATCGCGAGCGGCACGCCGAAGACCTCTCCCACGAAAAGGGAGTAGGCACTCCAGTTCATGCCGAACTGGAACTCCTGAACGAGCCCGGTGACGATGCCCACCGCGAAGTTGATGACGAACAGCTTGCCGAAGAACCTCGTGAGGGCGAGGTACCGTTCGGCCTTGGTGATCACCCAGGCGGTCTGCAGCCCGGCCACGATCGCGGACAGCCCGATCGAGAGCGGGACGAACCAGAAGTGGTAGATCGTCGTGAGGCCGAACTGCCACCGCGCGAGGTCCACGACGTCCATGGCACAAATACTACGGCATGTAGTACGACGTTATGTCGTAAGCTTGGTCACACCCGGCGCGGCTGGGTCACCTTCGTGGTTGTCGGATCACCTTCCTTGTCCGCGTGGCCGATCCCACATTCCCATGGCCGAGCTCCTACGACACGGCGTCGTAGGATGGGCGCCATGGCACGGCTGGGCAACCTCGAACGCGACGTCATGGAACTCGTCTGGTCCGCCCCCGACCCCGTGACCGTCCGCGAAGTGCACGAGACCCTCGCCCGTGACCGCGACATCGCCTACACCACGGTCATGACGGTGCTCGACCGGCTCGCCAAGAAGTCCGTCGTACGCAGGGTCCGCGACGGGCGGGCCTACCGCTACGAGGCCGCCGCGGGCAAGGACCAGCTGATCGCCGGCCTCATGCGCGAAGCGCTCGACGACGCCGGCAACCGCGCCAACCGGGCCGCCGCCCTCGTGCGCTTCGTCGACCAGGCATCTCCGGAGGAGGCCGCCGCCCTGCGCGACGCCCTCGCCGGCCTCGAGCGGCGCGACGACGCGCCATGACTGTCGCCGCGCCGACGACACCGGTGATCCTCGGCATCCTCGCCCTCCTGCTCGCCGGTCCGGCGCCGTTGCTCCTGGCCCGCGCCAGCTGGCCCTCCCGGGTGCCGCGCGCGGCGATCGTCCTGTGGCAGGCACTCGCACTCGCGGCGGTCCTCGCCGCGCTCGGCGCGGGTCTCAGCCTCGGCCTCGACATCGTGTTCCAGCCGTTCCCCGGGCCGGCCGAGATCGCGGCCCATGCCCTGGTGACGACCCTCACCTGCGTCGTCGCCGCCCGCCTGGCCTGGACGACCGCGCGGGTCGCCATTCGTACCCGTGCCCGACGCCGGCGCCACCGCGACCTGCTCGACCTCGTAGCCGCCGCCCCGGCGGAACCTGACGGCCCTCGTGGGCTTGGCGGACCCGGCATGCGGATTCTCGCCGAGGAGACGCCGTTCGCCTACTGCGTGCCCGGCGTCCGCCGCCCCAGGGTCGTCATGTCCTCGGGCGCCCTCGAACGCCTCAGCCGCGCCGAGGTCGCCGCCGTCCTTGCCCACGAACGCGCCCACCTGCGAGCCCGCCACGACCTGGTCCTGGAGGCGTTCACCGCTCTCCGCGAGGCGTTCCCCCGCTTCTTCCGCGGCCGTACGACACTGCGGCAGAACCAGCTCCTCGTCGAGATGCTCGCCGACGACGCGGCTCGGGACCGGGTGGGCGCCCAGCCGGTGGCGCGGGCACTCGTCGCCCTCTCCGCCACCGCCGCACCGGCCGGTGGCCTCGCCGCCACTGGCACCGGGACGCTCCAACGGGTACGCCGAATGGCCGAGCCCCACGCGGATCACCGGGTGCTCGCGATGTTCTGCTATCTCGCAGCCGCGGCCGTCGTCGCCGTACCGACCGTGACCGTCGCCGTGCCATGGCTACTCCGGGTCGCGGCCCTGCTCGACTGAACGCTGCGCCCCGGCATCCGGAACTCCTCGACCGCCGAACGTCGCTAGGCGGCCTTGTCCAGACCCTCGTCGTCCTGTTGCTGCTTCTGCTTTGGTCGTACCTGCTTGGCCAGCCGGACCAGCTCCTTGCGCAGGTCAACGCCGCCGATGATGGTCGCGACCATCGCCAGGACGACCAGGGCAACAGCCACGATCAGTAACAAGCCACCTACCATTGCAGTCACACATGGACGATCCCCGGCTAGGTGTCGGCGCCAAACCCCACAGCACGCCGGCCGGGCCGATCGAGCCGCTGGATCGGGCAGTAGTCGCACACGCTCGGCGTCCCGCACCGGAAGGCCAGGCAGCAGGTCCGACGTCCGATCTCACCGCTGGCGTCGACATCGACCAGGCCGGCAACCTCGGGACCGACCGCTGCGAGGAACGCCGGGACCTCCCGCGCCGGGTCTGTCGTGCGTTCGGCCAAGGGATAGGCGAGGGCGTGCGCGACCGAACCCCACAGCAACCGCTGCCCCGCACGGGTCATGGCGTTCAGCCGTTCGACGAACGGTCTGAGGTGGCCGGCGATGAGGTGGGTGGCCAGACGGGCGGCGAGATCATCATCGGGCGCCGCCTCGGTCGGCGTCGTCTCCACGGCGATGTACGGAGGATCCATGGCCAGCTGCAGCTGGACCGCAGCCAGGCTCAGATCGGCTCGCGGGTCCTCCAGCGCGACCTGCACGACAAACCAGCTGTACTGCTTCCAGAAGAGCGCGGCGGCCACAGCGGGAGTGCAGGACCAGGCGTACTGGATCTCCCGCAGGTGCCCGGCGAGCTCCTGACGGCCAGGATCGACCAGCTCGCTTGCCCTCAGGGAGGTCACTCGCGGCGGCGTGAGCACCGGCTGTCCGCTCACGTCACTCGCCTCCCGGTGATGGCCATGAGCGTGGGCTGGGATCCCGCGTCGATGAGTGCATACCCGCCGCTCGACACCGGCACAGCTTAGGGAAGGCTAACCAAGGTAGGCAAACTGGGGGCCGCGACCGGCCGCCATCCGTCGTACGCCGGACAACCCAGACGTCAGGCGGACTCGGCCTCGCGGATTCGCTGACTGATCACGACCGAGACACCGTCGCCGCGCATCGACATGCCGTAGAGCGCGTCGGCGACCTCCATCGTCCGCTTCTGGTGGGTGACGACCAGGAGCTGACTGGTCTCGCGGAGCTCTTCGTACAGCTCGAGCAACCGCCCGAGGTTGGTGTCGTCGAGCGCGGCCTCGACCTCGTCGAGGAGGTAGAACGGGCTCGGCCGGGCCTTGAACAGCGCGACCAGGAACGTCACCGCCACGAGCGACCGCTCGCCACCGGAGAGCAGGGACAGGCGCTTGACCTTCTTGCCCGGCGGGCGGGCCTCGACCTCGACGCCGGTCGTGAGCATGTTGTCCGGATCGGTGAGCACGAGGCGACCCTCGCCCCCCGGGAACAGCCGGCCGAAGATCTCCGCGAACTGCTTTTCGGTGTCGTGGTAGGCCGACGTGAAGACCTGCTCCACCCGATCGTCGACCTCGCGGACGATCTCGAGCAGGTCCTTCCGGGTCGCCTTGAGATCCTCGAGCTGCTCGGTGAGGAACTTGTGGCGTTCCTCCATCGCGGCGAACTCCTCGAGCGCGAGCGGGTTGACCTTGCCCAGGATGCGGAGTTCGCGTTCGGCCCGCTTGAGCCGCTTCTCCTGTTCGGCCCGGTCGTACGGCTTCGGCTCCTCCTCCAGTTGCTCCTGCTCCTCCCCCGGCACGGGAATCGAGGGGGGCACAGTGACCTCGGGGCCGTACTCCGCCATCAGCGTCGCAGGCTCGATGCCCAGCTCCTCGACGGCGCGCTGCTCCAGCTGCTCGATCCGCAGCCGCTGCTCCGCGCGGGCCATCTCGTCCTTGTGGACGGAGTCGGTGAGCGTGTCGAGCTCGGCGTTGAGGGCGCGCACTCGCTGCCGGGCCGCCTGGACCTCCGCCTCTCGGGCGGCGCGCGCCTGCTCGGCCTCCTGGCGTTCACGCCCGGCGGCGGCGAGAGACACGTCGAGGCGGGCGAGTACCTGCTCCACAGCAGCCAGGACCGCGGCCGCCACCTGGGCCTCGCGGGCCCGGCGCTCGCGGCGCGCCCTGGCGCGCTCACGCGCGGCCCGCTCCTCGCGGGCGGCGCGTTCGAGCGAGTCGGCCCGCCCGGAGAGTGCCCGGCCGCGTTCTTCTGCCGTACGAAGGGCGAGGCGGGCCTCCATCTCGCGCTGCCGGCACTCGCGGCAGACCTCGGCGAGCCGGTCGCGCTCGTCGGTGGAGGGCTCTTCGTCGCTCGCGTCCTCGGCGTTGGTGAGACGTTCCTCGAGCTCACCCAGGCCGGCCTGGTCGCGCGCCATCGCCGCACGCGCCTCGTCGATCGTGGTGCCCAGGCGGTCGGCCTCCGCCCGGGCGGACCGGGCGGTCGAGCCGAGCTCACCCAGCCGCTCGCTGACCGCGGCCAGCTCGGCGTCGGACTCGTGAAGTCGGGCCAGCGTCTCCTCGACCCGCTTGCTGGCGACCGCGCGCTCCTGCTCGACTTCCGTGCGTTCCGCCCCCAGTCGCTCGGCCCGGTCACGAGCCTGGCGCAGCCGCTCCTCGGCGTCGTCGACCGCGGCCTGGACCTCGAGCAGGCTGGGCTGGGCCGCGGACCCGCCATGACCTACGTGGACGCCGAGCAGGTCACCCTCGCGCGTCACCGCGACGACCTCGGGCCGGTCCGCCACGAGCGAGCGTGCAGCCGCCAGGTCGTCGACGACCGCGACCTTCGCCAGCAGGCGGACCAGAGCGGGCAGGATCTCCGCGGGGGCAGAGACGACGTCCACGGCGTACCGGGCGCCGACCGGCAGCGCCGGCCAAGCATGGGGGTCGTCCTGGGCGACGGGGTTGGTGCCACCGAGGACAAGCCCGGACCGGCCGAGATCCTCCGAACGCAGATGCAGCAGGGCACCCACCGCAGCGTCGACCGACTCGACCGCGACGGCGTCGGCGGCCCGACCGAGCGCTCCGGCCACCGCCGCCTCGTAGCCCGGCTCGACCGAGAGCAGGGCCGCGACCGAGCCGAGCAGTCCTGAAACCCGGTCTGTCGCCGCCAGCAGCTCCGCGGCTCCGTCCTTGCGGGACAGGCCGAGCTCGAGAGCCTCCTTGCGCGCCGCCTGGGCGGCCCGCTCCCGCTCGGCCTCCTGCTCGGCCTGCCGGAGCGCGTCGAGGCGCTCCTTGAGCGCGTCGAGGACGCCACGGGCCTCCTCATGCTGGGCGTCCAGACCACTCTCGCCCGCGTCGAGGCTCATCACCTGCGACTCCAGGGCAGTGAACTCTCCCCCGGCGGTCTCGGCACGTGCCTCGGCCTCGACCCTGGCGGCAGTCAGGCGGGCGATCTCGTTCTCGCGGGTCTCCAGCCGGCTGCGTACGGTGTCAACCTGGCCGGCGAGCCTGGCGAGTCCCTCCCGGCGGTCGGCGGCGGCCCGCAGCAGGGCCGCGATCCGGCGTTCCTCCTCGGCGTGGGCCCGCTCCTGCGCCTGGCGGTAGCCGATCGCCTCGTCGAGCGCGACCTGGTGGCCCTCGACCTCGGCCGCGATCTGCTGCTCCTCCTCACGGACACGAGCGGCGTCGGCCTCGAGCTGGTCGGGATCGCGGCCGCTGCGCTCCTCCTCGCGGGCCTCGGACAGGTGCCGGCTGCGTTCGTTCGCCAGGCTGGCGGTGCCGCCGAGCCGCTCCTTCAGGCTGGACAGGCGGTACCACGTCTCCTGTGCCCGTGCCACCCGTGGCGCGTCCTCGCGCAGAGCCTCCTCGAGCTCGGCCTCCTCGCGCTGCAACCCGGTCAGCTCGGCCTCGACGGCCGCCCTGCGCTCGCGGAGCGCGTTCTCGTCCGCCACTTCCTGGGCGAGCGTGGTAGAGAGCTGGACGAGATCGTCGGCAAGGAGCCGGGCGCGAGCATCACGGGCGTCGGCCTGGATGACCGCCGCCTTGCGCGCCGCCTCGGCCTGCTTGCCGAGCGGGCGTAGCGCCCGGCGGATCTCGGTGAGCAGGTCCTGCAGCCGGGTGAGGTTGCCCTCGGTCGCATCGAGCTTGCGGAGGGCCTTCTCCTTGCGCTTGCGGTGCTTGAGGACGCCGGCGGCCTCCTCGATGAAGCCGCGCCTGTCTTCAGGAGTCGCGTGCAGGATCGTGTCGAGCTGGCCCTGTCCGACGATGACGTGCATCTCCCGGCCGATGCCGGAGTCCGACAGCAGCTCCTGGATGTCGAGCAGCCGGCAGGTCTGACCGTTGATGGAGTATTCCGACCCGCCGTTGCGGAACATGATCCGGCTGATCGTGACCTCGGAGTAGTCGATCGGCAGAGCGCCATCGGTGTTGTCGATCGTGAGGACGACCTCGGCACGCCCGAGCGGAGCCCGCCCCGACGTGCCGGCGAAGATGACATCTTCCATCTTGCCGCCACGCAGGCTCTTCGCGCCCTGCTCGCCCATCACCCAGGCGATGGCGTCGACGACGTTGCTCTTGCCGGACCCGTTGGGTCCGACCACGCAGGTGATGCCTGGCTCGAAGTGCAGGGTCGTCGAGGACGCGAACGACTTGAACCCGCGGAGCGTCAGGCTCTTGAGGTACAACGGGGCGACTCTCCTTGGTTGCGCGCGGACCACGAAGCCGGGGGCGGCCGTCCCGACGATACTCGCGCCGAGCCCGCTGGCCGAAACCGACGCGCACCCGCGCACGCAACGGCGTCGGACAGGTCACACCTTCGTGACGGCCGCGACAAGTGCAGCGGTCCGGACATACCAAACGGGACGCCTCCTGGAGGCGTCCCGTCAGTCGTTGGTAGTCGAGGCAGGTCTGCGGATCGAACTCCGGCTCCCTCAGGTCAGCGCAGGCTCGTGCTGCGCTTCGATGGTGAGCAGCTGTCCTTCGTGGACAGCCGCGTTCAGGGAGTCGTTCTCGGCCTGGAGACGCATCACGTGCGCCTCCAACTCCGAAACTCGTTGCTGCAGACGTCGCACCTCGGAGACCAGACGGGGGTCAGGGCCACCGACGTGGCCGAGGAGCGCTTTCGCCATATGGGGTCCTCCACGCTGAGAGACCGAAAGGATGGGCCAGAAATCGGCACAGCACTCAAGTTTGGCAGGGAGTGCTGGCGGCTTCTCTAGCGTCTCATCAGACGGCCATGCCGTCAAGGTGACGGGGTGGCCACGCAAAGTAGCTCCATGGTCGCGCTACCCACCCAATCGCTTACTAGCAGGTCCGCATCGGCATTCCTCTGATGAATCGTGACGTCATCCTCATCGCGCCACACCATCAACACTGCCCGTCATCGTCACGGTTCACCACAGCGACGTACCGCACGTCGTCAAGCACGGCTTGCCTGCCTTCGCGCGAAACGTCCGGGAGTCCACACCCACCTGCCCACTCACCACCGTCCGCGCCGTGGCCGCGGCTGGCACCGTCGGCAGGTAAAGGACGAACGGTTCATGAACGCCTCGCGTCGAACCGGTGTGCCACACCGTCCACACGGCTCACCCTCACGACCATAGACCGCGAGCGAGCGTTCAAAATAACCGCTTTCTCCGTTGACGTTGACATACAAGCGGTCAAAGGAGGTTCCGCCGGCCTCCAGTGCGGAACACATCACCTCGCGGACCGCCGTGAGCAGGCGCGAGATCTCGGCCTGCCGCAGATGTTCGGTCGCCCGCGCGTAGTGAAGACGAGCCCGCCACAACGCCTCATCGGCGTAGATGTTGCCCACGCCCGAGATCAATTTCTGGTCGAGCAAGGCACGCTTGACACCGGTACGACGCTTTCTGACCGCCGTCGAGAATGACTTGTCGTCGAATTCCGGATCGATCGGATCACGGGCGATGTGAATGATCTCTTCGGGCAGTTCCGCGCCCCCGACACTGAGCGACATACCGCCGAACATCCGCTGATCGACAAAACGAAGTTCAATGGGTTCTTGGCCGGCAACATCGTCGAAGCGAAACCGTATCCGAAGATGCGGTTCATCACCGGCATCAAGGGTTTGGAGGACGAATTGCCCACTCATTCCCAGGTGGGCCAGAACGGCGTCACCGGAATCGAGTGGGAGCCAGAGGTACTTCCCCCGACGACGGGCCGCGACGACACGCCGTCCCACCAGCCGGTCACCGAAGTCGCGCGGCCCCGCCAGATGCCGGCGCACCGGCCGGGGATGGCGAACCTCCACCGAAGCGATCCGGCGGCCGACGACGAAGCGTTCCAGCCCTCGCCGTACCACCTCGACCTCAGGCAGCTCAGGCATGACCGGATCCGGGTGGGTGGGTGGGTGGGGGCTACGACGCGCCGGACGGCGTGGACGTCGACCTGGCGCCGGATCCGGACGTACGCGAGTTCTTGGTGCCACCGGGGTCTTCGTCGGCGACGTCCGCGCTCTCGCCGATCAGGGTACGGATGGCCGTCCACGCGACCTCAGCGGCCTGCTGCTCGGCCTCCTTCTTGCTCCGACCCGAGCCGACGCCATAGTCGGTCCCGCCGACCACCACGTGCGCGGTGAAGAGCTTCTCGTGATCGGGACCTTCCTCGTCGACGACGTACTCCGGCACGCCGAGCGAAGCTCGCGCCGTCAACTCCTGCAGGCTGGTCTTCCAGTCCAGACCGGCACCCATCCGCGCCGAGGCCTCGAGCAACGGGTCGAAGAGACGGTGGACGAACTCGCCAGCCAGTGGGAACCCGCCCGCGAGATAGACCGCGCCGATCACGGCCTCCACCGCATCGCCCAGGATGGACGACTTGTCCCGGCCGCCCGTCGTCTCCTCGCCACGCCCCAGCCGGAGGTACTTCCCCAGCTCGAGCCCGCGGGCGACGCCCGCCAGTGCACGCATGTTGACGACCGCTGCCCGCAGCTTCGCGAGCTGGCCCTCGGACAGGTCAGGGTGGGTACGAAAGAGCGCGTCGGTGATGACAAGGCCGAGCACGGAGTCGCCCAGGAACTCCAACCGCTCGTTGGTGGGCAGGCCGCCGTTCTCGTAGGCGTACGAACGGTGCGTCAGCGCCCGCTCCAACAGGGCGCTGTCGAGCGTGAGCCCGAACCTTTCGTTGAGCTCGTCGTACGTCGTCAACCCCCCGGCGCTGTCCACAGGCGATCTCAGACGTCGAGGACCTGACGACGCTCGCCACGAGGACCGTACTGCCCGCAATCGGGGCAGGCGCGGTGCGGCAGGTGGCGCGCTCGGCACGCCGGGTTGGCGCACGTGACGAGTTGCGGCGCACTGGCCTTCCACTGCGCCCGTCGGCTGCGGGTGTTGCTCCGCGAAACCCTCCGCTTCGGAACGGCCACGGCACTACTCCTTTACATCAGGGCGCCGGGTCGAGCCGGCTCTCTCGTCGTCGGTGGGTTCATGTCCGGCCAGGTCCTCACCCGCGAGAGCCGCGAGAGCGGCCCAGCGGGGGTCGATCCCCGGGTCGTGCCGATGATCAGGGTCGTCAGCCAGACGCACCCCACACTCCGTGCAGAGCCCAGGGCAGTCGTCCTGGCACACCGGCTGGAACGGCAGCGCGAGCACCACCGCGTCCCGCACCACCGGTTCGAGATCGAGCAGGTCGCCCTCGAGCCGGCTGGCCTCGTCGTCCTCAACGTCACTGTCAGGATAGGCGTAGAGCTCCTGGAACTCGACGTCGAGCGTCTGCTCGATCGCCTCCAGACAACGCACGCACTCACCGGCGAGCTGCACCCACGCCGTGCCGGACGCGAGCACACCCTCGACCACAGCCTCGAGCCGAAGCTGCAGCTCGATCGTCGTGCCCTCGGGAACGCCGAGCACATCCGTACCCAGACCAGCTGGTGCGTCCACGGAGAGCCGGAGCTTGCGCTGGGCCCCCGGGCGGCGGCCGAGCTCGCGAATGTCGAGCACGAGCGGCGCCTGAGGGTCAACGGTGCTCAAGGCGTCCTAGCTTTCGTCGTTGCACATGACTGGCCTGGCCTGCGAATGAGACCGGCTACCGAGGGTACCTGAGGAGCGCTGACAGCCTCAAACGGACCCCCACCCCCTCAGGTCGGCAGGGGCGGCGCGTCCTCTTCGGCCGTGTAGGTGTCGAGGCCGCTGCGGTCGCGGAGTCGCTCCCGCCCCCTCGTCACCGCGTCGAGGGTCTTGTGCAACGAGTGCTCGAAGCGGCTCAGCTTGTGATCGACGTACTCGTCCGCCTCGCGCGGCGAGAGCGGGACCTCACCGCGGCGATTGGCGGGCGCCCGCCCCCGGAGCCGGTCCCGCCCCTGGGCCACCGAGGCCAGCGTCTTGTTGAGAGCGATCTCCAGGCCGGCCAGCTTGTGATCGACGTAGTCGTCGACCTCACGGCGAAGCCCCTCCGCCTCGGACTGCGCCTGCGCGAGCATCTCGTCAGCCGTTCTGCGCGCTTCGCGGTAAATGTCGGTGTTGTAGAGGAGGGCCTGCCGTTCGCGACGCGCCTCGTCCACCAGCCGGGCGGCCTCGGCGCGGCCCTGCTCGATCGCGGCCTGACGGTGCTCCATGACCGCGACGGCCTCGGCGAACTCCTTCGGCAGCAGCCGCTGCACCTCCGCCAGACTGGCGAGGAGTTCCTTGCGATTCACCACACAGGACGCCGACATCGGCATCGAGCGCGCCTTCTCGACGTTCCGGCGTATCTGGTCGAGCTTGTGTTGCACGTCCACCGGGGGTCCCTCCGGGACTTCTGCTGGTACCGGATCAGGCGGATCCGGCACCTCGAGCCGCCAGCCGCGCTGGGCACGATGTCCGCGCGACGGACGGGTTCGTTCGGATCCCCCGTGACCGGCCACGATGCTCACCCCTCACCGAGCCTCTGCGCGAGCAGACGGTGGACATGATCCGGCACGAGCCCGGAGACATCACCGCCGTAGGTCGCGACTTCCTTCACCAGACGTGATGACAAGAAAGAGTACTCGGGACTCGTCGGGACGAAGACGGTCTCGATCCCGGCGAGGCGAAGGTTCATCTGGGCCATCTGTAGTTCATAGTCGAAGTCGCCGACCGCGCGCAGGCCTTTGACGATCGCCTGGATCCCGCGCTCCCGGCAGAAGTCGACGAGCAGGCCGTCGAACGTCGTGATGCGTACGTCCCCGAGGTCCTTCGTCGTCTCCCGCAGCATCTCCATGCGTTCCTCGACCGTGAACAGCCCTTCCTTGCGAGGGTTCGCCCCGATGGCGACGGTCACCTCGTCGAAGAGCCGGGCCGCGCGAACGATGATGTCGAGATGGCCGTTGGTCACCGGGTCGAACGATCCCGGACAGACAGCGCGATGCACGGACGCCTCCTCCTACTCCTCGGCTGCTTCGCCCTCACCGGCGGCGTGACCGTACCAAAGGGTCGTATCCCCGTAGCGTCGCATGCGATCGGCCGCGAATCCGTCCGGCCAGCCGAACTCCCCGGACCGGGTGGAGCGTTCCAGGACGACGACGGCACCGGGACTGAGCCACGCGTGGGCGAGAAGGCGGGTCAGGACACCCGCCAATGCTTCGCCGGTCATGGCGTACGGCGGGTCGAGGAAAACCACGTCGAACGCCTGCCGATCGCCGCGCGGTTCGGCGATGAGTCGCTCCACCTTGGTGGTGAGGACCTGCCCCCCAGGGAGACCGACAGTACGGAGGTTCTGCCGGATGACGTTCGCGGCACGACGGTTGGTTTCGACCAGGACGACAGCGGTGGCGCCCCGGGAGAGGGCTTCGATGCCGACCGCACCACTTCCGGCGTACAGGTCGAGGACGCGACAACCGACCAGGCTGCCGATGTCGGCTTCGAGCGAGGCGAACAACGCCTCGCGGACCCGGTCGGAGGTGGGGCGGGTGTCACGCCCGTCGGGTACGGCCAGGCGGCGTCCGCGGGCCTCACCCGCGACGATGCGGCTCATCGTCCGCCATCATCTCAAAGCTCGCGCCCGATTCCCGCGCCAGACCTGCCGTGATCATGTCGGTGATCATGATCGTGATCGTGAAGGATCTGCGGCGTAGAGAGCCTGTTTCCTTTCATGATCATGGATCGGCGGGTGCGGCCCTATCCTGCTGTGCATGGGCCATAGCGCGGTGATCTTCGATTTCTTCGGCACTCTCACCGAGAGCGTCACGGCGGCCGAACGCAGGACCGGACACGCGGAGGTAGCCGCCGCCCTAGGCGTCCCGGCCGACGATTACGCCGAGGCGCTCCACCGCTCGTGGCCGGACCGCGCGCGCGGACGCCATGGCGACCTTCCGTCGACCATGCGCTGGCTCGCCGCCGCCTGCGGTGTCGAAGTGGACGACACGAGCTGCGCGGCCGCCTGCGCGGTCCGACGGCGGACCCAGCGGGACTACGTACGCCTCCGACCAGACGCCGAGCCGGTCCTTCGTACGCTGCGGGAACGTGGCATCGCCGTCGGTCTGGTGAGCGACTGCACCCTCGAACTCCCGGAGGTGTGGAACGAGCTGCCGATCGCGGACCACGTCGACGCGCCGGTGTTCTCCGTGCAGATCGGCGTCAAGAAGCCCGACCCGGCGATCTACCTACGTGCCTGTGAGCGGTTGGGCGTCGAGCCCACCGACTGCGTCTACGTCGGTGACGGCGACAGCAACGAGTTGGTGGGCGCCGCGACGGTCGGGATGCGGCCACGCCGGCTGCTCATGCCCGACCACGCCGACGCGCACGTCTTCGACCCGGTGACCTGGACAGGAGACACGATCGCCAGCCTCACGGCGGTCCTGGACAGCTGAGGATCGGCGGCGCGCGGAGATCAGATCAGGTCTTCTCGAGATAGTCGGCCCGGTCGGCTTCGTACAGCGCCCTGACCGCCTCCTGCAGGGCCGGCGCGCGACGCAGCTGCGGATCGTCGGCGACAACCTCGGTGGCGTCCGCCCGCGCGTCGGCGATGACGCTCTCGTCCCGGATCACGGCCAGCATCCGCAGGCTCGACCGCCGGCCGGACTGGTCGGCGCCGAGGACGTCGCCTTCGCGGCGCTGCTCGAGGTCGAGGCGGCTGAGCTCGAATCCGTCGGACGTGGACGCGACGGCGTCGAGGCGTGTGCGGGCGGGCGTGCCCTCCTCCGCGTTCGTGACGAGCAGGCACAGCCCGGGCAGGCCACCCCGGCCCACCCGGCCGCGCAGCTGGTGGAGCTGGGACACCCCGAACCAGTCGGCGTCCATCACGACCATCGTCGAGGCGTTGGGAACGTCGACACCGACCTCGATGACCGTCGTCGCCACCAGGACGTCGATCTCGCCGGCCGCGAAGTCGCGCATCACGGCATCCTTGGCATCCGATGCCAGGCGGCCGTGCAGCACCTCGACGCGGAGGTCGGCCAGCGGCCCGGCGCGCAGCGACGCGGCGAGGTCGAGAAGAGACTCCGCCTCGGGCCGGCTCGACGGCGCCCGGGTGCGCGAGCGGCCGCCCTGGACGAGCTTGAGCACCGGTGGACTGGTGCCGTCCGGTGGGACGATCTCCTCCTCGGCGCCGTCGTCGCCGATCCGTGGACAGACGATGTAGGCCTGCCGACGCTGGGCGACCTCCTCACGGACCCGGTCCCAGACCCGATCGAGCCAGGACGGCTTGTCGGCGATGGGAACGACGGTGGTCTGGATCGCCCCCCTGCCCTTCGGCAGCTCGGTGAGCGTCGAGACCTCGAGATCGCCGAACACCGTCATGGCGACCGTACGTGGAATCGGCGTGGCCGTCATCACCAGGACGTGCGGCGGGGCACCGCCCGCCTTCTCGGTGAGCGCGGCGCGCTGCTCCACTCCGAACCGGTGCTGCTCGTCGATCACCACGAGCCCCAGATCGGCGAACATCACCTGGTCTTCGAGCAGCGCGTGCGTGCCGATGACCAGGCCGGCCTCGCCGGACGCGATGTCGAGCAGCGCCTTGCGGCGGGTGGCCGTGCTCTGTCCGCCGGTCAACAGGACGACCCGGGTGCCCTGGTCGGAGCCGCCGAGCAGCCCGCGTTCGGCGAGCGGGCCGAGCAACTGCGTGATCGAGCGGTGATGCTGCTGGGCGAGAACCTCCGTCGGCGCCAGCAGGGCCGCCTGTCCCCCGGCGTCGACAACCGCCAGCATCGCGCGGACCGCACAGACCGTCTTGCCGCTACCGACCTCGCCCTGGAGCAGGCGCTGCATCGGGTGATCGCGGGCGAGGTCGTGCTCGATCGCCTCGCCGACCGCGCGCTGACCCGCCGTGAGCTCGAACGGAAGGCGCCCGTCGAACGCCGCCAGTACGCCGTCGGTTCGCGCGACCCGCGGTGTGGCCGGCAGCTCCCGCGCCGCCGACCGGCGCCGGGCCAACTCGACCTGGAGGACGAACGCCTCCTCGAAGCGGAACCGCTTCCTGGCTGCGGTGACGTCGGACTGCGAAGCGGGCCGGTGCAGGGCGAAGAACGCGTCGCGCAGACCCAGCAGGCCGTGCCGTTCGCGGATCTCGGCCGGAATCGGGTCCGGCACCATCTCCAGCGCGTCGAGGGTCCTGCGTACGCACCGGGCAATGGTCCACGTGGCCACCTGCGTGGTCGCCGGATAGATCGGCATCAGCTGCCCGGCGAACGCCTCGGTGAGGTTGTTGTCGAAGTCCTCGTCATCGGTGAGGAGTACGAAGTCAGGGTGGGTGAGCTGGCGTTTGCTGCGGAAGGCCTCCACCTTGCCGGCGAACAGCCCGCGCAGGCCGACCTGCAGCTGGTGACCCCGCCACGCCTGGTTGAAGAACGTCAACGACAGCCTGCCGCGGCCGTCGGTGACGACGACCTCGAGGATGTGGCCCTTGCGCGGGCGGTTCTTCATCTTGATCGGACGGCCCGTGACCGAGGCGATCTCCGCCATGACGGTGACCTCGTCGCCGACGCGGAGATCGTCGAGGTTGGTGAGTTCACCGCGCTGGACGTAACGGCGTGGATAGTGCCGCAGCAGGTCGCCGACGGTCTCGATGTCGAGGCGGTCGCGCAGGCCACGCGCCGCGCCCTCGCTGAGGACACCAGCCAGGTGGGTGCCCAGCGTCGTCTTGGACTTCAACGGAAGGACTTTTGCCATCACTCCACCCCGATCCGCAGGGGCCACATTCCTGGATTGGGTGCGGTTGGCCGCCGGCGTAGCTGAACGCGTCGACCTCGGGCGGCACGGATCCGGCCGATCACCTCATCGGCGAGCCTATCGCCAGCGTGCCTGGCCATGGGCGCGTGGCACTCCCGTGATCCCGTCGGCGGGCTCATGCTCCGCGAGAGTACCGATCACCACCCCCACCGCCCCGGTTGGCGCGTCGTGGCCCTGGTCGGATACTCTCGACCGGTTGCCCCCGTCGGCGCGGCCGGTACGTGTCACTTCCGTGCGTGCCACCCTCGACCGCCGATCGGCCGGGCGACCGTCCATATCCAGAATCTGCACAGGAGTGTCTGCCGTGGCTGCCGTCTGCGACGTTTGTGGCAAGGGTCCCAGGTTCGGCAACAACGTGGCCCGCACGGGTACGCGCGCACTGAAGCGGAAGGTCAAGGCCCGCACCGCTCGGCGGTTCGAGCCCAACATCCAGCGGGTGCACGCGACCGTCGAGGGCACGCCGAAGCGCCTCAACGTCTGCACCTCGTGCCTCAAGGCGGGCAAGGTCAGCCGCTGACCCCAAACCCTGCTCCGGTCTCACGACGGCCGGCCGTTCCGTCCGGGATGGCCGGCCGTTTGCCGTCCTCGGACGCCCGCGCCGGGCACCCAGACCTTCAACGGAAGTGTTCGTGACCGGCCCGCCCTTCGTGGGCCACGCCGTCGACAGTGACGAGCGGACCGGTCGGCGCGGTCGCCATCGCCGGCTCCGCGGCGAGGTCTGCGTCCCCCGCCGCGCACACGCGGCCGATCACGGTCCAGCGCGCTGGGAGCACCACGTCCGGACCGAACGTCCCGGCGAGCGCATGGTCCTCCCCGCCGGTCAGAACGAACGACAGCGGCTCGACACCGATCGCCGCCGCCACGGCCTGGAGCGGTTCGCCGATCTCGAGGGTGCTGGAGTCCACATCGATGCGTACGCCACTCGCGCGGGCGACGTGCTCGAGGTCGGCGAGGAGTCCGTCGCTGACGTCGACGAGCGCCGTCGCGCCGAGACCCGCCGCCTCCGGTCCCGCGTCGTACGGCGGCTGCGGCCGGCGATGCGCCTCCACCACGACCCGCGGCGACCGGAACCCCCGGCCTAGTACGGCGAGTCCCGCCGCGGACCAGCCGAGCCGGCCACAGACGGCCACCAGGTCGCCGGGGCGTGCTCCGGACCGGGTGAGCGGGCGACGCCCCTCCAGCGAGCCCAACGCGGTGATCCCTACCACCACCGCCGGCGAGGACACGACGTCGCCACCCGCGACGGACGCACCCACCAGGTCACACTCGTCGCGTAGGCCGTCGGTGAACTCGATCGCCCACTGCGCCGGCAGGTCGCCGGGCGCGCCGAAGCTGACCAGGAGCGCCGTGGGTGCGGCACCCATGGCGGCGAGGTCGGCGAGATTCTGCGCCGCCGCCTTCCGGCCCACGTCATAGGCGCCTGACCAGTCGCGACGGAAGTGCCGGCCCTCGACGAGCATGTCGGTGGTCGCCACGATCCGACCGTCTGGCGCGGCCACCACCGCCGCGTCGTCACCGGGCCCGAGCTCGACGCCCGGACCGACCGGCAACCTGGCTCGGAAGATGTCGATGAGTCCGAACTCACCGAGCTCGCTGAGAGTCTCGCCATGTCCCCCTGCGGGCGTGCCCACCTCGTCGCTCCCTCCCGGCCGGCTCCACCGTTCAACCGGCTCCACTGCCACCTGGCTCCACTGTTCAACCGGCTCCACTGCACCTGGCTCCACTGCCAAACTGGGCCCGCGGCAGCGCCGACAGCTGGGCCGACAGCTGGGCCGAGCCGCGCGGGGTGGCACGTCCCACGATAGCGTGACCACGACGTGATCCCCTGGAGCTCCGCGACGACGCTACCGCGTGGTGGCGGTATCAGGGCGTACGTCATGAATGCGCGCCAGCGCTGAGTACTGCGCCACGAGCCCGGGAGGACGACCAGTGGTGGTCCAGGCCTACATCCTGATCCAGACCGAAGTCGGCAAGGCGGCCGAAGTCGCAGAGCAGATTGCCCGCATCAAAGGTGTCACCCTCGCCGAAGACGTCACCGGGCCCTATGACGTGATCGTCCGTGCCGAGGCGACCAACGTCGACGAGCTGGGTCGACTCGTCGTCGCCAAGGTGCAGGGGGTCACCGGGATCACCCGGACCCTCACCTGTCCCGTCGTCCATATCTAGGTCCGGCCATTCTTCGCTGTCCTACGCCGGGATTCCTTCGTACGTCCGCGCTCGTGGTGGGTGTGGCGCTGGCGTTCGCCCTGACCGGCTGCGGCCAGGGGCCGGTGAGCGTCGAGCCACCGGAGCCGAGTGGGGCGGCGAAGGGAGCGTGTCGGGCGCTGATCGACGATCTTCCGGCCAACGTCGGCGGTGGCAAGGCCCGTCGGGTGGAGCCACCGGAAGCCCTGGCCGCGGCGTGGGGCGACCCGCCGATCACGTTGCGCTGCGGCGTAGCCCGCCCCGAGGCGCTGACACCGACCTCGGAGTGTTTCGAGATCAACGGCGTCGGATGGTACGCGGAGAAGGCGACCCGCGGGACGATCTTCACCACAGTCGGGCGGGCGACCTATGTCGAGGTCGCCGTGCCAGAGGCGTACGACCCTGCCGCCGATTCGCTGGTCGACCTCGCGTCAAGCGTCGACCGCCGTGTGCGCCAGGTGAAGCCGTGCCAGTAGCGCGATCCGCGCCCGGCGAGTCCTAGCGCAGGCCGGTGGGGCGCTGCAGGGCGAGCTGGATCAGCCGGTCGACCAGAGCGGGATAGTCGAGTCCGGTGGCGGCCCACATCCGCGGGAACATGGAGTACGGAGTGAAGCCGGGCATCGTGTTGATCTCGTTGAGGATCACGGTGCCGTCCTGGCGCAGGAAGAAGTCGACCCGGGCCAGCCCCTCGGCCGAGACCGCGTCGAATGCCTTGACGGCGAGCGCGCGTACCTCGTCGGCTACCGCGTCGTCGAGGTCGGCCGGCACCTCCAGGTTGACGTGCTCCTCGTCGTCGAGGTACTTCGCCTCGAAGTCGTAGAACTCGAACTCCGTGTCGCACCGGATCTCGGCCACGACACTCGCCTCCGGCCGGCCGCCGTCGAGGCGATCCAGGACGCCGCACTCGATCTCGCGGGCGTTCTCGACCGCGGCCTCGACGAGCACCTTGGGGTCGAACTGGCGCGCCTTCTCCACCGCGTCGGCGAGGTCGCCGGGCCGGCCCACCTTGGTGATGCCGATGCTCGATCCGCCGCGAGTCGGTTTGACGAAGACGGGGTAGCCGAGCGAGGCAACCGCCTCTTCGCAGGCGGGGCGGTCGCGGTCCCAGGCACCGGGCTTGAGCACGGTGTAGGGCGCCACGGGAATGGCGTTGGCGGCGAAGACCTGCTTGGCGAAGTGCTTGTCCATGGCGATCGCGCTGGCCAGCACGCCGGCGCCGACGTAGCGCACGCCCGCCATCTCGAGCAGACCCTGCAGGGTGCCGTCCTCGCCGAAAGGCCCGTGCAGCAGGGGGAAAACGACATCGACCTCGCCGAGACTGCTCGGCCCGGAGGCAGGGTCGAGGGCGACGAGCCCTTTGTCCGCGTCGTTGGAGAGCACGACGGCGGCACCCTTCTCGTCGACCTCGGGAAGGTGGCCCGCCTGGATGGCGAGGTGTTCGGGTTCATCGCGTTCGAGGACCCAGCGCCCGTCGAGGGTGATGCCGATGGGGATCACGTCGTACCGGTCCCGGTCGAGGACACGCAGCACACTGCCCGCGGTGGAGCAGGAGACGGCATGCTCCGAACTGCGCCCGCCGAAGACGACAGCGACCCGGGGCTTGGCATCGGTTGGAGACGGCCCGTCGTCGGGTAGTGCTCGGGGCGACAGGCTCCGCTCGAACTCGCTCATCGCCCTGACCCTACTCGGCAGGGGCAGCGAAATGTCAGCGGTTGAGCCGCGCAATGAGTCAGGAAGAATCGGCATATGCGCGAACTCCCCGAGACGCTCACCCCCTCGACACTCACAGTGACCGCCGGACGCCCCGCGCACGAGCCGGACGCCCCGCTGAACCCGCCCTTGACCCTGGCCTCGACCTACGTCGC
This sequence comes from Actinopolymorpha sp. B9G3, assembly GCF_040120725.1. Classification (NCBI taxonomy): domain Bacteria; kingdom Bacillati; phylum Actinomycetota; class Actinomycetes; order Propionibacteriales; family Actinopolymorphaceae; genus Actinopolymorpha; species Actinopolymorpha sp. B9G3. The sequence continues at coordinate 298,327 of NZ_JBEEAB010000002.1, read as the reverse complement.
CGGAGGCGCGCTGGAGTACGGGAGGTATGCCAACCCCACCTGGGAGGCGTTCGAGGAGGTCCTGGGGGGCCTGGAGGGCGGGCGGGCCCTTGCGTACGCGTCGGGGCTCGCCGCGATCGCCACCGTGCTCGACCTGGTGCCTGTGGGTGGCATCGTCGTGGCCCCCCGCCACGCCTACCTGGGCACCGTGGGACAGCTCGCCGATCTCACGACGTCCGGCCGGCTCGGAGAGGCACGGCTGGTCGACATCGCCGACACCGAGGCGGTACGCCGGGCGATGCCGGGCGCCCATCTGGTCCTCGTCGAGTCGCCGACGAACCCGGCGCTCGAGGTGGCGGATCTGCCCACGCTGTGCGCGGCCGGGCGGGAGGCGGGAGCCGTCGTCGCCGTCGACAACACGTTCGCGACCCCGCTCCTGCAACGACCCCTTGACGCAGGCGCCGATGTCGTCGTGCACTCGGCGACGAAGTTTCTCGCCGGGCACAGCGATGTCGTACTCGGTGCACTGGTGACGGCCCCGACCCCGCGCGGTGACGAGTTGTACGAGGAGCTCGCGAGCCGGCGGAGGAAGATCGGAGCGATACCGGGGCCGTTCGAGACGTGGCTCGCCTTGCGCGGCATGCGTACTCTCCATCTCCGCGTGGAGCGCTCCTGCGCCAACTCGGTCACCCTGGCCGAACGCCTCGCCGCCCATCCGGCTGTGGAGCGGGTGCGCTATCCAGGGCTGGCGTCCGATCCTGGGCACGGGCGCGCGACGGCGCAGATGCGGGCGTACGGCGGGATCATCGCGATCGAGTTGCGTGGCGGTGCGGCGGCGGCGGACGCCCTCACCCGAACGACCCGGCTGTGGGTGCACGCGACGAGCCTCGGCGGCGTGGAGTCGACGTTCGAGCGCCGACGGCGCTGGGCAACCGAGGTAGCGACGATTCCAGACAACCTCGTCCGGATGAGCGTCGGGATCGAGGACGTCGACGACCTCTGGACCGACCTCTCGACCGCCCTCGACCAACTCGTCGACCGGTCAGGCTGACCGCGCCCCGCCGATTGGATGAGGGGCACCCTCCACCAATCGGGCACTGGATGAAGGCACCCTCACACGGAGCTATCGGATAAAGGGCACCATCATCGCTGGTGAATCCGCTTCTTGTACGGGTTTCCGATCGAGGGCACGTCGAACTTGCTCGGATCGAACGGGTCGTTCGGCGCCTCCTGCCCACGTAGCTCGGCGAGCAGCGCGGTGATCGCGTCCATCACGACCACGGTCGCCTTCTTCAACAGCGACGGGGTTGCCTGGTCGCCGCGGAACGCCGAGAGATCCACCGGTGGTCCCGCCGCCATCCGCATCGTCTTGCGTGGAAGCAGGCGCGGGAACTTGGCGTACGGCAGAAGCACGTCCTGGGCCCCCCACTGCGCGATGGGAACGATCTCGCAACCTGTACGAAGGGCGATGCGTACGGCTCCGGTCTTGCCGACCATCGGCCACAGCGAGGGGTCACGGGTGATCGTCCCTTCCGGATAGACCACGACACACTCCCCCTCGTCGATCGCGGAGCAGGCCTCGGCGAGAGCGTCGCCGGCGGTGCGCTTCTCGCGGTGCACCGGGATCTGTCCGGCCGAGCGCAGGAACTTCCCCACCACAGGAATGTTGAACAGGCTCGCCTTGGCGAGGAATCGCGGCGGGCGGCCGGAGGTGTGCAGGAAATGCCCGATGGCGATCGGGTCGAAGTACGACAAGTGGTTGGTGACGGCGACGATGCCACCTTTGGCGGGAATGTGCTCGGTGCCTCGCCACTCGCGCCTGGTCAACGTACGCATGAAGGGCACGACAGCCGCGGCGGCCAGGTCGTAGCAGAAGCCGGTCTTCGGTGACGGCAGGGTCTTCGGTGACGGGGTCTGCGGCGGCGGCACTCTGTCCTCCTCGTCGGCCCGCGCGGTGTGGGGTGACGGGCGTGGGCGGTCGGTCAGGGCGCGCATGGCACGAGGTCCTGGAAACCCTACGTTCGCCCGCCACAGTCTGAACGACGCCTGGTGTGGTGTCGAGCAGCGGGTCCGGGGTGCTCTGCCGGGAGTCCTGCGGATCGCCGGTGGGCTGGGACTTGAGAGGATCGACGTCGATGTCTTTGCTAGAACGTGCCAACGGCAGCGGCAGTTCCCCCGATCACCGCGGTGGGGCCGGCTGGACCCTCGTGGTGCCCGTCAAGCCGGCGACGGTCGGAAAGTCCAGGCTTGCTCCGTTCGCCGGAGAGCACCGGACCGACCTTGCCCGGGCGATGGCACTCGACACGGTCACCGCCGCGATGGCATGCCCTGTCGTGGTTGACGTCCTTGCTGTCACCCATGATCACGAGTCGGGTGCCGCCCTGTCAGCGATCGGCGCCATCGTCATCTCCGACGAACCGGAGGAAGGCCTCAACGCCGCCCTCCGCCATGGCGCCGCACGCGCGCGGGCCCGCCGGCCAGGCTGTGCCGTGGCAGCGATGCTGGGCGATCTGCCCGCACTTCGTCCGGACGAGCTCGCGCCGGTGCTCGATGCCGCGCTGGCACATCCCACGTCGTTCGTGGCCGATGCCGACGCCGTCGGTACGACCTTGTACTGCGCGGCAGGGACGGCGGAGTTCTCCCCCCGCTTCGGTGGTGCGTCCCGTGCGGCCCATCTCGCCTCCGGCGCGGTGGAGTTGGACCTGCCCGCGATGACCTCCGTACGCCGCGATGTCGACACCGAGGCCGACCTCATGGACGCGTTGACCCTGGGGGTGGGCGCACGTACCCGGGCCGCCGTCGCGCTTCTGCTGTGACAGTGGGTTTGTTCGGCACGAGGAGGGAATAGTCCTCGCATCGCCGGGCGCATAGACTTCGCGCCATGCAGGCGACGGTGCGTTCGTTCGATCCTGAGACCCGGTCCGGCACGGTGTTGGCCGATGACGGGGTCGAGTTGACCTATGACGCTGAGGCCTTCGCCACCGCAGGCCTGCGGCACCTGCGTATCGGGCAACGGGTCCGTCTCGATGTCGAGGGATCCGGCGACGCGACCAAGATCCGATCGCTCACGATCTACACCCTGACGGACTGACGAAACGCAAAGGGGCCGGCACCTTCATCAACAGAAGGTGCCGGCCCCTTTGCCTGCTGCCGGCTTGCGGCTGGCGACAGTCAGCGCTTCGCCGCACGCCTGGCTGGCGTGCGCTTGCTGGTGGCCTTCTTGGCCGTCGTCTTCTTGGCCGCCGTCTTCTTCGTGGCGGTCTTCTTGGCGGTCACCTTGGTGGCGGCCCGCTTGGCCGGCGACCGCGTGGCGGTCTTCTTTGCCGGAGCCTTCGTCGCGGCCCGCTTTGCCGTGGGCGCCTTGGCTGCCGTCTTCGTCGCGGTCTTCTTCGCGGCCGCGAGCCTTGGCAGCTTCTTGGAGCCGGACACGACGGCCTTGAGTTCCGCACCTGCGCGGAACTTCGGAACCGACGTCTTCCTCGCCCGCTTGCGCTCGCCAGTGCGGGGGTTACGGACCATCCGGGACGGGCGGTCGATCTTCTCGAACGCGCCGAACCCTGTGATGGCGACCTTCTCGCCTGACGCCACAGCGCGCGTAATCACGTCGATAACCGACTCGAGCGCGTGCTGCGCGTCCTTCTTGTTGCCCTCGAAACGCGTTGCCAGCGTCTCGACCAACTGAGATTTGTTCACTGCTTCCCTCCGGTGAACGGGATCGTACGAGCCTGCGCTCGATTCATGCGCACGTTAGGGAATGTATCGCTCTTACTCAATAACCTTCACCCGGATGCTCCTTGTGTCGCGGCGTTCTGGCCGGCTGGAGGCGCTTGGAACCGGGTCCGCGTCGGACGCTCGTAGGGTTCGGGTACGGGCCGCGGGAGGCCCGATGTCGCCTGCTGGCGTTGACGAATGGCGGCCCTCCCGGACCACCTGGCCGGCTGCCGTTCGTACCCCTCCGGTCGCCAACCGACCCCGCGCCAGCGGCCGTCCCAAGCGGCCTACATGCCGTCATATCCCTTACCACACAGGGCTTTCGAGGTACGCCGACCGCAGACACCTACGACTTCGGTTGATCTTGGATCCCCGCCAGGCCGCCGCCGCGGAGCCCCAACCAGGCAGCGACTCGGCCGTGTCGACGACCTGCGGCGGCATCGGTCGGATCCGCATCGGAGCAAGGGTTCGGCAGTGCCGAGGGCGGCGTCGAGCGGCCTCAGATCTGCCGAAAACAAGAAAAGGTGAAGTCGGTCACGTTCGGGCGTGTCGCGGGCGACACGCACCCCTGAACCACTCGATCCGGCTGGTTCAGGAGCTCACTGGCAGCGTCGTGGGCCGCAAGGAGGGACGCTGGGACTCGTACGCATCGATCAGATCCACGTGCGTGAGCGAGATGCCGATGTCGTCGAGGCCCTCGCGCAACCGCCAGCGCGTGTAGTCGTCGATGTCGAAGGAGTCCCGGATCGCGTCCGGGCCGTCGCCGGCAAGGATGAGGCGCTGTTCGAGGTCGACGGTCACGGGAGTCTCCGGCTCGCGTTCGACCAACTCCCACAGGCGTTCGACGATCTTGTGGTCGACGAGTGCCACCAGAAGGCCCGCCTTGCCGGCATTGCCGCGGAAGATGTCGCCGAACCGGGCCGCGATGACGACCTTGAAGCCGGCGTCCTGCAAGGCCCAGACCGCATGCTCCCGGGAGGATCCGGTGCCGAAGTCAGGGCCGGCCACGAGGATCGAGGCTCCCTGGTGCTCCGGCTTGTTGAGGACGAACGCGGGATCGCCCCGCCAGGCGGCGAAGAGCCCGTCGCCGAATCCGGTCCGCGTCACGCGCTTGAGGTAGACCGCCGGGATGATCTGGTCGGTGTCGACGTTGGACCGCCGCAGCGGGGCGGCCTTGCCGGTGTGGACGGTGAACTTCTCCATGGCTGTGGCTCCGTCAGCTTCGGATCGTGCGGAGGATCAGGTCGTGGGCAGGTCGGCGGGCGAGGCGAGGTGGCCACTGACGGCGGTCGCGGCCGCGACGAGCGGCGACACCAGGTGGGTACGTCCGCCCTTGCCCTGCCGGCCTTCGAAGTTGCGGTTGGAGGTCGACGCGCTGCGCTCCCCCGGCGCGAGCTGGTCGGGGTTCATGCCCAGGCACATCGAGCAGCCGGCGCCCCGCCATTCGGCTCCCGCGTCCTTGAAGAACACGTCGAGACCTTCGGCCTCGGCCTGCAGGCGTACGCGGCCCGAACCCGGAACCACCAACATGCGTACGCCTGGTGCGACCTTGCGGCCGCGGATCACGTCGGCGGCGGCGCGCAGGTCCTCGATCCGGCCGTTGGTGCAGGACCCGAGGAACACCGTGTCGACAGTGATCTCGCGCATCGGAGTGCCGGGCGTGAGGCCCATGTACTCGAGCGCCCGCTCGGCCGACACCTGTGCGCCCGGGTCGTCGTAGTCGCTCGGATGGGGGACGGCGCCGCCGAGGGGAACCCCCTGCCCGGGGTTGGTTCCCCAGGTGACGAAGGGCGTCAGGGCGCTCGCGTCGAGGTGGACCTCGCGGTCGAACTCCGCGCCGGGGTCGGTCGTGAGGCCACGCCAGTAGTCGAGAGCGGCCTCCCATTCCTTGCCCTTCGGGGCGTGTGGGCGACCCTCCAGATAGGCGAAGGTCGTCGCGTCCGGCGCCACCATGCCGGCCTTGGCACCCCACTCGATCGACATGTTGCAGACCGTCATCCGGCCTTCCATCGACATGGCGCGCATGGCTTCGCCGCGGTATTCGACGACGTGCCCCTGCCCGCCGCCGGTGCCCACCTGGGCGATGAGGGCGAGGACGAGGTCCTTCGGCGTCACGCCTTCCGGCGGTATGCCGTCGACCGTCACGGCCATGGTCTTCGGACGACTCTGGGGCAGGGTCTGGGTGGCGAGGACGTGTTCGACCTCGCTCGTGCCGATGCCGAACGCCAACGCGCCAAAGGCTCCGTGGGTCGAGGTGTGGGAGTCACCGCAGACGATCGTCATGCCGGGCTGGGTGAGGCCGAGCTGCGGGCCGATGATGTGCACGATGCCCTGGTCGGCGTCGCCGAGCCGGTGCAGCCGGACCCCGAACTCCTCGCAGTTGCGACGCAGGGTCTCGACCTGCGTGCGGGAGACCGGATCGGCGATCGGCTTGTCGAAGTCCAGGGTGGGGACGTTGTGGTCCTCGGTCGCGATCGTGAGGTCGGGACGCCGTACGCCGCGGCCGGCAAGGCGGAGGCCGTCGAACGCCTGCGGACTCGTCACCTCGTGGACGAGGTGGAGGTCGATGTAGAGCAGGTCGGGTTCGCCCTCACTCCGGCGTACGACGTGCTCCTCCCACACCTTCTCCGCGAGGGTGGTCCGCATGGTGGTGCCTCCAGACAGGTCTTTTGCAATTGTTTCGACCCGACCCAACGTGGGTCCGGTTTGACTGGTTCTCGACCCTTCAGACCTTGGCCTTTTCAGGTTCTGGGCTTGCGTCTCGTAATTCGAGACTGCAATATCGAGTCATGGACAACTCTAGCGGAGTCGGCGTTCTTGACAAGGCGGCGCTCGTTCTCGGTGCCCTGGAAGCGGGTCCGGCCACCCTCGCCGGGCTGGTTCAGGTCACAGGTCTGGCCAGGCCGACAGCCCACCGGCTGGCGGTCGCGTTGGAGCATCACCGTCTCGTGGCCAGGGACATGCAGGGGAGGTTCATCCTCGGTCCCCGGCTCGGGGAGCTGGCCGCCGCGGCCGGTGAGGACCGGCTGCTGGCCGCCGCGGGGCCCGTCCTGGCACGCCTTCGCGACATCACGGGGGAATCCGCTCAGCTCTTCCGCCGCCAGGGCGAGGGGCGCGTCTGTGTCGCCGCCGCCGAACGCCCGAGCGGGCTCCGCGACACGATCCCGGTTGGCACCCAACTCACCATGCACGCCGGCTCCGCCGCCCAGATCCTGCTGGCGTGGGAGGAGCCTGAACGCCTGCACCGCGGCCTGCAGGGCGCGAAGTTCACGGCGGCGACGTTGGCGGCCGTACGCCGGCGAGGATGGGCGCAGAGCGTCGGGGAACGGGAGGCGGGGGTCGCGTCGGTCTCGGCCGGGATCCGCTCTCCGTCCGGCAAGGTCGTCGCGGCGGTGTCGGTGTCCGGTCCGCTGGAGCGGCTGTCTCGGCAGCCGGGTCGGATGCACGCGCCTGCGGTGATGGCGGCCGCCGAACGCCTCTCCGAGTCCCTCCGCCGAGCCGCCGAGTAAGCACCTGCCGGGCCGGAACCGCCCTACCGGCACACGGTTGCAGCGCAGGCCAGGGCGGCACACCGTCAAGAGCGGCTCTGGAGGACCGATGCCCGTCACCGTCGTCACCATGTCGCTGCCGACGTACGACCTCACGGCGCCTCCCGACGCGGAAGCCGTCGGCGCAGCTCTCGATGACGTCATCTGCAAGAACTTCGGCCAGGACGGGGAACGCGAGATTGCCATCCGGTCCGTCAGCCTGATCGACCATCCGACGCACACGCACGACTCGCTGGGCGAAGTGATCAGGGCGACCGGCACGGATCGGTACGACCCTGAGCGGAAGGGCCCGCTGCACGAGGCCTACGACCGTTACGGCGTCGAGTTGCACGTCGTGCCCTGCGTGGTCTCGGCAACCTCCCTGAGCTCGGCCATGTGCGACGGCCGAACCTTCTACGGCACCACGGAATCGGTGATGGCGGAGGCCGTGAGCGACTTCTACGTGGGTCCGCCGGTCGACCGCGACGGCGTTCCACTGAGGATCGACCTGCTCACCATCTACGACCTCGCCCACCTCGAGGGCATCCCGATCCCCTTCCATGGCGAGGAGACACCGCCGCTGTCAGCCTGCCGTTTCAGACATCCCGATCGGCGCAGCGAAGCAGTACTCGGGCTGATCAAGGTTCTCTGAGCCTTGGTAGGTCACCTGCGGCCGGTCCCCAGGTGCCGACGCACCGTGTCCCGGGGTGCCGGTCGGGCTCAGAAGTCGATCCGCACGGCGTCCTTCCGCAAGGCTGCACACGCTAGGTCACGTTCCGGATGCTCTACCTCCGGAAACGCAGACACCTGCTGTCGTACGACGTCAGTGACACGCGAAAGGCGACCCGGTGCGCTTAGCGCACACGGATCGCCCAAGAGCCTGTAGCCCCGACCGGATTCGAACCGGCGCTACCGCCTTGAGAGGGCGGCGTGCTAGGCCGCTACACAACGGGGCCGCAAAGCGAGCTGCACTCTATCAACCGGAGACTGTCCGTCCGCCAGAGCCTCCCAGCCAACCAGCGTTTCCCAGCCAACCAGCGTTTCCCAGCCAACCAGCGTTTCCCAGCCAACCAGAGCCTCCCAGCCAACCGGAGACTCCCGAGAACGCGGAGACTCCCAGCTCACCCGCTGGGGTACTAGGACTCGAACCTAGACTAACGGAACCAGAATCCGTCGGGCTGCCAATTACCCCATACCCCATGGGTCGGCCCGAACCACCATCTGGCAGCGGGCCGCCTCGATGATAGCGAAGCCGTCGCGTACCCCCACACGGGCCATCAGGGTCGGCTAGCCGACGTCCACCTCGAGCGCCCGCTCTATCCGCCCGAGCGTGCGGTGAGCTCCCAGCAGCTCCAGCGACTCGAAGAGTGGCGGGGATACCCGCCGCCCCGTCACGGCCACGCGTACGGGCCCGAACGCGTGCTTGGGCTTGCGTCCCAACTTCTCGACGAGGACCTGCCGCAGCGCCTGCTCGATGGCTGCCCGGTCCCATACGGCGAGCGCCGCGAGGGCTTCGTACGCCGCGGACAAGACAGGTCCGGCGTCGGTGGTGAGTACGCGCGCAGCAGCCTCCGGGTCGACGGTGAAGGCGCCCTCGCGGACGAAGAGGAAGGCCAGCAGGTCGACGGATTCGGTGAGCCTGGTCAGCCGCTCCTGAATCAGGGGCACGGCGGCCACCACGAGCCGTGCCTGGTCCGGATGCACCGGCTCGGCCACCAGCCCGGCCGCCTGCAGGAACGGCATGATCCGATGGGCCAACTCGTCAACGCCGAGCGCGCGGATCTTGTCCCCGTTGATGGCGTCGAGCTTCTTGGGGTCGAGGCGACCTGGCGTGGCACCCACCCGGGACAGGTCGAAGAGCTCGACCAGCTCGTCGAGGCGGAGGTCCTCGCGGTCGTTGCCCGGTGACCAGCCGAGCAGCGCGAGGTAGTTGACCACCGCTTCCGGAAGGTAGCCGTTCTCGCGGTACCACTCGATGGAGGCCGATCCGTAGCGCTTCGACAGCGGCTTGCCGTCGGTCCCGAGGACGTACGGGCAGTGGGTGAAGACCGGGACGTCCTCGGCGGGAACGCCCATCGCCTCGTACATCGCGATCTGCCGCGGCGTCGAGGCCAGCAGGTCGTCGCCGCGGACGACGTGGGTGATCCGCATGAGCGCGTCATCCACTGACACGGCGAGGTTGTAGAGGGGGTAGCCGTTGGCCCGCATGATCACGAAGTCGGGGATGTTGGCGTGGTCGAAGACCACCTCGCCACGAATCGTGTCGTGGACGGTGGTGGTGCCGGGCGGCATCCGGAAGCGGACGACGGGTTTGCGTGCCTCCGCTTCGAAGTCCGCGACCTGCGCAGCCGTCAGCGTCCGGCAGCGACCGCTGTAGCCGGGCGGCAGGCCCTTGCTGCGTTGCGTTTCCCGCTCGGCGTCGAGCTCCTCCTGCGTGCAGTAGCAGTGGTACGCAGTGCCCTCGGACAGGAACCGCTGGACCCACTCGTGGTAGAGCGGAAGGCGTTCGCTCTGCTGGTACGGGCCGCAGTCGCCGCCGATCTCCGGACCCTCGTCCCAGTCGAGGCCGAGCCAGCGCAGGTCCTCGAGGGCGGACGCGATCGCCTCGTCGGTGATGCGTGACCGGTCGGTGTCCTCGATCCGCAGGACGAACCGGCCCCCGGTGTGGCGCGCCCATGCCCATGCGTACAACGCGGTTCGGATGTTGCCGACATGCAGGTCGCCGCTCGGGGAGGGCGCGAAGCGGGTACGGACGGCTGGTGAGGGCCGGGCGGAACCGCCTTCAGCCATGGGCGATCACCGGGTTGGTCAGGGTGCCGATGCCCTCGATGGTGACCGACACCTCCTCACCGGGACGCATCGGCCCGACACCGGCCGGCGTCCCGGTGAGGATCAGGTCGCCGGGCAACAGCGTCATGAACGAGCTGACGTACCAGACGAGGGACGGGATGTCGTGGATCATCTGCGAGGTACGCCCGGACTGGCGAGGCTCCCCCGCCACGGTCGTCGTCAACGCCAGGTCGGAGGCGTCGAGCTCGGTCTCGATCCAGGGGCCGATCGGGCAGAACGTGTCGAATCCCTTGGCCCTCGCCCACTGCCCGTCGGTCTTCTGCAGGTCGCGGGCCGTGACGTCGTTGGCACAGGTGTAGCCGAAGATGACCTCGGCGGCGCGTTCGCGTGGCACGTGTCGGCAGATCCGGCCGATCACCACCGCCAGCTCGCCTTCGTAGTGCAGGTCCGAGGTTTCTGCCGGGTAGACGATCCCGTCACGCGGCCCGATGACCGACGTGTTGGGCTTGAGGAAGATCAACGGCTCGGCCGGAACCTCGTTGCCCAGCTCGGCAGCGTGTTCGGCGTAGTTGCGGCCGACGCCGATCACCTTGCTCCGTGGGATGATCGGCGCCAGCAGGCGTAGGTCCGTGAGCGGGAGCCGTTCGCCGGTGGGCTGGACGGGCCGGTAGAGCGGGTCGCCGTCGATCACCGCGGCGATCTCGGCCCCCGCCTCCCCTTCGATCACGGCGTACTTCGGGTCCTCACCTGCACTGAACCGGGCGATGCGCAAGGCCAACCTGCCTTCGTGCTTCCTGGTCGCCGGTGGATCCGCGCCGGCGGCCCCGGTGGATCCGTACGGAAGCTCGCAGCCTACCGGGCCGCCCTGGTCAGGTCGCCTGCTCCCCGACCTGGCCGCCCTGGCCGACCTGACCGCGGACGAGACCGAACGTCACGCCGTCGACAAGTGCCTCGAACGACGCCTCGACGATGTTGTGCCCCACGCCGCAGGTCTCCCACGACTCCTCGCCGTCGGACAGCTCGATCAGAACTCTGATCACGGCGTCGGTCCCGTGGCCCGCTTCGAGGATGCGGACCCGGTAGTCGATCAGGTCGAGCTTGTCCACGATGGGGTACGCCTGCCCGATCGCGCCGCGGAGCGCACTGTCGAGCGCGTTGACCGGGCCGTTGCCCTCGCCGGTGACGATGGTGCGTTCGCCCCCGGCGCGCAGCTTGACGGTCGCCTCGGAGACGGCTTCCTCGCCGGGCCTGGAGTCCGTGATCACCCGCCAGGACTCGACCTCGAAGAACGTCGGTCGGACGCCTTCGACCTCTTCGATGAGCAGGAGCTCGAACGACGCGTCCGCGGCCTCGAAGGTGTATCCGCGCGACTCCAGCTCCTTCACCCGTTCGGTGATCCGCGTGACGAGCTCGCGGTCACCGGCGAGGTCGTATCCGAGCTCGCGTCCCTTCAGCTCGATGCTCGCCCTGCCCGCCATGTCGGAGACGAGCAGTCGCATGTCGTTGCCGACAAGCTCGGGATCGGTGTGCTGGTAGAGATTCGGGTCGACCTTGATCGCGCTGGCGTGCAGTCCCGCCTTGTGGGTGAAGGCCGACGCGCCGACGTAGGGCTGACGGGAGTACGGAGGAACGTTGGTCACCTCCGATACGGCATGGGCGATCCTGGTCGCCTCCCGAAGGGCAGGTTCGGGAACGAGCGCATGTCCGAGCTTGAGCTGGAGGTTGGCGACGACGGTGAGCAGGTCGGCGTTGCCGGTGCGTTCGCCGTAGCCGTTGAGGGTTCCCTGCACGTGGGTGGCGCCGGCGCGTACGGCGGCGAGGGTGTTGGCTACGGCGCAGCCGGCGTCGTTGTGGCAGTGGATTCCCACCCGCGCGGTGGTCCCCGCGAGACCGGCCGTGCTCAGCAGGGTGTCGACGACCTCGCCCACATGGTCGGGAAGCATGCCGCCGTTGGTGTCGCAGAGCGCGAGGACCTCCGCCCCCGCTTCGGCGGCCGTGCGTACGACCTCGATGGCGTAGGCCGGATTCTCGCGGTAACCGTCGAAGAAGTGCTCGGCGTCGAGGAAGACCCGTTGCCCGCAGGAGCGGAGGTGTTCGATCGTGTCCCGCACCATCGCGAGGTTCTCCTCCAGCGTGGTACGCAGGGCGAACTCCACATGGCGGTCGTGGCTCTTGGCGACCAGTGTCACGACGCTGGCACCGGAGTCGCGCAGGGCCGCCACGAGCGGGTCGTCTGCCGCCGCCACCCCCGCCCGCCGCGTGGCACCGAACGCGGCGAGCGTGGCGTGGCGTAGGTGCAGCTCCGACCGCGCCCGCGCGAAGAACTCGGTGTCCTTGGGGTTGGCTCCCGGCCAGCCGCCTTCGATGTAGCCGACGCCGAGTTCGTCCAGGTGCCGGGCGATCGTCAGCTTGTTGTCGACGGAAAGGCTCAGCCCTTCTTGCTGGGCACCGTCGCGAAGCGTGGTGTCGTAGACGTGAAAGTCGCTCATCGGGAGGCGCTCCTGGGGGATGACTGCTCGAGTTGACGTCTGCGGGCTCGGCGTGGGAGCTGAACCGGGGAGGGCTTGAGACAAACAAAAAACCTCCCGCCGGAAGCGAGAGGTCTGCGCGCTGGACGAGAGAAGCAGGTCCGGCGCGCCTACGTAATGATCAGGGTGAAGGTCTTCAGCATTCCGGCAGTGTCGCACATCACCCCGGGCACAGGTCAACCACCCCATTCCCGGCAGGCGGTCCTGCCGATCGAGAGGCCGCGCCCGGCGGGCCGTGATCTTGGGCAAATCTCTGGAGAGTCCGTCCCGTCGGCGGTTAGGCTCTGACTCATGGGCATCTGAGGAGAACTCACCTTTCCCGACATCCCGGTTGCCGCTCACCTGTCCGGCACGACCGGTCCGATCGAGTCCGGGGCCCCATGACTGCATCCGCCAGACATTCTGTAGCGCCCTCCGCCGCCGTGCTCAAGGCGTCCGGTCTTGCCAAGAGCTACGACGACGAGCCGCTGTTCACCGACATCAGCCTGACCGTCAACGCGGGCGAGCGGGTCGGCCTCGTCGGCCCCAACGGTGCCGGTAAGTCCACCTTGCTCCGGCTGCTCGCCGGGCGGGAGCGCCCGGACGCGGGGTCGGTGGCGTACGGCCCGCACGGCCGGGTGGGCTATCTCGACGCGGAGATCGCCGACACCGACGCCACGGTGGGTTCGTACCTCGACGAGGGTCTCGGTGAGCTGCACCGGATCGCCGCGCGGATGCGGACTCTCGAGGACGTCATGGCGAGGGACGCCCCGGCGGCCGGCGGCACACTGTCGGAGTACGCCGGACTGCAGGACCGCTTCGCGCTGCTGGGTGGCTGGGAGGCGGAGGCGCGTGCCGAGGAGGTACGCGGCCACCTCGACATTGCGTCCCTCGACCCGCGTACCCCCCTGGTCGACGTGAGCGGAGGACAGCAGGCACGGCTCATGCTGGCGCGGTTGCTGCTGCAGGAGCCGAGCATCCTGCTCCTCGACGAACCCACCAACCACCTCGATCTCGCCGGCGTCAGCTGGCTGGGCGAGTTCCTCGCGGACTACCGCGGGGCGGTCGTCGTCATCACCCACGACCGGGCATTCCTCGACGCGAGTATCGACCGGATCGTCGAACTCGACATCCTCACCGACCGGGCAGAGTTCTACGAAGGTGGCTATTCGGCCTACCGCGCGGAGAAGCAACGCCGCCGGGCGCGGCTGTTGGCCGACTACGAAGCCCAGGAGAAGCACCGCCGGCGTCTCGCCGCCGACATCGAACGCACCGCGAACCAGGCGTTGCGGACCGAACTCACGACCCACAACGACAAGGCACGCCGGTACGCCAAGAAGGTCGCGAAGAAGGCGAAGGCCCGGGAACGCAGGCTGCGCAGGGAAATGCTGTCCGCACGCTGGATCGAGCACCCGCAGGAACGCCCGCCCCTGGTGCTGGACCTCGCCGCCACGACACCGCCCGAGTGCACCGTCCTCACCCTGGACGGCGTCGCGGCCGATCGGGGCAACGGCCTGCTGTGGAAGGACTTCTCGGCGGTGGTGAGAGGTGGTGAGCGGATTCTGGTCACCGGGGAGAACGGCACCGGCAAGTCCACCTTGCTCGCGCTGCTCTCAGGCGAGCTGGCACCGGCCGGCGGGGAGATCGCCACCACCGCCCGCATCGGCGTACTCCCCCAGGTGCACGACCGGCTCCCCCTGCGGATGCCGGTGCTCGACTACCTGCGCAGGGAAGTCCCGATGTACGAGGAGGAGGCCGAACACCTGCTGGACTCGTACCTCTTCGACTCTTCGCAGTTCCGGCGGCCTCTCGGCACACTCTCCGCGGGCGAGCTGCGGAGGTTGTTGCTGGCCGCGCTGATCAACGGCGGCCAGCAGGTGCTGCTGCTCGACGAGCCCACCAACTACCTGGACTTCGAGTCCCTGGACGTGTTGGAGGCCGCGGTCGCCGCATTCGGAGGTACGACGGTGACGGTCAGCCACGATGAGCGGTTCGTGCAGAGTCTGGCTCCGACCCAGCAATGGCATCTCACGCGGCGGAGTGGTGCGGTGTCTTCCTGGGCGGTGTCTTCTTGGGCGGTGTCTTCTTGGGCGGTGGAGATCCGGGAGTGATCAACGGCCGGCGAAGAGGACATTCCCTGCAGAAACCCAATGTCCCGTTCGCGGGCCGCTGATCACCTGACGACCGGTCTCAGCCCGAGCCGCCGGGATCCGCGCCGACCTCGGCCCCTTCGAGGTCGAGGACCTCGGGATCGAACTCGCCGTCCTTCGCACCGGACAGGAACGCCTCCCACTCGCCAGGAGTGAAGACGAGGATCGGCCCGTCCGGATCTTGGGCGTTGCGCATGCCGATCAGGTCGTCGACGAAACCGACCTCGATGTCCCCACCGGGGACTGCCGCGCGCCACTCGACCCTGGTGAGGTCGAACTCTCCCTTGGTCGGGTGGGACGCCACTGCACTGCTCTCTTCGCTCATACCTCCGTTACTCCCTGTTTCAAGACGCGACCGACGAGGGCCTGGTCACCGGCGTTCGTTACCGGCAGAGGTCGCGTACTGTGCGCACAGAAGCTACTCCTCCTACGCCTATTTGCGCAGGATCCCTCGCCGATCCGTGTCGATCGGCAAGGCCGTGGAGACGCTCCGTGATGATCAGCGAAGACGTTGGTATCGAGTACTCAGCGTGACATCGGCGATGTGTTCGGCCGTGTCCGCGTGCGGAGGAGCGGTCAGCGCACCCGGTGGAGCCAGCCGTGGGCGTCCTGCGCCCTTCCGTACTGGATGTCGAGCAGCTGCTGCCGGATCCGCGAGGTCACCGGGCCGGCCGAGCCGTCGCCGATCTCGAGCGCGCCACCGCGCCACTTCAACGATCCGACCGGGGTGACCACGGCGGCCGTACCGCAGGCGAACACCTCCGCGATCCCGCCGCTGACGACGCCAGAACGCCATTCGTCGACGTCGATCCGGCGTTCTTCGATCTTGTGGCCGAGCTCGGCTCCGAGCGCCATGATCGCTTCGCGGGTGATGCCCTCCAAGATGGTGCCGGTGAGCTCGGGCGTCACGATCGACCCGTCGTCGAAGACGAAGTAGAGGTTCATGCCGCCGAGCTCTTCCACCCAGCGTCGCTCGACCGCGTCCAGGAACGCCACCTGGTCGCACCCGTTCGCGCCAGCCTCCTGCTGGGCCAGCAGACTCGCCGCATAGTTGCCGCCGCACTTGGCCGCACCGGTGCCACCGACCGCGGCCCGGGTGTAGTCCTCGGACAGCCAGATCGAGACGGGCTTGACTCCTTCGGCGAAGTAGGACGCGGCGGGCGACGCGATCACCGCGAACGTCACCTCATGGGCGGGTCGCACACCGAGAAAGACCTCGGACGCGAACATGAACGGGCGGAGGTAGAGGCTCTTCTCCCCGCCGGTCGGGACCCATTCGTGGTCGGTCTGGACGAGCAGGTCGAGCGCGGCGACGAAGTCGTCGGCGTCGAGCTCCGGCAACGCCATCCGGTGCGCCGAACTCTGGAACCGCCGGGCATTGGCTTCTGGCCGGAAGGTCCAGATCGAGCCGTCGTCGTGGCGGTAGGCCTTAAGACCCTCGAAGATCTCCTGGGCGTAGTGGAGGACCGCGGTCGCCGGGTCGAGCGAGAGCGGACCGTACGGGCGGAGGACGGCATCGTGCCACCCCTCCCCCGAAGTCCAGGTCACCGTGACCATGTGGTCGGTGAAGAACCTCCCGAATCCGGGCTGCGCGAGGATATCCTCCCGACGCTCCACCGGAGTGGGAGAAGGAGTGAGCTCGCGGCGAAACTCGAGGCTTGCGGTCATGGCAGCACCGTACCCAATCGTGTAACGAGAACAAGGAGTCTGGAGACCAGAGGACTGGAGACGAAGGACGCCGCCCGCGGAACGCGGGCGGCGTCGGGCCTTTGCGAAGGACGTGGGTCCCGTCCAAAGGCCTAGCTGGCTACTCGGGCGGCGATCGCATCGCCGATCTCTGCCGTGGTTCGGGTAGGGCTGGCGCCGCCCCTGGTGTCGAGGTCGGCGCTCACGGCGTCCTCGATCCGGCGGGCCGCCCCGGGCTCGCCGAGGTGCTCGAGGAGCAGGGCGGTGGACAGGATCGCCGCCGTGGGGTCGGCCTTGCCCGTGCCGGCGATGTCGGGCGCCGAGCCGTGGACGGGCTCGAACATCGACGGCGCCGTCCGGTCGGGATTGATGTTGCCGCTCGCCGCCAGGCCGATGCCGCCGGTCACGGCTCCCGCCAGATCGGTGAGGATGTCGCCGAAGAGGTTGTCGGTGACGATGACGTCGAAACGCTCGGGCTCGGTCACGAGGAAGATCGTGGCCGCGTCGATGTGGAGGTAGTCGACGGTGACGTCGGCGAACTCCTTCGCCACCTCCCCCACGATCCGCGACCAGAGGCCGCCTGCGTGGACCAGGACGTTGGTCTTGTGGACCAGGGTGAGCTTGCCCCGGCGAGCCTGCGCGCGCCGGAACGCGTCGCGGACCACGCGTTCGACGCCGTACGCCGTGTTGACGCTCACCTCGGTGGCGAGCTCCTGGGCGGTGCCCTTGCGTACCACTCCGCCGTTGCCGACGTAGAGCCCCTCGGTGCCCTCCCGGACGACGACGAAGTCGATCGGCGCGTCACTCGCGAGCGGGGTCGGCACGCCCGGAAAGCTGCGCGACGGCCGGAGGTTGACGTAGTGGTCGAGCTCGAACCGCAACCGGAGCAGCAGCCCGCGCTCGAGGATCCCGGCCGGCAGTTTGGGGTCGCCCGGTCGCCCGCCCACCGCACCGAGCAGGATCGCGTCGTGGGCACGAAGCTCGGCCAGCACGCTGTCGGGCAGGACCTCGCCGGTCGCGAGGTAGCGCTCGGCACCCAGGTCGTACTGCGTCTGTTCGACCTTGATGTCATAAGCCGGTACGCACGCCTCGAGGACCTTCAGGGCCTCGGCGGTCACCTCGGGGCCGATGTAGTCACCAGGGATGACAGCCAGCCGGATGCTCTGAGCCATACGGATCACCATATTCGCAAGTGTCCACATCCCGAAACTCAGGTCTCGACATGTGGTCGAACGCAATGTGGTCGTGTCGACGGGCGCCCTCGACGGGCGGTTGGAGTTGCTTCGACGGCGGAGGTCGCCTATCTCACCGGACGGGATTTCCGGATGGGGCGACTGCCGGCCGCGGGCGCGGGGTGGCGTCCCGGCTGTCATGTGCGGTGCGGGTCTCGGCAACCGCGGCGGCGGTCCTGCCGCCGTTGTCACGGCGATCCAGCGCCTCCTGCAGGGCCTGGTAGGCCAGCCGTTGCGCCTCGCGATGCGCCTTGGTCATCGGAATTCTCCTTCGCACGTACGCGTCTTCGTCAGTCTCGAGTGCTCGTCCATCTCGAGTGAAGGGCGGGCCGGCAACGCTGGACCCCGTGACGGAGAGCCGACCCTCAGCGGGCCCCGCCACGGCAGCGAAGGATTACGACGAATCTCATGACCCGACCGAGATTAGTTGGACGTCCTAGCAGTTGTCTCGCGGATCGAGGGAAGTTTTCACATGTCGAGACGCCGGGGCGGGAATGCCCTCATGTACCCCACCCTTGGCGCATGAGCGTGCCGCCTGAGATCCCGGCCGTCGTCGCACGAGCCCATCAGCTCTCGCGGCGTCGCGGCTTCGTGTCGTCCTGTCGCAACGAGACCGGCCGGCTGCTGGCGAGCCTCTCCGCCTCCCGCACCGGCACGCTCGCGGAGTCCGGGACCGGCTGCGGGGTCGGCTCTGCCTGGCTGCGCAGCGGCATGCGCGAGGGTGCGCGCCTCCTCACCGCCGAGCACGATCCGGCGCTCGTCGAGGCGGTCCGCGAGATGTTCGCCGGAGACGAGCCCGTGACCGTCCTGGAGGCCGACTGGAAGGAGCTCGCGGCCGAGGCTCCGTTCGCGCTGCTCTTCCTCGACGTACGCGAGGCCAAGCGCGCCGGACCCGACACCGCTGCCGATCTCATGGAGCCAGGCGGGTTCGTCGTGCTCGACGACTTCACCCCGAGTTCGACCTGGCCGCCGATGTACCAGGGCCGGGTCGACACCATGCGCATGCAGTGGCTGACAGATCCGAGGTTCGCAACGGTCGAGGTGATGGTCGCCAGCGACGCCAGCGTGCTGATCGCGACCCGCCGCTGACCGCGGGCCGCCACGGGCCAGTTCTGGGCCCTAGTCCACGAGGTCGATGGCGCGGATGTCCTGGGCGTTGATCTCGCGGGCGATCTCGTCGAGCGCCGCCTGCGGGATCGCCGAGTCGACGGTCATCGCCACCAGGGCCTTGCCGCCTCGGCGGTCCCGGCTGACCTGCATGCCGGCGATGTTGACCCCCGCCTCGCCGAGGATCCGGCCCATGACGCCGATGACGCCCGGCCGGTCGACGTACTTCAGGACTGCCATGTGTTCGGTCAGCTCGATCTCGATGTCGAAGCCCTCGACCTCGACCAGGCGTTCGGCGTGGCGAGGGCCGACGAGGGTGCCGCCGACCGAGACCTGGCGGCCGTCGGCCAGGGTCCCGCGCAGGGTCACGAGGTTGCGGAAGTCGGGGCTGTCGGGATCGGTGAGCAGGCGTACCTCGAGGCCGCGTTCGGCGGCGAGCAACGGGACGTTGACATAGGAGACCTGTTCCTCGACGACCGAGGCGAATGCGCCCTTGAGGGCCGCGAGCTCGAGCACCTTGACGTCGTAGTCGGTGATCTCGCCGCGGACCTCGACGTCCATCTGCAGGGCCACCTCGCCGGCGAGTGCGGTGAAGATCCGACCGAGCTTCTCCGCCAACGGGATCCCCGGCCGGACGTCTTCGGCGATGACGCCGCCCTGGACGTTGACCGCGTCGGGGACGAGTTCGCCGGCCAGCGCCAGGCGTACGGACTTGGCGACCGCGACACCGGCCTTCTCCTGCGCCTCCGCGGTGCTCGCGCCGAGATGGGGGGTCACCACCACGTTGTCGAGCTCCAGCAACGGCGAGTCCGTGCTCGGCTCGGTGACGAAGACGTCGATCCCCGCGCCGGCGACCCGTCCCTCCTTGAGGGCGACGTACAACGCGTGCTCGTCGATGATCCCCCCGCGGGCGGCGTTGACGATGATCGCGCCGGGCTTGGCTTTGGCGAGCTCCGCCTCACCCACGATGCCGGCCGTCTCCGGCGTCTTCGGCAGGTGGACGGTGATCGCGTCGCTGGTCGCGAGCAGTTCGTCGAGGGGCACCAGGCGTACGCCCATCTGCGCGGCCCGGCCGGGCTGGACGTAGGGGTCGTACGCCACGACCTTCATGCCGAACGCGGCCAGCCGCTGCGCGACCAGCACGCCGATCCGGCCGAGGCCGAGGACGCCGAGAGTCTTGTCGTGCAACTCGACACCGGTGAACTTGCTCCGCTTCCACTCGCCGGCCTTGAGCGAGACGTGGGCGGCGGGGATGTTGCGGGCGACCGCCAGGAGCAGGCCGATGGCGTGCTCGGCGGCCGAGACGATGTTGGACTGGGGAGCGTTGACGACCATGACGCCGGCCTGCGTCGCGGCCCGCACGTCGACGTTGTCCAGCCCCACCCCCGCCCGTGCGACCACCTTGAGCCGCGAGGCCGCGGTGAGGACTTCGGAATCGACCTTGGTCGCGCTCCGGACGAGGAGAGCGTCGACGTCGGTGACGGCGGCCAACAGCTCGGACCGGTTGGCGCCGTCGCAGTGGCGTACGTCGAAGTCCGGACCGAGCGCCTCGAGGGTCGCTGAGGACAACTCCTCGGCGATGAGAACGACGGGCTTGGACAAGGTCACATCCGCTGAGGGGCTCACGGTGGAATCCACGCGACAATGCCTTCCTGATGGGCCGAGACGGGGGGAAGGACAGGTCCCCGAGCACATCTGTGGGCCCGGCGCTCCGCCCCAGCATAATCATCGACTCTGATACCTGCAGCGGGGTGCCGAAACGCGGCCACGCGAGGCGGGAATGACCACGCTACCCACCGGCGCCGATCGGAAACACCCCGCTACCCGCCCGGGCGAGGTGGAAAATGAGGCTCTCCGGGAGCCACAGATGACCACGCTGCCCATGCCTGTGGTCTTTGGACAGGTGCCGACACCTGTTCCGGCTACCAGCAGCGTGGTCAATGCCGGGCGCCGGCTACCAGCAGCATGGGCAGCGTGGTCATTGTCGCCCCAGGCGCAACGCGGTTCGCGCTTCCGCCCGCTCTAGCCCCGGGCGGCAGTGCCTTCCACGTAGTCGTCGTCGTGGCTCTTGACCCAGGCCATCAGGGCCCGCAGGTCGCGGCCGACGGCCTCGATCGGGTGCTGCTCGGACTGGGCGCGGAACTTCGCGAACTCGGGTCCGCCGGCGTCCTGGTCGTCGATGAACCGCTGCGCGAACGACCCGTCCTTGATGTCGGCCAGAACCTCCCGCATCCGCTGCTTCACCGAGTCGTCGATGATCCGTGGCCCCGAGACATAGTCGCCGTACTCAGCCGTGTCGGACACCGACCAGCGCTGCTTCGCGATCCCGCCTTCGTACATCAGGTCGACGATCAGCTTCAGCTCGTGCAGACACTCGAAGTAGGCGACCTCGGGCTGGTAGCCCGCGTCGGTCAGCGTCTCGAAGCCGGCCTGGATGAGCGCCGACACACCACCGCAGAGGACCGTCTGCTCACCGAACAGGTCTGTCTCGGTCTCCTCGGTGAACGTCGTCTTGATGCCGCCGGCGCGCAGACCGCCGATCGCCTTGGCGTAGGACATCGTGAGCGGCCAGGCGTTCCCGCTCGCGTCCTGCTCGACCGCGACCAGGACCGGCACGCCGCGGCCCTCGTTGTACTCCCGGCGGACCAGGTGACCCGGCCCCTTCGGTGCGACCATGCACACGTCGACACCCGCCGGCGGCTGGATGTAGCCGAAGCGGATGTTGAAGCCGTGCCCGAAGAACAACGCGTCGCCCTCGACCAGGTTGGGCTCGATCGCCTCGGCGTACAGCTTGCGCTGCGCCGGGTCCGGCGCGAGTACGACGATCAGGTCGGACTCCTCACACGCCTCCGCCGGCGTCAGGACGCGCAGGCCCTCCGCCTCTGCCCTCGCCCGGCTCCTGGAGCCCTCCGGCAGGCCGACGCGGACGTCGACGCCGGAGTCGCGCAGAGACAGCGCGTGGGCGTGGCCCTGACTGCCGTATCCGAGGACGGCGACGGTCCGGCCCTGGATGACCGACAGGTCGGCATCGTCGTCGTAGAACAGCTCTGCCACAAGATCTCCTTCGTACGTTCTCTCTGGGGTGCTCTTACCACAAGCCTCAGGCGCTGCGCTCGCTCGCCCGGTCGAGCGAGCGGAGGGTACGGTCGGTGATCGAACGACTGCCTCGCCCGATCGCGACCATGCCGGACTGCACGAGCTCGCGGATCCCGAACGGTTCCAGGACCCGCAGCATCGCCTCGAGCTTCTCGGAGTTGCCGGTCGCCTCGATCGTCACCGTATCGGGAGCGACGTCGACCACTTTCGCCCGGAACAGCTGGACCGTCTCCAGCACGCTCCCCCGCGTCTGCGTGTCGACCTTCACCTTGACCAGAAGCAGCTCGCGCTGGACCGACGTCGCCGGGTCCAGTTCCACGATCTTGATCACGTTGACCAGCTTGTTGAGCTGCTTCGTCACCTGTTCCAGCGGAAGGTCCTCGACGTTGACGACGATCGTCATCCGCGAGACCTCCGGGTGTTCGGTGGGTCCGACCGCGAGGGAGTCGATGTTGAACCCGCGCCGGGAGAACAGGCCGGCGATCCGTGCCAGGACGCTGGGTTTGTTCTCGACCAGCACGGACAGCGTGTGTCGGGACACTGCTCTTCGTTCCTTTCCTAGAACGTGGGGAAGACGAAAACGCCGGAACGGGCGTACGGACTCACAGGTCGTCGTGCTCCCAGTCGGGTGCCAGGTCGCGCGCGATCTTGATGTCGTCGTTGCTCGTGCCAGCCGCCACCATCGGCCACACCATCGCGTCACGGTGGACCACGAAGTCGACGACCACCGGAACGTCGTTGACGCTCATCGCCTTCGCGAGCACGTCGTCGATGTCCTCGGGCCGCTCGCAGCGCAGACCGACACAGCCGTACGCCTCCGCCAGCTTGGCGAAGTCGGGGATCCGGGTGGAGTGCAGGTCGGAGTTGGAGTAGCGCTCGTTGTAGAACAGCGTCTGCCACTGCCGGATCATGCCGAGGCTGGAGTTGTTGATCACCGCGACCTTGATCGGGATGTTCTCCAGCGCGCAGGTGGCGAGCTCCTGGTTGGTCATCTGGAAGCAGCCGTCGCCGTCGATCGCCCACACCGTGGCATCCGGACGGCCCGCCTTGGCACCCATCGCGGCGGGAACGGAGAAGCCCATCGTGCCGGCGCCACCGGAGTTGAGGAACGTGCCGGGATTCTCGTACGAGATGAACTGCGCCGCCCACATCTGGTGCTGTCCGACACCCGCCACGTAGAACGCCTCGGGACCGGCGACCTGGCCGATCTTCTCGATCACCTGCTGGGGCGCGAGCGAGCCGTCGTCGGGCTTGGCATAGCCGAGCGGATACCGGTTCCGCCAGTCGTCCAGGAGCCGCCACCAGGCGGTGTAGTCGCCATGGCGACCGGCGCCGTGTTCGGCCTGGATCGCGACCACGAGATCGGCGATGACCTCCCGGCAGTCACCGACGATGGGCACGTCTGCGGTGCGGTTCTTGGAGATCTCCGCGGGGTCGATGTCGGCGTGGACAACCTTCGCCTGCGGCGCGAACGTCGACAGCTTGCCGGTCACGCGGTCGTCGAACCGGGCGCCGAGGCAGATCAGCAGGTCGGACTTCTGCAGCGCGCTCACCGCCGCCACCGTGCCGTGCATGCCGGGCATGCCGAGGTGCAGCTGGTGGCTGTCGGGGAACGCACCCCGCGCCATCAGGGTCGTGACGACCGGGATGCCGGTCATCTCGGCGAGGACCCGCAGCTCCTTGGCCGCGCGGGCCTTGATCACGCCGCCCCCGACGTACAGCACCGGTCGCCGCGACTCGGTGATCAGCCGCGCGGCTTCGCGCACCTGCTTGGCGTGGGGCCGGGTCACCGGGCGGTAGCCCGGAAGGTCGAGGCTGGTGGGCCAGGAGAACGTCGTCATCGCCTGCAGGGCGTCCTTGGCGACATCGACCAGGACCGGGCCCGGACGACCGGTGGACGCGATGTGGAACGCCTCGGCGATGGTCCGCGGGATCTCCGCCGGGTCGGTCACGAGGAAGTTGTGCTTGGTGATCGGGAGCGTGATGCCGCGGATGTCGGCTTCCTGGAAGGCGTCGGTGCCGATCGCGCTCCCCGGGACCTGGCCGGTGATCGCGACCATCGGAACGGAGTCCATGTACGCGTCGGAGATCGGCGTCACCAGGTTGGTCGCGCCCGGTCCGGAGGTCGCCATGCAGACACCGACCTTGCCGGTGGCGAGTGCGTACCCCTCGGCGGCGTGGCCGGCACCCTGCTCGTGGCGGACCAGGATGTGGCGGATCTTGTGCGAGTCCAGCAGCGGGTCATAGGCCGGAAGGATCGCTCCTCCGGGAATGCCGAAGACCGTGTCGACACCGGCCGACTCCAGCGCCTTGATCAGGCTCTGCGCGCCCGTCATCTGGCCACCGGTCGGTTGCGCTCCACCCGTCGGCTGCGTGCCCTTCGGGTGGGCGGCGCCGGGGGTGCGGCCTCCGGTCGTCTGGTCGCTCATCGTTCGCCCTTCCGTAGCGACGGCGTTGTCGGTGTTGTCGTCGAAAGTCTGTGTTGTCGTTGCCGGGGAAACAAAAACCCCCCGGCCCGAACGGGCAACGAGGGGTGCGCGCTGGCTGTGTCAGCCGTGTGAGGGCTCAGCCGGCGCGCTGTCGGAGTACGAGAATCTGTGGACGCACGCATGCACGTTCTCTGACCGTCGCCCCTCACGTCAAGCCGAAGCCTCGCGTGTCTCGACATCCGGACGTTCGGTCCGCATGTCGTCACCCTCCGGGGCGCCTGGATCGTCCGGCACGGGCGCCGGATCATCGGTGAACGCCGGGAGCCCGTCGATGCTGTGCAGGTTCTTCTTCCGGCGGTACGCCACCTGCCCCTCCTGCCCCTTCCGGTCCATGTGCGGCGGCAGCAGGTCGCGCTCCCCCACGTAGTCCATGAGGGGTACGCCGTAACCGCAGGAGTCCGAGATCCGGTGCACGTCCACGACAATCACCGCGCGGGCACCACGATGCTCGGTGAAGAGCTCGGCCAACGCGGGGTACGCGTCGTCGTAGATCGACACCACCCGTCCTCGCCCGTGCAGGCGGACGATGTTGGGTGGGCCCTCGAAGGCGCAGAACATCAGCGTGATCCGGCCGTTGTCCCGCAGGTGCGCGATCGTCTCGGCGCCGCTCGCGGTGATGTCGAGGTAGGCGACGGTGTGCTCGTCGATCACCGCGAACGTGCCGCCGACCCCCTTGGGCGAGACGTTGACGTGCCCGTCCGACCCGCTCGGCGCGGTGGCGGTGAAGAACATCTTCTGCGCTTCGATGAAGGTCCGCAGCCGACCGTCGATGCGTTCGTGGATCTTGCCCATGTGTCCTCCCCCACTCAGCCGTCAGCCGCAGACGGCGCCGTGCGCGGCGGACTTCACCAGCTTGGCGTACTTGCCGAGGACACCGCGGGTGTAGGTCGGCGGCAGGGGCTCCCAGTCCTTCCGGCGGCGTTCGAGCTCGTCGGCGTCGACCTGGAGGTCGAGCGTGCGCGCGGTCATGTCCAGGCGTACGACGTCGCCATCGCGAACCAGGCCGATCAGACCTCCGTCGACCGCCTCGGGCGCGACGTGGCCCACGCACAGGCCCGTGGTGCCGCCGGAGAAGCGACCGTCGGTGAGGAGCAGGACGTCCTTGCCGAGACCCGCACCCTTGATCGCGCCGGTGATGGCAAGCATCTCGCGCATGCCCGGGCCGCCCTTGGGGCCTTCGTAGCGGATCACCACGACGTCTCCGGCCTGGATCGTGCCGTCCTCGAGGGCGTCGAGGGCGCCGCGTTCGCGTTCGAAGACCCGCGCCGGGCCCTCGAAGACAGCTGCGTCCAGGCCCGCGCTCTTGACGACCGCACCTTCGGTCGCGAGCGAACCACGCAGGATCGTGAGGCCGCCGGTGCGGTGGATCGGGTCCTTGATGGCCCGGATGATCGTGCCGTCGAGGTCCGGCGGGTCGATGTCGGTGAGGTTCTCGGCCAGCGTCTTGCCGGTCACCGTGAGCGCGTCGCCGTGCAGCAGCCCCGCGTCGAGCAGGGCCCTCATCACGACCGGGATGCCACCCACCCGGTCGACGTCGCTCATCACGTAACGCCCGAACGGCTTGAGATCTCCCAGGTGCGGCACCTTGTCGCCGATCCGGTTGAAGTCGTCGAGGGTGAGGTCGACCTCGGCCTCGCGGGCGATCGCGAGCAGGTGCAGGACGGCGTTGGTCGAGCCCCCGAGCGCCATCACCACGGCGATCGCGTTCTCGAACGCGTCCTTGGTGAGGATCTGGCGCGCGGTGATCCCTCGGCGCAGCATCTCGACGACCGCCTCGCCCGAACGCCGGGCGATGCCGTCGCGGCGTCGGTCGACCGCCGGGGGCGCGGACGAACCCGGAAGCGCGAGGCCCAGCGCCTCGGCCGCGCTCGCCATGGTGTTGGCGGTGTACATGCCGCCGCACGCGCCCTCGCCCGGGCAGATGGCGCGCTCGATCTCGTCGACCTTCTCTCGCGTGATGAGCCCTCGGGCACAGGCGCCGACGGCCTCGAACGCGTCGATGATCGTGACGTCGCGGCCGTCGACCCTGCCGGGCAGGATCGAGCCGGCGTAGACGAACACCGACGCGAGGTCGAGCCGGGCCGCCGCCATCAACATGCCGGGCAGGCTCTTGTCGCAGCCGGCGAGCAGGACCGTGCCGTCCAGGCGTTCGGCTTCGACGACGGTCTCCACCGAGTCGGCGATGATCTCGCGGGACACGAGCGAGAAGTGCATGCCGACGTGACCCATCGAGATGCCGTCGGAGACCGAGATCGTGCCGAACTCCAGCGGGTAGCCACCGCCGGCGTGCACGCCGTCCTTGGCGGCCTTCGCCAGCCGGTCGAGGGAGAGGTTGCAGGGGGTGATCTCGTTCCACGACGAGGCGACGCCGATCTGCGGCTTCTCCCAGTCCTCGTCGCCCATCCCCACCGCGCGGAGCATCCCGCGGGCGGCTGCGCGCTCGATCCCGTCGGTGACTTCCCGGCTGCGGGGCTTGATGTCTGTCATGGTCGTTCGGCTCCTCGTTCGCCGCACAGTTGGTGCGTGGAGGCTGCTGATGGCAGCGACGTGGGACGGGATCTCCGCCCCCTCACTGTACGGCGCCCTCACACGGCGGCAGTCTCGGCACTATGTTGTGCGGTCCGCTTGGCGGAGCGGTGGCCCTCGACCAGAGCGATCCCCACGAGAACCGTTCCGAGAATCGGCGTCACACCGCTGAGCAACTGCTCGGCCGGACCGTAGGTCAGCTCGACGTCCTCACCCCAGGGCAGATGCTTGAACTCCGCGGCCGCGACCCAGACCACGAACGCAGCTGAGAAGCCACGTACCAGGGCGGGCAGACCGCGGTCGACGACCACCGCGGCAAGGGGCACCACCCAGACGAAGTGGTGCGTCCACGACAGCGGCGAGGCGAGCAGGGTGGCCACGCCACACAGCGAGACCGCGAGGAGCGGCTGCCCGCGTACATGCCAGCGTGCCGCTGCCCACGCTCCGGCGAACGCGACAACGGCACTGAGCGCGAGGCCCGCGTAGTAGACGGCCATTCCGTTGCCGGCGAAGCGCAACGTCGCCGCGAGAATCGACTGGTTGAACAGGAACGACGTCGATCCCGTCCGCGTGTCGCCGGCGAGCAGGAACTGCCAGAACGCGAGCGACTCCCGCGGCATGAGGACCGCACCCAGCAACGTCGCCGCTCCTGCCGCGATGAGTGTGGTGCGCGCCGTCCGCCACTGGCGGGCGAGAAGGAGGTAGACGACGAAGAGGGCAGGCGTCACCTTGATCGCCATCGCCAGGCCGGTGAGGACGCCGGGCGGCAGCAGACGCCGCCGCCATGGGGGGAGGCGGGGGCCGGGTACGAGGTCGAGGACGACCATCGCCATCAGGAAGACGTTGACCTGACCGAATCCCAGCGTCTCCCGTACGGGCTCGACGAAGAGGACGGCAGTCGTGGCCGCCAGGCTGAGCCACCAACCGGTCAACCCGAGCCGATGGACGACGGCCACCACCGCGACCGCCGCCGCCGCGAGCCAGAGCGCCTTGAGCAGGACCGGCGTGACGAGGACGAGGGGTAGGCACAGCAGTGCCGCGAACGGTGGATAGATGAACGCCAACCCGTCGCGCGGCGTGCGGGCGGTGAGGATGTCGCCGCCCTGGATCAGGACCTGGCCGGTGTACTGGTAGACCTCCAGGTCGACGACCCGCGGATCCCAGGGCCAGAACCCTTCGAAGCGTACGGAGAACGGCGCGACCAGCAACGCCGCCAGGATCGGCAACGCCACCTGCACGACGATGGCTACCCGGTTCCGCACTCGGTTGCTCCTTCCAGCGTGGGCGTGGTCCCGTCCTTGGTCACCGGATCCGGGTCAGTACGAGCCGGTGACGACGTTGGCGAGCGGCTCGCCGGCGACGTAGCGGCGCAGCTGTGCGCTCACCAGGGCACGGCCGCGGGGAACGAATGCCGACGTGTTGCCGCCGACGTGTGGACTCAGCAGCAGCCCGGGCGCGTCCCAGAGCGGATCCGTTGCAGGCAAGGGCTCCGGATCGGTCACGTCGACCGCGGCGCGCAACCGCCCGCTCGACAGCTCGGCGAGCAGAGCGTCGGACTGCACGATCGGCCCGCGCGCGATGTTGACCAGCAGAGCGCCGTCCTTCAGCTGGGCGAGGAACTTCGCATCGACCATGCCGCGGGTCTCGTCCGTCATCGGTACGAGCAGGACGACGACGTCGGCCGCGGGCAACAGGTCGGCCAGCTGCGCTGCGCCCGCGACGCCGCCCCGTGCCGTACGCCCGACCAGGGTCACCTCGCACTCGAAGGGGGCCAGCCGACGGGCCAGCGCCTGTCCGATCGACCCGGCACCCAGGACCACGACCCGCTTGTCGGCAAGGGCCTGCCTTCGACCGTCCGCCCACCGGTGCTCGGTCTGCGCATGGACGAACTCGGGGATCCCCCGCAGGGACGCGAGGATCAGCGCCACCCCGAGCTCCGCGGTACTGGCGTCGTGGACACCACGCGCGTTGCAGAGGGTGACGCCTTCGCCGAGGTGCGGGCGTACGTTCTCCACGCCCGCGGTCAGGGTCTGCACCACCTCGAGCGCGGGCATGCTGGCGACCAGTTCGACCGTGTGGGGTCCGGCCATGTACGGCGGTACGTAGAAGGTCACTCCCGCGAGCGACTCCGGCGGCTCAGCGCTACCGTCGTAGACGTCGATCACCAAACCGTCGGGCAACCCGGAATAGACGGCAGGTGGCTCGGGAAGCCAGACCCGCGCGGGTGGGGACGCCGGACGCCGGACACTCTGCCTGCTCTCCACGGGCCATGAGACTATCCGCAGCGAGGGCACGTTTCACACATCGAGGAGCCACCAGTGCGTCATGTCATCGTCGCCGTCGTCGCGACCACGGCACTTGGCCTGCTCGGCGCCTGCGCGGACGACCCCGCACCGGAGACCAACGGAAATCCGCCGGATTCGTCGCAAACAGCTACCGCGTCGTCCTCTCCCGAGGAGAGCACGCCAGCTGAGGACGAGGGCGAGGACTCCCGCCGGGCCGGTCCCCCACCCGCTCCCCGGATCGCTGGAACGGTCGCCACCGGCCTCACGTCCCCCTGGGGACTGGCCTTCCTGCCTGACGGCGCTGCGTTGGTGGCTGAACGTGACACTGCACGGATCAAGCGGATCGCCCGCGGCGGCGCGGTGTCCACCGTCGGCACCGTCCCCGGCGTGGTGCCGGGCGGCGAGGGCGGTCTGCTGGGCATCGCCGTGTCGCCGACCTTCGAGCGCGACCGGTTCGTGTACGCCTACTACACCGCCGGGGACGAGAACCGGATCGTACGCATGCCGTACACAGGTTCCCGGCTCGGCCGCCCCCAGACGGTCCTCGACGGCATTCCCGGGAGCGGCATCCACAACGGCGGCCGCATGGTCTTCGGCCCGGACGGCTTCCTCTACGTCGGCACAGGTGAGGCGTCCGACGAGCCGCTCGCCCAGGACCTGGACTCCCTCGGCGGGAAGATCCTGCGGATCACGCCGGACGGTGACCCCGCGCCCGGCAACCCGTTCGACTCGCCGGTGTGGAGCTACGGGCATCGCAACGTGCAGGGGCTGGCGTTCGACGACGACGGGCGGCTGTGGGCGAGCGAGTTCGGCCAGAGCACCTGGGACGAGCTCAACCTCATCCGGCCAGGTCGGAACTACGGCTGGCCCGAGGTCGAAG
The DNA here is from genome assembly GCF_040120725.1 of Actinopolymorpha sp. B9G3. Lineage (NCBI taxonomy): Bacteria > Bacillati > Actinomycetota > Actinomycetes > Propionibacteriales > Actinopolymorphaceae > Actinopolymorpha > Actinopolymorpha sp. B9G3. The sequence goes on along the minus strand of NZ_JBEEAB010000002.1, from coordinate 268,362 downwards.
GTGTCGCGGGCGAGCGCGGGTTCGTCGATCCGGTCGCGCAATGGCCCACCGACGAGGCCTCGCCGTCGGGCCTTGCGTACGCCGACGGTGCGTTGTGGATGGCTGGACTCCGTGGCGAACGTCTCTGGCGGATCCAGATCGACGAGGGTCGCGTCATCGGCAAGCCGCGGGCGTTCTTCACCGAAGACCTAGGCCGGCTGCGTACCGTGGCACCGGCGCCGGGGGGCGGACTGTGGCTCACGACCAGCAACACCGACGGCCGTGGCGACCCGCGCGACGGCGACGACCGGATCCTGCGGCTGTCCCTCGACCGTTGAGCTCAGGTGTAGCGTCGGTCGACCGCTGAGTTCAGGTGTGGCGGCGGTCGAGCTGGGCCGGATCGATCTCCGCCCCCACATCCGGAAACTGCATGGTCTGGCCGCAAGAAGCACGCGCATGATCGACGTAGCGCTCGACCTCCAAGCGCCGTAGCCAGAACGCCGGCCGACCGCCGTCATCGGGCTCGACCACGAGGTACCACGGAATTCCCGCCATCGCGTAGTCGATCGCCTTCTCGTCCCGATCACGTCGCCCGCTGCCGGGCGAGACGACCTCAGCCACCAGAAGTGCTCGGCTCCCCTCGAAGATCATCGATCGATGCAGCTCATGCGTCACGACGACATCAGGAATGCGGATCCGACCCGGAACGATCCGGACGTTCACCTCATAATGAACGTTCAAAGTCTCAGGAGCCGCAGCCTCGAGAAAGTTGGCCAGCCGGCGCGTCCAGTCCTGGTGGAGAGCGCCCGGGCTGGGATTCACGAGCAGGCTCCCGTCCACCAGCTCGACCCACCGGCTTTCCTGAAGTGCCAGGAACTCTTCCTCGGTCCACGGCCCCGGGTGGTTGACCCACACGTCGGGATCCTCGGTCGTGATTGCACCCATTGCGCGACACCTCCAGCGGAGCGCTCACACCAGTGTGGCATGGCAATCCCCCTTCGATCAGGAGTTCGAAGGGTAGATGGCGGCACCGACGGCGAAGATCGACTCGACCTCATCGGCCCCGACTGCAACGGTGCAGGACGTTTCCGCAGGGCGCCGGACCTACTCGGCGCCGAGGCGCTCCAGGATCAGCTCGCGGACCCGGCCCGCGTCGGCCTGGCCACGCATCTCCTTCATCACGGCACCGATCAGCGCCCCCGCGGCGGCGACCTTGCCGCCACGGATCTTCTCCGCCACATCGGGGTTGGCCTCGATCGCCCGGTCGACCGCCGCACCGAGCGCGGAGTCGTCGCTCACCACGGCGAGACCGCGCGCCTTGACGACCTCCTCGGGCGTACCCTCGCCGGCGAGGACGCCGTCGAAGACCTCGCGCGCCAACTTGTCGTTGACGGTGCCGGCGTCGACGAGGGCCTGGATGGCGGCCACCTGTGGCGGCGTGATCGGGAGCGCTTCGAGCTCGACCTCGGCCTCCTTCGCCCGGCGTGCCAGCTCGCCGAGCCACCACTTGCGGGCCGCCGCCGGGGTCGTGCCTGCCTCGACGGTCGCCTCCACGAGGTGCAGGGCGCCCGCGCCGATGACGTCGCGGAACTCCATCTCGGTGAAGCCCCATGCCTCGGCGAGCCGTTTGCGGTGCGCGCTCGGCGGTTCCGGCAGGGTGGCCCGCAGCTCCTCCACCCACTCCGGCGACGGCGCGACCGGCACGAGGTCGGGCTCGGGGAAGTACCGGTAGTCCTCGGCCTCCTCCTTGCTACGTCCGGACGTCGTGATGCCGGTGTCCTCGTGCCAGTGCCGGGTCTCCTGCGTGACCTTGCCACCCGCGTCGAGGATGGCCCCCTGCCGGCAGATCTCGTACCGCAGGGCACGCTCCACCGAACGCAGCGAGTTGACGTTCTTCGTCTCGGTCCGCAGGCCGTACGGCGTCTCACCCTGCGGCCGCAGCGACACGTTGGCGTCGCATCGCAGCGAGCCCTGTTCCATGCGTACGTCGGAGACGCCCAGTGCCCGCATCAGGTCACGCAGCTGCGAGACGTAGGCCCGCGCCACCTGTGGCGCCAACGCGCCCGTGCCCTCGATCGGCTTGGTCACGATCTCGATCAACGGGATGCCGGCGCGGTTGTAGTCGACGATCGAGTAGTCGGCGCCGTGGATCCGGCCGCTCGTGCCGACGTGGGTGGACTTGCCGGTGTCCTCCTCCATGTGGGCGCGTTCGATGCCGATCGTGTACGTACGCCCCTCGACCTCGACCTCGACCTCGCCGTTGACCGCGATCGGTTCGTCGTACTGGCTGATCTGGTAGTTCTTCGGCATGTCCGGATAGAAGTAGTTCTTCCGGGCGAACCGGCACCAGTCCACGATGTCGCAGCCGAGAGCGAGGCCGATCCGGATCGCCGACTCGACAGCCTTGCCGTTGACGACCGGCAGCGATCCGGGCAGGCCGAGGCAGACCGGGCAGACCTGGGTGTTGGGCGGCGCGCCGAACTCCGTGGGGCAGCCGCAGAACATCTTGGTCAACGTGCTCAGCTCGACGTGCACCTCGAGCCCGAGCACCGGGTCGTAACGCTCGACCGCTTCGTCATAGTCGAGCAGGCTCGGCATGGTCCCGGTCGTCATCAGCGTCCTTCTTGATCGGGCAGGGATCGATCTCTGGAAAGTCAGCCTATCCAGCCCCCCGCCCCTGGCTCCCGCGCCGTGGCATGAGGGGCCCGGTACAGCGAACGCCCGTTGTGTGAGGGCCCACCTGCGGCGAACCTATTGGATCAGGGCGCCCCTCACACGAACACCTCTTGGATCAGGGCGCCCCTCATCCATGGGTCACCACGCATAGACCTGCGAGGGTTCGCCGCCGTCGAGCCAACGCACGGTGCCCTTGTCGTAGCGACCGACACTCCAGTGGCGGGTTTCCTCCGCGTACGACTCCTCGGGAGAGACCAGGACGTGGCGGCGCGAGGCATCGAGGGTGAAGCGTCCGACGTGCTTGGCCTCGAGTTGGTCGTCGAGGACCTCGATCGCACCGTCGGCGACGGCGACCTTCACCAGCGCCATCGCCGCGACCTCCCGCATCGCCGCATCGTCGGTCTCGACGTCCACGGTACGGACGAACACCGCGAGCACGTGCTGCCCGTCGGACGTTGCCGCCGCGTTGCGCAGGAGGCCCTCTCCAAGCCGTGGCAGGTTCACGGACTCTTCGTCGGTGACCTTTTCGGCGTCGTCGATGGCATCCTTGCGGTTGGTGTCCAGCACTCGGATCTCGCCACTGTTCGACACCTGCGATCGTCCCGGACTCCTCGACGAACCCCAGAGAAACACCAGCCGTCTGCTGTCTGGAGCCCACGAAGGACTCGAGAGCTCCGCGTCGTCGGAAGCCCACGCGCGCCGCTCGCCGGAGGGGATGTCAATGACCCGCAACTCCGAGCGATACCGCTCGTAGGCTGCCCAGCCCGAACGCGACGTACATCCAGCGTCGTCCTTCCAGGACCTCATGACGGACGCGAGGCGCTGCCCATCCGGGCTCACCGCCACGTCCTCATAGCCGGCCCAGGGATCCACCGTGCCAGCGACGGTGTCGACGCTCGCGGTTTCGCCGTCGGACCGCAGCACGATCCGTACGATCTTTCCCTGAGCCAGGCAGCCGGCGCTGTTTCGTTCCAGCTTCGAGACGTAGAACGTGCGCTGGTCCGGGGCGGCCGCCACCGACCAGAAGATCCCCCGGCCGGTCGCGGTGTCGACCAGTGCACCGGTCCGAGAGTCGCGTACGACAACGCGGGCGAGCTTGTCGGAGTCCTCGATGCTCACGTAGAACCGCGGTGGGTCAGCGGCTGGAATCGTGCCTGGAGCGGTAGTCCACGCGCCCTCGGTGCCGGTCCTGGCCGACAGGATCAGGGCGGGAAGGCCGACAACCAGCGTCAGCACCGCGGCGGTCGCCACGGCGACGGTGGGCCAACGCCAGCTCGACGTCCGGAACCGCCGTGCAGCGAGCCTCCGCGATCGTCGGGCCGGTGCCCAGCCACCGTCGGAGAGTGCCGGCGGGATCGCGTCGTCAGGGATGGTGTGGCCCGCGGCACCGAGTGCGTCGCGAAGTCGCTCTTCAGTCATGGGACTCATCGATCCCCCTTCAGGATCCTGCCGAGTGAGGCGAGCCCGCGCGAGGCGGCTGTCCGGACCGCACCCGGGCTGATTCCCAGGACCTCGGCGATCTCGGCGTCCTTCAGATCGAGATAGAAGCGCAGTACGAGAACTTCACGCCGACGAGCGGGTAGCTTCGTCAGTGCCCGCAAGACCTCACGTCTCTCCTCGCTCAGCACGGCCTCGTGCTCGGCCGACCACACGGGAGGCTCATGCAGGCGGGCGTGTCGTAACGCGACACGACGCCGGCGGAGCGTCGAGCGACTGCGATTCAGGACCGATGACCGCAGGTACGTCACCGCTTGCGCAGGATCACGCAAGCGGGCCCAGTTGCGGTACAACCCGGCGAAGGCGTCCTGGACGGCGTCCTCGGCCGATGCACGGTCGCCCACCATCAGCACCGCCAACCGGACGAGTCCCACCCAGTGCTCGCGGCACAGCTCAGTCAGCTCAGCGTCGCGAGTGCCTGCACTCATCGTCTCGATCACACAGGAGAGACGCCGGCCTTCGCCATTTGTTACACCTCGGGCGCTAGGGGGTGTCTGATGGATCACGATCGATCAGTGAGCGCGTATCCGCGCCCGGCTGGCAAGGCCGAGGAGGAAGGCGCACTGGTCTTGTGCGCCGATCGACGAGAACGCAGCCAGGCGGGATGCGGGACGCCGCGAGCCGATCGTGATCCATCAGACACCCCCTAGAGCGTGGGCGCCTCGTCGAGCAGGGGATGCCCCCGTCGTTCGGCGTACGCCGCCTCGACGGCCCCACCCACGCGGTAGAGCCGGTCGTCGGCAAGCACCGGCGCCATCACGTGCAGCCCCACCGGCAGGCCGTCGTCGGGCGAGAGACCGCAGGGGAACGACGCCGACGCGTTGCCGGCAAGGTTGGACGGGATCGTGCAGAGGTCCGCCTTGTACATCGCCAGCGGGTCGTCGACGCGTTCGCCGATCCGGAACGCCGTCGTCGGCGTGGTAGGCGAGACCAGCACGTCGACGGACTCGAAGGCCCGCTCGAAGTCCCGCGCGATGAGCGTGCGGACCTTCTGCGCCTGGCCGTAGTAGGCGTCGTAGTAGCCACTGGACAAGGCGTACGTGCCGATCATGATCCGGCGCTTCACCTCGGGACCGAAACCTGCCTCGCGGGTCAACGCCATCACCTCCTCGGCACTGCGGGTGCCGTCGTCACCGACCCGCAGGCCGTAACGCATCGCGTCGAAGCGGGCGAGGTTGCTGGAACACTCGCTCGGCATGATCAGGTAGTACGCCGCCAGGGCATGGACGAAGTGCGGGCACGACACCTCGACGACCTCGGCTCCCAACTCGCCGAGCAGGTCGACCGCCTCGCGGAACCGCTGCTCGACCCCAGGCTGGTAACCCTCGCCGCCGAGCTCTCTCACCACGCCGACCCGCAGGCCGCGGATGTCGGCGGCACGGGCGGCGTCGACCACCGGCGGCACCGGCCGGTCGATCGAGGTCGAGTCCATCGGGTCGTGGCCGGCAATGACCTCGTGCAGCAGCGCCGCGTCGAGCACGGTCCGGGCGCACGGGCCCGGCTGGTCGAGGCTCGACGCGAGGGCGACCAGGCCGTAGCGGGAGGTTCCGCCGTAGGTCGGCTTCACCCCCACCGTTCCCGTGACCGACGCCGGCTGCCGGATCGATCCGCCGGTGTCGCTGCCGATCGCGAGAGGTGCTTCGTACGCCGCCAACGACGCCGACGAGCCGCCCCCCGAACCACCCGGGATCCGCTCGGTGTCCCACGGGTTGCGAGTCGGCCCGTACCCGGAGTTCTCCGTCGACGACCCCATCGCGAACTCGTCCATGTTGGTCTTGCCGAGGATCACGAGGTCTGCGGCACGCAGGCGCCGCACCACGGTCGAGTCGTACGGCGGCCGCCACCCCTCGAGGATCCTCGATCCGCAGGTGGTCGGCACGCCCTTCATCGTGAAGACGTCCTTGAGGGCGAGCGGCACGCCGGCCAGCGGGCCGAGCGGCTCCCCCGCGGCACGCTTCTCGTCGACGGCTTGCGCAGCCGCCAGCGCACCCTCGGCGTCCAGATGCAGGAACGCGTGGATCCGGTCGTCGACCTTGGCGATCCGGTCGAGATGGGCCTGCGCCACCTCCACCGCGGATGCGTCGCCGGTGCGGACCAGGTAGGCGATCCGCGTCGCCGTGAGCTTGGTGAGGTCGGTCATCACGCCTCCTCGCCGAGGATCCGAGGTACGCGGAATCGCTGCGTCTCCACGGCCGGCTCGCCGTCGACCAGTGGCGCACCGGCCAGGGCCTCCTCGGCGGACAAGCCGGGTCGTATCTCGTCGGCGCGGAAGACGTTGGTGAGCGGCAGCGGGTGCGAGGTGGGCGGGATGTCCAGTGCCGCGACGTCACTTACCTGGGCGACCGACTGCAGAATGACGTCGAGCTGGGGGGCGAGATGGTCGAGTTCGTCATCGGTCAGGTCGATCCGGGCGAGGCGCGCCAGATGCGCAACCTCCTCGCGGGTGATCGCAGGCACGGTGGTGACCCTTCTTGCCGTCGCGTTGTCCTTGCCGTTGGTGCCGAGCCCTGAGCCTCGTCCGGTGATCATGAAGACTGCGCGGTGCTCTGACGCCGAGGAGATTTCATGATCACGCAGGCAGGGCCCGGTCCGGCAATCCTAGGAGGGCCACCGATCGGGCTCCCCACGGGCACACCGGCATGACTCGTCACGGAACTTGACCTCGAAGCAACAACGTCGCCGATCATTCGCTGCGACAATCATGGTGTGTACCTCGTCCGCGTCGTACTCCCTGACGAACCAGGTGCGCTGGGGACCGTTGCCTCGGCGCTCGGCAAGACCGGTGCCGACATCGTGGCGGTCGACGTGATGGGCCGTGAAGATGACGGTACGGCGGTCGACGACTTCGTGGTCGAACTTCCCCTTGGTGGACGTGCCGACGCCCTCGTCTCGGCCTGCCACTCGGTGCCCGGTGTCCGGGTGGTGTGGCTCTCGCGGTATGCGGCGGGCGGCAACCTGCGCCACGACCTGGAAGCCATCGAGGCGATGACCGAGGAACCCACCGACGCCGAACGCGTTCTGGTCCACCAGGCACCCACCGTCTTCCGGGCGGACTGGGCGTTCCTCGTCCACGCGGGTGAAGGGACCGAGGGCACACAGATCGTCCATGCGACGAGGACGGCACCACGACTCCCAGCGGGCGAGGCGTTCTGGTTCCCGCTCCCCTCGGCGCGCCGGTTGAGCATTCCTGCCGAGTGGGAGGGCCACGGGTGGCGCTACGTCGCGGCGGCCGCGGTGCCCCTCGGCCAGCCGTGCCGGGCTCTGGTCGTCGGAAGGTACGGCGGCCCCGACATCCTCGACTCGGAGCTGGCCCGGCTCGCCTACCTCGCCGCCCTCTCCCAGAGCGTCATGGCACTGGCGTCTGAGGAGTAGCCCGACCTGCGGCTACTCCGCGGGAAGTGCGTGTTCGCGGGCGGCGTCGGGGCCGTCGTCCAGGAGCACCTGGAAGCCTGCCTCGTCGAGGATGGGTACGCCGAGGTCGCGGGCCTTGTCGTATTTCGATCCGGGGTTGTCACCGGCGACGACGAAGCCGGTCTTCTTCGACACCGAGCCCGACGCCTTGCCACCCCGTGCCGTGATCGCCTCGGTTGCTTCGTCGCGGGAGAAGCCTTCGAGGCTGCCGGTGACGACGACCGTGACGCCCTCGAGCGGCCGTGGACCCTGCTCGATCTCCTCGCGCAGCTGGACGCCGGCCGCCCGCCACTTCTCGACGATCTCGCGGTGCCAGTCGACCGCGAACCACTCCACGAGCGACGCCCCGATGGTGGGACCGACACCCTCCGCGGCGGCCAACTCCTCTTCGCTCGCCGCCGCGATCCGGTCGAGATCGCCGAAGGTCCGGGCCAGCGCCTGCGCCGCCGTCGGCCCGACGTGCCGGATGGAGAGCCCGACGAGCACCCGCCACAGGGGGCGGGTCTTGGCCGCCCGGAGGTTGAGGAACAGCCGCTTGGCATTGGCCGAGAGCTCGCCGGACTTCGTGGTGAAGAACTCCGAGCCTTCGAGCTGCTCGGGAGTCAGCGCGAAGAGGTCGCCCTCGTCATGGATCAACCCTTCGTCGAGCAGGGCGGTGCCGGCCTGGTAGCCGAGCACCTCGATGTCGAACGCCCCCCGCCCCGCCAGGTGGAACAGGCGCTCCCGCAGCTGCGCCGGGCATGACCGGGTGTTGGGACAGCGCAGGTCGACGTCGCTCTCCTTCTCCGGCCGCAACGGGCTGCCGCACTCCGGGCACTTGCTCGGCATCACGAACTCACGTTCGGAACCATCCCGCAGGTCGACGACCGGCCCGACGATCTCGGGGATCACGTCACCGGCCTTGCGCAGCACCACCGTGTCGCCGATGAGGACGCCCTTGCGCTTGACCTCCTGGGCGTTGTGCAGCGTGGCGTACTCGACCGTCGACCCGGCCACCTTGGTCGGCTCCATCACGCCGTACGGCGTGACTCGCCCGGTCCGGCCGACGTTGACCCGGACGTCGAGCAGCTTGGTGTTGACCTCCTCGGGTGGGAACTTGAACGCGATCGCCCACCGTGGCGCCCGTGAGGTCGAGCCGAGCTGGCGCTGCAGCGGCACCTGGTCGACCTTGACGACCACGCCGTCGATCTCGTGGTCGAGGTCGTGCCGGCGTTCGCCGAACTCGCGGGCGTAGGCGTCGACCTCCTCCAGCGTGCGGAGGACCCGCACGTGGTCGCTGACGGGGACGCCCCAGTCGCGCAGGCTGGAGTACGCCTCCGAGAGCCGGGCCGGCACCCACCCGTCGCGTTTGCCGATCCCGTGGGCGACGAACCGCAGCGGCCGCTGGGCAGTCATCCGGGGATCCTTCTGGCGCAGCGTTCCGGCCGCGGAGTTGCGCGGGTTGGCGAACGGTGCCTTGCCGGACTCGACGAGCCCCGCGTTGATCTCCTCGAAGTCACGGAGGCGGAAGTAGACCTCGCCGCGGACCTCCAACACATCGGGCGGCATCGACCCGTCTGCGCTGGTGGCCAACCGGGTCGGGATGGAGTCGATCGTCCGTACGTTGACGGTGACGTCCTCTCCGGTCCGGCCGTCGCCTCGGGTGGCTCCGCGGACCAGACGCCCGCCTTCGTAGACGAGGTCGACGGCGAGGCCGTCGACCTTCAGCTCGCAGAGATACTCCGCTTCGGTGCCGATCTCGCGCTCGACCCGGGCGGCCCAGGCGCGCAGCTCCTCCAGACTGAACGCGTTGTCGAGCGACATCATGCGTTCGAGGTGGTCGACCGGGGCGAAGTCGGCCGACCAGGTGGCGCCGACCTTCTGGGTGGGCGAGTCGGGGGTACGCAGCTCCGGGTGGGCGTCCTCGAGGTCGCGCAGCTCCCGCATGAGGGCGTCGTAGTCGGCATCGGAGATCGTCGGGCGGTCGAGCACGTGGTAGCGGTAGTTGTGCTCCTCGACCTCCTGCGCGAGGGTGGTGTGCCGTTCACGTGCCTTGCTGGACGGCTCGGCGGTCCGCTTGCTCATGGCAGCAACCTACCGCCGCGGTCCGACATGGCCGCTGCCCATCGCCCCAGTTCACGCCGGACGTCTGCGAGGTTTCCGGCCGGTCAGGTGGCAGAGCGGCAGCTGGCCGGGCGAGGTGCGGTGATCAGGCCGTACGCAGATGAGCCGCGGCGTCGCGCGCCAGCGCCATCGCCGTGCGCGCCCATGCCGGGTCGGCGCCCGCAAGGCCGCACGAGGGTGTCACCACGCAGCCGCGGGCGGCTTCGTCGGCGGCGAAGCCGAGCCGTCGCCACAAGACCGTCACCGAACGCGCCACGTCGCTGTCCGACGGTCCCGCGCCCTTGCCCCCGGTCGCAGCGCCCGTCGCCGCGCCGGCCGCGGACGCCGGACGCGTAGCCGGCACGGCACCGACCAGCAGCGCCACCCCGCCGTCGACCGCCGCGCCGAGCGCGTCGAGATCGCGCTCCCGCACCCGGCTCAGGTCGAAGGACACCCCACGCGCCCCTGCCCGCACCAGCAGGTCGAACGGAACACCGGCCGCGCAGGAGTGGACGACCGGGAGAGCCCCGTCGCCCGCCACCCGGTCGAGGACACCGCGGAGCAACTCGAGGACTTCGTACTCCTCGACCGTCCGATAACGGGAGAACCCGGAAGCGGTCGGGACGGAACCCGCCAGGACGGACGGCAGGGAAGGTTCGTCCAGCTGGACGACGAGCTCGGCCCCGGGTACCCGCCCCCGGACCTCCACCAGGTGACCGGAAAGCCCTTCGGCCAGCGACTGTGCGACGTCACGCCGGGCGCCCGGGTCACCGAGGACGCGGCCCCCGCGCGGGCGTTCGACGCATGCGGCCAGCGTCCACGGTCCGGCGACCTGCACCTTCAGCGGCCCGGAGTAACCCTGGGCCAGTTCCTCCAGCGCGTCGAGGTCCTGTGCCAGCATCGACCGGCCGCGGCCCTGGTCCAGTCCCTCTCCCGTCGTGAGCCGCCAGCCGGCGGGCTGCAGGTCGACCGCCAACTCGACGAGCAGGCCGCATGCGCGGCCCACCATGTCCGCGCCGGGTCCGCGCCCCGGAAGCTCCGGCAGGTGCGGAAGGTCCGGCAGCTCTCCGAGGACGACCCTCGCCGCCTCCGACGGGTCGGAGAAGGGCAACGAACCCACGCCGGTCGCCGAACCCGGGCGCCAAGGAACCTCGATGTCGTTGGGCACGACGCACAGGCTACGAGTCGGCCGCCGCCGCGGCCGGAACGGTGTCGGCGATCGTCGCGGAGCCGATGACCCGGCTCTCGTCGTAGAGCACGACCGACTGCCCGGGCGCGACACCTACGGCGTGGTCGGCGAGGTCGACGCGGAGCGTCTCGCCGTCGAGCCACGCCCGCGCCGCGAACGCCTCGCCGTGGGCGCGGATCTGGGCCCGGCAGCGCACCACACCGGCCGGCTTCGACCCGCACCAGCGCGGCTGGGTGCCCGCGAGCGCTCGCACGGCGAGCCGCTCGCGCGGGCCGACCGTGACCGTGCGGCTCACCGGTTCGATCGACAGGACGTAGCGCGGGCGGCCGTCGGCGGCGGGCCGGTCGAGGTGCAGGCCGCGCCGCTGCCCGACGGTGAAGGCGTACGACGCGTCGTGGCGGGCGAGCACGGTGCCGTCCTCGTCGACGACCGTGCCGGGCCGCTCACCCAGCTCGCGCGAGAGGAAGCCGGAAGTGTCACCGTCGGCGACGAAGCAGATGTCGTGGCTGTCGGGCTTCTCCGCGACGGCGAGCCCTCGTGCCGCCGCCTCGTCGCGTACGTCGGTCTTGTGGGAGCCACCCAGCGGGAACATCGCGTGCGCCAACTGGTCGGCAGTCAGCACGCCGAGGACGTAGGACTGGTCCTTCTCCGGGTCGACCGACCGGTGCAGCTCTGGTCCGTCCGCACCGTCGACGAGGCGTGCGTAGTGGCCGGTGCACACGGCGTCGAAGCCGAGCGCGAGCGCCCGGTCGAGCACCGCCGTGAACTTGATCTTCTCGTTGCAGCGTACGCACGGGTTGGGCGTGCGTCCGGCCGCGTACTCCGTCACGAAGTCGTCAACCACGTCGGCCTGGAAACGCTCGGCGAGATCCCAGACGTAGAACGGAATCCCGAGCACGTCAGCGGCCCGGCGGGCGTCGCGGGAGTCCTCCAGAGTGCAGCAGCCGCGGGCTCCAGTGCGGAAGGACAGCGGGTTGCGCGACAACGCGAGATGGACGCCGGTGACGTCATGGCCCGCCTCGACCGCCCTCGCCGCCGCGACCGCCGAGTCGACTCCGCCGGACATCGCCGCCAGCACCCGCATCAGCGTTCTCCTCCGGTCGTCGTGCCCGTGACCCGCTCGTGTACGCCTGCGGTGTTGACTGCGTTGACCAGCCCGGCGGCGCGGGCACGCTCGACGACGGGTCCGATCGCGGTGCCCAGGGCGTCGACGTCGGCGCGCGTCGAGGTGTGGCCGAGGCTGAACCGCAGCGATCCGCGGGCCCGCTCCTCGTCCCGTCCCATCGCGATCAGGACGTGGCTCGGCTCGGCGACTCCGGCCGAGCACGCCGAACCGGTGGAGCACTCGATCCCGCGCGCGTCGAGCAGGAGCAGCAGCGAGTCACCCTCACAGCCGGGGAAAGAGAAGTGCGCGTTACCAGGCAGTCGGCGCGTCTCGCCAGCCGGCTGGCGCTGGTCCGTGGCGAGCGGCTCGCCGTTGAGTTCGGCGTCGGGCACCTCGGCGAGGACCTGGCGGACGAGCTCGTTCCGCAGACCTGCCAGAGTGCGCCCGAGCTCGACGTGCCGTGACGTCGCGAACTCCACCGCCGTGGCGAACCCCGCGACCGCGGGAACGTCGAGCGTGCCCGACCGGACGTCGCGTTCCTGTCCCCCGCCGTGCAGGAGGGGCATGAGGTCGATCTCCCGGCGTACGACGAGCGCGCCGACACCGATCGGACCGCCCACCTTGTGCCCGGTCACCGTCATGGCGTCGAGTCCGGTGGCGGTGAAGTCGACGGGCAGCTGGCCGACGGCCTGGACCGCGTCGGTGTGGAAGGGGATCTCGTGCCGGCGGGCGAGTGCGGCGAGCTCGGACACCGGCTGGACCGTACCGACCTCGTTGTTGACCCACATCACCGTCATGAACGCGACGGAGGTGGGATCCCGCTCCACGCTCGCGACGGCGGCGTCGAGGTCGACCCGGCCCACGACGTCGACCGGCAGCCACTCGACCTCGGCGCCAGCGTGGCCGGCCAACCACTGGACCGCATCGAGGACCGCATGGTGCTCCACCGCACTCGCGAGGATCCGGCGCCGACGCGGGTCGGCGGCCTGACGGGACCAGTAGAGGCCTTTGACGGCGAGGTTGTCGGCCTCGGTGCCGCCACCGGTGAAGACGATCTCCGACGGCCGGGCGCCCAGGGCCCGGGCGATCGTCTCGCGCGACTCCTCGACGACCCGCCGGGCCGCGCGGCCGGACGCGTGCAGGGACGACGCGTTGCCCAGCCGCGGGAGCTGGGCAGCCATCGCCGCGACGGCCTCGGGCAGCATCGGAGTCGTCGCGGCGTGGTCGAGGTAGACAGGGGAAGGCGTGGCATCCATCGCCCTCCAGAGTAATAACCGTCTCCGGCACGTGGGCGGCGAGCACGACGTTCGCGACAAGAGCCCCTCTGAGCTCCCGACGATGCACGGCAAGTACCAACGAAGCACGTCGACTTTTGCCGCGTCGTTGGGAATGATCACGTAAACGTGATCATTCCCCGGCGCCCGCGGCTCGCGGTGCTAGGCGGGCCAGGTCTCCCGGCGCCAGGCGGCGTCCCAGAACATCCACTCGAAGGTCGCCGCCCGGGCGAAGGCCGCGTGCATCCGGCGCAGGGTCGGCTCGCCGGCGCCGGCCGCCACCCGGTCGGCGATCGCCCGTGCCGTCGAGGTCGCGGCGGTGAACGACTCGTCCGCGTACATCCCGATCCAGTCGGCGTACGGATGCCCCCGCAACGCCCCAGCCCGCTCCAGCAGCCGCGTACCGACGTCGGAGTAGATCCAGAAGCACGGCAGCAGCGCGGCCACCAGCTCCGGGTAACCCTGGGTGTGTGCGACGCCCAGGAGGTACGACGTGTACGCCAGACAGGTCGGGCTCGCCGGGTGCCGGCCGATGTCGCCGACGTGGCGGCGGTGCAGGTCACGCTCGACGAGGATCGAGTCCCTGGCCGAGCCGGCGAAGAAAGCCAGGTCGTCGACCGTCTCCGCCTTGACCGCCGCCGTGGCCAGCGCCCGTGCGTAGTTCTCGAGGTAGTGCGCGTCCTGGGCGAGGTAGTAGACGAACCGGTCGCGGTCCAGCGAGCCGTCCCCCAGCCCGCGGACGAACGGCAGCGCGTCGATCGCCTCGCGGGTCACGGCGCTCGCGGTCCACGCCGCGGCACTGAACGTCGTACTGCCCGCCGTACTGTCCGTCGTACTGTGCGCCGGGTCGGGAGCGGCATCAGGAGGCGGCGTCACGGTTTCCCCACCAGTGGTGGAAGTGGTGCACGGGTCCGTTGCCGGTACCCACAGCGAGCGTGTCGGCCGCGGCGATCGCCTCCGTGAGGTAGGCCTTGGCGTCTCCGATCGCCTCCGGCCAGCCCGGACGCTGGGGTCGCAGCGCCGCGATCGCCGACGACAGCGTGCAGCCGGTGCCGTGCGTGTGCCTGGTCCTGATCCGTGGGGCGTTGAACAGGTGGGTGCGTTCGGCGTCGACGTACACGTCGGTGGACTCGTCGGAGTCCAGCCGGTGGCCACCCTTGAGCAGCACCCTCCGCGCGCCCATGCGCCGCAGGTCCCGTGCCTGCTCTTCCGCTTCGTCCACGCTCTGTGCAGGCGGGCGGGCCAGCAGCGTGGCCGCCTCGGGGATGTTGGGGGTCACGAGGTCGACCAGCGGCAGCAACCGGTCGCGCAGATCGGCGACAGCGTCGGGTTCCAGCAACCGGTCGCCGCTCGCCGCCACCATCACCGGGTCGAGAACGATGCACGGCGGTCGAAGCCGGACGAGAGCGTCCGCGACGGTACGGATCACCGCGGCGTTCGCCAGCATGCCGATCTTCACCGCGTCGACGGAGACGTCGGCGAACAGCGTGTCGAGCTGCTCGGCGATGAACGCGGTAGGGATCACCTGGATACCGGTCACGCCCCGGGTGTTCTGTGCGGTGAGGGCGACCAGCACAGCCGTGCCGTAGGCACCGAGTGCCGAGAACGTCTTGAGGTCGGCCTGGATCCCGGCACCACCGGAAGGATCGCTCGTCGCGATCGTCAACGCGACCGGGGGTGGCGTAGCCCCTGGCCGCTCCGGGTCGGGCGTTGTCCGCAACGCCGGTGTCATCGAACCTCCTTCACGGCAAGGCAGTTTCGCAGGGCTCGGGCCGCCGCGGCCGGGTCCGGCGTCCCGCAGATCGCGCTGACGACAGCGATGCCGTCCACCCCGGTCGCCCGGACAGCGGCAGCGTTGTCGGCGTCGATCCCGCCGATCGCGACGACCGGCAAGGATGCTCCGCGGACGACCTCTGCCAGCGTGTCGAGGCCCATCGGAGCAGCGGCGTCGCCCTTGGTACGTTGCGGAAGGACCGGTCCGGCACCGAGGTAGTCGACGGCGCCCGCCGCCAGCTCACGCACCGCGGCGAGCTGATCCGGCCGCTGGATCGACAAGCCCACGAAGGCGTCCGGACCAAGGAGCGCCCGCGCGACCTCGACCGGAAGGTCCTCCTGCCCGACATGGACTCCGTCAGCACCCGCCGCTGCCGCAACGTCCGCGCGATCGTTGACGATCAGCGGAACGCCTGTCTCAGAGAGGGTTTCGCGCAGGCGACGGGCTAGGGCCACGAGCGCGCGGGCGTTCGCGTGGGTGTCGCGTAGCTGGACAGCCGTCACGCCACCGGTCACAGCGGCCAGCACGGTGTCAACCACACCTTGCGTACCGCCACACAACCTCGTGTCGGTGACGAGGTAGAGCGAGAGGTCCAGGTGGCGCAACGAGATCACCTGTCAACGCAGCCTTGCGCCGGTACGGATACGGTCGCCGTCGACGGTGGCCAACTCGTCGATCAAACCCACCGCGAACGAACCAGGCTTGTCGGCCCGCGCCACCGCGTCCTCGGCCGCCAGCGTCAGGAACACGGTAGCCGTCACGGTGGCGAGAAGAGGATCGTCGACGACTGCGAGAAACCCTGCCGCCAGCGCGCCGAGCACACAGCCGACGCCGGTGACCTTCGTCATCAGGGGATGGCCGTTCTCGACACGGACGGTCCGCTCGCCGTCGGTGATCAGGTCGACAGCCCCACTCACGGCGACCGTCGCGCCGAACCTGCCGGCGATCGCGGTGGCCGCCGCGGCCGCGTCGTCCGGTCCGGCACTCGCGTCGACCCCCCGACCGCCGAGCTCTCCGGTGAGTGCGAGGACCTCCGAGGCGTTTCCACGTACGACCGCAGGGGGATACAGCTCCGTCAACTCCGCAGCCAGGGCCGCCCGCCAGGGCAACGCACCCGCGGCCACCGGGTCGAGTACCCAGCGACCGCCGGCGTCACCCACCGCGACCACGGCGGCCCGCATGCCGTCGGCGGATGCCGCCGTGACGGTCCCGATGTTGACGAGGACTCCGCCGGCCGCTCGGGCGAGCACGTCGGCGTCCTCCACCGCGTCAGCCATCGCCGGGGCCGCCCCTGCGGCGAGCAGGGCGTTGGCGGTGAATCCGGCCACGACAACGTTGGTGAGACAGTGCACAAGTGGAGTCTGGACGCGCAACCGCTCGAGCGCGTCGGCCATGTCGTCAGCTTTCACAGCAGCATCGGCTGCGGGCATCGCGACGTCCCTTCGCCAGCATGATCTGGATCAGGTTCCACGGGTGTGTTCTCAGCCCGGACGATCTACGGGCACCCCGCGTCACTGCCTTCGACCGTACCCGCTCGGCGGCGGGTATGCGACCCAGGTGTGCCGGTCAGCCCTTGCGTTCGGTGATCTCGTGCGTCGCCTGGGGCAGGACCGTGTGCAGGTCGCCGACGACACCGAAGTCGGCCATCTCGAAGATCGGCGCCTCGGCGTCCTTGTTGACGGCCACGATCGTCCGCGAGGTCTGCATGCCCGCCCGGTGCTGGATGGCGCCGGAGATGCCGGCCGCGACGTACAGCTGCGGCGACACGGTCTTGCCGGTCTGCCCCACCTGGTAGGCGTGTGGGTACCACCCGGAGTCGACCGCGGCCCGCGACGCCCCGACGGCGGCACCGAGCGCGTCGGCGAGTGCCTCGACGACGGCGAAGTTCTCCGCCGACCCGACGCCACGGCCGCCGGACACGACGATGGCCGCCTCGGTGAGGTCGGGCCGGCCGGTCTGGGTGCGTGCCGTGCGTTCGACGACCCGGGCCGTCTTCGCCTGGTCCGACACGGCGACGTCGAGCTTCTCCTCCACCGGTTGCGCAGGCGCCTGCTCCGGGGTGGCGGCGTTGGGCTTGACCGTGATGATCGGCGTGCCGCGGGTGACCTTCGCCTCGACGGTGTAGTTGCCGGCGAACACCGACTGGGTGGCGACCGGCCCGCCGCCGTTCTCGCCGGCTACCACGTCGACCGCGTCGGTGAGTACGCCGGCGTCGAGCTTGATCGCGAGCCGTCCCGCGATCTCCTTGCCCTCGGCGCTGGAGGTCAGCAGGATCGCGGCGGGCGTCGCGCGCTCCGCCACCTGGGCGAGAGCCTCCGCCTTGGGTGCCACGAGGTAGTCGGTCAGCTCGGGGTCTTCTGCGAGGTAGACCTTCTGGGCGCCGAAGCTCGCCAGGGTGTCCTTTGCGCGTTCGTACCCGCTGCCGATGAACACCGCGGCGGGATCGCCGAGGCGGCGGGCGATCGTCAGCAGTTCGGTGGTCGTCTTGCGGACGGCGCCGTCACTGTGGTCGACGAGGACGAGGATCTCTGCCATGCCGGAAGCCTTCCCCTATCTCTTTCCGCGCGCGTGCTTCAGACGAACTTCTGCTCGGCCAGGAAGCCGACGAGTGCCCGACCGCCGTCGCCGTCGTCGGTGACGACCGTGCCCTGCTGACGTGGTGGGCGTTGTGTGTACGACGCGACCGCCGTCCTCGCCGCGCCCAGCCCGACCTCGCCGGGGTCGATGCCGACGTCGGAGAGACTCCAGGTCTGCACCGGCTTCTTCTTCGCCGCCATGATCCCCTTGAACGACGGGTAACGGGGTTCGTTGGCCTGGTCGGTGACGGAGACGACCGCCGGCAGGGACGCCTCGACGGTCTCGGTGGCGGTCTCGCCGTCCCGGCGGATTCGTACGCCGCCCTCCCCCACCTCGACGCTCGCGGCGAAGGTCACCTGCGGCAGGTCGAGGCGTTCGGCGAGCATCGCGGGAACGACCGACATGCCGCCGTCGGTCGAGGCCATGCCGCACAGGACGAGGTCGACAGGACCCTCCTCGCCGATCTTCGCCAGCGCCTTCGCGAGCACCAGGGAGGTGGCCACCGCGTCCGAACCGTGCACCGCGTCGTCGGCGACGTGGACGCCGGCGTCCACGCCCATCTGCAGGGCCTTCTTCACCGCGGCGGCGGCGTCGGGCGGGCCGACCGCCAGGGCGGTGACCTCGGCATCACCGGCCTCGGCGAGCGTCAACGCCGCCTCGATCGCGTGCTCGTCGAGTTCGGAGAGCAGGCCGGGCACGTTCACCCGGTCGACGGTGTTGTCGCCAGGGTCGAAGGTGCGGTCCGCTGTGGCGTCGGGGACGTACTTCACACAGACGACGATCTTCATGCTCCGGTCCGGCTCCTCACTCGCTCCGGGCGCTTACGCGGCTGAACGAACACCCCGCGAGTCGCGGGCGCTCGCGTGGCTACCAGCCTGCCAGGCTCGCCGCTCCTGGCGAACGCACTCGAGCGAACACCTTGGACCCGAACCCGACCAGCGAGACGTTACCCGTCAGTAGCTTAGGCGGCAACCAGCGTGCCACGGGGACGTGTGGGTGCCTCGGCGCGGTGCAATGACCACGCTGAGCAGGCGTCAGGACCCTCACGAGGCGTCGGCACCTGTCCCGGGTGCAACAGACCTGCTCGGCGTGGTCATTTGCCGCCCCCCCGGCGGACGCCGGGAGCCGTTCGCGCGACGAGGAGCCGGGCGAGGGTCAGAGGACGGAGGAGAGGGAGTCCGCCGTCTTCGCCACGACATCGCGGACCGGCAGCGCCCGAAGCTCCGCGTTGAACGGCTCGACCTTGATCGGCCCGGCATAACCGATGTCGCGCAGCGCGCCGACGAAACCCGCCAGGTCGATGACACCGGTCGCTCCCGGGAGGGTTCGCTGGCCGTCGATCTGCTCGTCGCGTTCACGGCCGACCGGCGCGTCGTTGAGGTCCACGGCGACCACCTGGTCAGCGGTCAGTCCGCGCAGGTCGTCGGCCGTCTCGCCAGCGGTGTACCAGTGGAAGGTGTCCAGGATGAGGCCGACGTTCGAACTTCCCACCGCCGCCAGCAGCTCGCGCGCCTCGGCGAGGGTGTGGACGAACGGGTAGAGCTCGGTCGACCAGAAGGTCTTCGGCCCGACGTACTCCAGCCCGAACCTGATCCCCGCACCGCTCAGGATCTCGTCGACGAGGCCGACCCGCTCGACGTGCCGGGCGAAGTTGCGCCGGTACGTCACCGCGTCGCTCATCGGCCGGATCCACGTACCCGCGCGCTCGACGCCTGCCGCCGCCAGCGTCGCCGCGTACGCCGGAAGACCCGACAGCTGCTCCGCGAACTTCGCCGCATCACCGGTGAGGTCGACCGGCACGCCACCGGATCCCCAACGCAGACCCGCGCTCTCCAGGCGTTCGCCCACCTTCGACAGCTCGGCTTCGGGCTGCTCCCCGAGGTAGCGGGCGTCCGGGTCGACCGCGCCGAAACCGAACTCGCCGGCGAGCTCCACCGCCGCTTCGAAGCCCGGGCTGATACCGAGCGCACCGGGGTTGAGGCTGGTGAAGAACGCGTCGCCGGCCGGTGTGCCCGGTGTGGTGGAAGTGGTGGCACTGGTACCGCCCACAGGCGTACCCCTCTCGTCGTCGCTACGAGGACTGTCGCCGCTGCCGCCATGGAAGGAGCGACCTCTCAAGTCTCGTCCACACAACGCCGTCGAGTCGTGTGGCAGTCCGCCGGCCCTGGGCCGAAACAGGACCGTTCCGGTGTGGATTGCGCCGGTTCGTCCGGGGACTATGCTCTTCACCCCACAGCGGGGCAGCGAGGTCGTGCCTGGCCTTGCCCCGCGTGTCGGCCCGGGGGTCATGCCGGGGGTGGTCGCGACTCCACGTGTCCGGTTGGTGTGAAAAGTGGGGTCTTGACCGTCGAACGCCCGCTGTGGTCGTCTTCGGGAAACCCGTTTCCCATGGACTTCGTGTCGCTCGTCACCGCAATGCTCGCCGGCGAAGGAGAGACGCTGCCATGAAGGCTGCCATCGTGAGTGGTGCAGTTCGGTACGTCGCCGCAGGACTGGGCGCGGCTCTCGTGCTCATCGCCTGTGGCGCACCCGAGCCACCACCAGGAGCGGGCTTCAGCAGTATGACGGGAGGCAGGGAGGTCGAGGTTCCCGCGAGGCCGGCCCAGCCGGTCACGCTGAACATCCTCGACGTCGCCGGCGACCTGCAGTTCACCCAACCGATGATCGACGAGTTCGTCGAGGAGAACCCGGACATCGTGAGCCGGGTGACCTACTCCAAGTCACCCGCGCCCGAGCTCACCGGCAAGATCAGGGCCCAGCAGGACGCCGGGCGGGTCAACATCGATCTCGTCCTCACCGGCAACGACGGCCTGGCGGCCGGGATCTCCCAGGAACTCTGGATGCCACTGGTGCCCAAACACCAGATGCGGTTGACACACATGAACGACTATCTCCCCGCGGCGAGCAAGATGCAGTGGCTGGCCCAGGGCTACGGCGCCGTCGTGATGTACGACCCGTCCGGCCCGCTGCTGGAGTACAACCCGGAGAAGGTCCCCAGTCCGCCCACGAACGCCGACGCACTGCTGGCGTGGGCGAAGGAACACCCGGGCCGGATGATGTACGCCCGACCCGCCAACTCCGGTCCGGGCCGGACGCTTCTGATGGGGCTGCCCTACATCCTCGGCGACAAGGACCCGAAAGACCCGGTGAAGGGCTGGGACAGGACCTGGGCATACCTGAAGGAACTCGACAAGTACATCGAGTACTACCCGTCCGGTACGACCGAGACGATGAAGAACCTCGGCAACGGCAGCGTCGACCTCATCGCGTCGACGACCGGGTGGGACATCAACCCGAGGGTGCTGGGCACGGTGCCCAAGGAAGTCGAGATCGCTGCGCTCGACGGCTTCCACTGGATCACCGACGCCCACTACGCCGTCGTACCCCACGGCGTCTCCGTGCAGAAACAGGCGGCGATCCTGCTCCTGCTCGACCACATGCTGAGCGTGGAGCAGCAGGCGAAGATCTACGACGACGGCACGTTCCTGTTCGGTGCGGCGGTCAAGGGCGTGACTCTCGACATGGCACCGCCGGCGAGCCGAAAGATCCTCGAGGAGTTCGGCCGCCCCGAATACGACCAGCTCATCGCCGACCACCCCACCGAGACACCGCTCGACGCCGACGCACTCGTCAAGGCGTTCGACAAGTGGGACCGCCTCATCGGCGGGTCGAAAGTCAAGGAGTCATGAGTACCGACGCTCGGACCGACGGGTTCGAAGGCCTGACCCTCGAACGCGTGTCGCGCCGGTTCGGAGACTACACCGCACTCCACCGGCTCAACCTCACCATCAAGGCGGGTGAGTTCATCGCCCTGCTCGGCCCGTCCGGGTGCGGCAAGTCGACGGCGCTGAACTGCCTGGCCGGTCTGTTGCCGCTTTCCGGCGGCCGGATCTGGCTCGACGCCGAACGCATCGACACCGTTCCCTCGGAGCGGCGCGGCTTCGGGATGGTGTTCCAGAACTACGCGTTGTTCCCGCACATGTCCGTACGCAAGAACATCGGCTTCGGCCTTGCCATGCGCAAGATTCCCGACGCGGAGATCAAGCGCCGGGTCAACGACGCCCTCGCGCTCGTACGCCTGGAGGAGCACGCGAACAAGCTGCCCGACCAACTCTCCGGCGGCGAGCAGCAGCGGGTGGCGATCGCACGGGCGATCGTGCTCGAACCCGCGCTGGTGCTGATGGACGAACCGTTGTCCAACCTCGATGCCCGGCTCCGACTGGAGATGCGTACCGACATCCGCGGTCTACACCAGTGGCTCGGGTTGACGACGATCTACGTCACGCACGACCAGGAGGAGGCGTTGTCGCTCGCCGACCGGCTGGTCGTTCTCCGCGAGGGGCGCACACAGCAGATCGGCACGCCGGAGCAGCTCTACAGCCAGCCCGCCAACCGTTACGTCGCCAACTTCATGGGTTACCGCAACGACTTCGAGCTACGGGTCCACGCGATCGACGGGCGCGGCGGTGTCCTCGTGGCGGGGAACGGATGGGCCCTGCATGGCGCCGCACAGGCCCGGCTCACGGTCGGCGACCCGGTGGTCGCGATGGCACGGCCCGAGGACCTGGTGGTCGTCCGGCCGGGCGGCGATCCGCGCGGTCCACAACCCGCGTGGGGAGCCCAACGGGCGCCGTCCCCCGAAGGCCGTCAGGGGCAGGGATCCTCGCCTGGGCATGAGGCCGGCCAGGGCCAGACCGGCGACGTTCCGACTTCTCCCCCGGGCGCACCCGGGGTGGAATCCCCGACCAACCAGTGGGGCGTCCACAACGGCATCGAAGTCCGCGTCGAGGTCTGCGAATACCAGGGACGCGAACTCGCCGTCGAAGGTCGGACACCGGACGGCACCCGGATCCACCTGCTGACCCCGCACCGGTTGGCGCCCGGCGACCGGGTTCAGGTGACGATCCGGCCGGAACGCCTCCTGGTCTATCCGTCGGGGACCCGCGATGACACGCCCCGAGGACGCCACCGGTGACCCACGACGAGCAGCTGACCATCGATGTGGACGACGACACCGGCGGCAAGCCGGCCCTTCGCCACCGGCTGGCCGAGCACGGCATCGACCGGGTGCTGCTCCTGCTGATCCCCGCCGCGTTGTTCTTCGGTGTGCTGTTCGTCTATCCGTTCCTCTATGGCGTGGGGCTGTCGTTCCAGCCGGAGACCGGCGGCAGGTTCGCCAACTTCGCGCGGTTCTGGGCAGACCGGCACCTGCGCGACACAGTTGCCACGACACTGTGGCTGGCCATCCCGGCGACGGCAGTCAACGTCCTCGCCTCCGTTCCGGTCGCGTACCGGCTGCGCGGTCGATTCCGTGGGAAGAGGTCGCTCACCACGCTGCTCGTCGTGCCCGTCACCCTCGGCACGGTCCTTACCGCGGAAGGGCTGTTGACCTACCTCGGGCCGACGGGGTGGTTCTATCGCACGCTGCGCACGCTTGGCCTCATCGACGAACCCCTGCAGCTGATCCACAACTACTGGGGCGTGTTCTTCTCCCTCGTCATCACGGGTTTCCCGTTCGCCTTTCTGTTGACGCTCTCCTATCTCACCGGCATCGACCCGACACTCGAACGCGCCGCCGCCACGCTCGGTGCCGGTCGCTGGCAACGCTTCCGCCACGTCACGCTGCCGCTGCTCGCGCCCGGGCTGGCGATCGTGTTCTGCCTCAACTTCGTTCTCGCGTTCTCGGTCTTCCCCTCCGCCGTGCTCGTCGGTGAGCCCGCCGGGGAGACCCGCGTCATCGCCATCGCCGCCTACCAGGCGGCGTTCGAGCAGTACGACTACACCATGGCGGCGGCGATCACGATGGTCATGGGCGGCGTGGAGTTCGTCGTCATCGCGGCGATCCTCGTCTGGCGTTCCCGGCTCTACCGCGGTGCGACGAGGGGACGGGTGTGATGGTCACGCGCAGTACGGCAGCGATCCGCGCCACGGCGCGCCGGGAGCGGGCCGAACGCCGTTCCGCCCGGCGTCAGGAGCGGTCCGACTTCCATCCGCCGCAGCGCGAGCGGCGCCGTCTCGTCGCCAGTCCGCTCGGCTGGCTGGTCCTCGGCATCGTCGGCTTCTTCCTCGTCAACCTGGTCGGCGTCTTCGGCGCCGTCCTGGCGAGCTCCTTCGCCACCCGGTGGTTCGACACCTGGCTCCCGGAAGGCTGGACCACGCAGTGGTACACCCAGGCGTGGGAGGAGTTCGGGCTGCTGTACGTGCTCCTGGTGACGCTGGAGGTCTCCGCCGCGGTCGTGGGATTGTCGGCGCTGATCGGGGTGCCGGCGGCCTACGTGCTGGCCCGGCGGGACTTCCCCGGCAAGCGCCTGGTGATGTTGGCGTTCCTGCTGCCGATCGTGATCCCGCCGATGACCTACGGCGTGCCGCTCGCGACGGCGCTCTACAAGTACCACCTGGCGGGGACGCTCATCGGTGTGGTGCTCGCCAACCTCGTCCCCTCGGTGCCGTTCCTCATCCTGGTGCTCACGCCGTTCATCGAGCAGATCGACCCCAACATCGAGGCCGCGGCCAGAATGTGTGGAGCGACGACGTGGGACGTCCTGATCCGCATCCTGTGTCCCCTGCTCGCACCGGGGATCCTCGCCTCGTGCATCCTCGTACTCGTGCGGTCTGTCGGGATGTTCGAACTCACCTTCCTCACCGCAGGTCCAGGGTCGGAGACCCTGGTCGTGGCGTTGTACTACTCCATCTCGGCGGCGGGAATCCGCGCGCAGCAGTCCGTCGACGCGATGGCGGTCATCTACACCGGGTCGATGCTGGTCCTCCTCCTGATCGCCCTGAGGTTCGTCAACCCCACGCAACTCGTGGCCGAGGTCAAGGAAGCACCGCCGAAATGACGACAATCGTCGACGCCAGTGTCATCGTCAGCTGTCCGGGCCGTAACTTCGTCACCCTGAAGATTCGTACCGACGACGGCGTGTCCGGCGTGGGTGACGCGACGCTCAACGGACGCGAGCTCGCCGTCGCGAGTTATCTCCGCGACCACGTCTGCCCCCTGTTGATCGGACGGGACGCCCAGCGGATCGAGGACACCTGGCAGTACCTCTACAAGGGCGCGTACTGGCGGCGCGGTCCTGTCACGATGGCCTCGATCGCCGCCGTCGACACCGCCTTGTGGGACATCAAGGGCAAGCTCGCCGGCCTGCCCGTCTACCAACTCCTCGGCGGCCGCAGCCGCGAAGGCGTCACGGTCTACGGCCACGCCAACGGCGAGTCGGTGGCTGAGGCCGTCGACGACGTGGCGCGGTTGGTCGACCTCGGCTACCGCGCGGTCCGGGTGCAGTGCGGCATTCCCGGCATCGAGAAGATGTACGGCGTGCACAAGGGTTCGACGCCGTACGAACCCGCCGGTGCCGGTGCGCGCCCGGTCGAGGCGACCTGGTCCACCCAGCGGTACCTCACCCACGTTCCCCAGCTCTTCGAGGCGGTCCGAGACCGGTTCGGGCCCGATCTCACCTTGTTGCACGACGTCCATCACCGGTTGACGCCGATCGAGGCGGCGCGGCTCGGCAAGCGGGTCGAGGACTACGCCCTGCACTGGTTGGAGGATCCGGTCCCGGCCGAGCTGCAGGAAGGATTCCGGCTGATCCGGACGCACACGACGACACCCATCGCCGTCGGCGAGGTCTTCAACTCGCTCTGGGACTGCCAGCATCTGGTCGCCGAACAACTCGTCGACTTCGTCCGCGCGACGGTCGTCCACGCGGGCGGGATCACCCACCTGCGGCGGATCTTCGACTACTGCGCGCTCTACCACGTGCGGTCGGGCTCGCACGGAGCGACCGACCTGTCGCCCGTGTGCATGGCCGCGGCGCTCCACCTCGACGTGGCCATCCCGAACTTCGGGCTACAGGAGTACATGCCCCACGCCGAGGTGACCGACGAGGTGTTCCCGCACAGCTACCGGTTCGCCGACGGCTACCTGCATCCCGGTGAGGAACCCGGGCTCGGCGTCGACATCGACGAGAAGCTCGCGGCCCGCTATCCGTACCAACCGGCCTACCTTCCGGTGAACCGGTTGACCGACGGCACCGTGCACAGCTGGTGAGCGGGCTCATGGCCTCCCCCGACGCGCTGCCACTGACAGGTGAACGCACCATGCCTGGCATCTGGCACGAGAACTACTGGTTCCGCCGACACGAGGTGGTCTACCACTGGGTGGCGGAGCAGTTCCTCGCGGCGGGGGCGGGACCGTCCTGGCGGGTGCTCGACGCGGGTGTTGGCGAGGGCTACGGCGCGGACCTGTTACGGCGTACGACCGGAGCCCGGGTGGCCGCACTCGACTACGACGCGGACGTGACGGCACACGTGCGCAGGACCTATCCGGACGTCCCGGTGCTGCGGGGCAACCTCGTGGCGCTGCCGTACGCCTCGCACGTGTTCGACGCGGTGGTCAGCCTGCAGACGATCGAGCACCTGTGGGACCAGCCGGCGTTCCTCGCCGAGTGCGTCCGCGTCACCCGGCCAGGCGGGCGCATCGTGCTCTCCACACCGAACCGGTTGACGTTCCCACCGGGGAACATCTGCCACGCACATGAGCTCGTCGGCAGTGAGCTTCGCGCGTTGCTGGAACGGGCCGGGCTCGAGTCGACGACGGTCGCCGGTCTCCACCACGGCGAACGGATCCTCGCCTGGGAGCACCGACACGGCGACCTCGTCAAGGCCCAGCTCGCCGATCCGCCCGAAGACTGGTCGCCCGAGCTGGCGGCCTTCGTCACCAGCCTCGTCGACGAGGACTTTCACCTGCGAGCCGGGATCGGCGAAGGCGCCGACCTCGACGCCGCGCTCGACCTGCTGTCGGTCGCGAACGTCTCCTCCTGAGGACGGTCAGGGGCGGACGACGCGCTCCACGACGCGTCCGACGACGAGGTAGACCGCCGCGGCGATCCCCCAGTTGACGAGGGTCTGCTTCATCGCGTCGGCGAAGGTGAAGACGTCTGCGAACGGCCCGTCGAGCCGGCCCGCCAAGCCCAGGACCGCGGCCACGATCTCGTTGTCCTGATTGGCTTCCAACGCCGTGAGGATCGCGCCGAGCGCCATGACGAGGGCCGCCAGCACGGCGACCGCGAAGACCACGGTCGCCACCATCTCGCGCACCTTCCCGACCAGAGAGCCGGTCGGGCGCTTCCGGTCCCCCGGCGTACGCCGGCCGTCCGCACGCCCCGATGACGGTGCTGACGGTGACGGTGCTGACGGTGACAGTGCCGCCGAAGCCTCCTGCGCCGCCTCGTCAGGCGCGGGCGCTGGTTCGGCGGTGGTGGGTTCTGCTGACACGTTGCTGTCTGCTGTGGTGCTGCGCGCGTTGTCCGGCACGGCCGCTCCCCTCGACGACACCTCGAGGGTAGGGCACCAAGCCGGTTCACGGACCCTCGCGACGCCGTCAGATGTCAGAACCGACCACCTCCGGGGACTCCGCGTGGCCTACGGGTCGAGGCCCTTGTCCTCCAGCCAGTCCTCGGGGTCGATCGTGTCGTAGAGACCACCGTTGTCCGGGCGTACCTCGAGGTGCAGGTGTGGTCCGGTCGCGTTGCCGGTCGCGCCGATGTAGCCGATCACGGTGCCGGCGTCGACGCTGCCGGATGACCTCTCGAAGCGTGACATGTGGCCGTAGAGCGTGACGGTGCCGTTGGGGTGCAGCACCTTGATCCTGTTGCCGTAGGCGCCGTCCCACCCGGACGCGATGATCTCTCCCGAGCCCACCGCGCGAATGGGTGTGCCGCTCGGCGCCGCGAAGTCCAGCCCGTGGTGCGACGACGCCCAACGGTTTCCGCTTGCCCCGAAGCGACCGGTGAGGTGGTACGACTCCACCGGAAGGACCCAGTCAGGCTTCCTGGCCGCTTTCACCGCCCCACGCTTCGCGGCAGCCTTCCTCGCTGCCGCCTTCCTCGCTGCCGCCTTCTTCGCCGCGGCCTTCCTCGCTGCCGCCTTCCTCGCTGCCGCCTTCGTCGCCGCGGCCGTCTTCGCCGCGACCTTGGATGCCGCATGCTTCGCGTCGGCCCTCGAACGTCCGGCCCGCTCGCGAGCGGCCCGGGCGCGAGCAGCATCGCGGGCGAGGTGGACATCCGCCCCCGCGGCACGTTCCCCCGTGCCCGAGGCAGCGGCCGGCTGCGGTGTCGCGGACGTTCCACCGACCGCCACAGCCGTTCCCACACCGGCACCGCACACCGCGAGTGCCGTCGCCACCATCGTCAACGGAATCTTGCGCCAACGAAATGTCCACAGAGTGCGAATACGCCGCAAGAAGGACTCCACAACGGTTACCTCGAAAACGTAGACGGCACACCTGTTCGCCCTTTCGAGACGAAATGTGCCGTGCCCAGCGGTGGGCGTGGGGTCGCCAATGAATCGGCGGTCTTCGACCGCGCCCCCGGTGTGCAGGCGCCCAGGCGGACTCTGTTTCTCTGGCCGGGTGAGAGAAGAGATGCACGCACGTCGACACCGACGTTGGTGCCGAATTCCGCTCACCGGCCGCGGACAGTCCTAACAGAGGACTTTTCGCCATGCCAGCCCTGCGCTGGTGCGCACCTACGATTCCCGCTCGTAGTCGGAGTGGAAATACGTGCGTTAAAGTCGAGCGCCGCGGCACCGAAAAGCCGCGGCCGCAATTCACGCAGGTGCAATGTCACGCCTGGCCGGGCTAGGTAGTTCGTCCATGCCTGGTTGGCGGGATGCGTCGATAACGGGATTTATCCGCGAAGTACGAATCGGCGTCGAACCCGCGAGCATCCGTACGATGATCCGTAGGAGGAATATTTGTGGCGTGACACGGATCACAGCACTCGGACGTTATCCATCAAGGACACGTCGGATCTCTGCCCGATGATCCGAGGTGTCTCCGACACATTTCCGCCCAACCTGCGGGAAAGGATGGCGGGATGCCCCGATTTGGACAGCTCGAAGAACAGGTAATGCTGCGCGTGTGGGCGGCCGACCACCCGGTTCAGGTGCGCGAGGTTCGGGAAGCGTTGCTGCCTGACCGGAGTCTCGCCCACACCACCGTGATGACCGTTCTCGACAAGCTTTTCCGCAAAGGGTGGTTGCGCCGCGAGACCAATGGTCGGGCTTACCGCTATTCGCCGGTCATGTCCCGGGAGTCCTACACCGCCGCGCTCATGCACGAGGCGTGGTCGGCGGCGGAGAATCCGGCGGCCGCCCTCGTCTACTTCATCGAGGCGATGAACGCGGACCAGACAGACGCGCTTCGTGATGCGCTGCGGGTCGTCCTGCCCGCACCGAACGGGAGCACGGACTCCGACACCACCGTCCACGAGACCATCGTCAACGACCCGACCCTCCACGACCCCACCGTCAGCGGCCCTGCGGACCACGGCGCCACCCGGCCCTGACCCGCGGTGCCCAGCCCACGGCGAGCGACCTACGGTCCGCCGACCCCGCGGGCCTTCGCCGCCGCCTCTTCCGCGCCCCGGGCCAGACCTTCGAGATACTCCCGGTGACTCGCCTCCGCCGCGTGGACAGCACGTCGGTCCTTCACGAAGCGCGCCGGCACACCAGCGACGATCGCGTAGTCGGGTATCTCGCCGCGCACCACCGCGTGTGCGCCGACCACGACACCCGTCCCGACAAAGCTTCCGCGGAGAACCGTCGCCTTCGTTCCCAGCCAGCAGTTCGGCCCGATGCGTACGGGCGACTTGACGAGGCCCTGGTCCTTGATGGGAGCGGCGAGGTCACTCGTCACATGGTCGAAGTCGACGACGTAGCACCAGTCCGCGATCAGGCTCGCGGCGCCGATCTCGATGTCCAGATAACAGTTGACCGTCACGTCGCGGCCGAACACGCACTTGTCTGCGACCCGGAGCGTTCCCTCGTGGGCGTGCAATCTGGTGCCGTCGCCCAGGTGGACGAAGCGCCCGAGCACCAGACGTCCATATCCCTTGCGTACCTGCAGATCCACCCGCCGACCGAGGAAAACGAACCCTTCGGTGATGACACCGCGATGCCTGATCCGCAGCAGCAGAAAGCGCCAGTAGCGCACCAGGTGGTACGGCGTGAAGGCGCGATGGCGGATGACCCAACGCAGGCTGGCGAGGGTGAGGAACCTGGCCTGGCGCGGATCTCGGACGCGGCGTCGCACGGCATCCGACCCTACGACGCCGGCACGCCACACGTGCACCCGACACGAGTGCGTCGTGCCAAAAGCAGGTTCGGCTTCGACGGGTGCCCGAGATGAGCAGCCGAGATGAGCAAGGGCCCGCGGGAAGGAATCCCGCGGGCCCTTGACCAAGAGCAGTTGCTCCTCTGGTGGCCTAACTCAGATCACGCGAACGTGGTCAGACAGTGCGGACGTTCTCGGCCTGCGGACCCTTCGGGCCCTGCACGACGTCGAACTCCACCCGCTGGTCCTCGTCCAGGCTGCGGTAGCCGTCGGCGACGATCGCGGAAAAGTGGACGAAGACGTCCTGACCGCCGTCGACGGAGATGAAGCCGAAGCCCTTGTCAGCGTTGAACCACTTGACGGTCCCTTGCGCCATGTTCCTGATTTCCCCTCGCGGAGACGTTGGTGCAGTGCCCGAACCTCACGAGCACCGAGTCGCCACGGGGGTCCTATCCCCGCGTGTCGAATCCCGCGGACGAAGAGTTTGACGCGGCCGGTCACAGGAGGCTGTCACCGGCGCACATTGCACACTTCGACGTACGTCTTGTCGAAACGACGAACGACCGCCGAGGACGGTACCACGGGTGAGCGCCCTGTGACCATGGTCCCTGTTTGACCGGTAGCGCACGAAATCTCCCGTTAAGGTCGTACGCCGGTGATCGACACGTTGTAGTACAACTCGTCCGGGACGAGTGGCTTCAACCA
Source organism: Actinopolymorpha sp. B9G3 (assembly GCF_040120725.1). Taxonomy (NCBI): domain Bacteria; kingdom Bacillati; phylum Actinomycetota; class Actinomycetes; order Propionibacteriales; family Actinopolymorphaceae; genus Actinopolymorpha; species Actinopolymorpha sp. B9G3. The sequence goes on along the minus strand of NZ_JBEEAB010000002.1, from coordinate 237,978 downwards.
CCTGTCGACCGTGCAGAGCCGCCGCCAGCTGCGGTAGGCGAAGCTCGCCCAGCCCCACCCCAGGCGCCCCGGTTTGACCGCGTGCTCGAAGGTGCGGACCGGCCAGCCGAACCATGCCGCGGTCAGCTCGTCGGTGACGGTACGCACGTCCACCGCGCCCGCCCGCGCGGCCATCCGCGCGAGGGTGTCGGGATCGAAGGTGTGCAGATCGACGACCGCCTCCAACGCGGCGGCCCGGGAGGACTCGTCGAGCTCCTCCTGGGGCCGCGCCCACGCCTCGCGCAGGGCCGGCAGCCGGGTCACCCGCGTGGCCGCCCACCAGGTCGCCTGGGACAGCTTGCGGGCGACGCGGTCGCCGTACCGCGTCGGCTCTCCGCAGATCACGAACCGGCCCCCCGGTCTGAGGACCCGCAGCATCTCGCGGAACGCCTCCTCGACGTCGGGGATGTGGTGGATGACCGCGTGCCCGATCACGAGGTCGAACGTCTCGTCGGGGTAGGGCAGACCCTCGGCGTCGGCAACCCGGCCCTCGACCTCGAAGCCCAGCCGGCGGGCGTTGCGCTTGGTCGCCTCGACCATGCCGGGCGAGAGGTCCGTGACGTGCGCGGCGTCCAGAACGCCAGCCTGCTTGAGGTTCAGCGTGAAGAAGCCGGTGCCGCAGCCGACCTCGAGCGACGTCGCGTAGGGCCAGCCGGCCGCACCCGCGACGGCGACGAACCGGTCGCGGGCATAGCTGATGCAGCGTTCGTCGAACGAGATCGACCACTTGTCGTCGTAGGTCTGCGCCTCCCAGTCGTGATAGAGGACGTTGGCCAGCTTGGGATCGCCCCAGGCGGCCTCGACCTCTTCGGCGCTGGCGTTGGGGTTGGGATTGGGCGTGGGACCGCCCGTGGACCTCGAGTGCTCGGAGCGTGCCATCGGGTCCTCCTCAGCGTCCGGTGAAGGTCGGTGTGGACTTCTCCACGAACGCCGACATGCCGATCCGGCGGTCCTCGGTCGCGAAGAGCGCGGCGAAGTTCTGGCGTTCGATCTCGAGGCCGGTGGCGAGGTCGACGTCGAGGCCGTGGTCGATCGCGGCCTTGGCCGCCCGCAACGCCTGCGCCGGCCCGCCGACGAACTGGGCCGCCCATGCCCGCGCGGCGGCGTAGACGGACGCGCCCGCCGTGTCGGGTTCGGCAGCTGGATCGGTCTCGACCACCTCGTCGACCAACCCGATCGCGTGAGCGTGCTGAGCGTCGATGAGACGCCCGGTGAAGATCAGGTCCTTCGCCTTGGCCGGTCCCACCAGGCGGGCAAGTCGCTGGGTGCCGCCCGCGCCCGGAATGATGCCGAGCTTGATCTCAGGCTGGCCGAGCTTGGCCGTGCTCGCCGCCACCCGGTGGTCCGCGGTGAGAGCAAGCTCACAGCCGCCGCCGAGTGCGTAGCCGTTGATCGCGGCCACGACCGGCTTCGGAATCCGCGCCACCGCGTCGAACGACGACGTGAGCCCGTGGGACCGGATCGCCATGTCGGAGTAGGACATGTCGATCATCTCTTTGATGTCCGCCCCGGCGGCGAACACCTTCTCGCCTCCGTAGAGAACAACCGCGGCGACATCGGCACGCCCGGTGGCTTCGGCAGCGGCCGCCCGGATCTGTTCCTGCATCGCCGTGTCGAGCGCGTTCATCGGCGGTCGATCCAACCTGATCGTGCCGATGCCGTTGTCGACCTGCAGGCGTACGAATGCGTCCACGCGCGAAGCCTTCCTCTCGTTGTCCGGATCCGGCATCGCGGCGAGCCTAGCTCCCGCGGCGGACGCATTGTCCATTTCGCGGACCATCCGCCGAGCCGTGTTCCGGCGCGAGGCCAGCAACGGTACGAGACGAGACAGTTGTATGTGGCAAGTATATTCTTGGGTGGGCCAGATCGCTTTCGCCTCACGACAGGAGCGTTGACCACCGGATGAGCGCGACCGGCTCACAACCTGCGTCAGAACCGCCCACCACAACTACATCTGGCACAACTCCACAAAGCACTGAACGGCCTTCGTTCAGCCACAAGCAGATCATCGAGATCGTCTGGGCCCTTCTGCTGTGCCTCTTCGTCACCTCGCTTTCAGCGACCGTCGTCGGCACCGCCCTCCCCACGATCGTCGGCGATCTCGGCGGCCAGGACCAACTCGCCTGGGTCGCGAGCGCCACTCTCCTCACCACCACGGTCTCAACCCCCTTGTGGGGAAAGATTTCCGACCTCTATGGCCGCAAACCGCTCATGCAGATCGCGATCGCGGTCTTCGTCGTGACCTCGCTCTTCGCCGGCCTCTCGCAGACGATGGGCGAACTCATCGCCGCCCGCGCCGCACAGGGCGTAGGCATGGGCGGCGTGATCGCCCTGTCGCAGACGATCATGGCCGACATCGTGAGCCCTCGAGAGCGCGGTCGCTATGCCGGGTATCTCGGTGCGTCGTTCGGCGTCGCCACCGTGGCCGGTCCACTCATCGGCGGTTTCCTCGTCGACGGTCCGGGCTGGCGCTGGTGCTTCTACGTCGGTATCCCGATCGCCGTCGTCGCCTCCCTGGTGCTGCAGAAGACCCTGCATCTTTCGTTCGTACGAAGGAAAACCCGGATCGACTGGCTCGGTGCGATGTTCATCACGGCGTCGGCGTCGGCACTGCTGTTGCTGCTCTCCCTTGCCGGACAGGAGTTCGCCTGGGTCTCGCCATGGTCCGCCGCGCTGGTGCTGGTGAGCCTGGTGAGCCTGGTCCTTGCGGTGCTCGTCGAGCGACGGGCGACCGAGCCGATCCTGCCGCCGCGGCTGTTCCGCAGTCCGACGTTCTGCCTCACCGGGATCGCGGCGTTCTTGGTGGGGGTCGCGATGTTCGGCGCGATGATCTACCTTCCGCAGTACCTCCAGGTCGTTCGCGGGAAGAGCCCCACCGTCTCGGGCCTGCTCACCATCCCGCTGGTGATCTGCATGCTGTCGGTGTCGATGGTGTGCGGCCGCGCGATCACCCGGTGGGGGCGCTGGAAGGTCTTCCCGCTGGTCGGGCTGCTCCTCGTCGCCACCGGGTCGGCCCTGCTGTCGACCCTGCGCGCGGACACCGACCTGGTGGCCGTCTGCGCCTACATGGCCGTCTTCGGTTGTGGGCTCGGCCTGACGATGCAGGTGCTCGTTCTCGCCGTCCAGAACACCTCCGAGGTCCGCGACCTGGGCATCGCCACGTCGTCGTCGACGTTCTTCCGCTCCATGGGAGGGGCCGTCGGCGTGGCGTTGTTCGGCGCGATCCTGACCTCGGGCGTCACCGCGTCGATTCCCGAGGTCCTGGCCAGGCGTGGTGCCCGGGCGCCGTCGGAGGACTCCCTGTCCTCGCACCTGGGTACACCTGCCGAGATCGGTGCCCTGCCCGAACCGCTGCGTACGGCGATCCGGGAGGGGTTCACGATCGGGTTGGACCGGATCTATCTGCTCGCCGTACCCCTTGTGCTGCTGGCGTTCTTCGCCCTCCTCGCGGTGAAGGAGGTGCCGCTGCGGGGAAGGGTGCCCGCAGCGGCGGACCTTTCCGGTGGCGTGGAGACCCCCGGTGGCGGAGCGATCTCGGAGTGTCGACACCACCCTTCCCACGCGTGGCCCAATGCTGGAAGGATCCCACCCGAGCACGAGTAACGTCGCCGGCCCGAGGCCCGAAGGAGTGCCCCCATGCCCGAGGTCACCGCTGTCATCTCCCGAGCGAAGGACGCCCCTGTCACCCTGGAGACCATCCACGTGCCTGACCCGGGCCCAGGCGAGGCGCTGGTTCGCATCCAGGCGTGCGGGGTCTGCCACACCGACCTGCACTACAAGCAGGGCGGCATCGGCGACGACTACCCCTACCTGCTCGGGCACGAGGCGGCCGGGATCGTCGAGGCGGTCGGTGACGACGTGGCCGACGTCGCCCCCGGCGACTTCGTGATCCTGAACTGGCGGGCCGTCTGCGGCCAGTGCCGGGCCTGCCGCCGCGGCCGGCCGTGGTACTGCTTCGCCACCCACAACGCCACCCAGAAGATGACCCTCGCCGACGGCACCCCGCTCTCGCCGGCCCTCGGCATCGGCGCCTTCGCCGAGAAGACGCTCGTGGCCGCCGGCCAGTGCACCAAGGTCGACCCGCAGACGCCAGCTACCGTCGCGGGGCTGCTCGGCTGCGGGGTCATGGCCGGCCTCGGCGCCGCCCTCAACACCGGCGGCGTCCAGCGCGGCGACTCGGTGGCCGTCTTCGGCTGCGGGGGCGTAGGCGACGCGGCGATCGCGGGCGCTGTCCTCGGTGGAGCTACCACGGTGATCGCGGTCGACGTCGACGACCGCAAGCTCGCGTGGGCCAAGGGGCTCGGCGCCACCCACACCGTCAACGGCCGGCAGGAGGACGCGGTCGAGCGGATCCGCGAGCTCACCGGCGGAAACGGCGTCGACCTCGCCATCGAGGCGATCGGCCTGCCCGAGACCTACAAGCAGGCGTTCTATGCCCGGGACCTCGCCGGCACCGTCGTCCTGGTCGGCGTACCCACCCCGGAGATGACGATCGAGCTCCCGTTCCTCGACGTCTTCGGCCGTGGCGGCGCGCTCAAGTCGTCGTGGTACGGCGACTGCCTGCCCTCCCGCGACTTCCCCATGCTCATCGACCTGTACCGTCAAGGGCGGCTCCCCCTGGACGCCTTCGTGAGCGAGGAGATCGGTATCGACGCGGTGGAAGCGGCCTTCGACAAGATGCACGCCGGAGAGGTCCTGCGTTCCGTGGTGGTGATCAAGTGAGCACGCCCAGCATCTCCGGCGCCGGCGGGGCGCGCATCGATCGGGTGGTCACGTCGGGGACCTTCAGCCTCGACGGCGGCACCTGGGAGGTCGACAACAACGTCTGGCTGGTCGGCGACGACAGCGAGGTGCTGGTCGTCGACCCCGCCCACGACGCTCCGGCCATCCTCGCCGCGGTCGGCGACCGCGACGTGACCGCCATCGTGTGTACGCACGGACACAACGACCACATCAGCGCCGCCGGGGATCTCTGGGACGCCACGAAGGCGCCGATCTGGCTGCACCCGGGCGACCGGATGCTGTGGGACACGGTCTATCCCGACATGGCACCCGGCGGCGAGCTCTCCGACGACCAGCGGTTCACCGTCGCCGGTGTCGAGATCCGCGCCCTCCACACCCCCGGCCACTCCCCCGGCAGTGTCAGCCTGCGGGCACGTGACCTCGACGCGGTGTTCACCGGTGACACGCTGTTCGCCGGCGGACCCGGTGCGACCGGTCGTTCGTACTCCGACTTCGAGACGATCATCGCGTCGATCCGCGACCGACTCTTCACGCTGCCGCTGGAGACGGTCGTCTACACCGGGCACGGTGACACGACGACGGTCGGTTCGGAGATCCCGCACCTGCAGGAGTGGATCGCCCGCGGCTGGTGACAGGCGGGGCGGCCCGTGAGCCTGACACCAACGCGCTGATGCTGCCGGCCTGCGCCGCAAATGACCACGTTGGGTATGCCTGTGGACCTGTGCCAGGCGTCTATGCATGTTCCAGGTACCACAGGCATACCCAACGTGGTCATTGGTCTGCAGGCGCCCACCGCGGCAGCTATCCCGGGTGGGCTGTCTTTGCGGTAGGCGCGCGACTCCTCCCCCGGACCTCCACAGGTGCCAGAAGCGCCCCCAGTTGCAGAAGGCCTGAGCTTTCCCTTGCGCGGCCGAAGGCGGCCGCCCGTGCGCTGGCCGATGGCGACGACGTACGGGCATTGCCAGACTCGGAGGGCGCAGAGAGGGAACGCGCCAGCGGAGGAGTGCGCATGAGCCAGCTCAGCACCGACCTGCGGTCCACGATCGAGTCGCAGGGCTATGTCGTCGTCCAAGGCGTCGTACCGCGCGCGGCGACGGAAGCAGTCGTCGCCGACATCTGGCGGCACACAGGGGCACGGCCCGACGACCCGGAGTCGTGGTACGCAAAGGGCATCGTCGCCCCTACCGGCATGATCGAGATGTACCACTACGCCTCGATGTGGAACACGCGCCAGCACGAACGGGTCCACGCGGTCTTCGCAGAGATCTTCGGCACCGAGCGGCTGTGGGTGAGTCTCGACCGGGCCAACCTCAAGCCGCCGGTGCATCCGGACCATCCGGACTACGACCACAAGGGATTCATCCACTGGGATGCCGACATCGCGGCGTACCCCGACGTGCCGTTCCGGGTGCAGGGCGTGCTGGCGCTCGTCGACACCGACGAGGCGATGGGTGGCTTCCAGTGCGTACCGGAGATCTACCAGGATCTCGCCGGCTACCTCGAACGCCATCCACCAAAGGACGGCTCACGGGTGCCGGACCTCTCCGGCTACGAGGTCACCAAGATCCCGCTGAGTGCCGGGGACATGGTGATCTGGACCAACCTGCTACCGCACGGAAACGGACACAACACCTCCGACCGACCGCGGCTCGCACAGTACATCTCGATGGGTCCCGCACCCACGGACGACGAGAAGCAGGACTACCGCGACCACCGTGTCACCGTGTGGCGGGAGAACCGGGCACCGACCGAAGGCGGGTCACCGTTCCCCGGCGACCCGCGCCGGATCGAGGAGGCGCGTACGCAACCCGCACCGCTCACGTCACTCGGACGCAGGCTGCTCGGCGCCGACCCCTGGTAGGAGTGCGGTCCGGGGCGTCGGTGTCTCGGCGTTCTGGTGTGAGGGTGGCCCTCATCCAACGGGCGCTCGCTTGAGGGGCGCCCTCATCCAGTCCCTCGCGAGGTTGGCGCCGGCTCCGTCACGGCTTCCCCCGTCCGTGTGCGCTCCTGCGACGGTCGGGGCACATGTGCGCCTTTCTCGAGCGCGTTCGCTGTGGTGTCAGCCCCCTTGGACCGTTGCTCGACGAGACCGCCCGCTGCCTTGTCGAGGAAACGCAGGAGTTCCACCGGGAACGGCAGGACGACGGTGGAGTTCTTCTCCGCTGCGACTTCCACGATCGTCTGGAGCAGTCGTAGTTGGAGCGCGGCCGGCGTGTCCGACATCGCACCCGCGGCCGCCGAAAGCTTCTTCGAAGCCTGGAACTCCCCGTCAGCGGTGATGATCCGCGACCGCCGCTCGCGCTCGGCCTCTGCCTGGCGTGACATCGACCGCTTCATCGTCTCCGGCAGGGCGACATCCTTGATCTCCACCCGGTCGATCGAGACGCCCCACCCGACGGCCGGGCTGTCGATCATCAGCGCGAGCCCTTCGTTGAGCCGCTCACGGTTGCACAGCAGGTCGTCGAGCTCGCTCTTTCCGATGATCGAACGCAGGGAGGTCTGCGCGACCTGGGCCACCGCAAACGTGTAGTCCTGCACCTCGACGCAGGCCCGGATCGGGTCCACGACGCGGAAGTAGACCACCGCGTCGACTCGCACGGTCACGTTGTCGCGAGTGATGCCTTCCTGGGCCGGCACTGGCATCGTCACGACCTGGATGTTGATCTTGTGCAGCCGGTCCACCACCGGAATGATCGCCGTCACCCCAGGGGTCCGCAGGTGGTCCTGGACCCGGCCGAGACGAAACACCACGCCTCGCTCGATCTGGCGTACGACGCGGACGCTGGCCGCGAGCCCGACCACGACGAACGCCAAGACCGTGAGGACGATCGCGAGCGCCATGCTGACCTCCTCGTCAGCAACCTGCCTCCACCCCCAAGCCTATGACGGGGTTCGGGTATTGCCGGCGCTCAGGCTCGCTTCCGCCGGTACTTTCACGGCAATCACCGCATTGCGGCCGGAGACGCAGCCGGACTCCGCGCGGGCTCCACCGGCACTCGCAGGCACTCCTGACGTGGCTGGCGGCGTCGGCGAGCTCAGCTCCTAGAGGCGTGGGGCGCCGTTGACCGGGAGAAGTACGGCGTAGAGCGACGTCGTGGCGCAGATGAAGAGCCGGTTGCACCGTGGGCCGCCGAACTCCACGTTGGCGACGGTCTCGGGCACCAGCACCTTGCCGATCAGGGTGCCGTCCGGGTCGTAGCAGTGCACACCGTCACCCGCGCTGGCCCAGATGCGGCCGCCGTCGTCGAGCCGGAACCCGTCGAAGAGGCCCTCCGTACACACCGCGAAGACGTCACCTCCCGACAGCGACGCACCATCGTCGGAGACGTCGAACACGCGCATGTGTCGCGGCCCGTCGGCCGCGTGCGTGGCACCGGTGTCGGAGATGTAGAGGCGCCGCTCGTCCACCGAGAAGGCCAGCCCGTTAGGGCGTACGAAGTCGTCGGCGACGATCCGCACCTCCCCCGTCGCGGGATCCCACCGGTAGACATGGCAGGCGCCGATCTCGCTCTCCGCCCGGTGGCCCTCGTAGTCGCTGTCGAGGCCGTACGCCGGATCGGTGAACCACACCGAGTCATCGGAACGGACCACGACGTCGTTGGGACTGTTGAACCGCTTGCCCTCGAACGTGTCCGCCAGGACGGTGACCGATCCATCGTGCTCGGTCCGGGTGACGCGCCGGTTGCCGTGTTCGCAGCTGACAAGGCGGCCTTGACGGTCGACCGTGTTGCCGTTGGAGAACCCCGCCGGCGTGCGGAAGACGCCGACCTTGCCGCTGGTCTCGTCCCACCGGAGTTGGCGGTCGTTCGGAATGTCGCTCCAGACGAGGTAGCGTCCCGCCGCGAAGTAGGCCGGTCCCTCCGCCCACCGGCACCCTTCGTAGAGCTTCTCGAGTCGGGCACTGGTCTTGACGCATGAGGCGAAACGTTCATCGAGGATCTCGAAGGTCGGGGACGCGTCGGACATGCAAAAACCTCCAGCTCGGACGGGCACCACGCGGGGCAAAAGGCACCGTCACGGACGCTAGCGGGCCCTACCTTTCCGGCGCGAGAGGGTACGACGGCCGATCCAGGCTCGCCGGGCGCGAGAACTCGGCGCTCGGTGGTGACCGGCTCTCCGGGGGACGGGATGATCACCTCCGGCGGGTGTCAGGGACGAAACTCGGGAGGTGGTACGGCGGACGCCTATAATTTCGGTGCGCCGCGACCTGGGCCAACCAGGCGCGGACGGTGCCGCGCAGGCGGCACACCGGCATGCCCTCGCCGCCGTGAGGGTAGCCACACCGTATGGCCCTGACGGGGCCCCATACCGAAAGCCGTCTGGTATCTCCGATGCGAGAACTGGAACGGGACCGAGACGCGCGGGCGCTGTCCCGCGCCTCGTCCGAGTTTGGCCGGATTGTCGTGATCGGCAACGGCCGGGTCGGCGGTTCTGTCGTTCATGCCGCCCGGTCCGCCGGGCTCGAGGTCAGCGTCGCAGGACGCGATCGCCTCCACGAGGCGGCGGCAGCGGAGATCGTCCTGATCTGCGTGCCGGATCGGGCGATTCCAGACCTCGCCCACGCGCTCGCAGCCGCCATCCAGGAAGGTTCCACCCAAACGGAGGCTTCCCAACCCAGCGCCGGTCCGCCGACGTCCGCCCAGCCCACGTCCGCCGCCCAGCCCACGTCCGCCGCCCAGCCCACGTCCGCCGCCCAGCCGACGCCCGCGCCCAGCCGACCGGCGTACGTCGGGCATGTCAGTGGTGCGTCCGGCCTCGATGTCCTCGCCGCGGTCGTGGGCGCACAGGCGTTCTCGCTCCACCCCCTGCAGACGATCCCGCGGGCGGGGGCCGACCTCACCGGCGTTCCGTGCGCGGTCGCCGGCGCGACGGGGGCCGCGGCGGCGGTGGCCGAGGACCTGGCCCGCCGGCTCGGGATGGCGCCGTTCGCGGTCGCCGAGGAGCATCGCGCCCTCTACCACGCCGCGGCCGTCATGGCGTCGAACTTCCTCGTCACACTCGAGGAGACGGCGGCGGACCTGCTGGCCCGTGCCGGCGTGGCGGACGCGCGGGCGACTCTCGCGCCGCTCGTACGACAGACGGTCGCCAACTGGTCGGAGTTCGGCGGTGCTGCCCTCACCGGGCCCGTCGCCCGCGGTGACGACACCACTGTGGCGCGGCACGTCGAGGCACTCCAGGCCCACGCACCAGAACTCCGGCCGCTCTACGACCTGCTCACCACGCACACCCGGGCCCTCGCCGACCGCGCGGCGGCACCGACCACAGGTCGCCTGGGCGGCCTTCGACCTGACTCCGCTGGAGGTACCCAGATGAGCACCCCCCGCATCATCCGTACCCGCGAGGAACTCCGCACCGCGCTGGCGTCGGCGCGCCGGGAGGGCCACACGATCGGGCTCGTGCCGACGATGGGCGCCCTGCACGAAGGTCATCTCACCCTGCTGCGGACCGCCCGAGCGCGGTGCGACGTGGTGGTGATGAGTTTGTTCGTCAACCCGACGCAGTTCGCTGCGGGCGAGGACCTCGCCGGCTATCCGCGGGACGAGGAACGGGACGTACGCCTGGCCGGCGAGGCGGGTGCCGATGTCGTCTACGCGCCGGACGCCGCGCAGGTCTACCCGGACGGGTACGCCACGACGGTCGAGGTCGGTGGTGGCCTCACCGAGGTGCTGTGCGGCGCTCCAGGCCGGCGCGGTCCCGGGCACTTCCGTGGCGTGACGACCGTCGTCGCCAAGCTCCTCAACGCCGTCGGGCCGGACGTCGCGTTCTTCGGCCAGAAGGACGCCCAGCAGGCGGTGGTCATCCGCCGGATGGTGCGCGACCTGGAGTTCGGCGTGCAGATCGTCGTCGTGCCGACCGTACGGGAGCCCGACGGCCTCGCGATGAGCTCGCGCAACGTCTATCTCGACCCCGCCGAGCGGACCCGGGGGCTCGCGTTGAACCGGGCCCTCACGGCTATCCGCGACGCGGCGTTGGCGGGTGAGAGCGCGACCGAACCGGCGCTCGCCCTTGGCCGGAAGATCCTCGCCGACGCGGGCGTCGAGCCGGAGTACCTCGAGGCCCGCGACGCCGAGGACCTCACGGCGGCAGCGAAGTTCGGCGTACGACCGGTGCTCGTCGCGGTCGCCGCCCGGGTCGGACGGGCGCGGCTCATCGACAACACCGTGATCACCCTCTCCGAGACCACCACCACGTCAAGCACCACCGATACCGGCCCGAACGAAGCGGAGGACTGACGATGCACCGCACGCTGTTGAAGTCCAAGATCCACCGGGCGACTGTCACCGGATGCGACGTCGACTACGTGGGCAGCATCACCATCGACGCCGAGCTGATGGCGGCGGCGGACCTGCTCCCCCACGAACAGGTCCACGTCTGGGACGTCGACAACGCCGCCCGGTTCGTCACGTACGTGATCGCCGGTCCCGCGGGCTCGGGCACGATGCAGGTCAACGGCGCCGCCGCGAGTCTCGTGGAGATCGGTCACCGGGTGATCGTGGCGTCGTTCGGGAGCTTCTCCTCCGACGAGGTCTGGGCTCACGAGCCCGTCGTGGTCCACGTCGATGCCGCCAACACGATCGCCCGGGTGGACTCCGATCCCGGGGCGCTCCTGGGCTCGCCCCTTGCGTCGCAGGCAGGTGATCCGCGATGACCGCCCGCACTCGCGTGACCATTCCCAGGCTCGCCGAGATGAAGGCGGCCGGCGAGCCGATCGTCATGGTGACGGCGTACGACCATCCGTCGGCGCAGGTCGTGGAGAAGGCCGGCGTCGACGTGGTGCTCGTCGGCGACTCGGCCGCGATGGTGGTGCTCGGCCACGACTCGACCGTGCCGGTGGGGATGACGGAGATGCTCGTCCTCGCGGCGGCCGTGCGGCGGGGGCTCACGGTTCCGTTGCTGGTCGGCGACCTGCCGTTCGGTTCGTACGAACGCTCCGACGAGCAGGCGATCGAGAATGCTCAGCGGCTCGTCAAGGAGGCCGGCTGCGACGCGGTGAAGATCGAACGCGGTGGTACGTCGGTCGACCGGGCCCGCGCGATCGTCCGTGCCGGGATTCCGGTGATGGGCCACGTCGGCCTCACGCCTCAGACGGTCGGGCTGCTCGGCGGGTTCAAGGCGCAGGGGCGGACGGCGGCGAGTGCGGCGCGGATCGCGGCGGAGGCTCGGGCGCTGGCCGACGCCGGGTGTTTCGCGCTGGTCTTCGAGGCGATCCCGTCGGCGGTGACGGAGATCCTGATGGAGCAGGTGGACGTACCTGTCATCGGGATCGGCGCGGGGCCAGCCACCGACGGCCAGGTGCTGGTCTTCCACGACCTGCTGGGGATCTCGACCGGGCACACGCCGAAGTTCGTGAAGCGGTACGCCGGGGTCCGTGAGGCGATGACCACGGGCGTGGCCGCCTATGCCGCCGACGTCCGCGGGCGGGTGTTCCCCGGTCCCGAGCACGGGTACCCGATCGATCCGGACGAGAGTGCCGAGCTCCGCCGCCTGCTCGACGGGCGGCCGCCACTGCCGTGGGCCCGGTCCGCCCCGGGCTGACCTGGTGGCGAGGTCCCTGCGCTCGCAGGCGCGCCGTCGTTGTGCATGAGGGCGGCCCTCACGCAGAACCGCCTCGCATGAAGGGACGCCTCATGCGGAAAGCTGACACCCTCAACGGGGACGCGCCGCCTGGTCGGCAGCCTCCTCGATCGGTCGGCGGGCTTGGGGAACACCTGGCCGCGGTTCCGCCGGCTGCGCGGCGAGCAACCGGTCGTACGCCACTTCGAGGTGGCGCGGGCCACGCAAAACCGCGTTCGGACGGTACGACGGCGGATCCGCGGCCAGGCGGGGGTTCTCGAGCCGGCGGGCGAGCGCGGTCAACGCGACCCGCGCTTCCAGCCGGGCGAGCGGAGCACCGAAGCAGTAGTGGATCCCGCCGCCGAACCCGAGATGTTCGGTGCCTGCGCGGTCCTCGCCGTACCGGTCCGGATGGAAGCGGTCCGGGTCGAAGCGGTCCGGGTCCCGCACGTGCGCGGGATCACGGCTACCTGCGGCGAGGGCCAACGTGATGGCCGCCCCTTCCGGGATCGTCGTACCGCCGACGTCGATGTCGGCGAGGGCGACCCGTTCGGGCAGGAAGTGCACGGGCGGTTCGTAGCGCAGCAGCTCCTCGACGACCCAGATCCCGAGGTCGGGTTCGTTGCGCAGGCGCCGGAGTAGGTCGGGGTGCCGGAGCAGGGTGAGCATCCCGTTCGCGATCAGGTTCACGGTGGTCTCGTGGCCGGCGAAGAGCAGCAGCGCGGCGTTGCTGAGCAGCTCGGCGCGGGTCATCCGACCCCGTTCGACCTCCTCGACGACCAGCGTGGACAGGAGGTCGTCGCCCGGCCGGTCGCGGCGTACGTCGGCGAGCCCGCCGAGGTAGCGCTCCAGCTCCGCGACCGCCTCGATCCGTTTGCGCCGCAGGTCGGACGCCTCGGACCTCTCCCCACCGCGCGGGCCGATGGACTCCAGCAGCGCCGCGGTCCACACCCGGAACTTCGGTTCGTCCTCGGTGGGTACGCCGAGCAGCCGGCAGATCACCGTGACCGGGAACGGATAGGCGAACGCGTCCACCAGGTCCACCTGGTTGCTGGCGGAACCGTCGCTCGCGGCCGGGAAGTCGTCGACCAGGCCGGTCACGATCTCGACGAGTTCCGGCTCCATGTCGTCGATCCGCCGGGGAGTGTGGGGAGGGCCGAAGTGCCGCGCCATCAGGCCGCGGAGCCGGTCGTGCTCGGGCGGATCGTGGCGGATGAAGCTCGCCAGGTGCTCGTCCTCCTGTCCCGAGGCGGTCCCGGCTTCCGGTTCCGTCAGCTCGTCGTCCGGTGCCAGTTCGTCGTCAGGAACCTGCTCGTCCTCCGGGGCCGATCCCGGCGCACAGCGGGCGGCGTGCTCGTCCGAGCTGACCCGAGGATCGTGGAGCAGGTCGACGATCTCGCGGTACGTACTGACGACGTAGGTCCCGTCGGCCTCCCGGCGTACCGGTATCTCGCGAAGCTCCGCGTACAACCGATACGGATCGGGCCGGTTGGCGGGATCGAGGATCCGGTCGAAGACGCTCCGCTCCATCACAGGCCCCCTGACGGTTCGCCACCGTGCACCAGCGTCGCCCGCCGGTCGCTCGGCTGGTGGCCGGTGACGAGCACGGTGGCGACGTGGCTGGGCAGGGTCTGGTCCGGGATCTCGGCGGAGACGGGCGCCAGCGTGTCCGGTTGGTCGACGGCATGGAAGTCCGGCGGAAACGCCGCTCGCCGCTCGATCAGCCGCGCATAGAAGTCCAGCCACTTCGCCTGGTCGAAACAGACCGCCGCGGTGATGCGGCCCTGGTAGCCGTACGCCGCGACGAAGCCGTCGCCGTCAAGCGCACCTTGCGTGATGACCAGCTCGTCGGCGTAGGTCGGTACGCCGACCGACTTGATCTCGATCCCGAACTGCGTGGACCAGAACACCGGCAGCGACAGGTGCGGCCAGCGTTCGGTCTCGGCGCTGAGCATGTTGTGCGCGGCGACCTCGGCCTGGGTGACCGCGTTGCCCCAGTGCTCCAGGGCGAGTAGCTGGTAGTCGTAGATGGGGTGCGGGAACCGCGCCACGTCACCTGCGACGAACACGTCGTCGGTCACCAGCCCGTTGACGTCGAACGCCCGGCAGCCGGCGTCGCAGGCCACGCCCCACGCTCCGGCGGCGAGACCTGAGTCGTGAAGCCACTCCACGTTACGGATGGCGCCGAGTGCCGCTACCGCCACGTCGACGTCGAGCACACTGCCGTCGGAGAGCTTCGCCCTGCGCAGCCGGCCGTCGGCATCGCCCTCGAGGGCCGTGACTGTGACGCCACACCGCAGGTCGACGCCATGCTTGCGCTGCATCCTGGCCGCTGTTGCGCCGATCACGCCGCCGAGCGCGCCGACCAGCGGGGTCGGTCCGCGTTCGGCGACGGTGACGGGAATGCCGAGATCACAGCAGTCCGACGCGATCTCGGAGCCGGTGAAGCCGGCGCCGATCACGAGGACCCGGCGAGGCTCCGCCCCGAGGCGCCGCCGGAGCACAGTTGCGTCGTCGCGGGTACGCAGGACGAAGACACCGTCGAGTGCCGCCTCTGTCGGGTTCGGCCAGGGCCGGGCGCGGACGCCGGTCGCGATCAGTACCCGGTCGTAGCCCACCCGCCGACCGTCCGCGAGGACGACCTCCTTCGCCCCGATGTCCAGGCGCGCGGCCGGGCTGCCGAGCATCCACCGCGCGTCGATCCCCTCGGTCCGCGGCAGGCTCGTCCGCTGCGCGGGGACCCGGCCGGTCAGGACGTGCTTCGACAGTGGCGGACGATCGTAGGGTGCGTGGCGCTCGTCACCGATCACCGTCAGCGTGCCGGTGAAGCCCTCCGCGCGGAGCGTCACCGCGGCCCGCAACCCGGCAAGAGACGCGCCGACGATGACGATGCGTTCGACCCGCGGCCGCGTCGAGGTGCTCCGCGCCCGGGTTGGCACGGCAGCCGTGCCGCCCGGTGCGGCACCGCCGTCCAACCGGTCCAGCACGATCGCCTGCACCGGACACGCGGCCGCCGCACGCAGGATCCGGTCCCGCTGCCGATCGTCGGGTTCCGCGTCGTAGGTCAACGACTCGTTGCCACGCATCGAGAAGACGTCCGGCGCGAGGAACGCGCACTGGGCGTACCCCTGACAGCGGGTGAGGTCGACGACGAGCCGCATGGCGCTGTCCTCTCCCGAGAGCCTTCCCCGGCCCGGACTCGCCGTCCGGCCCTGCGACCACACTTTGCGGCCGGGCAGGTCGAACCATCACCTGATCGGGGTGAACACGGGCGGAGTCACCGGTCCCTCCGGCCCAGCGCCACAGGACTGCCAGACCGTTCCCCCGAACGCAGGGGCGGGACGGGGGTACTTCAGGAGGAGGGAACCACCGGGCGTACGACGGCGATGGAGCAGTACGCATGGTGGAGCAAGCTCTGGCTGACCGAACCGAGCAGCATCCCGACCAGCCCGCCGCGGCCCCGTGAGCCGACCACGACGAGGCCGGCGCCGCGCGAGAGTTCGGTGAGCAGCACCGCGGGCCGGCCCTCCAACAGACTCGTCGTCACCTGCACCTCCGGGTACTTGTCCTGAAAGCCCGCAAGCGATTCCGACATCCACCTCAGGTGCTCGTTGCGCCGTGTCGCGAACGCCTCCGCGTCCCACCGGGCTGCGGCCGGATGGTCAACCTGCCAGCAGTGCACGGCGACCAGCCCGGTCCCGCGGTGGGAGGCTTCGCCGAATGCGAAGTCCACCGCACGTTCGGACACGTCCGAGCCGTCGACTCCGACCACGACCCGCGCACCCGGCGTGGCGCGCTCTCCCGACGTCCGGGCCACGATGACCGGGCAGGGCGCATGGGTCGCCACCGCCGATCCCACCGAGCCGAGTACCACCGACGCGATTGCCGACCGCGGCCGCGATCCCACGACCACGAGTTCGGCATCGGCCGCCTGTTCCAGCAGGGCCATCGCCGGGAACCCGCTGGTGACCAGGCCGGACACCTCCGTGAAACCCAGGTCGTCACGGACGAAAGCCACCGCCGAGTCGAGTTCTTCGCTTTCGGGGTTCTCTTCGTACATCTCGACCGAACGCACGATCTGGAGCGGACAGTTCCGGTACCTCGCCTCGTCGACTGCCAGGCGCAATGCCGTGCGGCTCTCCGTACTGCCGTCGACTCCCACGACAACCCGACGGCGCGATGGATCGGTCATCAGAACCTCCTCGCCCGGCTCTGCGCCAGGATTCCCGATCTCGACGATCGCCCCCAGAGGCCAATGTCCCGCTGACGGACGTCCATCGACTCTCCGCGATCCCGCACAATATGCGAGCGAGACGGTGGCCGGCTATGTCTTGGCGTTCTGGGCGCCTACCATCGGTTCCATGGCCCTGACCGGGGAGGCGGCCGGTATGTCCACTCCAGGGCAACCGGGCGCTCTGCGCGACAACCGGGTGGATCAGGAAAGGATCCCTCCCGATGACCCTGCCTACCCGAGGATGCCGGCTCCTCAGCGTCGGGTCCAGACACTGATCGACGCGATCCTCACCGTCGGAACCGATCTGGACCTTTCACAGGTTCTCGAACGTGTCGTGCATTCCGCGTGCGTCCTTGCCGGTGCTCGATACGGCGTCCTCATTCTCGCCACACCCGAACGGGAAATCACCGACACCATTACCATCGGTACCACTGCGGAGGATCGGGAGAAAATCTCTCAACTGCCGGAATTCCGCGAGGTGCCGGGGTGGGACTTCAAGCCTGGAAAAGAGATCCGGATCGGCGAGGTTCCGGAGCATTTCACGGCCGCCGGGCTGCCTCGCCCCCATCCGGCGGTCCCTGATCTTCTGGGCGTTCCCATCGCCATGCGCGACGAGACATTCGGCCATCTCTACCTCGGCGACTGTGGGCAGGACGGCGACGACGGCACGACGTCGTTGACCCCCGACGACGAGGAAGCGCTTCTCGCCCTCGCCACGGCCGCCGGAATCGCGATCCAGAACGCCCGGCTCTTCGAGCGTGAACGTCGGCGCCAACAGTGGTTGCAGGCGGCATCGGAGATGACCCATCTCCTGCTGGGCGAGGTCAACCGCGACCAGGCCCTGCGCATGGTGACCAGGCAGCTGCGGGAGATCTCCGGCGCGTGCTACGGGAGCCTGATCCTGCTCGATCCGGCTGTCCCGGGAACGATGGTGCTCGAGGCGGCCGACGGTCTCGGGCTGGAGTTCACCACCGGCACCCGCACTGACATCCGCGGAATTCCCGCCATGGTGATGGAGTCAGGAAAAGCTCTTGTCACTCGTGACCTTCCGGCCGAAAAGGCGTTCAACCCACCGCCTGACTGGCGTAAGCCCTTGTCGGTGGTGGGTCTCGGCATGGTCCTGCCCCTCGTCGCCAGCGACGAGATCCTCGGCGTGCTGTATGTCGGCTGGGAACGCAACTCGCCGAACGAACGTCTGGCCGCCCAGGAGGTCCCCCTGGTGGAGATGTGGGCCAGCCATGCCGCACTTGCGCTCCAGCGGGTCCAGGCCCAGCGCAACAACTCCCGCCTGCTGATCCTGGAGGACCGCGACCGGATCGCCCGCGATCTGCACGACGCCGTGATCCAACGCCTCTTCGCCGTCGGTACCCGTCTGCACAGCGCCAACGGTCTCAGTACCCGGCCCGAGGTCCAGCGCAGGATCGCGAGAGCCATCGAGGAGCTCGACGAGACGACGAACGACATCCGGTCGACGATCTTCCAGCTCCATGAGCCGCGCCGCGAGTCCCCCACTCCCCTGCAGAACCAACTCCTGGCGGAGCTCGACATGGCGCGGGACCTGTTCGGTTTCACCCCACGTGTCGTGTTGAACGGGCTGGTCGATTCCCTGCCTGAGGCTTTCCACGACGAGCTGATATTCGCGGTCCGTCACGCCCTCACCGTTGCCGGCAAGCGTCGTGCGGTGGTCCACGTGGAGGTCGTGATCAACCTCGTCGGCGGAGTCAGCCTCACGGTGACAGATGACGGCGTTGCCGGCGATTCGCAGACCGAACGCTTCCGCGCCGCCCGGATCGCGGAACTGTCGGCGCAGGCGAGCCGCCTCGGGGGCAGGTGCGAGACATTCGCAGACGAGGACGGCCGCACGACGATCAAGTGGTACGCACCGTTCGACTGACTCCCGGGGCCGAGCCTTTGTCTGCCAGGCAGACCCTTTCTCTGCCAGCCTGATCCCTTCTCCAGCGGGCTGGCACTGTCCTCGCAGGGTGCGATCATGCCCCGCGAAGCAGCGGCGCGGCGCAATGTGTCCTACGCTTTTCGAAAGCGGGGTTGCGGACTCGCCGCAAGGGGATGTGTGACCTATTTGCCGCAAGGCTTATGGCCATTGATGGAGCGGACAAACGGTGGGTAACAATTGCGAGCGGAGGCAGGTCCTTCAGCGCATTGTGGAAACAGCGGCGCAGCTCACCGTCGCGAAGTATGCCGTTCTGGTCATCGTGACGCGGGAGAAGCGGATTCTCGAATTCATCCCCTTTGGTGTCACCGAGGAACGTGTTGCGAAAATCGGTGAGCGACCACAGTTCAGAGGAATTCTTAAAATTGTCCGCAAGACCGGCAGAGCCCTGCGGATCGCCGATGTCAGGACACATCCGGCACGATACGGCATTCCCGCACACCATCCCGTCATCACCAGTCTGCTCGCCGTACCCATCAAGCTGCACGGCGACACCGAAGGGCTGCTCTACCTCGCCAACAAGACGTCCGCGCGCGAGTTCTCGGCCGCGGACGAGGCCGCCGTGACCGCACTCGCCGACGCGGCAGGCATGACGATCGAGAACTCGCGGCTGTTCCAGCAGGAACGCCGACGCGAGCGTTGGATCGAGATGGGCGCCGAGGTGACCCGCCTGCTCCTCAACCCGGCAAGTCGCGACGAGGCGCTGCCGCTGGTGCTGCGTCGCATCCGGGAGGTCTCCAGGGCGTTCACAGGCGTGATCGCCCTCGTCGAACGCACGGCCTCGGAGGAACGCATCGTCTTCGAGGCGATGGACGGCATCGAGACGGATCACGACGAGACGGTCAGCATCCAACTCCGCCGCCCCAGCTTCCTGGCGTCCGTGATCGACACCGGAGCGCCGATCCTCACCACCGACCTGCAGGACGACCCGCAGTACAACCCCACCCCCATCTGGGCCGCCCTGTCCGAAGACGTCGGCCTCGCGATGTTCATGCCGCTGACGGCCGAGGGCGAGACGATGGGAGTGCTCGCTCTCACCTGGCGGCGAGGCTCACCCGACGAAGCCGTCGCGATCGAGGACGCCGAACTCATGCAGTCGTTCGCCGACCAGGCCGCACTAGCCCTGCACCAGCAGCGGCTCCAGTACGACCGTGAGCGGCGCGGGCGGTGGCTCGAAGCCGGGTTCGGGCTGACCCGTCTGCTCCTCAACGACGTCGACCGTGACGAGGCGTTGACGATGGTGATCCGGCGGTTCCGGGCGGTTTCCGCCGCCGACTACGCGGGGCTGATCACCGTGGACCCCGCCGACGCCGACACCGCGGTCCTCGCCGTGGTCGAGGGACTCGACCTGGAGTCGACCGCGGGCACCAGGATCGGCCGGCGTGGCCTCACCGCCCGTGTCATCGAGACGCGCCAGCGCGTCGTCAGCGACGATCTCACCCACGAGCCGGAGTACGACCCTCCGCCCGAGTGGGCGGAAGCCATGTCGGTGATCGGCCTGGGCATGCTCATCCCGCTGGTGGTGTCGGGCGACGTCTTCGGCATCCTCTACGCGGGATGGCGGCGTGGTTCGCCACAGGAGCGGGTCGGTCGTCGAGAGATCGACATGGTGGAAGCGTTCGCCGGCCAGGCCGCGCTCGCCCTGCAACACGTCCAGTCGCAGGAGGCCCGCGCCCGGATGCGGGTGCTCGAGGACCGCGACCGGATCGCATCGGACCTGCACGACGTGGTCATCCAGCGCCTGTTCGCGGTCGAGATGCGCCTGCACAGCGCGGCGGGGCTGAGCACCGACCCGCAGGTGCGGCAGCGCATCGACGCGGCGATCGACGACCTCGACGACATGACCAGGGAGGTGCGTTCGACGATCTTTTCCTTACACCACGAGGAGGGCGACGAAGCGTCCATCCGCTCTCAGCTGCTCTACGAGATCGACTCGGCGCGGGCTGTGCTCGGTTTCACGCCACGCCTGGTCGTGCGTGGACCGGTCGACCGAGGCGTGTCACCGCGGCTGCGCAGCGAGCTGGTTCCAGCAGTGCGCGACGCGCTCGCCAACGCCGCCGCCCACCTGTCGCCGACCGAGGTCGAGGTCACGGTCAGGGTCACCGGAGATGAGCTTGTCCTCACCGTCACCGACGACGGCACCGATATCGGCGGCTCGCCGCCTGAAGCGCGCGTCGCCGAGCTGAAGACCCGCGCCCTCCACCTGGGTGGTTCGTTCGACGTCCGGTCCGGCGAGCGTGGCAACCTCCTCGAGTGGCATGTCCCTCTCGCAAGTTGATCGCGTTTGAGCCCGCCCGTGGGGTGCGAGGAACGAGATCGCACGCCCCTGTCGGGCCCTCTCACACCCGGATCGGCGCGGCGATCGCGGGTATCAGTGTCCCGAATCGCCGGCACCACATCGGTTCCGTCCCACCGATCCGCAAGGATGGAGCCCGTGACGAGGAATGGAGCGGGCCTCTGGTGGCCCGACGGCTGCCCACCACCCGGTGCGACGTACGACGGCTCTGGCGTGACGTTCGCCCTCTGGGCGCCCATGGCCGAACGCGTGGAGGTCTGCCTCACCGCTCCCGACGGTTCCGAACGGCGGGTTCCCTTGTCCGACCAGATCTTCGGGACGTGGTACGGCCGCATCGCCGGTGTCGGGCCCGGGCAGCGTTACGGTTACCGCGTCTACGGGCCGTGGGATCCGCAGGCGGGCCACCGGTTCAACCCGGCGAAACTGCTTGTCGATCCGTACGCCCGGGCGATCAACGGTGAGCTCGTCGACCACGCAGCGATCTTCGGCCACGCGACCAAGGCCGAGGGCGACCTGATCCGCGACGACCGGGACTCCGCGCCCTATGTGCCGCGGTCAGTCGTCGTCGACGCGTCCTTCGACTGGGGCGATGACCGACGACCCCGCGTACCGTGGAGTGACACGGTTCTCTACGAGCTTCACGTGCGTGGTTTCACGAAGCTGCACCCCGAGGTCCCGCCCGAGCTTCGCGGTACCTACGCCGGCCTGGCCCATCCGGCGGTCCTCTCCTACCTCGTCGACCTGGGCGTCACCACCCTCGAGCTTCTGCCGGTCCACCAGTTCGTCAGCGAGTCGATGCTGAGCGGGCGTGGGCTCGCCAACTACTGGGGCTACAACACGCTCGGGTTCTTCGCGCCCCACGGGGGATATGCCGCGGCCGGCACCGAAGGGCAGCAGGTCACCGAGTTCAAGCAGCTGGTGAAGGCGGCCCACGAAGCCGGGCTCGAAGTCGTGCTCGACGTGGTCTACAACCACACCTGCGAGCAGGACGAGCGCGGACCCACGCTGTCGTTCCGTGGCATCCACAACGCCGCCTACTACCGGCTGGACGACGGGGGGCGGCACTACCTCGACCTCAGCGGTACGGGCAACTCCCTCAACCTGCGCCATCCCGAGGTCGTGCGGCTGGTCCTGGACTCGCTGCGGTACTGGGTGGAGGAGATGCACGTCGACGGGTTCCGGTTCGACCTGGCGTCGGCGCTCACCCGGGACGACGGCGGAGTCGACATGGCGGGACCGTTCGTCGCGGCCGTCAACCAGGACCCGGTCCTGCGTCGCGTCAAGCTGATCGCCGAGCCCTGGGACCTTGGGGCGGGCGGCTACCAGGTCGGCGCGTTCCCGCCGCCGTGGTCGGAGTGGAACGACCGGTTCCGGGACGCCGTCCGCGAGTTCTGGTCCGGCTCCCCCGATGGCGTCAGGGACCTTGCGTCGCGGATGTCGGGGTCGAGCGACCTCTACCGGCGCAGCGGCCGCCGGCCCTTCGCTTCCATCAACTACGTCACGTCCCACGACGGCTTCACGGCGCGTGACCTCGTGAGCTACGAACGAAAGCACAACGAGGCCAATGGCGAGGACAACGCCGACGGGAACGACGACAACCGGTCGTCCAACTCCGGTGTCGAGGGCGAGACGGATGACCCGGCGGTGGTCGCGCGGCGGCTGAGGCAGGTCCGCAACCTGCTCACGACCCTGGTCCTCGCAGCCGGTGTGCCGATGGTGCTCGGCGGCGACGAGCGCGGGCGTACGCAGGGCGGCAACAACAACGCCTACTGCCAGGACAACGAGATCTCCTGGGTCTCCTGGGCTGACAAGGGCGTCTGGACGGACCTTCGCCGCGTGGTACGGACGCTGCTGCGGATCCGGCGCGAGCACCCGGTCTTCCGACGTTCGACGTTCTTCTCCGGCGCGCTCGACCCCGCTGGCGGGCGCCGCGACGTGGGCTGGTTCGGCCCATGGGGCGAGGAGATGGACGACGCCGCCTGGCACGACTCGTCACTGCGGACGCTCGGGATGTTCCTGGCCGGCGAACGCACCGGACGGCGTACGGCCGCAGGCGAGCCGGTCCACGACGACTCGTTCCTGCTGTGGCTCCACGCCGGCGAGGAGGCCGTCAAGGTCAGCTTGCCGGGACCGCCATGGGCGCTGGCCTACTCCGTCATCGTCGACTCCAGCGACTCGGTGGTGCCGCGGCACCTGGCCGGCTACGAAGAGCTGGAGCTGCCACCCCACTGCGCCGTCCTCCTCCGCGCTGAGTGACCGCCGGCGACCCAGGTTCGGATTCGGATTCGGGTGCCCCCCCGCCAACGCGCCCTCACGAGAGGGGACCCCCCTCCAATAGGTACGTACGAAGGGCACCCTCACCCAACGCGGCTTCGCAGGGAGGGTCCCCTCCTGCAGGAGCGAGAGGGCGAAGAACCACCGACATCCCCGGCTCGTTATAGTCCCAGGCCGGAGGACGTGCGGGTCGGCGGAGAAGGGCCCGCACTCATCGAGAGGCGAGGCCATGCTGCGGTACAACCTCATCCATCCAGAGATCCTGGCCGCCCTGGCCTCGGCGGGCCATGGCTCGCGAGTGCTGATCGCGGACGGGCACTACCCCTTCGTCACCGCTGCCGGGCCCAACGCGACTCACGTCTTCCTCAACCTCACGCCCGGTCGGCTCAACGCCACCGAGGTTCTGGCGGCCGTGGTGGACGCCACGCCGATCGAGTCCGCCTCGGTCATGCAGCCACCTCCCGAGCTCCCGACGCCTGAGGTCTTCGCCGAGTTCGGGGCGCTGCTGCCCGACGGCACTCCGATGGAGCGGCTCGACCGGTTCGGGTTCTACGACGCCGCGAAGTCGGAGGATGTCGCGCTGGTCATCGCCACCGGCGAGCAGCGCACGTACGCCAACATCCTGCTCACCATCGGCGTCGCGGCCTGAGCAAGGGCCCCTCCGGCGCCCGTCCCCGTCGAGCCCGCGCCAGTCTCGTCAGGCCGTCTTCTCGCGGCGTTCGCTGCTGCTGCGCTTGCGGCCGGTCTGCTCTCGCGGAACGAGCGTCGGGTTCACGTTGTCGAGGACGACCTCGCGGGTGACGATGACCCGGGCCACGTCGTCGCGGCTGGGCACTTCGTACATCACGTTGAGCAGGACCTCTTCGATGATCGCCCGGGTCGCGCGCGCCCCGGTGCCGCGAAGCAGCGCCTGCTCGGAGATCGCCTCGATCGCTTCGTCAGAGAACTCGAGCTCGACACCGTCGAGCTCGAAGAGCTTCTGGTACTGCTTGACCAGCGCGTTGCGCGGCTCGGTGAGGATCCGCATCAGCGCGGTCCGGTCCAGTGGCTGCACCGTCGCGACGACCGGGAGCCGGCCGACGAACTCCGGGATCAGCCCGAACTTCAACAGGTCCTCCGGCATCACCTCGGAGAAAGCGTCGTCCTTCTCGCGTTCCTCCTTCGTCCGGATGGTGGCGGAGAATCCGACGCCCTTCTTGCCGACCCGCTGCTCGATGATCCGCTCGAGGCCGGCGAACGCCCCGCCCACGATGAACAGGACGTTGGTCGTGTCGATCTGGATGAACTCCTGGTGCGGGTGCTTGCGGCCACCCTGCGGCGGCACGCTCGCGGTGGTCCCCTCCAGGATCTTCAGCAGTGCCTGCTGGACACCTTCGCCGGAGACGTCGCGGGTGATCGACGGGTTCTCGCTCTTACGGGCGATCTTGTCAACCTCGTCGATGTAGATGATGCCGGTTTCGGCCTTTTTGACATCATAATCAGCGGCCTGGATCAGCTTGAGCAGGATGTTCTCGACGTCTTCACCGACGTAGCCCGCCTCGGTCAGTGCGGTCGCGTCGGCGATCGCGAACGGGACGTTGAGCATCTTGGCCAGGGTCTGCGCGAGATAGGTCTTGCCGCAGCCGGTGGGCCCGATGAGCAGGATGTTGGACTTCGCCAACTCGACTGGCTCGTCACGGGCGTGTCGCCCGGCGGCCGACAGGCCCGACTGCACCCGCTTGTAGTGGTTGTAGACAGCCACCGAGAGCGCCTTCTTGGCAGCGTCCTGCCCGACGACATAGGAGTCGAGGAACTCGTAGATCTCCCGCGGCTTGGGAAGCTCGTGCAGACCGACCTCCGAGGACTCGCTGAGCTCCTCCTCGATGATCTCGTTGCACAGGTCGATGCACTCGTCGCAGATGTAGACGCCCGGACCTGCAATGAGCTTCTTGACCTGCTTCTGGCTCTTTCCACAGAAGGAGCACTTGAGCAGGTCGCCGCCGTCACCGATGCGTGCCACTCCGGAACGTCTCCTT
Organism: Actinopolymorpha sp. B9G3; assembly: GCF_040120725.1. Classification (NCBI taxonomy): domain Bacteria; kingdom Bacillati; phylum Actinomycetota; class Actinomycetes; order Propionibacteriales; family Actinopolymorphaceae; genus Actinopolymorpha; species Actinopolymorpha sp. B9G3. The sequence goes on along the minus strand of NZ_JBEEAB010000002.1, from coordinate 212,872 downwards.
CGGTTGCTACGCCACTGTCATGGGCGTGGGGGTCGAACCTGCATAGGACTCGGGCCGGTCAGCCCTCAGGGTGTGTCGCGGCGACCTTGTGAGCCGTTGCCGCGCATGCTCTGAGCGTACAGAGACCGACGGTACTCCGTTCTGGGCGCGAACGGTCGCGTTCAACCGCGCGTCGCTGGACACACGCGGCGAATCCGGGTGGGCCCGACACTTCTGGGCCGCCGTGACATTCGGCACGTCGGTTGACTCCCTTGTCAGTTCCCCACAAAGCCGGCTCTGGAGCCTGGCTCGGCCCTCAGACCTCGACCAGGCTCTTCTTGCGGCTGACCAGCACCTCGTCGATGAGGCCGTACTCGACGGCCTGCTCGGCGCTGAGGTACTTGTCGCGCTCGATGTCGCGTCCGACCTCCTCGATCGGACGTCCGGTGTTGTCGGCGATCATCGTCTCCAGCATCTCGCGCATCCGCAGGATCTCGTTCGCCTGGATCTCGATATCGCTCGCCTGACCGTAACCACCCTCGGTGTAGGGCTGGTGGATGACGATCCGGCTGTGCGGAAGCGCCGACCGCTTGCCTGGCGCGCCGGCGGCCAGCAGCACCGCGGCCGCCGAAGCCGCCTGGCCGAGGCAGACCGTGTGGACGTCGGGAGTGATGTAGCGCATCGTGTCGTAGATCGCCGTGAGCGCCGTGATGGAACCACCGGGTGAGTTGATGTAGATCTGCACCTCACGGTCGGGGTCCATCGACTCCAGGCACATCAGCTGCGCCATGACCGCGTTGGCGATGTCGTCGGAGATCGGCGTGCCGAGGAAGATGATCCGCTCCTCGAAGAGCTTCGCGTACGGATCGATCTGTCGGTAACCGTAGGGGGTGCGCTCTTCCCACCGCGGGATGAAGTAGTCGCCCCGCGGCAGCCTCGAGGGCTCTGTCGCGAGTCCGGGGAGCTGGATACCGCCGGCCGGTTGGATGCTGGTCATCGTGGTTCGTCCTCCAGGGGGATGGTGCCGTGCCGGGGTGTCAGGAGACAGGTCCGACCGAGCTGACTTCGCCGGCGTACTTCACCACATGGTCGATGAAGCCATACTCCCGCGACTGCTCGGCGGTGAACCACCGGTCGCGGTCCGCGTCCGCCTCGATCTGGTCGACCGTCTGGCCGGTGTGGAGAGCGGTCAGCTCGAACAGTTGCTTCTTCAGGTGCAGGCTCTGCTGGGCCTGGATCTTGATGTCGGACGCCGTGCCACCGAGCCCACCCGAGACCTGGTGCATCATGATGCGCGAGTGCGGCAGGGCGAAACGCTTGCCCTTCGTACCGGCCGCCAGCAGGAACTGTCCCATCGACGCGGCCAGGCCCATCGCCACGGTGGCGACGTCGTTGGAGATGAACTGCATCGTGTCGTAGATCGCGAGGCCGGAGTCGACCGATCCGCCCGGCGAGTTGATGTAGAGCCAGATGTCCTTGGCCGGGTCCTCGGCGTTGAGCACGAGCATCTGCGCGCAGATCGCGTTGGCGTTCTGGTCGCGGACCTCCGAGCCGAGGAAGATGATCCGCTCCTTGAGGAGCCGCTGGTAAATGTGATCGTCGAGGCCGCCCTGGCCGTTGTGGCCCTGCGCCCGCTCCGCGTATTCGTTCACGTCCTCCGCCTAGGTCTGTCTCGTGGGTGTCTGGTGGCACACATCGGGCCCGCACGTGGGCGGTATTCGCACCGTTCGAACTTGACCTCGACCCTAGCCAACCGCTCCCCCGCAGCGGACGCGGAGAGGGTCCTGTTCGCTCACGGCGCAGAGTCGTCAGGTCCGGACTCCGCTTCCCATGCAAAGAATCGTTTGCAAACATGTTTCCGCGAGCGTACGGTGCCCGGCATGTCCGACGAGTCCGACCAGTCCGACGAGTCCGTCCGGGCCGCCCAGCCCGAGGCCACGCGAGACCTTCCGCCCAGGCTCGCCCCGAGGAGCGAGGTGCCCCTCACCCCGAGGAGCGAGGTGCCCCTCAACGCGCGGTCGCTGCGGGGCCTGGCCCACCCGGTCAGAGTCCGGATGCTCGGCCTGCTGCGCGAGGCGGGGCCGGCCACCGCGACCACCCTGGCGCACCAGCTCGGGCTCAACACCGGCGCCACGAGCTACCACCTACGACAGCTCGCCGCGCATGGCTTCGTCGTGGAGGACGCGGAGCGTGGCACCGCCCGCGAGCGCTGGTGGCGACCTGCGCACCGGCACACGCGCCACGCCCCGCCAGCGGCCGACGACGACCGCGCGCTCGGCGACGCGTACCTCCGTGCGGTCGGCCTGCAGTACGCCGAACGGATCCAGGACGCACTCGACGACCTGCCGACCCGCCCGGAGCGCTGGAGGCCAAACCTCAGCGACTTCAGGCTCCGTGTCACCCCCGACGAGCTCGAGGAGGTGCTCACCCAGGTCACCGAACTCATCGGCAGATACCGTCACGATGACGCCGCAGGCGGCGATTCGGCGCCAGCTGATGCCGAGCCGGTGGTTGTCCAGGTCCAGGCGTTCCTGCGTCCCGGCGCACCGACCGGCGACGACCTCGGGGCCGGCAACACCGCAGGGCCCGACCAGGACGGCGACGCGTGACCGTCCCTAACGCGGCGGCTGCCGATCAGGCACCGGAGCCTGGCTGACCTTCCGGGTCGCCATCTGTTCCGGTCCCGGCGTCACCCTCACCCTTGCCCGCCGTCGAGTCCTCTGCAGCGTCGGTGGGAGTCTCCGCGTCGCCAGCGGCGTCGGCGTCCTCGGAGGCCTCCGCCGCATCCTCGCCCTCCGGAGCGAGCGTGCCGTCCGGCTGCAGGCGCTTCAGCTCGACCGGGCGCCCGGACTCATCCGTCACGACCGCGTTGTCGACCACCAGGGCCAGAGCCTTGCCCCGCCTGACCTCCTGCACCAAAGTCTGGAAGTAGTTGGCCTGGATGACCTGGTTGAAGTAGTCCGCCGGGCTCATACCGGACTGCTGGGCGCGCTGCGCGATGGCGATCTTGACCTCGTCCTCGCTGACCGAGAGCTCTTCCTTCTCGGCCACCTCGTCGAGGACGAACTCCGCCTTCATCGAGTCGCGGGCCCGCTTGTCCAGCTCCTGACCGAATTCCTCGGCCGACTGGCCTTCGCTCTGGAGGTACTGCTCCTCCGACAGACCGATCTGGCCCAACTGCTGACCGATCGCCTCGCGGCGGGACTCGACCTCGGTCGCGACCGCGGCGTCCGGGAGCGGGATGTCGACGAGCCCGAGCAACTTCTCGAGGATGCCGTCACGCGCGGCCTGCGCCTGCTGGATCCGCTTCGAACGCTCGATGCGATCGCTGAGATCTGCCCGCAGCTCGTCCAGGGTGTCGAACTCGCTCGCGAGCTGGGCGAAGTCGTCGTCGAGGTCGGGGAGCTGCTGCTCCTTGACGGCGGTCACCGTCACGGTCACCTCGACGTCCTCGCCCGCGTGGTCGCCAGCGACCAGCTGAGTGCTGAAGGTCGCGGACTCGCCAGCCTGCAGGCCCTTCACGGCGTCGTCCAGTCCCTCGAGCCGCGCACCGCTGCCGATCTGGTAGCTGACTCCGCTCGACTCCTCGTCCTCGAGCTCCTCGCCGTCCTTGCTGGCGGACAGGTCGATCGTCACGTAGTCATCGTCACCGGCGGCGCGTTCGACCGTCGTGAGAGAACCAAACCGCTCACGCAGCGAGTTGACCTGTTCCTCGACGTCCTCGTCGGTCACCTCGGCGTCGTCGACGCTCAGCTCCAGCCCGTGATATTCGGGGAGCGTGATCTCCGGCTTGACGTCGACCTCGGCGGTGAACTTCAGGTCGGCACCGTCAGCGATCTCCGGTACGTCGACCTCCGGGCGGCCGAGTGGCTCGACCTTGTTCTCCTGGAGGGCGTCAACGTAGAGCCGCGGGATCGCGTCCTGGACCGCCTGCTCCAGGACCAGTCCGCGTCCCACCCGCTGGTCGATGATCCGGGGTGGGATCTTGCCCTTCCGGAACCCGGGGATCGTCACCTGTCGGGCGATCTCCCGGTAGGCGTTGTCGAGGCTCGACTTGAGCTCCTCGAAGGGCACCTCGACGGTCAGCCGGACCCGGGTCGGGCTCAGGGTCTCGACGGCGCTCTTCACGATCGTGGATCTCCTCGGAATGGGCGTGAGCACGTGGCCTGGGACACCCGCATGCCTCATGCAGACGATCGCGGGCGCGTCACGGGACGTGGCCCGCTCGGGCCGATCCCGGTGCGCGACGCAGTGTACGCCCCACGGCGGCGCCTCTTCTTCGCGCACCCGCTGAGTGGCCGAGGTGGAGGCCGGCCGCCTGGTCGGGGAGAGGGGATTTGAACCCCTGGCCTTCGGCTCCCAAAGCCGACGCGCTGCCAAGCTGCGCCACTCCCCGGTGTCACCTCCCACGCCCAGGCATCGGCCAGTCCCGCCGGCCGAGGCCGGTTGGGTCGTGGGACGTGACAATCCACCCACCCCGAACGGGTCGGAGCTGGCGGGCACTACGCTGGCCTCGCGGTGCCGCCCGGAGTTTAGTCCACCGGCTCGACACGGGCACGCACCGCCGGTTGGTCGGCCTACGGTCGTGCGACGGTACGCCTTCTCCGAGGAACGCCTGAGAGTGATCTCATGCGACGTCGGAGGGATACTCATGGGACCATGGACCGGCACCACGCGGGTGTAGCTCAATGGCAGAGCTCCAGCCTTCCAAGCTGGCCATGCGGGTTCGATTCCCGTCACCCGCTCCACACGCACCACCCCAGGTCAGAGCCCCTCTCGGCTCTCCTGGGCCTCGCCGAGTCACAGGGCTCAGTGGGTCCATGGGCCATTAGCGGGCCATTAGGCACGAGGACCGGAGGAGCCAGCGCCACGGTCGTCTGGACCGTCGCTCTCACCACCGGGCCGCTGGCCAGAGCCCTCGGAACCATCCTCGACGTCGCCGCGAGCCGCCTTCACCTGAGCATCAAGGCGCCGCTGACGCGGCGCACCGCCCGGCTACCGCCCTTGCGGGCGGCCGTGGGCGGCCGTCCTCGCTCGCCGGGCGATACGACGGTGATGAAGCCCTTGGTTGAGGTGGTCGCCGGACCGTCATGCTTTACCCACCTCCCTCGGGTCGGGTCCCTAAGACCGGGGGGCCGCCTCGGGCCACAACGGTCGGGCCAGGACCCGCCCGAGACGCGGAAGCTTACGGCCCCCCGGTCTCCGCGACCCGATGCAGGACACCGGCCAAAGCCCGCCGTTCCTTCATGCTCGACGCAGGGACGCGGCCAGGCCGCAGACCGTCTCGGCGCAGCGAGGGCCGAGCCGTCCAGCACGTAGCTCTGCCAGCAGAAACTCGGTGACTCGATCCTGGAGCTTGTGCGCCCGGCGTCGGTAGCCCGCAAGATCGGTGACGGTCGTCTCTGCTTCGAGATCTCGCAATAAGGCATCGATGTCGAGGCCAAGGGGATGCAGGTTGTCTCGCAGCATGGACCGCGCCTCGGTTCCACTGGCCGGGGCGATGCCGGTCGTGTGGCCGGCGACGATGGCGGCCATCCAGGCCAGAATCTTCTCGATCCCTGCCTTGTCGGTGTGGCTGAGATCGCTATCCTCGGCGATCACCCGGAAGACTCCCAGGGCCTCTCGCGCATGTTCGTCGAAGGTGGGGTGCGGCAGAACATGGCGCCAGTCTCGACCTCCGATGAACCTGGCCCTCTGTAGCTTCACCCAGGGGTCTGCGGCGAACCGGGTCGTCGTGAACGCCTTGAGGTCTAGCCGGTCCACGAGCGGGTCGTTGCAGGCGCGCCCAGCCGTGACAAAGGCCTGGATGACCTCAGGTGGTGTCGACGGATCGGCGAGCGCGGTGACATCAACGTCGCTGTGCGCGCGTTCCTCTCCGCGAGCACGGCTGCCGTGCAGGTAGACGCCGAACTGAGCTTGAGGCCACCTACCTGAGATCCGGAGTAGCTCGGCCAGTAGCTCATCCACGCTGTCGAGTTGCTCGGGCACGCCTCCCACCGTGGCCGCATGATCGACCAACCTCAAGCTGTCGTTGGACCAGCACCGGACACTCGGACCGTACGACGACCCTGCACGGTCACGGCTTCGTCTCTGGTGAGAGCCCTGACTCCGCCTGAGCCCAACGAGCAGCAACACCGGCCGACGATGAGCACCTGGTCGCGGGCGTAATGCGTCGCTCGCCCTGACCCCAGCGTGACCCCAACGACCTGCAACGCCGGGCGATGGTGAGCACCTGGCCGACGACCTTCCGAGGCCTGACGAGCAGGTCGCGATCGAGTTGCCTGCCTCTACGGATAAGAAGGTGGTCAACGGGCCCTACGTGATGGCTGCTTCGCGAAACATGCGCCTGATGATCGGCGCGACGGGCAGCGACGCCACCTTCAAGTCGTCCATGAGGTGCGTTGCCGGGACAACGCGACGGTGCGAGATTTCGAACTTCGGCTCCCATGGGGCCAGTTCGACATCGGCTCGCCACACCGAACGGACAAGGACCAAGCCCTCCTGATGCCCCACGACGCACACACCACGAGTGAATCCAAGGAGCCTGGCTTGCACCACGGTTGCGCAAGCCTCTTCGAGTACCTCGCGGCGAAGCGTCTCTTCCCACGTCTCCGTCCCGTCTGGCCTGCCAGCCGGAAGCTCCCAGCGCTCTCCATCGCGACTGATCACCACGATCTCACCGGCCGGGGTTACGCAGATGCCCTCTGCCCCATGTGGCTTACCGTCTGGCGGCATGTGCGGCTGATGCCACGACATGATCCAGTCCTGACCGTTCGACCGCGCGGGGACACCTTCTCCATCGGCAGCGACCGCGCTCACCAATGCCACCCGCAACTCCCGAAGTCTCGGCTCACAGGGATCATCTGGCCGGCAAGACCTTACTCAGTCCCCGGCGTGCAACCTGCATGCAACGAGCGGCCGGACGGATCTGGACTGACCTGGACAAGCGAGCCGAGGCGAGGCCGGTTTTGCAGCGCGAATCAGCGAGTCCTGGACTGATATGGACGAGTGACGATGGGTTCCTAACCCGTGTGTCGCGCAGGGCCAACCCGTGGCATCGTCAGGGCGTGTTCCCGTTCGGTCTGGGGGCGGATGTCTGTTGCGGTGGTGGGCATATTGGCCGGGTTGTCGGCCGTGAGCTGCGCCGGATCCAGCTGTTCGGACATCTTTCGCCGCCCCTGAATGACCTCGGCGTGCATCCGGATGATGTCGACTCTGCCGTCGTTCGTCCAAGGCTCGGGTAGCAGTTTGTGCAGTCGTGCTACTTCCTGCGGATCGGTGACTGGTTCGGCATGTCCGCTGAGGGTGACAGTCCATCCCCGTCCGTGTTCAGGGTCGATGTAGTCGACCTCGAATGCGGCGAGGTCGTGTTTGCTGGCTGCGTCGAGCTTGGCGCCGCCGTTGGTCTGGAAGACGACGCTTCCGCCATCGAAGGCGTATGCCACTGGATGGACGGCGAGCAGCATGTGGTCAACGAAGACGAACCGCCCGACCTTGTTCTGACGGAGCAGCGCCAGGCACGCAGCCTGGTCAAGCACCTCAAGCCCATATGCGTCGTACATGTCGTGATACCACCCCTGGAGCTTCACCCGTTGCATCTACCACGCTGCACACCGATTCGAACATATGGTCGGGCCGTTAGTCCCGACCTAAGGCAGGAGATATCCCTACGAGCCGGCGACACGACAGCCCGGGGCCACCCACGGGCCATTAGACCGGGCGAGTACGGGTTACCCCAGGCCACTCCAGGCACCGAAACCTCGCGTGCGCTGAACCTGTCCGGGACCGTTTCCACATCTTCCAAGCTGGGGCTCTCATCGCACGCAGGATTGACCCCAGCGTGACCCCAACGACCTGCAACGCCGGGCGACGATGAGCACCTGGTCGACGACCTCCGGAGCGCGGATGAGCGGGTCGCGATCGAGTTGCCTGCCTCTACGGATCTGATGGTTGTCCGTCACTCCAGCATGCTAGGCGGATCTGAACAGCCCGACGCTCCGGCGCAATCACGCCAGCAGTGCGGTGCGGTTGTCGAGGATGAACCTGGCAGCCGTTCGGTAGCCGCTGCCGTGGTCTTCCTGGCGATGCACCTCGAAGTCGGGGTTGCCGGCGCGAACCTCCTGCTCGATGTGGGCGGCGATCGAGGCCAGGCGCAGCACCGCGAGGTCGAGGATCTCCGCTGGGGTGACTCTCAACCCGTAGGTGCCACTGAACAGTCTCAGGCGGGCCGCTCGGTCTGGTTCGTCGTTCCAGCCGAACGGTGCCAGCGATGCAGGGGGGTGGAGTGGGACGAACTGGTGCGCCGCGTAGGACAGGTCCCACACCCGGTTGGACGGACGGATGGAGTCCCAGTCGAGGATGCCGACGACCCGGCTGCCGTCGAAGACGATGTTCCAAGGTGCGAGGTCGTGGTGTCCTATGCAGTCGGTTCGCACGGGGGCGGCGACTTCCTGGTCGTGCCAGGCGTTCGGCTCTGCCGGCACAAAGCCCTGGGTGGCGTCGTGCATGGCGCGGATCGCTCGAGCGACCTCGACCAGTGCGTCGTCCGAGCGGTGCGCATCTGACAGCGGCGGGTACCCGGTTTCGCCTTCGATGAAGCTGAGGACCTCTCGGGTGCCGTCGGCAGTGGTGCCAAGGATCCGGGGTGCCAGGGTGAAGCCGACTCGTTCGAAGTGGCGCAGTAGGGCATGCACATTTGGGCTCGCCGGGGTCAGTCGGCGCTCCACTGTATCTCCCTGACGCACCGGACTAGAGAATCGGCCGCCCGTCATCTCCTCACCCATGCGGCGACCCTATCCAAGGCCAAGTCCTGGGACTGTCACGCGCCACAGTGGGAGAGCCAGCCGCGCCGTTAACGGGCCATTAGCCGAGGACAACAAGGGGTACTCCAGGCCGCTCCAGCTCGTCGCTCGCGGCTGAGACGGCGCCTGCGGCTATGTACGATTCCCAAGCTGCCAGTCGGGTGTTCTCTACGCTCACCTGTGCTCCCTGCTCGGTGTCGATCAACCCGGTACCGTGCAGGCGGTGATCGCGCGAAGCGCTCCGGCCGACCTGACGAAGATCGACCTGGCCGCGATCGACAACAATGCCGTACTTGGCTCCCTGGCCGGCGGACCACCGAGCCAGTACGTGGACGTCTTGCATCAGCTCAGCCCCACACTGAATGTCCACGGCGCTGTCCCGCCGTTCCTGATCGTGCACGGCACCAACGACGAGATCGTCCCTTTCGCCAATGCTGAAGCCATCGTTATGGCCCTCCGACAGCATGCCGCTGATGTCACCTTCCACGTCGTCCAAGGCGGCAATCACGGGCTACGCACAGACTTTGCCCCGCCGACCGACAACAAGCTCTGGGAAGGCCTCGGCGACCAAGCACTCGCCTTCTTCACCAAGCACCTAAGCCATTGGAACGCTTAGCCACCACCGGTCGTCCGACCCCGTGCCCAGCCCATCCACCCACGACGAACCACCGCGCGGGGCACCCTTCGAGCAGCTTCGCGATCGCCGGGGGGGTCCCACGCATCCCACGTTTCCGCACCCCACTCAAGCCTCTCCGGCTCAGCCAGCACGCGGCGAGCATAGGCCCGACGTGGAAGTGCCCCAGCGTGAGCCTATTGAGCTGCAACCTCGCGCCCCGGCGCGCGGTCGGGCGGCTACACGGAAACTGTGCAGGGTGTGGACAAGCTGCCCGACCGACGTGAGAGGAGCCTCCAGGGGTACTCCCATGGCCATGCCTGACGCGGTGGACCATCGCGTGGGGACCATCGCGGGTTGTCCGGACTGAGTGCGGCCGCGAGAAGGTCCGCGAGTGGTCAGTCGGTCAGTGTGGTGGCCATCCATTCGTGCATACCGCCGTCGTTCATGGGGCCCTCGAGTGGCCCCGTTCGCAGGATCGTCTGGACGGCTCTGGTTTGCGTCCAGCGCAGGGCCCTCTCGACGTCGATCTCAGCGGCATCGGCGAAGATCTGGATCCGTCTGCGGAGGGCTCGGTCGGGGTCGGGCAGGTCTCGCAGCTCGGTCCACCGGTCGCGGAGGTGGGTGAGGCATTCGAACGCGATCTCGCCGACATAGCCGAGGGGGTCGATGGCGAGCCAGTCCTCGCGTTTCCCACGGAGCACATTGGTTTGGTTGAGGTCACTGTGCAGGATCGTCCTGGGTTGGTTTGGGCCCAGCTCCACACAGGTGGCGATGGCGGCGTCAACGGCGCGTGCGGTCAGGGGATCTGCCGCGGCTGCCGACATGGCGGGAAGTTCGGCCGCCCATTGCGCGAACAACGGCTCCAGCCTGGGCGGCCCGGGCGGTGCGGGGACTGCGAGTCGTCGGGCCAGGCGGCCGATGATGGTCATGGCTTCGTCGGTGTCGGTCACGGTGGCCAAGGACGCCGGGGTGGAGTTGTTCGAGCAGGATCGCGGAGTTGGCGTCGTCGCGCTCCAGCAACAGCGCGGCTCCCCGCCCGGCCCAGGTGGCGAGCGTGGTCGCCTCGAACTGAGGGGTCCCATAAGGCGGCGACACCTTCAGCATGGCGCCGCTGCCATCCAGTCGACGTACTGGGACTACGACGCCTGCCCATCCGGACATGGCTGGCCCGGCGATGATGCACGACCAGCGCTCCAACAGTTGAGCGACCAGTCCGGGCAGACGGTCGAACCATTCGCGAGCCCGATCGCCCTGGACATTGACGAGGGCGTCGCGAAACGCGGCCGGGACAGTGAAGGCTCGAGGCTCAGCTTGACTCATGGAAACAGATTCGATCACCCCGTCGCAGGGCGTCCACAGGTTTCACGATGGAGTCGTCTAGGAACCGTGCCGCTGAGGTGCGCCCAAGCGCCCGGCACCAACCGTCAATGACTCGCGCTCGCCAGTACCGGTCCACACTCAGCGCGCGCGAGGCGCGCCGGCTGGCCAGGAGTGGTTCCACCGCGCCGGGCCGAGATTGGTACGGTCCGCAGAGGGTTCGACTACGACGCGAAGGAGCCCGTGCCGATGCCGTACACACCCACTCGATTTTCCGTCAGCGTCAAAGGCGTAGTGGTACTGGATGGCCGGGTTGTCCTGCTCATGAACGAGCGGGACGAGTGGGAACTTCCAGGCGGCCGGCTGGAGCCAGGTGAACAGCCCGAGACCTGCGTCGTCCGCGAGATCCAGGAAGAGACTGGCTTGGATACGGCAGTTGTCGCAGTCCTGGATTCATACGTGTACCACATCGGAGCTGGGCCAGGTGTACTGATCGTTACCTATGGCTGCGCCGTGATAGGGGACACAGAGCCAGTCCTCTCGCATGAGCATCAGCAGATCGGGACGTTCTCCGAGCCCGAGGTCTCGGGCCTTGCCATGCCAGATGGCTACAAGCGATCGATCTCGGCGTGGTACAGCCACCTGCGCTCTGGTGCTCGTGCCTAGACCTAGACCGCGCGCAAGCACTGCGTTCGGCCGACCCGTTCACGATCTCCTCGCCGCACCGGCCGTGGCCGACCAGACGACTCGTTCGCCGTCTTCCAGATACGCCACCGTTCCATGTGCCCGCGCCTCCAGGCAGGCCGCGATCCGACGGGCAAGGAGCGGAGAGAGCCTTTCCGCTGCCTCCTGAGGAGAGCAGAACGCCCAGCCGCGAAGCTCATCCGCCGGCACCGCGATCGTCGCAGCCACATCCGCCGGCACCATGCCCCCGTCGAAGACAAGCATCACGCCCTCCGTCCTCCCCTCCTGAGGCGGAACCCAGTCGACGGCCAGAAGTCCACCGACCGGCAGACGGACGCCAAGCTCCTCCTCCAACTCCCTGCACACTGCCTCGTACGGAGACTCATCAGCCTCGACGGCCCCGCCCGGGACTTCCCAGTAGTCCTTGTATGTCGGCTCAACGAGGAGTACTCGATCCTCAGCGTCGAGGAGCAACGCACCCGCCCCCATCCGCTTCCGAGCCAGCGGGATCGTGTGCTGCTCGGCCGTCGCGGCGTGGTCGTTCATCCGCCGTACGCTACTGGACGAGTCGCTCCAGGACTGAGCCCAACGACCTGCAGCGGCGAGCGGTGACGAGCTCTTTGTCGACTGCCTTGGAAGCGTGTACGAGAAGGTCGCGATCAGGCTGCCTGCCTTGACGGGTCGCGTCGCGCGGGCCTGGACCGTGCACGCCCCGGGCACCACCATGGGCCGGGACGGGTGTCCCCGAACGGCCCTGACCAGCACGAAGCGACCACGCGTACAAGGAGCACTCCGTCAGGAGTGTTCGAGGCGGAGATCGCGTGGCTGTCAGGGAGCCGGCCGGCGCGCGATCGGCACGGTAAGAGGCGGATCGCCGTACGGGGAATACTGCGTCACGGACGTGCCAGGGTGCAGCCGCTCGTCATCGTCGTACCGCTTGCGCAACATGGCATCCAACCGACTCGCGTCCGCAGGTGAATCGGCGGACTCGACCGCGATCAGTAGGTCCGCGATGTCGTCGATGAGGGCCAGCGTGGAGTTGGGAGGACCGCTCGGCAGGCTCACGGCACCCCAGCCGTCCCACAGCAGCAGCTCGTCGGCGTAGCGGTGAGCAAGTTGCATCAGAACGTAGTTGTGGATGAACCACATCCCGGCGAAGTCCGATCCCGGACCAGTCCCGAACAGGTGCGGGTCCAGGGATCCGGCGCGACAGCCCTTCCAGACCTCGGCCGCCGTGCGGAAGGGGGCATCGGCACCAGCCGGAATGTCGTGTGGCGTCGGCAGTGCCTCGGTCGGCTCGGCGATTTCCGGGTCGAACCGCACCCAGCGCTGCGTTTCCCTGTCGTAGGTCTGCACGATCACATGGTCATGGTTGTAGTCCGGCCTGAGGTAGCCCGCGAAACCCACCAGTGAACGGGCCGGAATTCCGTGCTGACGCAGGACCCCGACGCAGAACAGGGTGTGATCACGGCAGCAACCCTGAACCCGATCGGTGGGATCGCGAGGTTCCGCGAGTGGCTTCCGGTGCCTCTTCTGGTCGATCTCCAGCGTGACCGCGAGCCAGCGACTGTGGATGTCGTTCCGGGTGGATGCGGGAAGCTCCAGCCCCGACCCTCGATAGTGCACGATAACGTTGCGCGCCACCGCTGACAGACCCGGAATGTCGGTGGGCACATCGTCCAGCAGCACCGCGTGCCTGCCGGGATCCGAGTACGGCGAGTGCCTGCTCCAGTCACGTAGATCCGTCATACCCGCGACCCTAGATGTACGGCACCCGCAACTGGAAGCGATTGCCGCGCTTCACCTGGTAGGCCTCCATGTCCACGACTTGGCCGCTGCGCTGATCGACCCACCGCCAGCACTCCTCGTACCCGGACACGACCGACGGGGTTCCTTGCGACCGGATGCGTACTGAGCTGGACTGGCTCGGCAGAGCGCAAACGAATGACGGCGTACCGCTTTCTGACAAAAGGAGCCACCCGTGCAGCCAACCCGCATCATTGCGAACCTGTCCGTCCCAGATATAGGCGAAGCCCGGGACTTCTACGTGGACTACCTCGGGCTGAGCGTCGAAGGGCTCAACATGGGGTGGGTTACCCGGTTCCAGTCTCCTGATGGCCAAGCGGTCGTCCAACTCGTCACCCGTGATGCCACCGCTCCGCGCGTTCCGTGATCTCGGTCGCCGTCGGCGACGGCGTTGAGGAGGCGTACGAGGAAGCGAAACGACGCGGGTTCGAGATCGTCCATCCGCTCACCACGGAGCCCTGGGGCCTGCGGAGGTTCCTCGTTCGCGCGCCAGACGGCAACGTGATCAACATCGTCAGCCACAAGAACGATTAGTTCCTACGGGTTCCACTCGTGAGTGTCGCTGTGACGAGGCAAAGTACGTCAACTCTGCGTGCGAAAAGGTCGACCAGTACGTCCAGACGCACCGGCAGACGTAGATCGCGACGGGTGACCTTCCGGGTGACCAGGGGCCCGTAGTGGTGGATCGAGGTGGACTCTTCGCCTATCCGCGCAGGTCGCGGGTTTCGACGTTGAGGTCTTCCCAGGCGTTGGCCAGGCGGCGGATCTCGCCCAGGTCGATCTGCGGATCGAGCAACCGACGGTCGGGTTGAAAGTGGACGGTCGTCCCTGTCGTCTCGTCGTCGGCGATCTGCACAAGGTCCGTCACCGGCACACCGTGCTCATAGCGCTGACTCCACGAACCGCTTTCGCGACGGTTGACATGCACGAGCCACTCGCTGAGCGCGGCGACGACAGACATGCCCCGCCTCGGATGTTCCTCGGGCAGCGACTGCGCCTGTGGCGAATCGAAGAACCGAATGTCTTTGCTGCTCAGAACCGGCTTCTTCACGAAACGACCGTTCGGATCGCGGCGGATGTCGGTGCCACGTCCGTCATCGGCAATCGAGATCGAACCGTCTGCGAACACCGAGACACGACATCGGCCGCCGTGACCGCCTGCCGCTTCGTCCGCGACATAGGCGAGCACCTCGAGCGCCAGGTGGATCGCGCCTGTCGGCGCGAACCCGGCAGCGTCCCGCCGGATCGCGGTCAAGTGCGCGAGATCTACGCCGACCGCCCAGTCATGTGTGGTGTTGCGCCACGGCGATGTCGCCACCGCACGACGCTACCAGCCAGAGGTCACCACGGCGGGGTTCGTACGCGGGAATGGTCAGTCCGCCAATGTGGTGGCCATCCAGTCGTGCACGCCCCCGTCATCGAAGGCGCCCCCCGTTCGGAGTATCACCTGGACGGCTCTGGTTTGCGTCCAGCGCACCGCCCTCTCGACGTCGATCTCGGCGGCGTCGGCGAAGATCTCGATCCGCCTGCGGAGGGCGCGGTCGGGGTCGGGCAGGTCTCGCAGCTCGGTCCACCGGTCACGGAGGTGAGTGAGGCACTCGTAGGCGATTTCGCCGACAAGCCCTGGGGGTCGATGGCGAGCCAGTCCTGGCGCGTTCCGCGGAGCACATTGCTCTGGTTGAGGTCGCCGTGCTGGATGGTGTCGGGTTGCTCCGCGCCCAGCTCCACGCAGGTCGCGACGGCGGCATCGACGGCTCGTGCGGGAAGGGGGTGACCCGCGGCCGCCGACATGGCGGGAAGTTCGATCGCCCACTGCTCGAACGTCGGCTGCATCCGGGGCAGTCCGGACGGTGCGGGGACAGCGAGCCGTCTGGTCTCGTGCGGGTGCGAGATCTTCAGCATGGCGCCGCTACCGTCCACCCGACGTACCGGCACCACGACTCCCGCCCACCCGCACATGACGGGCCCGGCGATGACGCACGACCAGCGCGCCAACAGATCTGCGACAAGCCCGGGCATGCGGTCGCACCACTCGCGAGCGCCCTCACCCTGGCCCTCGATGAGCGCATCGCGCAGCCTCGCAGGAACGGCCAGGAATTGCGCGTCAGCTTGACTCATGGCAGCCGATTCGATCAATCCCGCGGGGGGACGTCCAGTGGTTTCATGACCACGTGGATGGCATCCGCAAACCGAACTCCGTGGAAGTCAGGGGCAGTCTCGATCCTTCGTTGCCAGCAGTACGAAGCCACCGGGAAGCTTGCGAAGCTCTTCCTGCTGCTGTGTGGTGAGCTCCGGCCTGTCGTTCGGGTACTCGTCCAGGAGCTCGATGCGCATACCCGCCCGGGCCAGTGCAGTGATGACGTCGCCAATGGGCCAGCGGAACTCCACGGTTTCCGGCATGATGTCGTCGGGCCCTGTGCCGGCCAGGCCTGGCGGACCGGCAGCGTTCCATTGTGGCCGGTTCCGCCGGAAGTAGTCCTCAACGGCGACGTACCTCCTGCCGTCGAACTCGAGGCAGCTCGCGAGTGGATGGATCTCGTCGACAAGCAGGCGTCCGCCCTTCTTCAACGCCGCCGTGACGATTCCTGCCCATTGCTTGATGTCTGGGAGCCAGCCCAACGCTCCACAACTCACGAAGACGACATCGAACCCAGCGGACAGCAGCTCGGACGGCAGCTGATACACGTCGGCCACGACGAACGTTGCTTGCATGCCCGCGATCTCGGCCTTACGACGGGCGTGTCTGATGTTCTCCGGCGCGATGTCCACACCTGTGACGTGTGCTCCAGCGAGTGCGAGGCTGAGGGTGTCTTCCCCGGAGGCGCACTGCAGGTGCAGGACGTCGAGACCGCGCCACTGCGAAATAGGCAGCTCGTTGGCGGCCAGGTTCGCCTCACCTTGTGCGAACAGCTCTCCCGGGTGAAGACCGTCACCACGTACGCCAGCGATGGTGTCCCACGCATGACGATTGACCCCGGTAAAAGGGGCGATCTCGGCAGGCTCCACGCCTGCGAGGGTAGAGCGACACGGCAGGTACGGCTACCCAATATCCACAGGTCACCGCCAGGTCTGGATCCGGGCCTCCGTTGCCACCGCTACCGGCTGAGTCGTCCGGAAAGCACCTCGGAGCGGCTGTCCCAGGCGGCTCTGATCAACTCCTGGCGGAGCTCGGCACCGCCGCCGGTGTGCTCGCAGACCCAGTCGAGTTCGTCGCCCAGCGAGATGCCGAAGTTGCCGGGATCGTCGGAGGACACGACGACCGGGAGCCCTGCGGCTACGAAGCGCCGGACCGGATGGTGCGCCGGGTCCACGATGCCACCGATCCTTCGGTTGGACGTCGGGCACACCTCGATGACCGCTCCGGTGGAGCAGATGCGGCCCATCGCGTACGTCTGCCGTCGGCGTACCTCATCAAGGCGCGCCGCGTCGTAGTCGATGGTGACGGAGGCGCCGTCGGGTAGCGCGGCGAGGTCCGCGAGTTCGGTGCGGAGAGCCACGGAGTCAACTGCGACACCGGCCGCGCGCAGTCCGGAGCAGTGGTGGAGGTCGTAGGCGATCTGGTCCCTGTGTTCACTGACAGGTTCCTCTCGGGAGTGCGCGCCGTACAGGTGAGGATCCACCCCGAGC
This sequence comes from Actinopolymorpha sp. B9G3, assembly GCF_040120725.1. Lineage (NCBI taxonomy): Bacteria > Bacillati > Actinomycetota > Actinomycetes > Propionibacteriales > Actinopolymorphaceae > Actinopolymorpha > Actinopolymorpha sp. B9G3. The sequence continues at coordinate 196,042 of NZ_JBEEAB010000002.1, read as the reverse complement.
GCGATCGCGTGACCGAGCCGGTGCGCGCCGAACTCGGCCGCTTCCTGCACCCACCGGACGGCACTTTCGAGGCTCTTGTCCCGGAAGCTTTCCCCCACGTGGTAGAGGATCGCCAGGGAGCGCTGAGGGTGGGCGGCGTTGAAATCCTGTACCGCGTGGAATATCGCGGCGGCGTCCTTCGGTGGATGGCCCTCCTCGATGTTGCAGAAGTCGATGCCGGTCAGCACGTCGCCGTGGGGTCCGCGTGCGATTTCCTGCACGAGCTCCCAACCCGGCCACGGGTTCGTGCGGTTCAGCGAGATAGCCAGGCGTTCAGTTGGTCCGGCATCACCGTGGTGGTACGCGTCCAGAACCGTATCGAGCACTGCCCGGTTCCGCGGTGTGTCGAGGTCAACCCCGAACAAGACGCGGTGTTCGGCGTAGCTGATTCCGTGTCGGATATGGTCGGCTCGGATGCCGGTCACGATCTTGGCCATCTCGGCCGCGATCTCGGCCGGCCCAGCGTCAGGATCGTTGAGCGCCAGGCTCAGGGCCATCAGGTTGCCCTTGGCTTGAAAGCGGTCGAAGTTCCCCGCGTCCTGGTCGCCGAACACGTAGAGGTTCTCGAACTCGGCGGCCGCCGTGGCGTCTCCTTGGCGGTACCGTTCAACCACCTGCCGGACGGGCGGGATCGTGCCGTACGCGGCCTTCATCCCTGACTCGTACAAGTCCCACCGGACCTGGCCGCGGACCACCAGCTGACGGAGGAGATCCAGCGGGCGGATGCAGCCGAACAGGTGAAGGTGCAACTCTGCGAGCACGGCCGCCACGCTGCCATAGTCGACCGTGAATCCACACGGCATTATTCCGAGCTACTTCTAGGACGAGACTCATGATGGTGCCTGGGCGAATGCGGTCGTCCACCCTGAGTCGTTGATCGCCGCCGACGCCCACACCCAGGCGGGACCCCGACGGCGAATCAGCTCAGTCGCGCATCTCGCATCGCTGTGTGCCGGTTGGTCAGTGAAGCACAGCGTGGTGCGTGCGATGGCGTACGGCAGTGCGTGGCGTTCCGCTCTTGAGAGCGGTTCAGTGAGCGTTTCGTCATAGGCATCGACGAGCTCTCGCAGCTGGCAACGCCGCCGGACCGACGTGTCGTCGCGCCCGAGTCGCTCGTTGGCATAGAAGAGCGTCAACGCAAGGTCATCGATCCGGGGCCGGTAGCCCATGAAGTCCAGGTCCGTGATGAGGACGATCCGGGAGCCCGTGAACCTCACGTTGTCGTCCCAGAAGTCACCGTGGACGAGCTGGCGGGGCAGCAGGTCGACGAGACCTGCCTCGGCTCTCTGCACCTGATGCGCCAACGTCTCGGCGACCTCGGCGTACCGGAAATCCTCGTTCGACAATTCGGCGGCGCGCAGCGCGGCCACCCATGCCCCTACCACGTCGACCACGCGACCGGCGTCGACGTGATTGGCCACAGGAGCGTGGGCGGCCGATTCGTCGACACTGGCGAGGCTGAGCCGGTTGTGGATCTGCGCGAGCACGGGCATCGCCAGGCGGATGTGCGCGAGGGACTCCATGTACGTCTCCGACGGCACGAACTCGTCCGCCTCGATCAGTCGTCCACCGAACTCACACCAGTCGCTGCCATCGAGCGTCGGCCGGAGAGGTGCGAACGGAATGCCAGCATCGATCAGGAATCGGCGGACCTTCTGCACGGCCGCCAACCGTGGTGCGGTCATCGACGGCCGGTACATCCGTACGACCAGCCGCTCATCCCCATGCGATACGAGCATGTTGAGGTTGAACGAGTCCCCGAGTTCACGGTGCTCCGCCGTGGATGGCAGACCGTAGGCTGCGCTGACGGCATCGATCAGCTCGCGGGACATCGTTCCACGGGACGGCTGGCCGGCCATGGTCTCTCTCCTCGAGCGACTCGACTCACTATGGGTGCCGTCGGCGGGCACCACTACCGTAACGAGTTCTCCCCAGACGAGTTCGGAGGCGACGTGGAGGGGCACCGGCTGGAGTTCAGAGAGTCCGAGAATCCGTGGGCGCCGACAGCAGTGGTCGCCGAGATCAACGAACGCAAGGAGTGCTTCCAACAGGCCAAGAACGAGGCCGGACTGGACCACTACCAGGTACGCACCTACCACGCCTGGTACGCCCACATCACCCTCTCGATGCTCGCTCTCGCCTGGCTAGCCGTCACGAAAGCCCCTGCCATAAAAGGGAAACCAGCCCAGCAGAACAAAACATGATCAATTACACGCTACCGGAGATCCGCCGACTCCTCGTCAATCTGATCTTGCGACCCGCCCCCGAACCCGATCACATCTGGGGATGGTCCCACTGGCGACGACGACGCCAACACCAAGCCCGCGAAAGCCACTACCAACGACGAGGACATCCACTCCCACAAGTGCCGTTGCAGTATTAACCGCGATAGGTGTGTTGCTAGCCCGGAGTCAGTGTGGGAGTCCGGCCCAGAAACCGCAGCGGTGGTCGGTGGCGTACGGCGTCGGGCCGATGCCACCGGTCGACATCCCGATCACGGTGCCTGCCGTGCCGAACTCGGGCCAGGGCGCCCGGCTGGGACCGTTCGGGTTGCCAGTGCCGGCGAACGCCGACCAATAGTCGACGATCGTCGCCGACAGCCGATCCTGATCAGCGGACAGCTCCGGGTACGGGTTCGGCCAGAGGGGGTCGAGGTCCCACAGGTATGGCTGGTCCAGGCCATGGTAGGAGCCCATCGGGAACCCGTTTCGGTCCTGACCGCTGTCCTCGGCAAACTCGTAGGCGTAAACCGGCTGCTGCGCGGCGGCGGCCTCGGCCGTGCGCAGTACGGGACAAGCGCCGATGGCACCGCCCCAGTCGCTGAGCACCGCCGACAGGGCGAGCGCCGGGTTGTCGTAGTCGGTAAGCGGATACTCCGCGAGTACGACGCCGGCCCTGTCCCCGAATGTCTGGGTGATCATCGCGCGGTACTCCTGCTCGGTCAGCGCCGCTCTACCTGAGACGAACGACCGCATCTCGTCCCGGGTGCCGCCAACCATGAGCGGGACCCGAGCGGCCGATCCGTAGCGCAGCGCGTCGCCCGGCTGCTGCGGTAGCACCGATGTACCGGCGACCGGGTTCCACGGCCGGTCGCTCACCCGACCGTTGAGCTGCCAGCCGACGCCTGCGAGCGTTGTGAGGAGCTCGGCCGGGGTGCGCTCGCGAAGACAGGCGGCGACATCGGCCGCCATGTCGCAGCCGAGATCCTCGGCGGCCCGGGCGCCGAACGCGTGGGCCTCGACCAGGGTTGGCACCCGGTTGTCGCAGGCACCGCTCTGCGTAATCGCCCGGTGGAACAGGCCACGCGATATCGGCGAGGCAAGCTGGGCACACACAGCTCGGGCGCCGCCGGACTGGCCTGCCAGCGTCACGTTGTCCGGATCGCCGCCGAAGTTGTCAACGTTGCGGCGCACCCAGCGCAGCGCGGCGGCCTGATCCATGAGTCCATAGTTCCCTTCGCCGTGCTCCAGCGCGGGCGAGGCAAGGAAGCCGAGCGCACCGAGCCGGTAGTTCACCGTGACAACGATCAGGCGGCCCGAGGTCGCGAGCCGCGCGCCGTCGTGCTCCCGCGCACCGCCGGAGTTCAAGCCGCCGCCGTGCAGCCATACCAGGACTGGAATCCGCTCCCCCGGTCGGACATCCGTGGGCAGGGTGACGTCGAGATAGAGGCAGTTTTCCGTACCCACCATGCCCTCGGGTCCGCCCTGCGGGCAGTACGGACTCGGCCTCGTGGCGTCGCGGACCCCAGACCAGGCCCGCGGACGTGCCGGCGCTCGCCATCTGCGCCCGTCGACAGGGGGCGCGGCGTACGGGACGGCGGAGTAGTTCACGTGGTCATCGGTGACGCTGCCGCGCAGCCACCCGGACTCCACCCGGACCACGCCCGGGCCTGGATGGCGTGGGACGGCCGAAGCCGGCGAAGCGACAAGAGTCGCAGCCGCAACTACAGCGACCGCGAGCAGAGACATGGCACGAGCGCGAATCGACATACCGGCAAGTCTTGTCGGCCTGGACAATCGGCGCGTACGTCGACAGTCCCCACTTCCGCTACGTCACAGGACGTACATCCCATCCGAGAGATGCCCCGTCGATCTCATCGTCAAGAGCCACAACGAGAGGTGCGACCGATCCACTCGCGGAGCCGGTGCTTGATTCCGCGCCAGGCCAGGACGATCAGGCACCGGTGACAACGCAGTTCGCCTTCGGATCCACCAGCGCCGCAGGTGCCGGGCCTCCGCGCGAACGGGCGTCGTCTGCACCAGCAGACGATGGTGCGGAGCCCCTGATCGGCCACTCCGGTTGTCACCGGAGTGGCCGATCCTGTGCGGCTACCGGACGGGGCGATAGGTCGCGATCAGTGCCCCACTGCTGGTCGGCTGGGCTTCGAGCAGGTCGAACTTCGTCAGCGCGGAGTCGTCGGCGAAAAGCCGCCTGCGACCCCCGCCGGCGACGACCGGGCTGATCATCAGGGTGAGTTCGTCGAGCAGCCCTTGCTCGATCAGTGATCGGACCAGCCCAATGCTGCCTGCTACGCCGATGGTGCCGCCGTCCTGCTGGCGCAGGTCCGCGATGAAGTCGGTCAGCGAGCCCTTGATCAGCGTGCTGTTCGACCACTCGTCCACCGAGTCGAGAGTGGTGGAGGCGACGTACTTCTGGGTGTTGTTGATGAAGCTGGCGAACGGTTCGTCGGTCGATGTCGGCCAGTACTCCGCCCATTCGGAGTACGTCGCCCGGCCGAGCAGCACGGCGTCCTGTCCGTCGAGCATGCGGGCCAACGCCGCACCCATCTCCTCGTCGAAACTTGGCTGCCACTGGTCGGGCGCCTCGACCACACCGTCGATCGAGCTGAACAGTCCTGCGTAGATCTTGCGCATGCGACGAAACTCCTTCTGGGCACCCGAAACGGGCTGATGGACGACGTACTCAGTTGATCCGAACTTGCTCGACGTCGACCGCGAGCATCGTGGACCGACCTGGCGAGGTTCTCACAGCCCCTGGCACACGACGTACGCCTGGAAGCGGCGGTGGGAATACGTCGACCGACGTAGGTTCGTCGGTCGCCCGGGTTTCGTCGAAGCTCGACGCTACAGTCCGTCGGCGCACCGAGCGATCTGGCCGCCTGTCGGTCGTGGGAGGGCATCGGGATCTACGACGTCGCCTGCCTTTCAAGAGCGGCAGATAAGGCCGGCAGCCGGGTCGGCCGTGGTCACCATGGGCCGGCCTCCCCTCTACGCGTACAGCATCGTACGGGTTAGCACCTCGGGCCCGGCACGCCAGCTTTCCACGGGTGCGGCGGTTGTCACGGCTGCCTTGTCGGGTGGCGCGAACGCCACTGGTCGACGCTCAGGCGGTACAACACGTGCGGGCGCAGTGCATGGCGTGGGAAAGCCGCGGGTGGTCGAAGTCGTCCGCCGGATCGTGCGACCGCGTGTTCGACACTGCCGTCATCGACCGATCGTGGAGATGCCGACGCTGGTGAATGCGTACGCCAGAGCCGCCTTCGCCGCCTCGGTCGCATAACCTGGCCCATGCGCTGCGGGCAAATCGGTACGCGATCTCGAACGCGGGCGTGAAGTGAGCATCGAACGTCTGGTAGAGCAGCCCCGCGCAGCCGATGAACTCACCCGTCTCAGCCAACTTCACAGCCCACATACCGTGCCCGCGCTCGGAAGTCCCGGCCTCTATGACGATGACGAACCCGTCGCGCTGCTCGCGGGTCATCGTTGTCGAGGTGAGGCGGGACAGAGGGGTTCGATCGGTCAATCCAGTCGGCTGCTGTCCATGGTCGTCCTGCGCTCCTGTTGGTAATCCGGTTAGCAAGTCGGAGCGGCGGAATAGCCGAGGAACCGGGGAGGTTGGAGGCGATCATGCGCTATGGAATCTATGTCCCGTCGTTCGGTGCGTACGGCGACCCGGCCGTCCTCCGCGACCTGGCGGTCGCCGCCGAGTCCGCAGGTTGGCACGGCTACTTCATGTGGGACCTCATCAGTCCGGGCCAGTATGACCCGCCGGTCGCCGACCCGTGGGTAGTGCTCGCCGCGATCGCCCAGGCAACAAGGACCATCCAACTGGGGCCGATGGTCGTCCCGCTACCGCGACGCCGACCGGCGAAGCTCGCACTGGAGGCGGGCACGCTGCAGTCTCTGTCAGGGGGCCGGCTGATCCTCGGCCTCGGAACAGGTGTCGGGTGGGACTACACGAACCACGGCGAGTCAGCGAAGCGCTCTGAGCTCGCCGCGCGGCTTGACGAGGGCGCCACGCTGATCCACGCGCTGCTGTCTGGTGAGCCTGTCGAGCACATCGGGACGTACTACAAGGCCACCGGCGTCCGATTCCCGCCCACGGACGTCCCTGTGTGGACGAGCGGGTTCTGGCCACGAAAGGCACCCGTCCGTGGCGCGCGGAACGCCAACGGCTTGTTCCCGCAGATGCGTGACAAGACCGACGACTTCCGGCTGCCAACGCCGTCCGAAGTCCGCGGGATCCGCGCCGAGTTCATCCGAGCCGGCGGTCACGCCGACGGCGACATTGCGATCTGGTCGCCGAACAACGCCGGTGCGCCGGCCGCCGCACCGGCGAAGGAGTACGAACAAGCCGGCGTCACCTGGTGGTTCCAGGACGGCTCGGAACTCTCGCCGGATGATCTGCTCAAACGCATCGCCAACGGCCCACCGGCCGGCTAGCACCACCGCTTGCGACCAAGCCGCGGCAGGCCATCGGCATGCTTCAGCGCGCATTCGACGCGGGTGTGCCGTTCGCCTGGGTCACCGCCGACGAGGCGTACGGGCAGGTCAAGTACCTACGTGCGTGGCTGGAAGAACACGACGCAGCCCATGTGCTGGCCACCAAGTGCAACGACACCGTCATCACAGGCGCTGGCGGCGATGGGCGGGTCGACGAACTCATCGCACAGCTCCCGGCTCGGGCATCGCGACGCTTCTCGATCGGGGCGGGCGCGCACGGGCCTCGCACCTATGACTGGGCCCGGACCCCGATCCGGATCGGCTGGCAGGCAGGCCGCGGCCACTGGCTGCTGGCCCGCCGATCGATCAGCGACGGCGAGATCGCCTACTACGTCTGTTACGGCCCACGCCGGGCAACACTGGCCGATCTGGCGCGGGTCGCCGGATCACGGTGGCGAATCGAGGAATGCTTCCAACAGGCCAAGAACGAGGCCGGACTGGACCACTACCAGGTACGCACCTACCACGCCTGGTACGCCCACATCACCCTCTCGATGCTCGCTCTCGCCTGGCTAGCCGTCACGAAAGCCCCTGCCATAAAAGGGAAACCAGCCCAGCAGAACAAAACATGATCAATTACACGCTACCGGAGATCCGCCGACTCCTCGTCAATCTGATCTTGCGACACGTCCCCGAACCCGATCACATCTGGGGATGGTCACACTGGCGACGACGACGCCAACACCAAGCCCGCGAAAGCCACTGCAAACGACGAGGACATCCACTCCCACAAGTGCCGTTGCAGTATTAGGTCAGCCGCGACGGCTGGCGTGGGCGTTTCACCGCGGGCGCGGGCGGTTGTCCCAGAGAAAGTCGACATATCCAACCGGTACGTCGATCCCTTCGGTGCGCATCCAGTGGACGCGGCTCGAACCGACGAGCGCCAAGGTGATGCGGTAACCACGGACGACCTCGTGCGCGGGAAACGTCCCGTTGAGACCGGAGAGATACTCGGCCACGAGATCCCGCCGCGTGCTCAGCGCCAGATGGGCAAGGTCGGCCCCTACGGGCGCAAGCCCGAGAGTCCCCCAGTCGAGGGTCGCCGTATCCGAGCCGTACTCCCTCAGGTTCGCCTGATGAAAGTCACCATGAGACAGAACCGGAGCAACCTCTGCCAGCTCGCCGAGGAGGTCGTGGCGTGCGTCCCACAAGAACTTCACCCTGCTGTCTGATTGGACGTTCGACCAGTCGAGATCGGATGCTTCGATCCGCTGGGACACCTGGTGCCCGCTCAGCCATGCCACGTTCGGCGGCTCGGCGAGGGCCTGCCACGTGCCGAGCTGACGAGCTGACGTACGCACGTCCGCGGGACTGTCGCCCACATCCTCGAGGTAGATCGTCGACCCGGACACCCCGTAGCACCGCGGGGCGCGCAGGCCGGGGCCGGCCGGCAACACACCCGAGCCGTAGGCCAGGATCTCCCGCTTCCAGTACGCCCAGTGGGACGGCTCGTGAGCGCCATGCCGGTGCCTACCCGACCGCAAGGGACGGAACGTCTTGCGGATGACCCTGAGCTCGTCGAGTCGGCGGCCGTCGCGCTCGCGAGTCTGGATGGTCAGCCGTGCGACCGCTGCGGTCGCCGCGCCGGTACCGCCATGCATCGGGTGGGTGGTGAGGTTGACGACGCTGCTCGTGTCCCGCCCCGTCAGGTTGACGAGCACGGACGCCGGAATCTCCACGGACATTGGACGCCTCCCGCGTCGTGCCGTCAACGAAGTAGTCGCTGGACAGGCTCTGGAGGTCCGAGGCTGGTCGGAGTGGTCGCCGCTCGGACGTACTCGATGCCAGCTGGCCACCGGGCGACGTGCTGGGCACCATTGTCCGCGTCGTAGCTGACATAGCTCACCTCGTCGATGCCCACCGCGACAAGCGTGAACTCGCCCACCACGGGTTGCCACCCGATCTGGCTGGCGACCGCGTCGGCATAGCGCTCGTGCACGGCACGCTCGTTCTCGCGGCGTACCGAGCCTCGCACCTTGATCTCGGCCGCCGGATCTGGGCCGGTCACCACGCTGTGGAGCAGGATCCGCGAATCGCGCTGCAGGTCGTGTGCCTTGGTGGACGTCCGCATCATCGACAGGTACAGGTCGCCATCCATGAGCAGCGGTTCGACGCCACTGATGCGTGCCGTGCCGTCGCGTCGGGTCGTGCCCACCAGGAGCACACCGGGCTTGATGAGTTTCTCGTACGCAACTGTCGCGAGCGCAGGTTGACGCTCTGTCAGCTCAGACCAGTTCATCGATCCTGACTACACCTCTCCACCGACAGGGCGCTCTCTCCATCGACGCGTAGGCTCGGAAGATGAGGTTCGCCGGCATTCGGACGCGTTCTGCCGGACCGGATGATGGGGACTTCATCTTCGCGACCCGACGATCGACGTTCCGTGCGTACGTGGAGAGGATCTCGGGCTGGGACGACACCCAGCAACGCGCAGCCACCAATGAGGAGCTGGGGAGACTGCCCTTCGAGATCGTCGAGGAGTGGGGCGATCCGATCGGCTATCTGTGCGTTCTCCACCAGGAGGATCTCGATTTCCTCGAGGAACTCGCCCTCGTCCCGCAGGCGCAGGGGCGTGGCATCGGCACCCACCTTCTTCGTCGCATCCTCGAGAAGGCTCATCGCCGGCGCGTGCCCGTACGACTCAGCGTCTTCGCCGACAATCCGGCCCGCAACCTCTATGCGCGCCTGGGTTTCGGCGTTGTCGGTGGTGAGCATCCACGAGTGACGATGGAGTGGCACGCAGGCGAACTCAGTGGGTCATGAAGAAGCCCAGATGCGGAAGAAGTCGCTCGACCGCGTCGATGATCCCTCGCGCCGCGGTCACGGCCCCGTCAGCCTCCTCCTTGTCAGCTCTGTCCCCGGGATGGCTCGGGTACTCCAGTTCGTTGCGACGACGCCGTAGCATGCCGTACGCCTTGAACGGATCACCGAACGGCGCGCGGACCGCCCGCTCCACCACCAGATGTCCGCCGGCGGAGGTCGGACGCAGGCCCTGCTGCGCGAGCAGGGCGGTGCATCCGTAGCGCGCGGCGTCGTAGGCGAGGACGTAGGCGCTTTCGGGATCGGTGTCGACCAGCGAGGCGGCGGTCTGCACAGTACGACGCGCGCGGGTGAGCCATGCGCCCCCATCGGCCTGTGCGCCGCTGACGTCCTGCAGTCCGGCTTCGGCAAGGAACCGTTCGATCTCGGCCTCTCCTGCCCGCCACCTGCTCATGGCTCTCCCCTCTCAGCGGGTTGGTCGGGGTCGATCACGGTCACTGTCGGGCTGGACTTGACCTGCTCGACCAGCGCGTCCCCGGCATCCCGCCACCGCTGAACGGATCTGATGGTCGGGTTCACCGCGAATCCCAGCCGCTGCTCGGCCCGCTCTGCCGCCTCGTAGACGGTCGCGCGGTCCGGGCGACCCACCACGAGCACGTCCAGGTCCTGGGGCATCGGCCCCGTCTCACCGTCGTACCGCCGGGCCCACGAACCGTAGATCAACACGAGGTCCACCTGCTCCAGCCCGGCGAACTCGTCGGCCACCACGGTGTGCGGCCCGAACGTCACGGTCAGGAGCTGCGACAACGGCCCGAACGCCCGATGGCCGGTGTTGGCGCGGAGCAGCCTTGACCGGCCCACCGTCCGCCCGACCAGCAGATCCGCGTCCACCAGGCGTTGCGCCTCACGGTGCAGCGTCGTCAGGGGTACTCCCAGCCGGCTGGCCACCTCGGTGACCGTGTAGTCCCGCTCCGGATGCAGCAGCAGCAGGGTCAGCAGGTCGGCCTGGGCCCGCGATCGGAAGATCGGCAGCAGTGCCGGCGCCTCGCTACGCATAACTGGAAGATATAACCCATCTAACGGGAACGTCCAGCGGCGACACGCCAATCCGTCGTCCCGCTACGCGTCGAACGAGCCGCTTTGCCCCGGATGGAGCCGGAAGCCGGCGAGCGCACTGTTCGGCAGATTCTGGTAGAACGCGTTGGCCTCCGGTGTCGACAACAGGTCTATCCGCTCGGCCCCGCTGGCCCTGAACAGCTCACCGATCAGCCGCCGTCCCACGCCTCCTCTGCGGTGGTCGATGGCGACCGCCAGGAAGGTCAGGTACGCATGGTGACCGTCGCTCAGCAGGTGTGCCGCACCCACCACGCGCCCGTCCCGGACCGCGACCCTGGAGAAGACGCCGGGCGCGGCGGAGAGCCGCAGCACCCGGTCAGGATCGGAGAATGTCGGCCACCCCTCGGCTTCGGCCAGGGCGGACACGCCCGAAGCATGCCCTGCCTCGAACGGCATGATCGCGGTCCCAGGTCCAGCTGCCGACATCGCCACAGGTTGCGGGCACCAACCGACCCGGCGCAAATGACTATCTGAGCGTCGGGCCAACTCGCGAGGGAGCCCGCCGGACTGCACCCGATCCCTGTCCCGGCGACCGGAACTGTCATGCTCGTGCCATGGATCCAGCGGTCACCACCGAACGCGTCGCGCCGCCCTTGATCGCAGGCGAACGCGGGATGCTGCGTGCCTACCTCGACTTTCACCGCTCGACCCTTGCGATGAAGTGCGACGGCCTGTCCGACGAGGACCTGCGCCGCCAGTCGATGCCACCCTCGACGCTTTCCCTGCTCGGTCTGGTGCGCCACATGGCCGAGGTGGAACGGACGTGGTTCCGCCGGGTGATCGCCGGTGAGGACATTCCCCTCGTGTGGTCGCCCGAGGGAGATTTCCAGGTGGCGTACGACGCTTCGAAGGCCACCAGGTCGGAGGCGTTCGACGCCTGGCAGGCCGAAGTCGTCCACTCTCGAAGGATCGAGGCCGAGGCGGAGTCACTCGACGTGACCGGCCATCAGGCCAAGTGGGGCGAGGATGTGTCGCTGCGACTGGTGATGCTGCACCTGATTCATGAGTACGCCCGCCACAACGGCCACGCCGACTTCCTGCGCGAGGGTATCGACGGGACCGTCGGGGCCTGACAGCACGGCCAGGCCCCTTGGCGTGGTGTCGTTACTCGTCTTCGCGCAGTGCGGCGAGTTGGGCCCTGCTGATCGTCTTTCGGTCCTCGGTCACCCAGCCTTGCGCGACGAGGAACTCCAGGTGCGTCTGGTTCTTGATGTGGACCGCGCCTGCGAAGGTGACGGCGAAGATCGCGGACTCTCCTTCGACCTGCACCTGTTGGGCGGGAAGGCCTGCCATGACTGCGTCCTCCAGTTCAGCTGTGGACCCGGGTGGAAGTGGCCCGTTCTTGCGGACCCGTAGCTTCGCCCACGACGTTTCGCCGGGGATCCCGTCGGCGTCGTCGCCGGTGTAGCCGAGGCTGCGTTGGTAGTGCGCGTACGCCGACTTGCTCGCCGTCGTGAACTCGCGGGTCTCGGGCGCGTCGTGTCCCGTCGCCGCCAGCCGCATGTTCATCCGGCCGATGGTGTTGCTCCTGCGACCGATCCGGAAGTGGGCGGCACCGGGGAAGGCGATGTACGGCGACGGTCCTGGTGGCCGGTAGGCCGGCGGCTTCTCCTCGAACGAGATGTGCACGTGGTTGGCGTGCGACTCACCCGGGTAGTCGTGCCAGCCGCCATAGGCGTAGCCGTCCGGGTTGTTCGACTGGATCAGCTGGTCGTAGATGACGTAGTCGATGCCGAGTCGCTTGCGGTTGGCCCAGGCGTACTCCGCGACGGTCTTGTTCCAGCCCGTACGAATCGGTCCCGGGTTGTCAGGACCGCCGCCGCGGGAGTAGGCCATCAGGTCGAGTGCCTTGCCGGCCTTGTGGTCACCGGAGGCGCCGATACCCCAGGCGAAGTAGATTTCGTACCTCGCGGCGAACTCCTCGAACACCGCCTTCGTGTGTGCACGGATATCGCCAAGGTCTGTCTCCAACGGGACACGCCGTGCCATGAGACCCCTCCCGTGTGCCCAGCCGTGTGGCCCAGCAAGGCCATGCCGTGTGGCCCAGCCATCGGCCCTGCCGTGTCGCGATGCACGCCCTGTCATGCACCGCCGCAGAGCCTAGGGGCGTTCGCGGCAGTGATCCAGTTCTGATCCCACCAATCTGGGACATCCGCCAGGTACGGGTTCCACCACACCGCCGACCGACCCGGCCGGACCGCGCTCACCAGGTGTCGTACCACCGGGTGGCGACGGGTTCGGTGATCTCCCGGATCACCTTCTGGTCATCTTCGGTCAGGCGCGTGCGCCACGCGTTGACCAGTGCGGAACTGTTGCGCCGCAGCACATGCAGCACCGGCTGGTCGGGGGTGACGACGTTGTGGGCGCCGGTGTACTCCTCCACGATCCGCTCCAGATTCCGGGGTACGCCGAGCCCGCAGCGGCGATAGGTCTGGAGCAGAACGGAGTACGGATCGACCGCGAAGTCCTCCATCCGGACGACCTCCGCCCTCGCTCCCGCGTCGAGTTGCACGCTGAGCATGCGGACCAGACAGGCCCAGGTGGCGGCGCCGGCGGGTACGAGGTCGGCCTCCTCCCAGGCGCGCCGCGCGAGGATCTCGGTCACGACCGGATCGCCGAACCCCTCCTGCGCCCGGAACGACTCCAGCGCCGCGCGCGGGTGCATCGACCGTCGTTGCAGGCTGGCGACCCAGGCACAGGGGTGGCGGAGCGTCACCACGATCGGGTTCATGCTGAGCGCATGGTTGGCCCACCCGAGCGCGAGCAGGAGGAACGGATCCTTCACGATCACCGTGAACCCGAACGGACGCAGGGTCCGGATGTTGTCCCGGTTCGTCCGCATGCGCTGGTGGTTGGCGGGGAGTGGCTTGCCGTGACCGAGCCACTGGCCCTCGCCCGTCCGCAGGAACCGCCGCAGGACCTGGGCCGCCGGATGAGCGGTGTCGGACGGGGTGAGGTACGGAAAGCGCTGGGGAACTCCGACGAGCCCCCAGTCGAGGTTCAGCGGCTCGTGGACCAGGAAGGTGTGCGGTGCGTGGAGGAGCAGCCGGCCCATGATCGTCGTGCCCGAGCGGTGCGGGCCGGTGACCACGACGACGTTGCGTAACGGTTGACCCTCCGCCCGTGGCTCGAACCACCGGCCGACCGGCACGGCGGAGAGGGTCCGCACGGCTGCCTGTCGTGCAGCCTCGCGGACGGCCCTGTGCGTACGGCCTCTCGACGTCGACACCGGCCAGAGCTTACTTGACTCAAACCTCTTTACCCGCAACGGATGACAACGCGTGACCCTGGGCCTTCACGAGCAGGGACCATCCGGCTCCCCACCGCATCTTTCGGCCCTAGGACCAGGCGGTGCCGGGCCGCATCGTAGTGATGGCACCCATCGGCGAGGCCGCGACCGGCACAGCGCCGACGCCGGTGGGTGCCTCTCACCTTCTGGCGAACGAGAGCTGTGCGACAGAAAGCCCCTGTTGCTCGAGGAGGTCGGCCGTGGTGGTGGTGGCGCCCGAACGTCCGGCAAGGAAGCGGCGGGTACGCGGGCTCCGGCTGAGGTTCGGCAGCCGTCCACCACGGGCGCGACGCGGGCGGAGCCGGCCTCTGACGCTCCTTCCCCAGGGTTTCATCCTGCTCGGCGTCACGTTCGTGGTCATCCTCGCGCCGGGCGGTTCGATCGTGGGCGGCGTCAGCCGGGTCCTCTGCGCGCTCGGTGTCACCGGTTGGGCAGTGCTCGCCGACCGCTGGGCGGACCTTCGGCCACGGGCGAGCCTGGCGATCGCGTTCGGTACGGCCGGAACCGTGCTCGGCGCAGGGATCGGCATCCCGCACGCCGTGGAGGACGGACTGTCTCTCCGTTCCGCCGCCGGCCTGTGTGCCTTGCTGGTGGGACTCACCGTGCTCGTCCTCGGGCTGATCACGCTGCTGCGGACGATGCCGTTCCGCGCGCGCCTGCTGGTGTTCGCCTGCATCCCGTTGAGCCTGTTGTTCGTGATGACGCCGCTGGTGACGACCGTGGCCGGGGTCAACCCGCCGCCGACCATGTTGGGCCTGACCACACCCGCCGACCGCGGACTCGCCTATGACGACATAGAACTCCTGACCAACGACGGGCTCGTCCTGCAAGGCTGGTACGTACCCTCCCGCAACCACGCGGCCGTGGTCCTCATGCACGACAGTGGCGGCACCCGGTCGAGCGTGCTCGTCCATGCCGTGGCGTTGGCCCGCATGGGTTACGGCGTCCTGCTCTTCGACGCCCGCGGCCACGGGGACAGTGAGGGCGACGCGATGACGCTGGGCTGGGGGCGGGAACGCGACATCGCCGCCGCGGTGACGTTCCTGTCGTCGCGTGACGACGTGGACCCGGCGAAGATCGGGCTGTTCGGCCTCGGCCGAGGCGGTGAGGCGGCCCTCACCGAGGCGGCATCGGACGATCGCGTCAGCGCCGTCGTCGCCGAAGGGCCCGGCCGGAGGACTCCGGTCGATACCGTCACCCTGCCATTCGGTCCGGCGGGCTGGGCCCAGGGTTTCAACGAGATGATCAGCTACGCCGGAACCGCGGTCCTGCGTCAGGCCCTGCCCCCGCGGAGCCTGCAGGGAGCGATCAGGAACATCGCTCCGCGATGGGTCATGTTGATCGGCGAGCAGGGCAGCATCGACGCGAGTCGCGTCTACCAGCAGGGCTCGCTCACCAACGTGGTCGTGTGGGAGCTTCCGGACACTCCCCCGTCGCAGGCGTACGACCTGCACGCGGCGCCGTGGGAGGAGGAGGTCACGACGTTCTTCGACCGCACGCTCTTCCCCCGCACGGTGCCGCGCCAATAGCCGGCATGGGTGAGGACCGGGAGGAGCAGCCGGCCGTCACCCCGGGAGGGATCGGCGCGCCGCTCCACATCGAGGGAACACGTGTCGTCCTGCCGGTGGAGCGGGTCTTCGCGATCGTCGATGCGGTCGTGGCGATCGCGATGACCATCATCCTGCTCGACATAAGGATCACACCCGGACTCGACGACGGCCCGCTCCGGGAAGAGTTGTACCGCACCGTGCCCGATCTCTGGGCGTTCGCGCTGAGCGTCGTGGTGATCGGTCTGTTCTGGCGGCACCATCACATGGTGATGCGGCACGCCGCCCGGATCGACGCGCCCCTGCTCTGGCTCAACTTCGCGTTCATCGCGATGGTGTCGCTGATCCCGTTCCCGACCTCCGTGCTGGAGGACTACGTGACGAAGCCGGTCGGGCCGACGCTGTACGCGATCGTGATCGCGGCCCTGGCCTCCGTCCTGGTCCTGATGTGGCTCCACCTGACCCGGGAGGCCGGGCCCGCGCACGCGCCGATCACCGGGACCGCCAGACTCCGGCCGCTCGTCATGCAGCTGATCGTCGTCATCGTGTTCCTCGCCTCGATTCCCGTGGCCCTGAGTGCGCCTGCCCTGGCGCCGTACGTCTGGTTGGCCGTACCCCTGCTCAGCGTCATCGCCGTACTCCTCCTGCGCCGACACGACCGGGCGAGTCAGAACCGGGCGAGTCAGAACCGGACGAGACAGGACCGGACGAGACAGGACCGGACGAGACAGGACCGGCCAGGGAACGGCCCGTCGATTTCTGGTTGACCCAACCCCAGGCGCCTGGTTGCATGAGCCGCCGCGTCGCGGCCGTCGACACGGTTCGCGCCCCCGAAGCCCAGAGAAGACAGGCCTTGACCAGCGACCTCCACCACGGCTCCGTCACCAGGCTCGCTGAGCTGATCCGGGGCGGCGCGCTCTCGTCGTACGACCTCGTGACCGCACACCTGGCGCGCATCGAGCGGCTCAATCCGTCGCTCAACGCCGTGATCGAGATCGCCGACTCCGCCGTCGCACAGGCGCTGGAGGCCGACCGCGCGACCGCGCGTGGCGAGGTGACCGGACCGCTGCACGGCGTCCCGTTCACCGTGAAGGACGTCTACGCCGTGTCGCCGGAGACCGCCCAGCTGCGGACCGCTCCCGGAATGCCACCGCGCCCCGACCGGCCGACCGCCGATCGAGACGTCGCGCCCGCCCGGGACGCCACGGCCGACCGGGACTCCACGGCCGACCGGGACTCCACGGCCGTCGCGCGGCTGCGGGCCGCCGGGGCGATCCTCGTCGGGGTCACGAAGGCCACCCTGTGGACCGACCGCGAGGCCCACTACGGCGTGACACACAATCCGTACGACCTCAGCTGTACGCCGGGAGGCAGCAGCGGAGGTGAGGCGGCCCTCGTCGCGGCCGGCGTGTCCCCACTTGGCATGGGCAGCGACTCCGGCGGCAGCCTGCGCCAGCCGGCGCACTTCTGCGGGGTGGCGACGATCCGCCCTTCGAACGGCCGTGTGCCCCGCGCGACGGACGCCGACGGGATGTATGACCCCCGCACCGTCGCCGGTCCCCTCGCCCGCACCGTGGCCGACGTCGGGCTGGCCCTGTCGATCATCAGCGGCGCCGACTGGCACGATCCGACGACACTGCCGGTACCGCTCGGCGACTGGCGCTCGGTCGAGCTGGCAAGCCTGCGGGTCGCCGTCCACGCCGACAACGGCCTCGTTCCGGCGACGGCGGAGACCGTCGCGACGGTACGCCGGGCCGCCGACGCCCTCGCCGACGCCGGAGCCCAGCTGACCGAGGTCGTGCCACCCGAGCTCGACCTGGCGTGGGACATCACGCTCGACTACTGGCGCAGGTGCGGTGGCGACGGGACTCTGCGGGACTACTTCGGGCTCCTCGACCGGTGGCAGGACTACCAACGGTCGGCAGGGGCGTTCATGCGGGCGTACGACCTGATCCTCTGCCCGGTCGAGGCATCCCCGGCGCCGCGGCGAGGAGGCGGCGCCGATGGGAACGGTGGGGGTGGCGGGGACCGCGAGCAACGGGTTCCGGAGTTCACCTACACGGCACCGTCGAGTCTGCTCGGCTGGCCGGCCGCCGTCGTTCGCGCCGGAACCTCGCGCGGCGGACTCCCGATCGGCGTCCAACTGATCGCCGGGCCGCTCCGCGACGACGTGGCGCTCCGGGCGGCGGCCGCCGTCGAGGCGGCGACCGGAGGGTGGCAGCCGGCCGCCGGCATGGCGTGAAGCTCACACGGCTACCGGGACGGCCCCAGTGCCAAAGTCAGGAGGTCGACCGGTCCCACTGCGGCGCGACCCCCGGCTCGATGAGTCCGAAGTCGGGTGCGCCGGTCAGGGCCTGCTCCTCACCGCCTGGTACGTACGTCACGATCAGCCGGAGTGGGCGCCAGCTCGTGTTCAGCGTCGAGTGGTAGGCCGC
Source organism: Actinopolymorpha sp. B9G3 (assembly GCF_040120725.1). Classification (NCBI taxonomy): domain Bacteria; kingdom Bacillati; phylum Actinomycetota; class Actinomycetes; order Propionibacteriales; family Actinopolymorphaceae; genus Actinopolymorpha; species Actinopolymorpha sp. B9G3. Next base: position 178,113 of record NZ_JBEEAB010000002.1, on the reverse strand, counting down.
GGTCGGCACGTGGACCGCGTCACCCTCCCGGATCACGAACGGTTCCTCGTCGTGGACCATCTGCAGCGCCTCGCCGGAGATGACGTAGATGACTTCTTCGGCGTCGGGATGGTTGTGCCGGGCGTGTCCACGGCCGGGATTGACGATCACCTCGCCGAGACTCGACGATGCGCCATCGATGCGCTGCGGCGTCACGAACCACTTGATCGAGCCCCAGTCGAACGTCATGGTGGTCAGTTCGTCCGGTCGGATCCGCACGCGAGCCCCTCTTTCGACGACAACGGTCTCGACAGCCTGCGACGCTCGGTGGGCGACGCTTCGGCACGCGACAGCTCAGCTGAGCGGCGAGGGAGATTGGTCCCCCGGGCGTACCGTCAGACGGTTACCCGGGGGCGCCTTGTTTCTACGGCTTCGGCGCGGCGTTGTCAACGCTCCGCTGGATTCTCGCACGCGACCCTCGCTCCGCCAGATCGCCTGCGCACCCGCGCGTGCCTGCCTATCCCGCATCGCGGTGACCCACGACTCGGGACACTCGCCGGCGATGCCACGCAACTGCTCCGACTCGTCGAGCAGGGCCTGCAGCAACGCCCGCTGCGCCACCAACCGGCGGGGACGTCCGTGCGTATCGAGCAGGCAACCGTGGCGGCTGACGTAGACATCACACCCGTCGAACGGCGCGCCGCCGACCGCCTCCAGGACACCGAACGCTTCAGGCAGGCGGACGCGGTCATAGCTGGGCTCGGTACGGTCCACGGCGGCGAGCTGGACGGGATCCAACCACACCACGAAGGCGTGCCCCATCTCGCCATCGGTGGGTACGGGCGTGGCAGGAACGTAGCCCGGCCGGCTCACGTGCGCGGAGACACCCGCGGCGAGGCCGTGGAGTTCGACGTACGCCATGGGAACGACCAGCGGATCGCGTGCGGAGCGCCCGGCAGGGGCGAGCTTGGCGCGGAGCTGCGCGGGTGCGGCGTTCGATCCGACCGCGACCACGGGCGTGCGGTGCACGAGGGGCGCGACCTGCAACCGGGCGAGTTCGGCGTCCACGGCCGCCCAGGGAATCTCGCGGTAGCGGGGACCGACGACCAGTCCGGATGAGGATGGCGTCGTCCCTGGATAGGCGAGCGGCGAGGTGTACGGAGTCTCCTCGGCATCGCCTGCCCGCGGATCGGCGGCGGTCATGAGTCGACGACCGCGAGTTCAGCGACGATGGTGCGGTGGTCCGTTCCCTGGATCGTGCGTTCCTCCACCGAGACGGCGGCCAGTCCGTCGCCGTGCAGCACATGGTCGAGCTGGATCAGTGGCGGCAGCGTCGGCCTCCCTGCCGGCCAGGTTGGCGCCCAGCCGCGACCGAGCTCCGCGTGACTGTCGACCAGACCGGCGTCCAGGAGCGACCGCATCGGCGCGTGGTCGAGGGTCGCGTTGAAGTCGCCGAGCAGCACCGCGTCCGCACCGGTCTCGGTCGCCTCATCCCGCAACGCCCGCAGGTCGAGGTCCCAGCGGCGCGGATCGCCGGCCGGATAGAACGTGTGCACCGCCACGAGGCGTACGACGTGACCGCCGACGTCGATCCCGGCCGTCACCTGAGGCCAGGTGGTGGGCCGGTCGAGGACTCGCGCGTCGATCAGCGGCCGACGAGAGTAGAGCGCCGTGTCGGCTTCGGGTCGCACGATGCGATACGGCATCAGGTCCCGCAGACCCGCGCCGTCGAGGGCATGGGCGCTGTCCGGCGTCATCTCCTGCACGGCGAGGACGTCCAGCCGGGCCGTACGCACGAGGTCGACAAGCGCCGCCTCATCGATCCTGCCCTGGTAGGCGTTGCTCGTCGCGACCCGCAGCCTCGGCGCCGTCGCCGGAACATCCCTCGCGTCCGGAACGAACCGCGGAAGAACCACGGCGAGTTCCACCCCCAGCAGGACGGCTGCCACCAGGGCCAGGCAGCGAGCCTTCACCCCGAGCAGAACCAGGGCGACGATCGCCGTACCGGCGGCGACGTACGGCAGGCCGGCCATGGGCAGGGCAACGGCAGTCCCCGCGTCGAGTCCAAGGAGCCGTGCGGCCGTCAGAGCTGCACTGGCGGCGAGGGCGAGTCCGCAGCCCACCAGTGCAACAAGTCGGCGGGGGATCCACGTCGGTGCGGGTGACCCGTGCTCAGGCTCCACCTGCGCCGTGCCCTCCGTCGGCGCGTCGTCGGGCAGGACGGGTACGTCGGCCGCCTGGACGCCCATCCTCGTCACGGCGACCCACCGGGGACAACCGACCCGCTGCCCGGCACGCTCCGCTGATGAGCACGCCTCGTGAGATGACACCCGGTGCTGAGGCCCAGCGTCGTGTTGACGGCGGTCCCGAACAGCAGTTCCGCGCCGTACGTGTCCATGAACGACACCTCGTGGTCGCCGGGACGTTCGACGACGACCGTCGCCGCACCGAACCCACCTCGACGCACCACCCCGGCCACCAGTGAGCGCGCACCAGGCCAGTCGGTGTCGCGGATGGCGCCCGGCGAGACACCCGCGTGGTACCGACGGACTTCCGCGTCCTCTCCCAGCGCTGCGTACTCCCCCACACCGCCGGAAACGTTCGCGAGCTGAACGCGGTTCATCCAGGCGCGGACACCCACCTCATCGACAAGGCTCGTCCGCAGGGCCGTGAGCAGGTCAAGGTAGCCGACTTCGACGTCCTCGATGTCAGGGCGCTTCCGCAACTCGGCAAAGGCCGCCTGGACACCGGGGAGGTTCACTGTCGCATGCCCCAGAGCTCCGGGTGGTCCCCCAGGCCGCGATTGTCGCCCCGAACCATCCGCTCGGGCATCCCACCGACGATCACACTCGTGTTGTACTGGCTGGTACTCCCGTCCTCGAGGTAGCTGGTGTGCCCCGTGACGCCCGACAGGTGCCGCCCGTCGGGCAGGTTCGCCTCCGCCGACGATCCTTGGCCCATCCCCGGCAGATGAGTGGGATCCTTACCGAAACGACCGAGGTCACCCACCGGGTCGTTCTTCGCCTCGATGTAGGTGGCATGCCCATCAGGCACCTTGAGGTCGTCCACATTGCTGGTCCCCACTCCGGGCGACCCGAGGAAGACCGCCTCGTCGACCCCGGTGTTCTGCCGCAGGGCGAGACCTGTCGTCGTCGAGCCGTACGAATGACCGATCGCGGTGACGTGCGCGTCGGAGTCACGCGCGGCGTCGATGCCTTGCAGGAAAGGCGCCAGCTTGGCGGCACCGCGTTCGGCCGCGCCCTGCGTCACCACCGAGTTGGGGTCACCGATCGTCTCACCGATCTGTGGCGCCTGGTAGCCGATCCAGCTCACGGTCGCCACCGAACCGCCGTCTCCATAACGCCCGAGCTCGCCTTCGGTGCGGTACTTGAGCTGCGCCATGTTGCCGTCGTACTGGCCGAGGCTGTCGCCGACATTGGACGTCAGCCCAGGTGTGAAGACGGCAACGTGATCAGCCTTGTCCACGTTCCCGTTGGCGACGGCCGCCTCCGCGCGTTCGGGCGAGGTGTCCAAGAGCAGCAACTGGCGCTCGCCCGGCTTCGCGAGCGCGCCCTCGATCGCCTTGATCGACTGGAGCTTCTCGTCGAGGAACCGGAGCCTGGCTTCGACGTCGGTGGCGCTGCCACCTCTGGCGTGCTGGGTTCTCGCGTACTGGGAAAGGCGGTTCCGCTCCGCCAGCAGCCGTTGTTTCTCCCAGGCGAGCGTCCTGCGGTTGGCCTGGTCGCGGGCGGTGAAGGGGATGCCGTCGCGGTTCCCGATCCAGTCCGGCCGATTCGCGATGATCCAGTTCTTCTCGTCCGCGGACAGGGTGTCCCACCAGCCGGCGTTGTCGCCCGGAGATCCCTTGCCAGGCGGGGGTTCCACGGTCGAGAGCCACCCCCGCTTCACTCCGGCCGCCGCGGCGGCCGCGAGGTTCGTCGCGCCGCCGTCACCGATCTGGCCGGTCGCGACCTTGTGAAGGACGGTGGCCAGGTCGTTGTCGATGTCGCTCGCTCGGCGCAGGATCTGCTCCACGCGGTCCCGTAGCTCGAACCAGATCCGTTCGCGTTCGCGCTGGACCTCATCTCGTTGGTCGGCGGGCACGTTCTGCGGCGGTGCGACATCGGCGATCGCGCCATCGCCGCCGATCGCGAAACCATGCTTGTGGGCAAGGGTTTCGGCCTCTTCGACACCGCTCCGCAAACCGCCGATGGCATCCGCCGCCTTCGCCAACGCCGTCCTGGTCGCGGACACACCCGCGACGAGCCACTCCATCCGGTTCGTGATGTGCTTGCGCGTCTCCTGGGCGGCTCTCGCCGCGTCGCCGATCCACCTGGCCGGCGTACCCATGTCGGAGAACTCGTCGGACAGGCCGAGCAGCCGGTCGGACCTTCGCTTGAGCGCGCGTTCGGCGTCGTCGAGTGGCTTCGGCCGCCACTTTCGTACGTCTCCGTAGGTGACCATCGCTGTTCACCCCAACTCAGCGGTAAGCGGAGAGGTCGCGTGCGGCCGCGTCCTCGTGCGTCTCGTAGTTGCCGGCGGCGGACCGCAGTGCCTTCGCGTAACCGGCGGCCTGTCCCACCCACCAGGTGATCTCGTCGGTCCATGCCTTGCCCAACGCCCCGAGGGCGGCGACGCTGCGACCCCCCGGCACGCCGGTGGCCGCGTCGTCGATGGCGTCGGCGAGCCCCACGGCGGTGACCTGTTCGCCAGCCGATTCGGCCGCTTCGGCGGCATCGCGTAAGGCACCGATCTGCGTCTGGTACGTCACCGAACGCCACCTTCCCGAGCCGCCCTCGTCGCCTTGGCGTCCCATGGTCCTGAGCCGACCTGTAGCCGTGCTGTACTCGTGCTGAAACACGTCGAGAACCGGTAGCGGCAGTCTCCGGGAGCCTTACCAGGTCTGGAATGTACGCCGGCGGCGAACCGCATGCTGACCTGACCACCGACAACGACACATCGCGTTGACGGCAACGTCCTGACCGGTTGCCCGTCGATGCCGCTCCTGTCCGCCACTGATCGCCGGGTACCGCACGCAGGGATCCGCACCAGAGCCTCGGACGCCGCGTCATGTCGTACCGTCAGGTAATTGCCGGGCGTTGGCGGCCACCATGCCGTAGTTTCCCGTGCTGTGCGGACTCCCGATCTCACCCGCGTCGTGGACAACGTGGTGGCCGCGTTCGGCCTCGGCAGCCACCTCGGCGCGACCGTGGCTGAACCGGTGCGGGAGGCCTGGTCCAACGACGTGCTGCGCGTGCGCACGACCTCAGGTGCGTACGCGGTCAAGTTCTTCCCTCGTGGGCTCGGTCCTGAGCAGCGTGCCGCTCTGCGGAACGGCATGGAGGTCGAACGGATCGTACTCGGCACCGGCCAGGTTCCGATGCCGGAGCCTGAGGCCGATCCGGATACCGGTAGCTGGCTGCTGGAAGTCGCCGAACCTGGCACTGGTGCCGCGAGGCTTGTCCGTGTCCATGCGTGGGTGGACGGTACGCCGTGTTCGGACGTCGCACCGTCGGTCGACCTGGTCCGCGATGTCGGGCGCTCGCTGGGCAGGGTCCACGCGCTGCGGCTCCCTGGTGGTGACACGTCCGGTCTGCGCGGGGTTGACCTCGAACGATGGCAGCGGGCGATCGAGTGGGCGAGATCCGCGGCGGCACCGTGGGCCGCCGAGCTGGCCGCGTGTACGCCCCTCGTCGAGGAGATGGCCGGCAGGGTGGACCAGGTCCGTGCGGCGCGCCTGCCGATGCGGCGGAGCCACCGCGACCTCGACCCCAAGAATGCCGTCGTACGCCCGGATGGCCGGGTCGCCCTCACCGACTGGGACTACGCCGGACCGGTCCTCCCGGGTGTCGAGCTCGTCGTGGCCGCGTCGTCATTCGCCGGCGTGGAGCCAGCTGTCGTTGAGCAGGAGCGGTTGGTGGCGGAGTTCGTGGCGGCGTACCGACTGGCCGGCGGTGACGCCGAGGCGCCGGACGCCTGGGCGATGGCCGCGGAGTTCGATCTCGACTGGCTGTTGCGCAATGTCGAAGGCAGCCTCCGCCCGCAACCTGGCGACGACATCGAGCTCCGGAGACGACTCGCCCCGGAGCTGATCGCCTCGTTGGCCGCGGACGTCACAGCCCTTGAGCGCTGGGCACGGCTGATCGCAGCTACCCTGTCGGGGTGATCGACATCCCCACGAGCTTTGCCCGCGGGATTGTCGAGCGTGAGGCGAGTCCGCGCATGCGTGGGTGGAATCCCTGCCCCGCTTGGTGGATGAGATCCTGCAGCGGTGGCGTTGCACACCCACCGAACGGATCGTCTGCGGCGGAGTCGGGATCATCCTGGGCGTCCATCGTCACGATGGTTCACCTGCAGTGGTGAAGGTCTCTTTCCCTCATCCGGGCAACGTGTACGAGCCACACGCCTTCGCCACCTGGGGTGGACGCCAGCTGGCAATCTTCTCTGATGCGGCCGAGGTCGATCGCGAACGAGTGACCCGATGGGTCCAGGCTCGTACGGCGATCGGCGCCCACCACAGCCGTAAGGTCGGCGACCCGGCCTGGGCAATCCACCTGCTCGAGCAGACCGCCGAGTTCCTGGCTCGATAGCAACCAGTTCATTCGTGCGTACGGGTGGCGCCTTCCGTTGTGCGCCGGAGGGAGCCGCTAGCGATCATCCACGCTCGCGCTGGAGGGGACTGGTTGTGCCGTCGCCCGGTCTGGATCGGCACTCTGGGCAGCATCACCTCTGGCAGCGAGCCACCTCCGGTGGAAAGCGCGGTAGCTGGGGAACCGCGTCGTGACGGCCTCCTGCACGACGGCGTACACCGCATCCGGAGCGCGGAAGGCATGTCGGTCAAGGGTGCCGTCGGCAAGGAAGACAAGTACGGTGCGGGCCATCACGTAGGCCGTCGTGCGGCCGTCGATCGGCGCGCCGAGCGAGAACTCTTCAGGCGCCATGAACCGGTCCGAGCCGAACATCCGGCCCATGTCGTTGTGGAAAGGCCCGGGCCGATAGCAGTCCAGGTCGATCACGGTCAGCTGCCGCCGGTCGAAGTCGTAGAGCAGTCCGCCGTCGTAGAAGTCTTGCTGGATCCAGCCGGCAGCGTCCAGCCGCTCGTGCAGATCGAACAACCCATCGAGAGCAACCAGGATCTCCTCTGCGGGCAATGAGCGGAACCGCTGGAACGCAGTCGTGGGATCATCCCGTCGATCTCGCGAAGTGCCGAGGTGATCGCCGTCCCGCCATTCGTAGGCCAGAAGAGGTCCTCCGGGCGACTCGATCAGCCCATGGAAGGTGGCGAGGAGCGGATGCTGGATCATCTCGGCGAGCCGGGCGGCGTTGCGGAGCAGCCCTACGCGGGCATCGAAGTCCAGATATGGAGCCGCGTCCGTCGGATCTCCCGCGGTCTTGACGAAGAGTCGCTGGCCGTCCGCATCGACGCCGTAGGAGATGTTGCCCGAGTCCTGGATGTCGGCGCCGAAACGGGCGAAGACGTTGCCGAGCTGTTCGACGTAGACGCCCGGTTGGTTGTCAATCGCACGAGGGAACATTCGTGCGACTTTACCGATGCGGATCCGGGACCTGCGAGCAGGTTTGTACCGCCTCAGCGGCGCGTACTCTCTCGGACCACGACCGTCCACGGTGCCGCCGGAGGCGGCGGCTCCAGACCCAGGACCGCGCGCGCACACTGCGCACCCTGGTCGCGGAGCGACTGCGCCACAGTCGTGAGTCCGAGGTCGGCGGCGATCGCCGCGTCGTCCCACCCGCTCACCGCGACGTCGTCGGGAACCTTGCCATGGGTCGTACGAATCGCTCGGACGACGCCCGCGGCCAGTTCGTCGCTCATGGCCGCGATGGCGTCCGGCGGGTCGGCCCTGGCCAGTAGGCGTGCGGTGAGCCGCTCCGCCTCGTCTGCCGCATTGTGCGCGCACACGGCGACGACGACGTCGCGCCACGGCCGGCCGTGTTCCTCCGCAGCCCGCTGGAACCCGGCCAGCCGGTCCCGGGTCACGGGGAACCGGACGTGCGCCGTGTCGGGTCCCGTCACCACTGAGCTGACCCTGGCGCGGTCCAGCGGGAAGCTCATGACCAGTGGACGCCTGGCGCCGGCGAAGGTGACCCGTCCCACCGCGTACGCCGCGGCCTCGTTGTCGATCGTCACAAGTCCCAGGCCGTCGACCGCCGGCCCGCCATGGACGACTGCCGGCCGCCCCAGCGACGCCACGGTCGTGAGCGCAGGGTCGTCGTCGGAGGTAGTCCAGAGGATGAAGCCGTCGACGGTCGCCGCCCGGATCCGCTGGCCGTCGTCGGCGGCACCAGTGATCGGCAGGATGGTCATGCCGTACGCGCGATCCGCGCAGACGTCTGCGATGCCGGCCAGGAACGACGCGGCCTGAGGATCCTCGAACGCGTAGCTCAGGTGCTCGCCGAGGATGACCCCGAGCGTGTGCGTACTGCCGCGGCGCAGCGATCGGGCGCTCGGATCCGGACCGGGATAGCCGAGCTCTGCCGCCGCGGCAAGCACCCTGGACCTTGCCTCGGCGGAGACGCGGCCCGGCTGACTGTAGGTGTACGAGGCAGTCATGACAGAGACGCCGGCCCGTGCGGCGACCTGGGTGAGGGTCGGGCGCCTGCCGCCGGCCGGGGGTGTCACGCCGACAGCCTATTGCGGTTGTTGCGCCTGAGTTGGTGCGCCCGAGTCGCCACGTCCGGTGGTGGCTCAGCGATCTTGTGTACCGTTACACGGATGTCGGAACAGCCGCGGGAACCCACCCGTCCACCGCACGGCGGAACACGAGTCCACCGCGGAGGAGCCGGCCCAGGGCGTACGCATGAGAGGCGTAGCGGCTCAGAGCCTGACCACGTGGCGGTCCGCCGTACCGTCGCCTCCGCTGTCCTGGCGTTCGCCGCGTTCGGCACGTTCTGGGGGGCCTGGGGAGCGTCCGTTCCGCGGGTCCAGGACCAGGCTGGGCTCACCGACGGCCAACTCGGGTTCGCGCTCGTGTTCGTGGGCGCTGGTGCCCTGCCCGCCATGCTGGTGGCCGGCAGGGCGCTGGACCGGTGGGGTCGGGCCGTCGTGGCGCTGACCATCGCTGCTCTCGGCGTGTCCGGCGCCGTCGTGGCCGTCACCGCGGTCGGGGTGAACAGCCTCTCGATCGGCCTTGCTCTCGTCGGCGCCTCCAGCGGTGCGGCCGACGTGGCGATCAACGCGGTGGCCGGCCGGGCCGAGAAACTCGCCGGTCGGCCGGTCATCACCCGGGCGCACGGGGTCTTCTCGGCCATGGTGGTCGTCGCCAGCCTTGGCTGCGGGCTCGCCTCGTCAGCGTCCCTGCCGCTGGCAGTTCCATTCGTCGCTGCCGCTGTCCTCTGTCTGGTCGCCGCGCTCGCGGTCGGCACGATACGACCTCCCGGAGGTGGTGGGACGGCTGACGTTGCGGCCAAGCCCTCGGACAGCGACAGTCCAGACACTCACGCTCTGAACGCCGACGCTCCGGACGCCGGATCTCCGATCGACGGTCGACCCAGAACCGTCCCGCTGCTCCTCCTCGGAGTGCTTGGCGCCCTCGCCTTCGCCAGCGAGAACGCCCACCAGAGTTGGAGCGCGGTCTATGTGCACGCGGAGTTGGGCCTGGGGCCCGGTGGCGCGGCGGTGGCCCCGGCAGTGTTCGCCGGCACCGTCGCACTCGCGCGGTTCGCCGCTGGTGGCCTCGGACCGGCGTACGCCCGCGCCGTCCTTGTGGCCGGCTCATCGGTCGCCGCCGCCGGTGCCACCGTCATGGCCGCCGCGCCCACGTTCCTCGTCGCGGCACTCGGCCTCGTACTCGCCGCGGCAGGCACCGCCGTCCTCTTTCCGACCCTCGTCGGCCTGGTCTCGCGCAGCGTGGACGAGCGGCACCGAGGCCATGCGACGTCCCTTGTCAGCACCACGTCGTACCTAGGGTTCCTGCTCGGACCTGGCTACGTAGGCCTCTGGGCGGACGCGGTCGGGCTGCGCGGGGCAATGCTTGCCGTCGCGGCGCTGGCGGCAGTCCTCTGCCTGCTCACGCCGGCGCTGCTGCGGCTCGGCGGACACGGACGGCTTCCTGCCTCGCCATAGTCCCTTCTCGCATGCACACCGATCACACGCCACGGTGACGAAAGGTGGCTGAGACAAGTCCGTTCGCCATGTGGGCGAAACATCGAGGCTAGGAGATTCTGGCCCGGCAGGTTGGTCGGTAGGACGCCTGGGTCGCGGGGCTGACCAGGTTCTGCGTCGTCGGGCGTGGAAAACCCTTGAGCAGGCGTTCGACCGCGGCAACCCGCTGGTGGCGGATGCGGTCAAGGATGGAGAAGCCCAACAGTTTCCGCGGCCGCAGCAGCACATACGTGGCCAACGTTCCTGAGACGCGAACCGGCAGGTCGTCGCCCCACACCCGCCGACCGAGGGCGCCAGTCGACACCGGTTGCCCCTCCGCGAGCGGGCGTCAGGTGCGGGCTGAGTTGTCATCGCGGTGCGATCACGGTGTCACCAGTCATCGTTCGAGCCCGAGCCATGACGCCTCCTCCCCGCCAGTTGACCGCATCCGCTTGACATGGCGGATCCTCACAGGGGAAAGACTTCACCGGTGAGGGCGCGTCTTCCAAGTGGCGCCGGTCCGAGCGCTCGGCGTACGACGGGTCAGCTGTGCAAGGCGTCGTGGGCTACGACAGTGGCGGGCTGAGGAGCGGGCCTCGTTGAGATTGTCCTGACATCGATCTGGGATCGGGCCTGCGTACCGTCGGTCTGCCTGTGACCGCACGCGGGCACCGCCGGCAGGGTGGGCACGTTCGAGGGAGATCGGGAGCGCACGTGGGTTGGCACGGACCACCGGGCCGGCAGGGACCACCAGGCCAGCAAGCACCAGACCAGCAAGCACCAGACCAGCAACCATCGGCCCAGCAACCACCAGGACAGCAACGACGGCCGCCTCTCATCCCGCCGCCTGCGCCACCTGGCAGCCGATGGGGATCCGGTCCGCCGTCACCGGGTCAGCCCGCCGGTTCGGCACGCACCCGCTGGGCCATCCTGACGGTCATCCTCGTCGCGTCCGCCCTCGTCGCAGCGACGGTCGGCGCGGTGTGGCTCGGCCGTGGTGCAACCAGCTCCGATCGGGAGGCGGGCAGCGAGGCCCCATCCGCCCAGCGTGCCGACGGCGGCGCGGCTGCCGGAGGTCAACCCTGGCAGGCCGAGGCGAACGACGGCCCCCGTCCTGGCGAGGTGATCCGGACGCTCACCGCGGGCCAGGATCTGATCATCGTCACCCAGCGCGACGTCACGTCCATCGATCGGCGTACCGGCGAGAAGAACTGGAACACCGGCGTCGCGAATCTCGACAATCCCCAGGGCAAGGCCGCGTTCTGCGGTGCGAGTACGACCGCCGCCAACGGAGTCATCGCCGTCGCCGCCGGATGGGACCCCAAGGCCAAGGAGGGCGGCCGCTACCGTCCGACCTGCGGCCTCGTGTCTTTGCTCGACCTCGAGACGGGCAAGCTCGGGGCGACCGTCCAGGTCGCTTACACCGAGGGCGCCGGGAGTGTGCCGGTCAACGGCGTCCCCGTGGAGATCATCGGCGATACCGTCGTCGCCGCCTGGAACTCGACCATCTTCGGCTTGAACCTCGCCGACCTCAGCACCAGGTGGAACTACCAACTCGAGCAGGGGCCCGGTCGGAAGGGACAGAGCTGCCGGATCACCGACATGGCGCTGGGTGAGAGCGACCGGGTGGTGGTGGCGATGTCCACCTGCACCAGACAGTGGAGCGCCGACGTCACCCGCTACGTGGACGAAGTAGATGTGGCGGGCCGCCCGTTGCGCAACCATCAGTTCAGCGACGAAGAGACTCGAACCGAGATCGCCTCGCTCGAGATGGTCTCCGCGTCGCCTCTCGTCGTCTCCGTGTACCCGGGTGTCAAGGTCAAGGGCCAGGTCGGCTCGCTGGTGACGCTGGGCGGCGACTCCTGGCAGGTGCAGAACGTGATCCACGACGAGCGCACCAAGCATGAGCGCCCGAACGACGAAGCGTTCACCATGGTGTCGATCGGTTGGGACTCGAGGGTCGGGACCTACCGTGTCCCCAACCGGACCCTGGTCTCGGACGAGACCTTGGTGTCTTTCACCCCGCCGAACCGGGGCAAACCCAATGCGCTGGTCGTTGTCGACCTCTCGAGCGGCAAGGAACTCTGGACCAGTCCGGCTCCCGCGGGGACGGTCTACTGGCAGGTTCTCGCCATCGAGGACGACGCGGTCGTCGCGCTCGCCGCTGACACCGACAACAAGGCACGTGGACTCCATGTCGTACGCGTTGACCGGAAGACCGGCAAGGTCATCGATCGGGAGACGACGGAGGTCCAGACGCCGACGGGTGGACGGGTAGTCGTGCAGTTCTACGGTTTCGTGTACGCCGACAAACGCGCGTACGGCGTGGAGTTCCAGCATGCCGGCGAAAAGGGTGGCGACCTTCCCAGCTGGCTCGCGTTCAGCGTGGGTTAGCACGCAGCGGGGAAGGCCGAACCCTCGGTCAAGGCGTGGGATCGCGACGACATCGACCTGGCAACGCACCGCCGTAGCGTTCCTGGGTCCTGCGCCGAGCTGAGGGGATCGTGGACGTGACGTGGAACCAGCCGCCGAACTCTGACCAGCCACCACCGCAACCGTCCCCACCACAACGGCCCTACCTACAGCGGCCGCCCGCACCGCAGCCGCTCTACCGGCAGCCGCTCCACCCGCAGCTGCCTGGCCGTTCGGTCGGTCAGCCGGGTCGGCGGCTCGGACGGACCGGCGTCGTCGCCATCGCGCTCGGTGGTCTCGGCGCGGTTGTCCTGATCATCGCCGTTGCCGTCACCTTTACCGCGGTATCTGGCGATCGGCAGTCTGGGGCCGACGGCTCCGCGGTTGATGGGTCCGCGGTTGATGGGTCCGCGGCTGATGGATCATCCGAAGAGAATGCCGGACCGAAGCACCCCGTCCAGCACGACAGACCAGGGTATGAACGAAAGAAGTTGAGCTCAGGCGTCGGCGACCCGATGGCCCTCACGATGAGTGAAAGTCCCCGGCGCATCGAGCTCGGCGGCAAGCCGACGCTCGACCCCTGCAGCGTGCTGCCGCTCACCGATGTCATCGAGCTCGGCCACCTGCCGATGGCGAACACGCTGCCGACCTCGATCAAGCGGTCGTTCTACGACGGCGTCGGGCGCGGCCCGGTCGAGGCCCCCAGCTACCTGTCGACCTTCACCGGTACGTACGCCCGGTGCGCGTACGCGATCGAGCCCGGCACCAAGACGATCGATGTGGAGACGTACCAGTCGTTCAACGTGTTCGACGAGGATGTCCTCGCGGAGATCGACCGGCGCTACATGTCCGGCCCGATGGTCGGTGGCTATGCGACGTACAGCCGAGAGGGCAAGTACTTCATGTTGCGCGGTGAAGGTGCCACCGTGCACCTCTACACCGACACCGGCGACGGCCCGAAGCTGCTCGACCGGATCGCCCGCAACCTCGCCGCCCTGGCCCAGGACCCTGGTGGTCCAGCGGTCGTGACGTACAAGTCGCCCACATTTCCCGCCCCGGTGGCCCGCGCCTGCGACCTGGTCGACAATGCCGACATCAAAGCCCATACCGGCAAGGACGCCAGCCCACTGGTCGAAGAGAACCTCGCCGGCGCTACCGGTGTGCTCGTCTTCCGCGAGGTGGGTGACCCGACGGAGAACAACTACATCCACAACGAATGCGTACGCCATGAAGGTTTCGCCGAGGAGTCCGACGCCGACATTCTCGTGCCGGACGCCGGCCTACGGGTCGCGACCATGAGCTTTCTGGACGCCAAGGCCGCACACAGCTACCTGTCGTTCATCCCGGTGGGAGGACTCGACACGAACGTCGAGGAGGTCGACGACCTCGCCGACGGTGCGTACAGCTACATCGCGGCCGGCACTGGGAACTTCGAGCTCGCGTTCCAGTACGAGCGTTTCGTCGTCAAGATCTCTCCGACCGAACCCTGGGACCCCCAAGAGGACCCCGGTCAGGTGGTCGACTCGTTGCGCCCCCTGGTCGCCAAGATGACGGCCAAGCTCGACCGCCTGTAGGCGTCCGAGGTCCGTCGACACGAGGTCGTGGCCGACGTCATGAGCTGGTGAGGATGACAAGTTGCTGGGTCGCTCGGGTCATCGCGACATAGCGGTCGACCGCTCCTTCGGTGCCCTCGCCGAACGACCCAGCGCCGAATGACTCGGGGTCGAGGAGGACAACCAGGTCGAACTCGAGTCCCTTCGACAGCTCCGGGGTCAGCGAGCGGACGCGGGACGTCGCCCGCAACGTGCCATCCGCCATCCCATTGGTACCGATGACGCAGGCGATCCCGTCGGCATGCTCGGCGAGCCAGGTGTCCAGGATCGGGCCCAGCTCCGCGGTAGATCCGTACACGACGGGGTTGCCGGTGCTGCGGATGGACGTCGGCACGTTGGCGTCCGGGAGTACGGCCCGGATGACCGGCTCGGCCTCGGCCATGACCTCTTCCGGCGTCCGGTAGTTGATGCTCAGCGAGGCCAGGTTGATCCGGTCGATCCCGATCCGCTCGAGCCGTTCCTGCCACGACTCCGCCCTTCCCGCCCCCCTGCCCTTCGGGCCCACCCCCCGTGCTTTTCCCGCCCCCCGGCCCTTCGGGCCCACCCCCCGGGTGAACCCGTTCCTGGCCTGGGCACGGTCCCCGACGATGGTGAAGCTCCGGGACGGGCAACGGAGCAGCAGCATCTGCCATTCCGCGTCGGTCAGCTCCTGAGCTTCGTCCACGACAATGTGCGCGAACGGGCCGGCGAGCAGGTCCGGGTCAGCGGCCGGCACGGCGCCCTCGTCGACCAGGGCACCCCGCAGGTCCTGCCCGCGCAGCATCGACATCACGCCCATGTCGGAGTCGTCGGTCTCGATGAGGTGATCGACGACGTCGGCCATGCGTGCGCGCTCGGCGGAGACGGCAGCCTCCTGCCGGCGCCTGCGTCGTGCAGCCTCCGGATCGCCGAGCCGCTGGCGTGCCGCGTCCAGGATTGGCAGGTCGGACACCGTCCAGGCGCGCGCGTCCTCGCGCTGGAGCCTCGCGACCTCGTCGCGGGTGAGCCATGGCGCGCACATGCGCAGGTAGGCGGGGACCTGCCACAGATCTCCTACGATGTCGGTCGCTTCCAGCAGCGGCCATGCCCGGTTGAAGGTCTGCACGAGCTCACGGTTGCCTGCCAGTGACCTGCGGAACGCGGCTACCGGGTTTTCGCCCCGCAACCCGTAGGCGTCGAACTCGTCGTCGTCACCGTCCTCTGACTTCTCGTCGGCGGCGTCCCGGAGCTTGTCGATCAGGATCGCGAGCAGCGCCTCCCAGACGTGGTCACGCGCCTCGTTGTGCGGAGTGCCGGGTTCCGCTGCTTCGAACGCCTCGGTCCAATCGGCGGGGCTGAGCCAGATGTCGCCCCAGGGGGTTTCGACCTCCATCCCTTCGGTGGGTGGATCCTCGTAGAGCCTGACGGCGGGCTCGATCGCCTTCACCATGTCCGCGGACGACTTCAGGCGGGCGACGTTCGGATCGGTCTCGATCGCCGCCGTGGCTCCCTCAGGGACGAGGTTCCGCAGGGTGCAGGTCTGCACTCCCTCCTCCCCCAGGCTGGGGAGTACGTCGGACACGTACGCCAGGTAGGGCTGGTGCGGACCGACGAACAGTACGCCGCCCCGGCGATGGCCAAGGCGTGGGTCGGAGTAGATGAGGTAGGCGGAGCGGTGCAGAGCGACGACGGTCTTTCCCGTACCCGGACCGCCGTCGACGACGAGAGCGCCACGGGAGCTCGCGCGGATGATGGCGTCCTGGTCGGCCTGGATGGTGCCGAGTACGTCTCGCATCCGGGGCGACCGGCTGCTGCCCAGGCTGGCGATGAAGGCGGACTGATCGTCGAGTGCGGCAGCGTGTCCGTCGAAACCGTCCGAGGTGAACACCTCGTCCCAGTAGTCGCTGATCCGGCCGCGGATCCAGCGATACCTACGCCGGCTTGCCAGACCCATCGGGTTGGCGTGGGTCGCTCCGAAGAACGGCTCGGCCGCGGGGGAACGCCAGTCGACCAGCAGCCGACGGCCCGCACTGTCCGTGAGGCCGAGTCGTCCGACGTACACAGGTTCGGGGTCGCCGGCACTGACGATGTGTCCGAGGCACAGATCCAGGCCGAAGCGACGCAGGGCGCGCAGGCGAGCGGTCAACCGGTGGATCTCCATGTCCCGGTCCATCGCCTCCTGACCTTGGCCGCCGGGCGCCTTACGCGCGACATCGAGACGGTCGGACAGGTCGGCGATCGACTGCTCGAGGCACTCCGCGATGGCCACGAAGTGCTGCTCGTCGCCGGCGATCAGCATCGGGTCGGCCTTGCGAGCGAGCTGGTCTGGAAGGTCGAACGCGCTGGTGGTCAGAGGGTTCACGTCAGCAGCTCCGATCGAGCAGCAGCTTCGCGGCCACCATCGCGCCGTCGGTGCGGATCCAGCCGGCCACGGCGGTCGCCTGCGCTCGGGTCTCCGCGGTCAGGGCCGTCTTGAGTGCGGTCGACAGGGACTCCAAGGTCAGAGTCGGGCCGTCGTGGGCCGCGCCGATACCCAGGTCGGCTACCCGGCCCGCCCAGTACGGCTGGTCCCCGATCTGGGGCACCACCACCTGTGGCGCGCCGGCCCGGGCGGCCGTGGTCGTCGTACCCGCCCCACCGTGGTGGACGACGGCGGCCACCTGGCCGAACAGTGCCTGCTGGTTGACCTCGCCGACGGCGAAGCAGTCCTCCCGATCGTCGATCAGGGCAAGGTCGGCCCAGCCACGGGAGACGACTGCGCGGCGACCCTGCGCGCGGATCGCCTCGATGGCCGCCCGGGCGACGTCATCCGCGGCGCGCATCGGAATGCTGCCGAAGCCGACGTACACCGGTGGTGTGCCGGCGTCCAGGAACGCCTGAAGCTCCGTCGGGAGTGGGCGGTCGTCCGGCAAAATCCACGCGCCGGTCTGCACGACGTCGAGGTCCGCCGGCTGCAGCCACGGCCCCAGCACCGGGTCCGCCGCCAGCCACGGACTGTCGGTGAAGAGGTGACCGCCGACGCTGTCGATCGGCGGCAGGCCGATCGACACCCGGTGTGCGTTGATCGGCGCGCCGAACACCGTGTTCAGGCTCTCAGCGTGCAAGTCCCACAACGCTCGGTTGTCGATCACGTCCGGTGGCGACGGCCACAGCGGCGGGTGGTGCGGCGACGGCAGCCAGAGCGGACAGTAGGTCGCGTACGCGTAGCGGATGCCCAGCTTCTCGGCCATCGACTGCGCGCCGGCCACGGTCGGAGTCAAGCCGGTCGCCACGACCACGTCACATCCCTTCGCCGCCGCAGCGGCAACCGCGTCGAACTGCGCGGTGACCAACCCGGGGGCCAGGTCCGCGGGCGACGGCGGCGTCTCCTCCGTACGCACCCGGCGCACCATCTCGCGCACCGACTGCCCGGCGGGTACCAGCGGCACGCCGACACGGGCCAGGAGGTCCGCGAAGTCCGGGGGCGCGCACACCCGCACCTCCGCGCCCAGTGCCCGCAACTGCACCGCCAGCGCCACCATCGGCTCGACGTCCCCGCGCGACCCGTACGTCGACAGCAACACACGCATTTTTGTGACCCCCCACTTCCGCAGATTCTTGCTTCGGCCGACGATTCTCCGGCACGAATAGGGGCTTGCGGCAAGCCCCCAGGTGCGCTATAACTTAGGAGTGGCAGGGAGTGCGGACTCCTTGCCTTTCTTTATGTCCGCTCTGGACGGGGACCTCCTCGCGAAGCGGCGACATGGCGCGTGCGGCGGCACCGTCGGCCCAGGAGGATCTCCCATGTGCCTGCAAATGCAACCGCGGAATGAGGAGAAGATCGCCATGTTGGAACCACGAATGAGGAGCCCGCACACACTGCATTCCCGGAGCCAGGGATGCAAAGTAGTTGATCCATCCCTTTGTGTATAACGAGTCCCGCCGATAGGAAATGCGTAACGGGGAACACCGCAAAGTCAACGCCACTCGCCAGGCAACCGAGAATCGTTGGCTCAGTCGCCTGATCCGGATGGAGCGCGACGACCAGATCAAACTCGCAAAGATCAACACCTTCGACGCTTGCTCCTATCCGTCGTATTGGATAGGGCCGCTCTCCCCTGACTTGCCGCTCCGTAAGTCTCGCTGTATCCATGTGGGGAACCTAGCGGCGCGCGGATCTATTACCGTTGGGTCGCGTCCGATCATCGCAAGCCAGTACGAAAGATCGCCGTGTCCACCCGCAACGTCAGCAATGGACACCGCTTCCGGAAACGTCTCACAGGTGAAGCTCGCGAAGACTTCTGCTCGAGCTTTGCCGCCCATTCGTAGACCTCCGAAGACGCACGCAACGATTCGCGCCACGCGCATGACAGCGCCTGCGCTGGTCGCGCCGCTGCGGGGCTGGTGTGAACACGTCGAGCGCTCACGGGTGCATTGCGCTGTCGATTGGATCCGGACCACGCGAAGGTCGCGCGGTCCGGATCTGAAAGCGTGGGGCTCACAGAGGATTGCTGGGATCGTCGGCCAGGTGGTTGAGACCTGCGAAGACCCAGGGCAGGCTCTCCGGGTCGCGTTCGGCCTGGAAGCGCAGGATGTCGAACGCGGTAGCGGCTGCACACAGAGCGAGCACCGTTGCGCAGCAGCACGTTGCGGCTTTGGAGGTCTCCATGCACCATGTCGCCGTCGGGAAGCCGCACACACCCGTGCTGTTCCAGGACCCGGTCAAAACGGGCGAGGAGATCCACGCCACGTTGGCCAAGCCCGCGAACGAACGCGCGAGGTCCGTCGTCGCCGTCATCGTGAACGACGTGTGCTCTCCACTTCACGATCGCCTGTCACCCGTCGGGGGCGATCAGGGCCCAGGCCCCGCCGTTGAGCCCACCACGGCAGCGATCCCGCAGTGCGTACCGTAGTCCGTGGGCCTGGTTGATGTCGTTGACCACCTGCCGTACAGGTTCCGAGGCGGGGTCAGCAAGGTTGAGGTCATCCATGGTGGCGTTCTCTCCCATTCGTCGGATGGCCGCCGGTCGGGACTGGCAGACGGCAGTCATCTGCGCGGCTGAACCGCGCTGGAGAGATCACGCCACGTGAGGACTCTAGCGACCCGGCCACCTGACGAGCAACGAGTTACTCGATGTCCTTGCGCACACTCACAATGCGCTGGCCTGCTCGACGCCGGCGTCCCCGAGTGTCCGCCGATGTACTCTTCCTCGATGCGATTACATCCGGAGGCTACGCTTTCAGCCGCTTCGCTCGCCGCCATTTCCGACGCCTACGGTCTAGGGGAACCACTGGACTCTACGTTCATCGCCCGAGGAGCCATGGGAGCCGTCAACCGAATCACTACTCGCATGCATGGCGAGCGGGTTTGTTGGACCGTGAAGCGCGCGTACTGGAACCATTTCAGTGAAGACGGGATTCGGCGCGAAGTTGACTTCACCACGCGATGTGAATCAGTCAGGGTACCGGCACCGCGGTCCATCCGGCGGATCGACGACGGTAGCTTCGTGTTGACGGTTGATGATCAGCCGGATGGGAGGAGTCAGTACCGTGTGCTGGCCTGGGTGCCCGGTGAGACTGGTGACCGGGAGGACGATCGCACCATCGCGCCGATAACGGAGTGGATGGCGCGAATCCATAACCTTGCCGTCGACCCGAACGACCAGGCAATTGACGACTGGTTCGTGCGGGTGAAATTTGATTGGGACGAACTGGCCAAGCGTATGAAGGACCCCGCTCCCGATATAGCCGATGCGATGCACGCACGCAGATCGGACCTCCATGCGCTCACCGACCTCGTCAACAGCACGCGCGAGCCAGGCGCACTGTGGTGTCACACCGATCTCGGTGCCGACAACCTGATCTGGAGCGACGGCGGCCCTTGGTTGATCGACTGGGAGAATGCCGGCCCCTTGGTTCCTCACCAGGAACTCGGATCCTTCGTACGGTCCCTGGGGTCGCGGGTGCGTGGGAAGAGCGCATACTTGGCGTACCGCCGAGCGGGTGGTCCCGCAGAGATCACAGAGCCGAGCCACCTCGCCAGCTCCGTGGCTGTCCATCTCAACTATCTCGGTTGTCAGTCCGAGCTGTTACTCGATGCCACGCATCCAGAACAACATGACTTCGCCAGAGAACAGGCCGGCAACGCGGCGAAGGACCTGCCGAGCCTCGCCGAGTTGGAGGCCTTGATCGACCACCTGAATGGTCGGACGTAGCCGAGGCGCCAGGAAGTACTGATGTCTACTGTACGGATGACTGCCGAATGGAGTATCGAGCCGGCCACGACCGCCGAGTTGGCCGACGTCGCTGCTGTGTTGGAGGACGCGGCGGCCTGGCTCAACGAGCGCGGCATCAGGCAGTGGCCAACCAGGTTTCCCGAACGACTGCTCCTTCCCGCCATCGAAAGCGGGGAGACTTGGCTGGTTCGCGCCGGGACTGATGTGGTCGCCACAGTTACTGTCGACCACGCTGACGCCGCTTGGGACGATCTCCCTACGGACGCCGCGTACGTGCACCGGATGGCGGTCCGCCACCACGGCCAGCAGCTCGGCACCTGGATGCTCGACTGGGTCACCAAAGTAGCCATCGACGAGGGACGGCGAGCAGTGCGCCTGGACTGCGTGGCAACCAACGAGGACCTGTGCCGCTATTACGAACGGCAAGGTTTCCGGAGGATGGGTGACGTAACTGTGGGTGGTATGCCGGGCGAAAGGCTCGCCAGCAAGGCAACTCAGACCGTGGTGCGTCGATACGAACGGGTGCTGTGACAGCACGACGAAGGCGCGGCCACGCTTAGCAGGTCCGCCGGTCATTGTCAGGCAGGGTTCTGGTCGGTCTTGTCGCTGTGCTTCTCTGCAATCCGCTGCGGTCTAGACAGTTGGATGGCGGCGGGAACGGGCGCGCCGCCGGATTTTGGCGCTCGTGGCGACGACCTCCGCGGCGATGCCGCAGCCAAGCAAAACTCCAAGCAGGCGGGCCCACCAAGGCAGGCCGCTTGCTGCCGAGGCGGTCGCGATCACTGCGCCGACGGTCAGACCGAGGCCGATGTCCGGCCAGAGCAGTCGTCCGGCTCCGGCATCGCGCAGTCTCCTGTCTACCGCCGGCAGATGGCGAATGCGGCGGCCGACGTGGAACAGGAGTCGCCATCCCAGGATCGGCAGAAGCAGCAACCCTACGATCGCGAGGTCCGCTGGGGGGTTGAAGGCGCTGATGGAGAGCAGCGCCAAGACGCCGACCACGATCATGACGCCGACGCCGATGATGCAGAGCAGCGCCAGGATGTCGAGCACGAGGCCGCACACGCGCACCCACAGCGGGAAGACCGACGCGGGCATCGTCACCATGGCGCCGGCAAGCATCAGGGAGCAGGCCGAACCGAGCGCGAGCCGCAGCCATCCCGCCTTGTCCGGCTGCTTGCCCATGGCGGGATGATGGCAGGCCCCAGGAGGCTTCGGAAGGTCCTAAGCCGACCTGCTGCCTGCCGACCGAAGCCTCGCCGCCTACCCATGCTGACCGGCCACTCCGACAGCCATGCCGGGCTGTGACGGTGCAAGCCACGCAGGCGGTGCGAGGTGTTCCTTGTCAAGATCTTCGGTCATGCTGGACTCCTCTTGACGGAGGGACCTCATGAGCGAGCGACCGCGAATCAACCCGGCTGAGTATCCATATCTCAAGACCAGAAGTGCCACGTTCTATCTTTCCAAGGATCCGCAGGTGCGCGCCCAGCGTTACGAGGACGCCATCAAGAAGGTGCTGGAGTTATGTGACGACGTATCCGACAATCCAATCGATCACGTCCCTCCGTGGGAGGGTGAGGACCGCCACGCTCGTGGTCAGCGGGCCTGGACGGTCGAAGGCCATCCCACCCGGGAACAGCATCTTGTCGCGCGCATTGAGAGTCTCATCGAGAAGACCATCGCCGAGAACTGGGTCGCGGGATGGTGAGGATCACAGGATCGCCTGCCGGGCCCCGCTCCGCGACGGCGGCGACGTCGTATGGTGTGCCGGATTCGAGTACGTCTTCCTCGGCCCACGCGCGGGCACTTCCGTCGGTCCGACTACAGCGAGCGCATCATGCGGCCAACCGCGGACGGGTGGCACCCAGCCCGGAAGCAAAGACCCCACGTCAGAGCGTGGCTGTCCTCGTCGGCCTCGCACACGGCTGGCCAGGCAAGGTCCAGATCGGTCGAGGGCTCACTCATTCACAGTGGAGAGCCGCCGCTTCGACGCTCACATGTCCAGGCCAGTCCAGACCCGTCCGGCTCCGTGTTGCACGCGGGTTGCACGGTGGCGACTCTGGCCACCCCACTGGCTCTCGACTGTAGCGTGGCCTCGTGCCAGAAGAAGTCCTCGCAGGTGGCAACCTCAACCCGGTGGCCCGTGCAGGCGATACCGTCAGGCGGGCGACTGGAGCTTGGACGCCCGCCGTGCACCAGCTTTTGAAGCACCTCGAAGCCCACGGTTTCGAAGCGGCCCCCCGCGTACTAGGCGTCGATGACCAGGGGCGCGAGGTGCTGACCTTCATCGACGGAGACACCGACAGCTCGGGCGCTCAAAGCTGGATCTGGTCAGAACGAGCGCTAGTCGAGGCTGCTCGTCTCATCCGCCGCTATCACGATCTGTCCAGAAGCTTTCAATCCCCAGCCAACCCACACTGGCAGGTGATGGTCCGCGCACCGACACAAGGCGACATCATCTGTCACAACGACCTGGCACCGTTCAACGCGGTCTATCGACAGGGCATCCCAGTTGCCTTCTTCGACTGGGACCTGGCCGCCCCCGGAACACCATTGTGGGACATTGCTTACGCGGTCTGGCGGTTCGTCCCGCTCTACAGCGATACAGCCGGGCGGAGCTGGCCGGCCAGCATCGACGAGCGCGCCGCCCGACTGCGCTCGTTCTGCGACTCGTACGGCCTAGAGTTCCACGACCGCGCGCGCCTCGTGGAACTGATCGAACGGCGGATTCAATGCGTGTTGGACACGGGCGAAGCCTGGGGCAAGGCAGGCAAGCCAGGCTGGTCTGAGATGTGGCGGGAGAACACGCACAGGGATGGTGCGCTCCGAGACCTGGCGTACATCAACGAGCATCGTCGCGCCCTCACCGACGCCCTCGTTTAACGTCAAATGACTCGACGGATGAGGAGCCCGGCCTTCCCTCCCGGAGTCCTCCCACAATGGCTAAGCGTCAAGATCCCGCACGCCGGACCATCTGTTCCGTAGGCCGCTGACGATCGTCCGGCAAGCGTCCATCGACGTCCAAGCCACGCGGGACGGATGGGCTCGAACGGCCCAGCCTGTCGGCCGTTGCCCACGATCGTCCAGCGCTCCTGTTAGGAGTCGCGTTTGCAAGTTCCCGCGCTCCTAGGCGACCTGGAACCGTCCGGTTCGACCGTACGCGTGCCAGAGTCTCAGCGTCTCGTCCACCTGATCGTGGCGCTGGTCGGGGAGGTCGGTGAAGAAGCGGAGGTCGAGGGCCTCCCCGTCGAGCGGATGTAGTGCGCCGGTCCACGTTCTGACAGCGAAGCACAGCGCAAATGCATGCACCTGGTCGCCGTTGGGGTACGTCACCGCGTACCGGTCGGGATTCGAGACGCAGGCGAAGGGTTCGAGGTCGGCGACCTCGGCACGCAGGCCGGTCTCTTCCTCGAGTTCGCGAACCGCGGTAAGCGCAAAGGTCGAATGTGGTTCTGCACTGCCAGCGGGCAGCCCCCAGCGTCCCGTGTCGCTGCGCCGGATCAGAAGCAACCTGTCGTCCGAGTCAATGACCAGAACCTGGGCGCCGGGCACGACGACCAACTCGGAGCCAATCTTCCGGCGCAGCCGCCACAGGTATGAACCTTCGAATCCCACTGCGGGACCATATCTTCATGGGCCATCTTCCGACGGCCGCCCTCCCTGAGACCCCCACGCGGCTGGGGCGTCGCATGCTGGTGCACCACCACTTGCAAAGACACCTCGCCCGTTCACGCTGCGCCGAGCGTGGATCGGGTCAGCGTGCGTGGCGAGTCGTCGTGGCCGTTCGCTGGGTCTTGTTGTCCATCGCCGTCCAGATCAGTCCGGCGGCCTATTGCACGCGGGTTGCATCGCGAGGGCGTATTCGGTTGGTGAGGTGCGGCCATGGTGAGTACGGTCCGGCCCATGGACCGAATCCTTGCCCATACGAGGTCGAACCGGCTCGGTTGGAATGCGATCGCCCCGGCTCGGCCATCACAGCCGCCTGAGTTCTTCCTGCAAGGTGGCACCACGCTCGAGGACTGGGAACCAGGACTCCTGCCGGACGTTGCCGGTAAGCGGATGCTTCACCTCGCGTGCGCCAACGGCAACGCCTCGATCTCCTGGGCCCTCCTCGGTGCTTCAGTGACCGGTGTCGACATCAGTGACGTCGCGATCGAGGCGGCGAGAACTCTGGCCCGCGAGACGGGGGCAGACGCGCAGTTCATCGCGGCTGACATGTATGAGATGCCAAGCCAGTTGCGGGACTTCGATGTGATCTTTGCCCAAGCGGGCGTCGTGTGCTGGCTCCCCGACCTTGACCGGTGGGCTCAGATGATCGCCGACCGTCTGCGCCCCGGCGGGACGTTCCTGCTCAACGAGCACCACCCGATCTGGGAGGTCCTCGGCGTCCGACGGCCTGGCGAGGTAGCTGTAACCGTCGACTATTTCGGCCGCGGTCAGCCCAAAGAACAGACCTACGACCAGTCCAAGCGCCCGATCGGGTGGACGCCTGAGGTCTCGTTCGACGCGTTCCTATGGCCAGTGAGCGACGTCGTGATGAGCCTCCTGCGGGCCGGACTGCGTATCGAGCAGTTCTTCGAGGCGCCGTACCCCACCATGTATGACGGTCTCGGCGAGCCCGCGACCTGGCTGCCAGCGGTCTACGTGATCAAAGCAACGCGCGAATGAATACAAGCGCACGTCCCGACAAGGGTCGCGAGACGAGGTCTTCGTTGAGTGCAGGAGTCTCGCTATGCGCCGGCCGTCCGAGGAGGGCCCCTAGGGCGCCCGCAAGGGCGGCCGGCGAGCGCCGCACCAGCGGCGACCTTGATCAAGAGAGAGCCAGGCTCGGCAGTACTAGGAGCGCGCTGATGCCCAGGTCGCCGTTCTCAGCGTTGGTTACGCCAGGGACATGCCGGCTCTGTCACCACTGTCACTCTGTCACTCAACCGTCCTTGACCTGCAGAAGCGGGCGTGACAGCGGGAGTGACAGTCACCAGTTCCTGGCCTCTCACACTCTCCCCAGTCACTACGTAACTCCCTACCCAGGTGTGGAGGGGCAGCGGTGTCCTGAGGTCCTTCGCTCCCATTTCGCTGCCAGATCGGGCATCCAACAGCGAGAGGCCCCGGCTGCTTTCGCGCCTAGGGCCTCTGACCTGCGAGTTCGTGAGTGGAGCTGAGGGGATTCGAACCCCTGACCCCCTCCATGCCATGGAGGTGCGCTACCAACTGCGCTACAGCCCCGCGGCCCTCTCACTCGGGCCAGGCGAGCATATCTGGTCGGCGTACGCGAGGTGAAATCAGGTCACCGCTCCGCGCAGGCGGGCCACAACCGCGTTGGCCGCGTCCTCAGCGATCATCACTCAGGACCGGCTCCGGCAAGGTTCCAGCGTTCCATTCGACGATCCGCCAGCCGCGTCGTCCCGGTTCGCACACCACCCAGGAACAGTTGCTCAACCCACCCAACGCCTCCCAGTACGCGGCGGGCAGGCCGACCAGCCGGGCGATGCCCACCCGCATGGCGAGGCCGTGACATGCCGCGACGACGGTCTCCCCGTCGCGAACGAGATCGATCGCCCGCCGTAAGCCCTTCTCGGCTCGTTCGGCGAGTTCGGCGACGGTCTCGCCGTCGCCGCCCCGGCGGTAGTCCTCGCCCGCATCCCCACGTGCCTGGATGTCGGGGAAGCGGGCGCGGAACTCCTCGCGCGTCATGCCCGCCCACGAGCCGACGTCGATCTCCCGGAGGTCCAGGTCGTAGGTGACCTCGAGGCCGGTGAGTCGGGCGAGTTCAGCGGCGGTCTGCGCGGCCCGCTGGAGGTCGCTGGACACGATCGCGGCAGGGCGCAGGGCAGCGAGCCGGGCAGCGGCCGCCCGCGCCTGCTCAATGCCGACAGGGTCGAGCGGAATGTCGGTCTGGCCCTGAAACTTTCCCTCGAAGTTCCACGACGTGCGGCCGTGCCGCCACACCACCAGGCGCGCGGCGGTCACAGGTCGGTGCCGGTCGGACGACGACGGTCAGCGACCGACTCGCCACCGGGCGCGCCCGCAAGGACTGTCTCGGGGAGCGGGATCTCCGGGCAGTCACGCCACAACCGTTCGAGCGCGTAGAACTCACGCTCCTCGACGTGCTGAACGTGAACGACAAGATCGCCGTAGTCGAGAAGGACCCAGCGGTTGTCCCGCTCGCCTTCGCGGCGGGCGGGCTTCGCGCCAGCAGCGGCCAACCGGTCGAGGATCTCATCGACGATGGCGCCGACCTGGCGGTCATTGGTGGCAGAGCACAAAAGGAACGCATCGGCGAGGGCGAGCCGCTCAGAGACGTCAAAACAGATGATGTCGTGGGCCAGCTTGTCAGAAGCAGACCGCGCGGCCAGGTGGGCCAACTCGACGGCGTGGGTGGTTGCGGGCACGAGGTCCTTTCTCGGCGAAACCCGGACATTGCGGCCCGACCCGCCGTTCGCTCATCGGCGTACGAACGACTCCAGGATCTCACGCCGCATTCGTCAAGTTGACCGGTGATTCGAATCTGGCTCAGCCACCGCGGTACATCCGCCTCTTGTTGATGTACTGCACGATGCCGTCGGGTACGAGATACCAGATAGGTTGACCGGCTGCGACGCGCTCACGACATTCCGTAGACGAAATCGCCAGGGCGGGGATCTCCAACAGCGTGATGCCGTTGGACGGTATCTGGTCGGTGTCGATCGTGTGCCCCGGCCTCGTGCACCCCACGAAGTGCGCCATCGCGAAGAGTTCGTCCACGTCGCGCCACGTGAGGATCTGGGTCAGGGCATCAGCGCCGGTGATGAAGTAGAACTCCGCGTCCGGCCCGCGCGCCTCGCGGAGATCCCGCAACGTGTCGACCGTGTAGGTGAGCCCTGGGCGGTCGATGTCCACCCGGCTCACCGAGAACCTCGGGTTGGACGCCGTCGCGATGACCGTCATGAGATAGCGGTCCTCAGCGAGGGAGACTTCCCGATCGTCCTTCTGCCATGGCTGGCCGGTGGGGACGAATATGACCTCATCGAGATCGAACCAGGCCTGCACCTCGCTCGCCGCCACCAGGTGCCCGTGGTGGATCGGGTCGAACGTGCCGCCCATCACGCCCAGGCGCAGCGGCCTTGCGTTGCTCACGTCTGGCCTCCCGCGCCCTGCGCGCTCAACAGCCTCAACCGCCCCTCTCGCGTACCCGCTCAGCTGTGCGGGCGGCCCCTGCCGATCGCGAGAGTGATCAGGAGGAGCACCGTCAGCAGGACGAAACTTCCCAGGCCGATGACCTCGGCCGGCACCGGCAGCTCGATGTGGTGGGCCGGCTGGGCGAGGACGATGCTGCCGACGATAGTGGCGTACGACTCCATGGCGGGCAGCCTACCGGGCGCGCCATGCCGCCCCCGCCGCGAGGCCCGACCGTCGATCCAGTCCGGCGATCCAGTCCGTCGATCCAGTCCGGCGGTCAGGCGCGGATCTGACCCTCGCCGACCACGACGTACTTCGTCGACGTCAACTCCGGCAGGCCCATCGGACCGCGGGCGTGGAGCTTCTGCGTGGAGATCCCGATCTCGGCACCGAACCCGAACTCCCCGCCGTCGGTGAACCGCGTCGACGCGTTGACGACCACCGCCGCCGAGTCGACCGCCTGCACGAACCGCCGAGCTGCCTGCTGGGAGCCGGTGACGATCGCGTCGGTGTGACCCGATCCGTGCGTACGAATGTGCCGGCAGGCATCGTCCAGAGAGTCGACGACAGCACCTGCGATGTCGAGCGAGAGGTACTCGGTGCCCCAGTCCTCTGGTGTGGCCGGCACGACGTGGTCCTTGCCGTACGACCGGATCCGCTCGTCCCCGTGGACCGTCACGCCGGCCCCGGCAAGTGCCGCCAACGCACGGGGAACGAACGTGTCGGCGATGTCGGCATGGACGAGGAAGGTCTCGGCGGCGTTGCAGACGCTCGGCCGCTGGGTCTTGGCGTTGAGGAGGATGTCGATCGCCATGTCGAGGTCTGCCGCGCTGTCGACGTAGACGTGGCAGTTGCCGACGCCGGTCTCGATCACCGGCACGGTCGACTCCTCGACCACGCTGCGGATAAGGGTGGCTCCCCCGCGCGGGATGAGCACGTCGACGAGGCCGCGGGCCCGCATCAGGTGCTTGACGGACTCGTGGCTGTCGCCGGGGACCAGCTGGACCGAATCTGCTGGGAATCCCTTGCCCACAAGGGCGTTGCGGAGGGCTGCGACGATCGCTTCGTTGGAGCCACGGGCCGACGACGAGCCGCGCAGCAGCACGGCGTTACCGCTCTTGAGGCACAGGCCGGCGGCGTCGGCGGTGACGTTGGGGCGGGCTTCGTAGATGATCCCGACCACACCGAAGGGCACCCGCACCTGTCGCAGCTCGAGCCCGTTGGGAAGGGTGTAGCCGCGGACGACCTCACCCACCGGGTCGGTCAGGGCGGCGACGTCGCGGAGTCCGTCGGCCATCGCATGGACGCGCTTCTCGTCGAGCCGAAGCCGGTCGATGATCGCCTCGGACGTACCCCCGTCGCGGACCCGCTCGACGTCACCGGCGTTGGCGGCGATGATCGTGGGCGCCGCCGCCTCGAGGCCGGACGCCATCGCGTGGAGCGCGGCGTCCTTGTCGGCCCGGGAGCGGCTCGCGAGATCGACCGCCGCGGTCCGCGCCCGGCAGGCCGTCTCGCGGACGGCATCGCGATCAGTGCTCATGGTCCGATCCTAGGCGCCCCGCCAGTCCCGGCCGCAAATGACCACGCTGCCCATGCCTGTGGTAGCCGGACCCGGCATGTACGCATGGCCCGGTTACCGGAAGCATGCTCAGCGTGGTCATTTGCGCGCGCGGTTCTCAGCGGCAGCGTGGTCATTTGGGCGAGCGCGGTTCTTTGCGTGAGATCGCGGTTCTTGCGGCAGCGCGGTTCTCAGCGGGAGCGCGGTTCTCACATGCGGGGCGCGACCACCGTGTCGTCGGGCTGCAGCGCGCCGAAGTGGTTGCCTTCGGGATCGACGAAGTACGCCATCCAGCCGACACTCGGAAGTGCCCGTCGTTCGCCGACCTGGCGGCCACCGGCGTTGGCGACGGCCTTCTCCACGACGTCGAGGTCGTCCACCTCGATCGTGCACAGGAACGCCCCCGCCGCGTTCGTGTGATCCACGCTGGCATCGCCCTGACGTGGCGCGAGTCCCCCGTTGATGCCTGCCGTGTCATCGGACCCGGTGGTGATCAACCGGAATTCCGTCGGACCGTTCCAGCGCCGAAACGACCAGCCGAACACGTTCGCGTAGAACCGCTCGGCCCGATCCAGGTTGTCGGCCTTGATCTCGAAGTGAACGACCCGATTCATGCGAGCCTCCGCGTACTTGTCGCCAGCTGTCCCTTCCTTTTGAGAATGTCCAGCTTCGACGCGGGCCACACCGTGCGCTGCACGAGTTGTCCGAGGATCGGGAACGGAGGGGTACGACAGATCCGACAGATCCGTACAGACGACAGATCAGTACGGGCGGACGTCGGCGGCACCGGCGACGGGCGGCGGAGCGGTCCCCTCGTCGACCCGCATGGCGAAGGTCTCCCGGTCGAGTACCTCGAGCCCGATGACCTCCCACCGCGGGAGCCGGGCGCTGTCGCGATGCTCGGTCCAGAGCCGAAGGGCGAGGGAGGCCGCGTCGAGGATGGTGGTCGCCTGCTCCCAGTACCGCACCTCCACCCGGTCGGCCCGGTAACGGACCGTCAGCAGGAAGGGCCGCTCCTCGGTCAGACGTTCCAGACCAGCCTGGACCTCGGTGACATCATGCGGCTCACCGGCCACCGTGACGGTGATGTGCCACATCCGTGGCTCTTCTGAGCTCACCACCGCCGGCGCTCCTCACGCTCGGGCGCCGTGCCGGCGCTGGGTCAGGACGAGATCGTCCCGATGGACGACCTCGCGCTCGTAGGCCGGACCGAACTCCCGCGCGAGGTCACGAGTCGACCGCCCGAGCAGACCGGGCAGCTCCTGTGCGTCGAAGTTGACCAGGCCGCGAGCGACAGTCTGGCCATCCGGGTCTATCAGGTCCACCGGATCGCCGGCATCGAAGCTGCCTTCGACCTCGACAATCCCTGCTGGGAGCAAGGATGCCCGACGTTCGCAGACCGCACGCACCGCACCCGGGTCAAGGCGTAGCCGCCCGCGTGGCGTGGTCGCGTGTGCGAGCCAGAGTAGCCGGGTCGGACGTCGGCGGCCGGTGACGTGGAAGTACGTCCCGACCCGTTCGCCGACGAGTGCCCGTGCCGCATCGGCCGCGTCGGCGAGGATCACGGGGACGCCGGCGCCCGTGGCGATTCGGGCGGCCTCCACCTTGGTCGTCATCCCACCGGTCCCGACACCTGAGCGGCCCGTCCGGCCGAGCATCACCTGGTCGAGGTCGGCCTCGGCCCGGATCTCCGCGATCCGTTGCGTACCGGCGCGTCGGGGGTCTCCGTCGTACAACCCGTCGACGTCGGAGAACAGCACCAACAGATCGGCGTGGACCAGGTGCGCGACCAACGCGGCCAGCCGGTCGTTGTCACCGAACCGGATCTCCTCGGTGGCCACGGAGTCGTTCTCGTTGACGAGCGGGACGACGCCGAGCTCGAGCAGCCGGGCAAAGGTGCGGTAGGCGTTCCGGTAATGGGACCGTCGGGTCACGTCATCGAGCGTGAGCAGGACCTGCGCCACCCTGAACCCGTGGCGCCCGAACGCCTCCGTGTAGCGCGCGACGAGCAGGCCCTGCCCCACACTGGCAGCCGCCTGCTGGGTGGCGAGGTCGCGCGGGCGGGTACGCAGGCCCAGCGGTGCGATCCCGCTCGCGATCGCGCCGGACGAGACCAGGACGATCTCGATTCCCGCGGAAAGTCGGTCGGCGAGGACGTCGACCATCGCGTCGATCCGGTGCGGGTCGATCCCACCTCGGCGGGTCGTCAGCGAGGACGAACCCACCTTCACCACCACCCGCTGGGCCCCGGCCACATCGGCCCGAACCTCGGCCATCACCGACCCTCCAGCCGCGGGTCGCTGCCGCGCGGCCCGCGGAGCAGCTCCGCCCCTGACTCCACCGACGGGTCGAAGTCGAAGATGACGGCGTTCTCATCCGAGCCCACCGCCACCGCGTCACCCGGCACCGCACCGAGCTGGCGCAGTCGGTCCTCGACGCCCAACCGGTTCAGCCGATCGGCGAGGTAGCCCACCGCCTCGTCGTTGGCGAAGTCGGTCTGGCGTACCCACCGCTCTGGCCGGCGGCCGGTGACCCGCCAGATCTCTCCCTCGCGGACGACCGTGAACTCCGAGTCGTCCACCGCCTTCGGGCGGAGCACGATCCGGGTCGGCTCGGCCTGCGGCATGGCGGCACGGCGCCCCTGCACGAGCCGGGCCATGGCGTACGTCAGCTCGGTCATGCCTTCCCTGGTGGCCGCCGACACGTCGTAGACGGCGTAGCCGCGGCTCTCCAGCTCCGGGCGTACCATCTCGGCCAGCTCCCGCCCCTCGGGCACATCCACCTTGTTCAGGGCCACCAGGCGGGGACGGTCGTCGAGCCCACCGTGCGCACGCAACTCCGCCTCGATCACCTCGAGGTCGGTCAGCGGGTCACGGCCGGATTCGATCGTGGCGCAGTCGATCACGTGACACAGCGCGCTGCAGCGTTCGATATGACGCAGGAACGCGTGGCCGAGCCCGCGTCCCTCGCTCGCCCCTTCGATCAAGCCCGGAACGTCGGCCACCGTGAACGACGTGTCCCCCGCCGTGACGACACCGAGATTGGGAACGAGTGTGGTGAACGGATAGTCCGCGATCTTCGGCCGTGCCCGCGACACCGCGGCGATCAGGCTGGACTTGCCCGCACTCGGGAACCCCACCAGGCCGATGTCGGCGACCAGCTTCAGCTCCAGGACCACCGTCCGACGCTCGCCCGGCTCGCCGAGCAGCGCGAAACCGGGCGCACGACGCTTCTTCGAGGCCAGTGCCGCGTTGCCGAGACCGCCATGGCCTCCGGACGCGATGACGTACGACGTGCCAGAACCGATCAGGTCGACCAGCACCCCGCCGTTTATGGACTTGACGACTGTGCCGTCGGGAACCCTCAGGATGACGTCGGGTCCTTCGGCGCCCGACTTGTTGTTGCCCTGGCCACGCTTGCCGTTGCCGCCGCGGCGGTGCGGTGCGTGGTAGTAGTCGACCAGCGTCGTCACGCCGGGATCGACCTGGAGGACGACGTTTCCGCCCCGCCCACCATTACCGCCGTCCGGCCCGCCGAGCGGCTTGAACTTCTCCCGGTGGATGGAGGCACAGCCATGACCGCCATCCCCGCCGGCCACGTGCAGGGTGACCCGATCCACGAACGTCGGAACCGCCACGGCTCACCTCCCTCGTCTCGAACCTTCATGCGTACGACGTGCTCTGTGCGGTCGGCGTGCGACCGGAAACCCCGTGCGAACGGCCCCGGCGATGTGAAGAGGGGCGGGCCAGCTGGCCCGCCCCTCGAGGTCTCACTGCCGCGTTCGCGGCATCACTCCGTTGTCCAGGAAAGTGGCGTCACTCAGACGGAGCACCGTCGCCCGCGACGATGCTCACCACCCGGCGCCCGCGCCGGCGGCCGAACTCGACCTTGCCCTGGGACAGTGCGAACAGCGTGTCGTCGCCGCCACGCCCGACGTTGACACCGGGGTGGAAGTGCGTGCCACGCTGCCGGACGATGATCTCGCCGGCGTTGACCAGCTGGCCGCCGTAGCGCTTGACGCCGAGCCGCTGCGAATTGGAGTCGCGCCCGTTCCTGGAGGACGAGGCGCCCTTCTTGTGTGCCATCGGTCGACCCTTTGCCTGTCGTTCGCGGTGGGGAGCAGGATCCGGTGGTCCTGCCGTGCTGTGTGAGGACTACTTCGTCTCGATGCCGGTCACCTTGAGCTGCGTCAGCTTCTGGCGGTGACCCTGGCGGCGGCGGTAGCCCGTCTTGTTCTTGAACTTGAGAATGTTGATCTTCGGTCCCTTGGCGTCGCCGAGGACCTCGGCGGTGACCGCGACCTTGCCGAGCGCCGCGGCGTCGGAGGTGACGGTCTCGCCGTCGACCAACAGCACCGCCGGAAGCTGCACTGTGGCACCAGTCTCCTCGGCGAGCCGGTTGACCTCGAGGACGTCGCCGACCACAACCTTGTGCTGCCGGCCGCCACTGCGCACGATCGCGTACACCGCTCGTCTCACTCTCTTCGGGATAAAGCTCTTCGGGAAGTGCAGCTTCGGATCTATGCGCCTTCGAAGTTCAGAGGACTGCGCCGGACCAACGACGGCAGACACGACGAAGACGCGAACTCCGCGCCGATCGTTGAGGATACCCAACCGAGGCGATGGGGTCCAAAGCGGGTGAGCGCGCGGCCGGCGCCAGGGTGGGCCGAGGCGAGGTCGAGACCGCCCCACGGAACACCGTCGGTCCCTGGTCGGTCACCACCAGCTGGTACGACCGACGGGACTCCCCTGGGCCTGCGGTGTCTCCTTCGGTGTCTCCTGCTGTGTCTCCTGCTGTGTCTCCTGCTGTGCCCCCTCCAGGACCGTTTCGTCCGAATGGGGCGCTTCATCGTGCTCCGGCGCTTCGCCCTGCTGAGACGCTTCGCCGTGATCGGGTGCTTCGCCGTGACCGGGCGCTTCGCCCTGGTCGCTGGGCTCGGCTGGCTGACTAGGTTCGCCTGGCTGACTAGGTTCGCCTGGCTGACTAGGTTCGCCTGGCTGACCGGGTTCGCCCAGCTGACTAGGTTCGCCCAGCTGACTGGGTTCGTCGACGTGGGCGGGTTCCTGGGCGGGGGAAGGCTGGACCTCAGCCACCGCCGGTGCTGACGGCTCCACCTCGACCGCCTCGTCAGCCCTGGCCGCGACCGCCTCGACCACTTCGTCAGGCCGGGCCGCGACCGCCTCGACCACTTCGTCAGGCCGGGCCCCGACCGCCTCGACCGCCTCCTCAGCCCTGGCCTCGACGGCCTCGTGTGTCTCAGCCTCCGCGGCGAGTTGAGCCTCGGCCGCCGCCACGAGTTGGGCGTGGGCGTCTGCCGCAACCGGCGCCTCGGGCGCTGGCGCGGTATCGGCCTCCACCGCGGTCGGAGCTTCTGCGGTGTCCGCGTCGGACCCAGCCTCTGCGGCAGGTTGGTCGTCCGTCTCGGGCTGGGCGTCCGGCTCCGACGATGCCTCGTCGGTATCGAGGCCCTCCGCCGTAGCGGCTCCCCCGCCCCCTCCGCGCCGCCGCCGGCGCGACCGGCGTCCGCCCTCGCCGTCCGCCGGGTGATCGTCGGACTCGACAGGATCGAGCCGGATGTGGAACCCGCGACCGTTGCACGCCTCGCAGGGCTCGCTGAACGACTCGAGCAGGCCGGTACCGATCCGCTTCCGGGTCATCTGGACCAGCCCGAGCGAGGTCACCTCGGCCACCTGGTGCTTCGTACGGTCCCGGCCCAGGCACTCCACCAGACGGCGTAGCACCAGGTCACGGTTGGACTCCAACACCATGTCGATGAAGTCGACCACGATGATGCCGCCGATGTCGCGCAGTCTGAGTTGCCGGACGATCTCCTCGGCCGCCTCGAGGTTGTTCTTGGTGACCGTCTCCTCGAGGTTGCCGCCAGCGCCGGTGAACTTCCCGGTGTTGACGTCGATGACCGTCATCGCCTCGGTGCGTTCGATGATCAACGACCCGCCCGACGGCAGCCACACCTTGCGGTCGAGCGCCTTCATGATCTGCTCGTCGATCCGGAACGACGCGAAGACATCCTTCGGCGTCGTCCAGCGTTCCAGCCGGCTGCCCAGGTGCGGGGCAACGTGGCGGACGTAGCCCTCGACCATGTCCCACGCGTCGTCGCCGGACACGACGAGGCGGGTGAAGTCCTCGGTGAAGAGGTCGCGGACGACCTTGATCAGCAGGTCCGGCTCGGCGTAGAGGAGGTTCGGCGCCTGCCCGTTCGATGCCTTCTTATCGATCTCCTGCCACTGTGCCTGGAGGCGCGACACGTCGCGGGAGAGTTCCTCCTCGCTCGCACCCTCGGCAGCGGTGCGGACGACCACGCCGGCTTCCTCGGG
Source organism: Actinopolymorpha sp. B9G3 (assembly GCF_040120725.1). Lineage (NCBI taxonomy): Bacteria > Bacillati > Actinomycetota > Actinomycetes > Propionibacteriales > Actinopolymorphaceae > Actinopolymorpha > Actinopolymorpha sp. B9G3. The sequence continues at coordinate 142,789 of NZ_JBEEAB010000002.1, read as the reverse complement.
GACGATCTCCTTCAACAGCTGCTTGAGCCGGTTGCGTTCGGTGTCGGGGAGCTTGCGGCTGATGCCGTTCATGGAGCCGTGGGGTACGTAGACGAGGTAGCGCCCCGGGATGCTGATCTGGCTGGTCAGCCGCGCACCCTTGTGTCCGACCGGATCCTTGGTGACCTGGACCAGCACGGCCTGGCCGGACTTGAGCGCGGTCTCGATCCGCTTGGGCTGACCCTCGAGGCCCAGGCCGCTCCAGTCGACCTCACCGGCGTAGAGCACGGCGTTTCGGCCGCGGCCGATGTCGACGAACGCGGCCTCCATGCTGGGCAGGACGTTCTGAACCCGGCCGAGGTAGACGTTGCCGATCATCGAGGACTGGGTCTCACGGGTGACGTAGTGCTCGACGAGTACGTCGTCCTCGAGAACGCCGATCTGGGTCCGGTCGCCGTGCTGTCGGATCACCATCGTGCGTTCGACGGACTCGCGGCGGGCGAGGAACTCCGACTCGGACAGGATCGGCGGCCGTCTGCGGCCGGCCTCGCGGCCCTCACGTCTGCGCTGCCTCTTCGCCTCGAGCCGGGTCGAGCCCTCGACCGAGGTCACCTCGTCGGACTTGCGGGGTTCCCGCACCTTGACGATGGTCGTCTCTGGGTCGTCCGGAGCGGCCTCGATCGCCTCTCCCTTGCGCCGGCGCCGGCGCCGGCGCCGACGGGACCCGTTGCCGCCGGACTCGTCGTCAGTGCCCGACCCGTCGGCGTCGTCGGCCTGGCTGTCGTCGGTGTCGCCTGCGCGGTCGGCCTCGGCGTCGTCGTCTCCGGAGGTGCGGTCACCTTCGGACCGGTCCTCGTCGGAGCTGTCGTCGCCGTCCGCGCCGGAGTCGTCGTCGGAGGCGTTCTTGTTGCGCCGCCGGCCACCACGCCGGCGTCGCCGGCGTCGGCCACCTTCGTCGTCGGAGTCGTCGCCGTCCGAGCTGGCGCCGGTACTACCGGCGCTGTCGCTCTCGGAGCCGCCGCTGGTGTCGGCCTCCTCGCGGGCATCAGAGGAGTCGCCGGTGTCGCTGGCCTTGGCGGTCCGGCCCCGCTTGCGCCGGCCGGGGGCGGGCTCGTCGACAACCTCGTCGGTCACCGGTTGCGCGGTCTCGATCGTCGGCGGCTGGAACAGCACCGACGGCGCCTGGAACGCCACGGTCTGCGCGGGGGGCTGGGCTGCTCGCCCGGATCCTGCCGGTGGTTCCCCGGGGCTGCCACCCGTGCCGACACTGCCGCTGTCGCCGCTGTCACGCGTGGTGCCCGGGTCGCCGGAGGACTCCCCCGCGTCGGACTTCGAGCGGGCGGACTTCCGCGAGGTCGTCCGTTTCCGGCTCGACCGCCGCCCGGGCGAGTCGGCCTGCTGGTCGTCGGCCGGATTCGCGGCGGTCTGCGAAGGATCTTCAGCTGGTTCTGACTTGTTGGTGTCTTGCTCGTGGTCGAGCATGCAGTCTTTCTCCTGTCAGCCCTCGGGCTCGAAAGCCGCACAAGGGCCCTGTCGGTCGCCTGCGTTGCGCTGGGCAACGCGGACGTAAGTCGTCTTCGTCGGCTCCGACCGGGAGAAATGGTTCTCTCCGATCGCCGCGACGACGTTCTCACCGGCAGCACCGCAACCCCGGCTGCTCTGGCCTACCGCGGAACGGCCTCCGCCACTTTCGGTGTGACGGGGGCGTCGCGGTCGAGCGCCAACGGATCGCCCACGGTGCCGGACACCTCGTCCCAAGGGCCCTGCGCCAGCCGGGTCGCACGAGGCGACATCGACAGCTCGAACCCAGACGCCAGGCGGAGCCCGGAGAGGACATCGTCGGGTCGTACGGCGGGCGTTCCATGCCGGACGACCACCTGCAGTATCGCACAGGCCTGGCTCGACACCTGGTAACCGACCGGTTGCGGGCTGCCAGACACTGCCCGAGCCACCTCGCCAGGAGCCGCGGCGACCGCCTCCGGGTCGTACGGTGGGTCCGCAACCAGGAGGCACAGGATCGCCGGACGGACGTCGAACACCTTCCGGCCGTTCTTGGTCAGCCGCTCCACCTCGACGGTCTCGCGGGCGAGGAACGCCTCCACCGCAGCGGCAAGCCCGTCCATCTCCGCGACCGGCACCTCGATCCGCCAGTGGGACGCCTGGAGCCGCTCGGCCAGCGACTGTCCTCGCGCCTCCACGATCTCGAGGACGTCCAGACCGTCAGGTAGCGCCGCGTCCAGGGCAATCCGGACGGCCTCGGGATCCTGGACGACGGCCAGCCCGAGTTCTGCGTACTCTGCCTCGCTCGCCGCGCCGGTAGGCGCCGCTCCCGCGAAGGAGATCTTCGGGTGCGGGCTGAAGCCGGCGGAGAACGCCATCGGTACGGCGGCCCGCCGCAGCGCCCGCTCCAGCGCCCGCTGGAAGTCGCGGTGGCTCGTGAACCGCAGCCGCCCGCGCTTGGCGTACCTCAGGCGTAGCCGCTGGACGGTGGCCGGCGTGTGGCGGTCGGGAGGTGTGGGTTTGCGACTCATCTCGCGGCACTCAGCTGTGGGAGACGGCGGCGATGGGGAGGAGCTTCTTGCCGGTCGGGCCGATCTGGATCTCCGTACCCATCTGCGGGCAGACACCGCAGTCGAAGCACGGCGTCCAGCGGCAGTCGTCGACCTCCACCTCGTCGAGGGCGTCCTGCCAGTCCTCCCAGAGCCACTCGCGGTCGAGCCCTGCGTCCAGGTGGTCCCAGGGCAGGACCTCCGCCGCTTCCCGCTCCCGCGTGGTGTACCAGTCGAGGTCGACCGGTTCGTCCGCGAGCGCCTCCTCGCACGCCTTCACCCAGCGGTCGTAGGAGAAGTGCTCGCTCCACCCGTCGAAGCGGCCACCGCCGTCCCAGACCGCCCGGATCACCCGACCGACCCGACGGTCGCCGCGCGACAGGAGCCCTTCGATCACCGACGGTTGGCCGTCGTGGTAGCGCAGACCGATCGCCTTGCCGTAGTTCCGGTCACTCCGGATCGCCTTGCGAAGCTTCGCCAGCCGCGCGTCGACGACCTCCCACGACGCCTGGCCCGCCCACTGGAACGGCGTGTGCGGCTTGGGGACGAACCCACCGATCGACACCGTGCACCGGATGTCGCGCCGGCCGGTCGCCTCACGCCCGGCCGCGATGACCTTGCGGGCGAGGTCGGCGATCTCGAGGACGTCCTCGTCGGTCTCGGTCGGGAGCCCGCACATGAAATAGAGCTTCACCTGGCGCCAGCCGCCGGCGTAGGCCGTGCTGACGGTACGGATGAGGTCCTCCTCGGACACCATCTTGTTGATCACCTTGCGAAGGCGTTCGCTGCCGCCTTCTGGCGCGAAGGTCAGCCCGGACCGCCGGCCGCTGCGGGAGAGTTCGTTGGCCAGCGTCACGTTGAACGCGTCGACGCGGGTGGACGGCAGCGACAGCGAGACGTTGCTGCCTTCGTACCGGTCCGCAAGGCCCTTGGCGACGTCGCCGATCTCGGAGTGGTCGGCGCTCGACAGCGACAGGAGCCCGACCTCCTCGAAGCCCGACGCCTCGATGCCCTGCTGGACCATGTCCCCGATCGTGGTGATGCTGCGTTCGCGGACGGGCCGGGTGATCATGCCCGCCTGGCAGAACCGGCAACCGCGCGTACAACCGCGGAAGATCTCGACCGAGTACCGCTCGTGCACGGTTTCGGCCAACGGCACAAGGGGTTTCTTCGGGTACGGCCACTCGTCGAGGTCTGTCAACGTGTGCTTGACGACGCGCATCGGGATGCCACTGCGGTTGGGAACCACCCGCTTGATGCGTCCGTCCGGGAGATAGTCGACGTCGTAGAAGGCTGGTACGTAGACACCGCCGGACGCGGCGAGGCGACGCAGCAGCTCGGTCCGCCCGCCTGGGCCACCCTCGGCCTTCCACTCGCGGATCACCTCGCTGATCGCCAGGACGATCTCCTCACCGTCGCCCAGGACCGCGGCGTCGAGGAAGTCGGCGATCGGCTCGGGGTTGAACGCCGAGTGCCCGCCCGCCAGCACGATCGGGTGCGCGTCGGTACGGTCCCGCGACTCCAGCGGGATGCCGGCGAGATCGAGCGCCGTGAGGAGATTCGTGTAGCCCAGCTCGGTCGCGAACGACACACCAAGGACGTCGAACGCCTGGACCGGGCGGTGCCCGTCGACCGTGAACTGGCCGATGCCGTGTTCCCGCATCACCCGCTCCATGTCGGGCCAGACGGAGTACGTGCGCTCGGCGAGGATCCAGTCGCGTTCGTTCAGGATCTCGTAGAGGATCTGGATGCCCTGGTTGGGCAGGCCCACCTCGTAGGCGTCGGGGTACATCAACGCCCAGCGGACCTGCGCCGCGTCCCAGTCCTTGACGGTCGAGTTCAGCTCGCCGCCGACGTACTGGATCGGCTTCTGCACCTGCGGCAACAGCGGTTCCAACCGGGGGAAGAGCGACTCGACGGACATTTTCGTGGTGCCTCCGGGGCGGGATGTACGCAACACTCTGTGGATCTGTAGCGGAAATACCTGGGTCCGAGGGCCAGATCGTCAGGTTTGGACTCGAGGCTCGATGGGGTCGGAGAACTCAGTGGGTCGGAGGTATCGGTGGGGTCGTACGAAGCAGACAGCGTAACCGGGACCGGGAACCCGGAAGCTCCGCGGACCGAGGCGGACGCCGCGGCGGCGGATCGGGCCCTCGATCCCGCCCGCGTCGCCGAACTGCTCCAGCGGCAGGACGATCTCCAGGCCGAGGCGGGGCAGGTGAGCGCCGACCTCAGGCTCGACGTCGTACTCGGCCAGGTGGGGCGGGTGGTGCCGATCGGCAGCGCGGCGTCCGGGTTGATGGTGTGGCGTGACCTCGACCTCAGCATCTACTGCACCGGTGCGGAGCCTGGCCGTGACGTGGCGACAGCGCTCCGCGACCTGCTCGCCGATCCGCGCCTGCTCGAGGCGGAGTACCGGAACGAGGTGGGTCCCCGCAGCCCGTCAGGCGGCACCCACGACCAGCGCTACTACGCCGTCCTCCACTACCTCGGCGCCGGGGACCAGGAGTGGAAGATCGATCTGTCCTTCTGGACCGACGCCGGACCTCGGGGCGAGTTCATCGACGCGGGGCGGCTCCGCGAGCGGCTCACGGACGAGACACGCCTCGCCGTCTTGTGGATCAAGGACGTGTGGCATCGCCTGGACTGTTATCCGTACGAGGTCGGCGGCATGGAGGTCTACGACGCCGTCCTGAACCACGGGGTGCGGACGCCCGCCGAGTTCGCGACCTTCCTCGCCGGCGGCAGTGCGTAGCGCCAGAGTTACGCCGAGGTAGAGGCGGCATCCGGACGACACCGAAGACCACGCCGGCTCGGCAGCCGGAATGCGTACGACATTGCGGGCACAATGGCACCCGAGTAGGAGCCGCTGACACAAAGGACCGCAATGAGCGTCGTCGACAACGCGATCTACGCGGGCGGGCACCGGATGGAGCCGGAGTCGCTCGACCAGACCTACGACCTGCTCCGCCAGAGTGGCGGCATGGGGTGGATCGGGCTCTACCGACCCGACGACGACGAGATCAGGTCAGTCGCCCGGGAGTTCAGCCTGCACGAGCTCGCCGTCGAGGACGCGGTGCACGCCCACCAGCGACCGAAGCTCGAACGCTACGGCACCACGCTGTTCGTGGTCCTGCGGCCGGCCCGCTACGTCGACCACGAAGAGGTCGTCGAGATCGACGAGCTGCACGTGTTCGTCGGGCCCGACTTCGTGGTCACCATCCGGCACGGCCCCGCGCCCGAGCTGAAGCCGGTACGCAGTCGCCTGGAGGGACAGCCGGACCTGTTGAAGATGGGTCCGGAGGCCGTGCTCTACGCGATCATGGACCAGGTCGTCGACGACTATCAGCCCGTCCTCCGGGGCCTGCAGCACGACCTGGACGAGATCGAGACCGAGGTCTTCGGCGGCGAGATCGAGGTGTCCCGCCGGGTCTACCAGCTCTCCCGCGAGGTGATCGAGTTCGACCGGGCGTGCCGGCCGCTGGTCGAGGTGCTCGACGCCCTGATGGCAGGTTTCGACAAGTACGCCGTCGACCTCGAGCTGCGTCGGTTGCTGCGTGACGTCCGGGACCACGCGGTACGGGTCGCGGAGCGGGTTGATTCGTTCCGGCAACTGCTGGGGTCCATGCTGACCGTCAACTCCGCGCTCGTCGCCCAGAGGCAGAACGAGGAGATGAAGCGGCTCTCCGAGGCAAGCTTCGAGCAGAACGAACAGGTCAAGCGGATCTCGGGATGGGCCGCCATCATCTTCGCGCCGACGCTGGTGGGCACGGTCTACGGCATGAACTTCGCCTCCATGCCCGAGCTGGACTGGGCCTATGGCTATCCGTTCGCGCTCGGACTGATGTTCGTGGTGGGGCTGATCCTCTACGCCTTCTTCAAGATCCGCGGCTGGCTCTGAGGGGCGGCGCGTCCACCGCTCCCCTCACGTGGAAGAGGGGCACCCCGACCAATGGGTTCGCCACAGGGGCACCCCCCACCAGCCCGGCTCCGCCACAGGGGCACCCCCCACCAGCGCGGCTCCGCCACAGGGGCGGGCACCCCCAACCAGTTGGAGGGTCGCCGTCGGGGTTCCCGGCAAGGCGTGATCGGCGCAGGGGCTGGCGGATGGCACCATAGGCGCATGGCTGCGTTCTTGCTGCTCCCCACTGGCGCCGACCTGACCCTCGCCGATGTCGAGACCTGGGTCGCGCGGGCGAGGGCGCTCGGCGCCGCCGACTCCGCGCCCGTTCAGGTCGGCACGCCACCCCTGGCAGGTGACGACAGCGCCGAGGTGGCACTCAGCGTTCCGGTCACCGTGTCGCGCACGATCATCCCTGGCGCCGCTCCCGCCACGCCGGAGCCGGACGCTGAGGTCGCGGACGAACCTGAGGCTGAGGCTGAACCTGAGCCCGAGGCTGAACCTGAGCCCGAGGTCAGGGCCGGTGCGGTCGGGCCCGAGGCCGAGGTCAAGGTCGGCTCTGCCGCTGAGGCGGAGCCTGGAGCCCCGAGGCGGCCCGCCGGCCGAGGAGCGCCGCCGCCGGCGGTCTTCGGCTCGGGGTCCGCCCTCGTATCCTGACCAGGCCCGCGCGCTTCGCCGGCACTCACGGCGGCCGTGCCGCTTCGTGTGCCGGCTCGTAGACCGCGTACTTTTGCATCCGTGATGGCCCCGGTGCCCGGTGGCGGACAGGGGGTTGACCCTGGAGGTCGCCTCCTTAAACGTATAACCATGCCAGGTCGCCAGCATCCGACCTCACGGGACGTCGCCGAACTCGCCGGCGTCTCGGTCGCGACCGTTTCCTACGTCATGAACGGACGAGACGACCGCCGGGTCAGCGCCCAGACGAGGGATCGGGTACTGGCTGCCGCCCAGCAACTGGCGTACGCACCCAACCAGTCCGCCCGCAGCCTGCGACGCCGGCGAACTGAACGGGTCGTTCTGGTCGTGGGATCCATCGGCGTACCCGCCTATGACGAACTCGCGATCGACCTGCACGCCAGTGCCGACGATGCCGGCTACGGCGTGATCACACTCGTCGTCGACACGCCTGCTCGGGCGCTCAAGGCCGTCGATCTCCTGCGCCAGCGGATCGCCGACGGCGCCGTCATCGCATCCTCCGTCCCGCACATGCAGGAGGACACTCTCGCCAGCCTTGCCCGCGCGGGACTCCCGTTGGTCGTGATGAGCAACAGCGTGAGGCCGGACGGCTTCGATGTCGTACGAGCCCCGGAACGCCAGGCGTGCGGCGATGCTCTTGACCATCTCTTCCGGAGTGGCCGGCGACGGATCGCCTTCGTCGGGCACGCGCACGAGGTGGCAGCCGAGGAAGCATCTGAACGCCGGACCGCGTACGTCGACGCCCTCGAACGCCACGGCGTCCCTGCTACCGAGCAGATCATCGTGCCGGGGGCGAACTCGCGCGTTGCCGGCTACCGGGCCGTGACGGATCTCCTTGCCCGGCCCGACCGGCCGGACGCGATCTTCGCGGCGTCGGACCGGGCCGCCATCAGCGCGATCCGTGCCACGGTTGATGCCGGGCTCGCCGTACCAGAGGACGTGGCCGTGATCGGGGTCGGCAACCTGGAGGAGGGCGTCGTCACCAGACCCACCCTCAGCACCGTCGGACCGGCGGCGCAGGACTACGCGGAGGTCGCACGCCTGTTGTTCGACCGCGTCCTGCGCGACACACCGCTGCCAGGGCGCGAACGCCTCACTCCCTGGTCCTTCATCCGCCGCGGCTCGGCCTGATGCCTCGAGTGGTATCAGTGTGAGCCGGGCTTCCCACGCCACGCCGTCGCCCCAACCCCCTGCGAAAGGTTCGTCGATGCCATCAGATTCGCCCACGCCGTCGAGTTCCCCGGCCAGACGTCCCAACGTCATCGTGGTCTTCACCGACCAGCAGCGCTGGGACACGACCGGCGTGCACGGGAACCCGCTCGACCTCACGCCGAATTTCGATGCGCTGGCGCGGGCCGGAACCCATGCGGTACAGGCGTTCACACCACAGCCGGTGTGCGCACCCGCCCGTGCGGCGATCCAGACCGGGGTCTATCCCACGACGTCCGGCGTCTATCGCAACGGCCGCATACTTCCCGACGACGCCCGCACGCTCGCCCACCACTTCGGATCGGCCGGCTACGCGACCGGCTACATCGGCAAGTGGCACCTCGCCAATACCGAACCCGTGCCGGAGGCGCAGCGCGGCAACTACCAGTCGTGGCTTGGGGCCAACGTGTTGGAGTTCGTTTCCGACGCCTACCGCACCACAGTGTTCGACGACTCCGGTACGCCGGTGATGCTGCCCGGCTACCGGTCCGACGCGTTGATCGACGCGGCGATCCGGTTCGTTGCCGATCGCTCGTCGCCCGACGGTTCCGGCGCGGCCACGCCGTTCTACCTCTTCCTTTCGCTGATCGAGCCGCACCACCAGAACGAGGTCGACACCTATCCGGCGCCCGAGGGTTACGCGGAGCGCTACCAGGGCAGGTGGATGCCGCCCGACCTGGCCGCGCTGTCGGCGAAAGGGCTCGGCACGGCGCACCAGCACCTCGGTGGCTATTGCGGACAAGTACGCAGGATCGACGAGGGGTTTGGCCGGCTGCTCGACGCGCTGCGGAGCATGGGACTGGCCGACGACACGATCGTGGCGTTCACCTCCGACCACGGCAGCCACTTCAAGACCCGGAACACGGAGTACAAGCGGTCCTGCCACGACGCCTCGATCCGGGTGCCGCTGGCCCTGCGGGGTCCGGGCTTCGACGGCGGCGGTGCGTTGGATCGGCCGGTCAGCACGATCGACCTACCGCCGACGCTGCTCGACGCGGCGGGGTTGGAGGTGCCGGCGCAGATGCAGGGGCGGTCGTTCCTGCCGTTGCTGCGCGACCCTGCGGCCGAATGGCCGGAGGAGGTGTTCGTCCAGGTCAGCGAGTCCGAAGTGGGCCGGGCGGTGCGTACGTCCCGGTGGAAGTACTACGTCGTCGACCCCGACGCGCACCCGTGGAACGACGCCGCTGGGACCCGGTACGTGGAGACGGCGCTCTACGACCTCGCCAACGATCCGTACGAACTGGTCAACCTGGCGGGGATGCCGTCGCACCGCAAGGTGGCGGACGACCTGCGGGCGCGGCTGGTCGCGCGGATGCGCGAGGCCGGCGAGGCGGAGGCGCAGATCGAGCCGGCGCCCGCCGTGCCCGCGGTCGCTCAGCGCAGAACCGACCCGGCCGTCCACACGTCGACACGTACGCCCACCCGCTTCGGCCACCAGCCGCCCGCCAGCAGGTGAACCCTGCGCAAGACCTGCAGGTCGCCGCGGATGACCGTGAGCGCCGGGCAATAGGGCGGCGAACGCCGGAGAATGACCACGCTGAGCATGCGTCTGCTCGCCCGAACAGGCACCACGCGCCGCGGGACTCCACAAGCCTGCTTGCCTAGGTCACTCAGGCTCCACAAGCCTGCACACCAAGGTCACTCAGGCTCCACAAGCCTGCACACCAAGGTCACTCACCGCGCCAACCAGGCGTCTGCTCGCCGAAACAGGCGCCGACACTTTGCGGAGTCCCACAAGCCTGCTCAACGTGGTCAATCTCCGGGCCGAGCAAGGCGCCTGTACACCGGGACAGGCACCGACACGCTGCCGGCTACCACACACCTGCTCAGCGTGGTCATTTGCAGCGGCGCGCGCTACGCCTGCAGAGCGTCGAGATAGGCCGCTACCTTGTCGTGGCCGAAGTGCGCCGCCCAGCCCCGCGGAGTGTCGCTGAACGTCGGATCCGCGACACCCCGGTCGGCACCGCGCTCGACGAGAAGCCTGACCACCTCGACCTCGCCCGCCCCGGCGGCGTAGTGGAGCGCCGACGCACCCGGTTCGCCCGCCGCGAGGTTGACCGGAAACCCGAGTTCGACGAGCAGGCGTACGACATCCCACCGCTGGCGGGCGGCGGCCAGACGCAGCAGGTCCGGTTGGCCGGACCGCGCCACGTCGACCACGCCGGGATCGGCGGCCCACAACGCCTTGGCCACTGCCATGTCACCCCCCAGGCAGGCGGCAACGAACGGCTCCCGCGGCCGACTCGCACGGTAGAGGTCGCGCACGACCGCGATCTCGGCACCGTGGTGGATGAGCTCGTCGAGGATGTGCAGGATGAACGACAGCCGCGTGTGTGCGGCGTACGGACCGGCGATCGGGCCCATCGTCGTACCCAGCCCGTCCTCGTCGACCGCCGTCAACCGGCGGCGCCAGGCAGTGTGGGCGCGGTCGAGCGCCCGCAGTGCGTCGGCCGCGGTGCCGGGCACGGCCGGTTCGCCGTCCTCAGGCGTCGGCGCCACGTCGACCCAGGTCGCCGTACGCGCGGCCTGGAGAACGTCGATGACGTGGCTGATCCGCCAGGCGGCCGTGGTGAAGGGCGCGGGCTCCGGCGGCAGAGCCGCCGAGTCCATGGCGAAGGTCCCGTCCCCCACCGCGCGCACGGACCAGCAGTCGGGCGCGGGATCCCAGAGGTACTCCTCGTCCGTGAGCCCCGTGAGCCGGGTCCGCAGCCGGCTCCACGCGTAGTCGGACAGGCCGACCAGGTCAGACTTGAGGTAGGTCATGCCCGGCACCGTACGACGGCTCGCGGACAGTACAGGTCCTCGATTCCTGATCGACTCCGGTGACCACTCGAATCGCGACAACCGGGTCCTGAGAGACTTCGTACGCGGGCGCTGTCTCCGGTCGCGCGCCGAACCCCCACCGGAGAACCGAGCCCGCCCCGACGAAGCCCCGACGAAGCCATGCCCTTCCAGAATGTGGAGCCGCCACCGATGCTCGACCGCGCCGCCGTCGACGCCCTCTTTCCCGCCGACCTTCCGGAGCCGGCGGACTGGGAGCAGCGCTTTCCACCGCGCGACCTGCCCGAGGGAGCGAAGGTCACCCGGGTCGGTCCGTCGCCCACCGGCTCGCCGCACATCGGTCTCATGTACGTCGCCATGATCGACCGCGACATCGCACACTCCACCGACGGTGTGTACATCCTCCGCGTCGAGGACACCGACCAGGCGCGGGAGGTCGCGGGGGCACTCGAGCAGTTCGAGCGGGCGTTCGCGTACTTCGGGATCACGCCGGACGAGGCAGAAGACGTCGCCGGACACGGAGAGTCCGGGGCCTATGGTCCGTACCGGCAGACACAGCGCTCCCTCATCTACCAGTCGTACGTCCGTGAGCTGCTCCGCCAAGGCAAGGCCTACCTCTGCTTCGCCACCAAGGAGGACCTCGAGCGCACCACGAAAGCACAGCAGGCGGCGCGGCTTCCCACGGGCTACTACGGCAAATGGGCGACGTGGCGCGATGCGCCCGCGGAGGAGGTCGAGAAGCGGCTCGCCGCCGGGGAGGCGTACGTCGTGCGCTTCCGCTCGCCGGGCGAGACCGGTGCGCGGGCCCGCTTCGTCGACGCGATCCGCGGCCCGCTGGAGCACGAGGCCAACCGCAACGACGCCGTGATCCTCAAGTCGTCCGACACCGAGCCACGGCTGCCGACCTACCACTTCGCGCACGCCGTCGACGACCACCTGATGCGGGTCAACCTCGTGATCCGAGGCGAGGAGTGGATCTCGTCGGTGCCGCTGCACCTGCAGCTGTTCGAGGCGTTGGGCTTCGAGCCGCCGGAGTACGCCCACATCGCGCCACTCCTCAAGCAGGAGGGGGGCAGCAAGCGCAAGCTGTCCAAGCGCAAGGACCCGGAGATGTCGGTCGACTTCTACATCGAGGCCGGATATCCCCGGGAGGCGGTGCTCCACTACCTGCGCGGACTGGCCAACGGGCGGCTCGCCGACCTGCCGCTGGACGAGGCGCTGGCGACGCCCATCTCTTTGGCCGAGTTCGGGGTCGCGGGTCCACTCTTCGACGTCGTGAAGCTCGAGGACATCAGTGCCGACCACATCGCCGCCCTGTCCGGCGAGACGATTCTGGAGGCGGTCAAGGAGTGGGCCGCGACCTACGACCCACCGGTGCGGGCGGTGCTGGACGGCGAGCGCGACCTGGCGCTGCGTGCCCTCGCGGTCGAACGGGAAGGGGTCGACAACCCGCGCAAGGACCTGCGCAAGTGGTCGGACTTCCGTCCGGCGTACGGCTTCTTCTTCCCGGGGCTGTTCGAGGTCGTCTCCGACGCCGCCGATCCGCGGCTCGGTGGGCTGGCGCCGGAGCTCGTACGCACGGTGGCGGAGGAGTTCGCGTCCGGCTACCAGCCACTCGACGATCCGCAGGAGTGGTTCGGTCAGATCCGGGCGCTGGCCGCGCGGCACGGGTTCGCCAAGAACGCGAAGGAGTACAAGCGGGATCCGGACGCCTATCCGGGGTCGATTCGTGAGGCGGCGCAGGCGATCCGGGTGGCGCTCACGGGTTCGACGCGGAGTCCGGACCTCTTCGCGGTGGCGCAGGCGCTGGGGCCCGAGGAGGTCGTCCGCCGGGTCCGCGCTCTCGCTTCCGGCTGAGCGGCCTGATCCCTTCGCGGGTTCGTTGACAGTTGCCTACCCCCCAGGATGCCTACCCTCCGACGAATGCTGATCCCCTTGTGATCATGATCGTGATCATGAAAGTAAACGGGGCTGGCCATAGGTCCGCGTGACGTTCACCATTCTGTTTGCGTTCATGATCGTGGTTCCGCGACCTCCGACTCCGGACCGTGAAGGAGACCGGGTAGCGAGACCGGGTAGCGAGACCGGGTAGCGAGACCGGGTAGCGAGACCGGGCCATAGCGCGGTCATGAAGCGAAACCGGACCATGAAGAGAAACGGGGCAATACGTACGCCAAAGCTTCATGATCACGATCATGATCACGGGGAGGCGGCGCCGGCGGGACGTTCGCGGAGGAGAACAGGCCGTCAGGCGAGGTGGGGGAACCAGAGGGCGATCTCACGCTTCGCCGACTCGGGCGAGTCTGAGCCGTGGACGAGGTTCTCTCGATTGGACAGGGCGAGGTCTCCCCGGATCGTCCCCGCCGCGGCCTTGCGGGCGTCCGTCGCACCGCACATCAGGCGTACGACCTCGATCGCCTCGTCACCCTCGAGTACCGCGGCCACCAGCGGACCACTCGTCACGAAGTCGCGCAACGGCGGGTAGAACGCCTTCTCCACATGCTCGGCGTAGTGCCGGTCCGACATGGCACCGTCGATCGTCCGCAGGTCCATGGCGACAAGGGTGAGCCCCTTGCGTTCGAATCTGCCAAGGATCTCGCCGACAAGACCCCGGCGTACGGCGTCGGGCTTGAGTAGGACCAGGGTGCGCTCGGACACGCGTCAACTCCTCCAGAGGCGATCAAACGTGCGCAGCGTAACGGGTCGGTGCGGCCACGCTCACCGCGCGCCCCTCACGTATCCGGGTCTCGCCGCTGCCCGCCCTCCGGTTCAGCCCGCGCGCCCTCTGCGCCCTCACGTTCTGCGTTCTCGCGCTCCGCGTTCTCGCGCTCCGCGCCCTCACGCTCCGCGCCCTCACGCTCCGCGCCCTCACGCCCGGCACCCTCACGTTCAGCGTTCTCGCGCTCCGCGCGTTCCGCCGTGATCCGCCGGTCGAGGCGCAGGCACACGAACCACAGCACGGCAAAGATCGCCCCGAGGAGGAACATCAGCGGTACGACGAACCCCAGCCCGATCGCGATGACCTGCAACACCGAGCCGGCGATCCGCCCCACCCGGTAGCGCAGCAGACCCGTCACCACGAGGCACGCCACCGCGAGTCCCGCACCCACCGCGCCGGCGAGCCCTCCGTCCACACCACTCAGTGCGACCGCGACCGGAATCGCGAGCGCGACGATGATCGCCTCGAACACCAGGATCGCCGACAGGACCGGACGCATGACCGCCAACTCACCCGGCCCCGAGCAGGACCCGCGCCTCGCCGGCGGTGATGACGGACCCTGTGATGAGGACGCCGCCGCTGCCGAGGGCGGTGCTCTGTTCTTCGGCGAGCCGGACCGCGAGGTCGATCGCGTCGTCGAGGCCCGCGGCCGTCTCGACCCGGTCCTCGCCGAAGATGTCGACGGCGACCTCGGCCAGTTCAGCGGCGGGCATCGCCCGGGCGGTGGAGTTCTGCGTACACACGATCCGGTCCATCACCGGCTCGAACGCCTCCAGCACGCCTTCGATGTCCTTGTCCTGCATCATCGCGACACAGCCGACGAGCGGCTCGAACGAGAACGCCTCCCCCACCGCGGCCGCTGTCGCCCGCGCGCCATGCGGGTTGTGGGCGGCGTCGAGCACGACCGCCGGGCTCCGGCGTACGACCTCCAGCCGACCGGGTGAGCTCACCGCCGCGAAGCCGGCCCGGACCAGCTCGGCGTCCAGGCCCTCGCCTTCGGTCACGCCACCTGCGAGGAACGCCTCGACCGCGGCGAGCGCGCACGCGGCGTTGTGCGCCTGGTGGACGCCGTGCAGCGGGAGGTAGATCCCGTCGTACGTCCCGGACAGCCCTTGGATCGTGACCTGCTGCCCGCCCACGGCGAGCTCACGTTCGACGACGCCGAACTCCAGCCCCTCCCGCGCCACGCTCGCGCCGACCTCGGCGGCCCGGCGCATCAGGACCTCGGCGACCTCCAGCTCCTGCTGGGCGATCACCGCAACGGCGCCCGGCTTGATGATGCCGGCCTTCTCCTCCGCGATCTCCGCCGGCGTACTCCCGAGGTACTTCGCGTGGTCCACCGCGACCGGCGTGACCACGGCCACCTTGCCATCGGCGACGTTGGTGGTGTCCCATCGGCCGCCGAGACCGACCTCGAGCACGGCGACGTCGACCGGAGCGTCGGTGAAGACCGCGAAGCCCAGCGCTGTGGAGGCCTCGAAGAACGACAGGGGCCGGTCGAGCCGGGCATCGGCGAGTTCGAGGAAGGGGGCGAGCTCCGCGTACGCCTCGACGAAGCGGTCCGGCTCCACCGGCTCGCCCGACAGGCTGATCCGCTCGCGTACCTCGGCCAGGTGCGGGCTCGTGAGCCGCCCTGTCCGCAGGCCGAACGCCACCAGCAGGGCGTCGATCATCCGGGCCGTGGTGGTCTTGCCGTTCGTACCGGTGATGTGGATGACCGGGGCCGAGTGCTGCGGGTCGCCGAGCAGTTCGCAGAGGTGGCGGATCCGGTTGATGTCGGGTCGCTCGATCGACTTGTGCTCGGCGAGCCGACCGAGCAGTGCCTTCTCCGCCTCGACGTACGCCGAACCGGTGGTCTTCGCGTTCGCACGCTCCTCAGGACTGGCCATGCCTGCCTTCGATCGCTGTCTGGGTCACCCACGTATTGTTCCGCGCCGGTCGGCCCACGCGGTGAGAGGGGGTTCATCGAGCTGGCGGCGCGCCGGCTGGTGGCCGCACCATCACGCGTCCACCGACGTGCCGTTAGCCGGAGGCGTCGGCGAAGGGGTTCTCCACGGTGAGAGCGCCGAACGTTCGGCCGTGCTGGAGGTCCTCGGTGAGCAACCTGCTCGCACCGGCACGTCGGGCAGCCTCGACGATCAGGGCGTCCCAGAACGACACCGAATGCCGCTCGTGCAACTCCGACGCAGCGAGGATCAACGCAGCGTCGGGCGATACCACTGGCCATCCGGAGTAGCCGCGAAGCACCCTGCGCGCAGCTGCATGCGACAGCGGCTGCCGGAAACGCCGCGTCGCCGTGTTGTAGAACTCCTGCAGAACTTGCGTGCTGACGACGCCGGCCTTTGTGCGCCAGAGGATGTCCAGCGCCTCCAGGGCGATTGGTCGTTTCTTCGCCTCGTCCAGATCGTAGGCATAGGCCAGGATGTTGGTGTCGACGAAGGTCAGTGGAGGCACCAGCGTCAACGGTCGTAGAGATCTTCGCGCTTCCAGTTCCGGCCTCCCCCGTGAGTGGCGTCCTCGAGCGACTCCCGCGCGATCCGCCACGCCTCGTTGTAGCGCTCGTCAGCGGCGGTGAGATCTTCGATCTGCTGAGCGACCAGCCGACTCACCGACGTGCCGCGGTTCGCGGCGAGGACGCGGGCCTTGGCGATTGTTTCCTCGTCGAGTTGGACGGTGAGGTTCCGCTTAGCCATGCCCACAGTCTGTCACGTGGAGCACGCGGATGCCACGGGATTCGCCGCTGGCGAATCCGTGGCATCCCGTCAGCCCTCGGGCAGGCCGGCCAGCTGGCTCTCGATCCGGGCGATCTCGGCGTCGGCCGACGCGAGCTGGCCGCGGACCTTCTCCACCACGGCGGCCGGCGCCTTCGCCAGGAAGTCCGCGTTGCCCAACTTCCGGCCCGCCTGGTCCCGCTCCTTGCGGGCGCTGCCGAGGTCCTTCTCCAGGCGCTTGCGCTCGGCGCCGACGTCGATCGTGCCGGCGGTGTCGAGCTCGACGGTGACGTTCTCGATCAGCACCGACGCCGTCCGCGAGAAGCCGTCACCGGGCGCCTCGAGCCGCAGGAGGGTACGAATGGCCCGCTCATGGGACGCGAGAACGGTCGCGTTGATCCCCACCAGCTGGGCCGGCACGCGCTGACCAGGCTTCAGGCCCTGGTCGGACCGGAAGCGCCGGACCTCGGTCACCAGCCGCTGCAGTGACCCGATCTCCGCCTCCGCCTCGTCATCGGCATACGACGGGTCGGCGGCCGGCCACTCCGCGACGACCACCGACTCGCCTCTCGTGACGGCGAGCCACAGCTCCTCGGTCACGAACGGCATCACCGGGTGGAGCAGCCGCAGCAGGCGGTCGAGCACGTGTCCAAGGACCGCCCGCGTGCCGTCAGCCGCCGCACCGCCCGCTGTCAAGGTCGTCTTGGCAAGCTCGAGGTACCAGTCGCAGAACTCGCTCCACGCAAATGCCTGGATCGCCTCGCACACCTTCGCGAACTCGTACGTCTCGTACGACGCGTCGACGTCGCCGATCAACCGGTGCAGCCGAGACAGGATCCACCGGTCGGCGGCCGACCGCTGGTCGGCGGGCGGCAGCGGCAGGGCGGGATCGGCACCGTTCATCAGCGCGAAGCGGGTCGCGTTCCACAGCTTGGTGGCAAAGTTGCGCGAGCCCTGGCACCACTCCTCGCTGACGGGTACGTCGGCGCCGGGGTTGGCGCCGCGGGCCAGGGTGAACCGCGTCGCGTCCGCGCCGTAGCGGGTGATCCAGTCCAGCGGATCGACGACGTTGCCGAACGACTTCGACATCTTCTTGCCGTGGGCGTCGCGGACCATGCCGTGGAGGACGACGGTCCTGAAGGGGACGGAGTGGACGGGGCCCTTGTCCTGCATGGCGTAGAGCCCGAACATCGCCATCCGCGCCACCCAGAAGAAGAGGATGTCGTAGCCGGTGACCAGAACGCTGGTCGGGTGGTAGCGCGCGAGGTCGGGCGTCTCGTCGGGCCAGCCGAGCGTCGACACCGGCCACAGCCCGGACGAGAACCAGGTGTCGAGCACGTCCTCGTCCTGTGTCCAGCCGTCGCCGGTGGGAGGCTCGTCGTCCGGGCCGACACACACGACCTCGCCGGCTGGGCCGTACCAGACGGGAATCCGGTGCCCCCACCACAGCTGGCGGGAGATGCACCAGTCGTGCATGTGGTCGACCCAGGAGAAGTACCGCTTCGCCATCTCGGGCGGGTGGATCTCGATCCGGCCGTCGCGTACGGCGTCGCTCGCGGCCGCGGCCAGCGGCTCCACCCGGACGAACCACTGCAACGAGACTCGGGGCTCGACCACCGTGTCGCAGCGCTGGCAGTGGCCGACGGCGTGGCGGTACGGGCGTACCTCCTTCACGATCCGGCTCTGCTCCCGCAGCGCGGCGACGACGGCGGGACGTGCCTCGAACCGGTCCAGCCCCTGGAACGGACCGTGGGCGGTGATCACCCCGTGCTCGTCCATGATCGTGATGCTCGGCAGGTCGTGCCGCTGGCCGATCTCGAAGTCGTTGGGGTCGTGCGCCGGCGTGACCTTGACCGCGCCGGTGCCGAACTCCGGGTCGACGTGGACGTCGGCCACGATCGGGATCCGCCGCCCGGTCAGCGGCAGCTCCACCTCGGTGCCGACCAGGTGGGCGTACCGCTCGTCGCTCGGGTGGACGGCCACCGCCGTGTCGCCGAGCATCGTCTCGGGTCTCGTCGTCGCGACGACGACGGAGGCGTCCCCTTCGCCGTAGCGGATCGACGTCAGCTCGCCGTCGTCGTCGGAGTGCTCGACCTCGATGTCGGACAGTGCGGTGAGGCAGCGGGGACACCAGTTGATGATGCGTTCGGCGCGGTAGATCAGGTCGTCCTCGTACAACCGCTTGAACATCGTGAGCACGGCGCGCGAACGGCTCTCGTCCATCGTGAAGCACTCGCGGCTCCAGTCGACCGAGTCGCCGAGCCGGCGCATCTGGCCGAGGATCGCGCCACCGGACTCGGCTTTCCACTGCCAGACGCGCTCGACGAACGCCTGCCGGCCGAGGTCGTGGCGGGAGAGTCCTTCCTTGGCGAGTTCGCGTTCGACGACGTTCTGGGTGGCGATGCCGGCGTGGTCCATGCCCGGGAGCCAGAGGGCGTCGTAGCCCTGCATCCTGCGGCGGCGGATCAGGACGTCCTGGATCGTGTGGTCGAGCGCGTGGCCGACGTGCAGGGAGCCGGTGACGTTGGGCGGTGGGATGACGATGGAGTACGCCGGCTTGTCCGAGCCCTCGCCACCCGCGGAGAAGTACCCGCGCTCGATCCACCGGTCGTACAACCGCTGCTCGACCTCGGCAGGGGCGAACGCCTGAGGCAGTTCGCGCGCGGGCGTGCGAGCCGGGGGCTGCGCTGAGGTTGGGGCCTGCGCGGGAGCCGGTGCTGGGGCCTGCGGGGAGGGATCGGGACGCTCGGGCGCACTCATGCGGTGCAGTGTAGGGACCCTCCCGCCCCACCCCGCGATGGCGGTCGGGCGGGTCGGCGGCAGACTCGTGCGGGTGAGCGAGCCGACGGAATCCTCCTATGTCGTACGACCGGCGACGGACAGCGACGCCGACTTCATCGCGCTGATGACGCTGGAGGCGTTCAACTGGGATCCCGACCGGACCCCCTTCACGATGGCGCAGTTGCTGGCCGATCCGGCGCTCGCGAAGTACGTCGAAGGCTGGCCGGCGGCCGGTGAGGAGGGGGTGATCGCCCAGACGTCGGGTACCGCGAGCGGCGGAGGTCCCTCCGCGACGGGCGCGGGTCCCGGGTCGACCCGCGCCGGTTCGGGGTCGACCGGGCCGGTTTCGGGGTCGACAGACACCGGTTCGGGTTCGATCGGCACGGGTCCTGTGCCGATCGGGGCGGCGTGGTGGCGGTACTTCTCGTCAGCCGAGCCGGGCTACGGCTACGTGGCCGACGACGTACCCGAGATCGGCATCGCCGTCGTGGCGTCGTGGCGCGGCCGTGGCCTCGGGCGGGCCCTGCTGCGCGGGATCGCCGACCGGGCCAGGGCCGCCGGAGTCTCCCGGCTGAGCCTGAGCGTGGAGCGTGCCAACCCGGCCGCCCGCCTCTACGCCTCAGAGGGGTACGAGATCGTCGCCGTCGACGAGTCCGCCGAGACGCGGGTGAAGCACCTGCGGTAAATGACCACGCTGCCCATGCTGGTGGTCACATGACCAGGCGCCGATGCCTCGTCCGAGGCCACAGGCCCAGCCGACCAGGCCAGTAGCCGAGCCCCTCGATCACCGAGTGCCAGCCGGTCCTCCCTCGATCACCGAGGCCCGCATCCAGGCCCACAAACCCAGCCAGCCAGGCCACTCACCACCCCACAGGCACCGACACCTGCCCCACAGCCCACAAGCCCAGCCGACCAGGCCAGGAGCGGTCACCTGCCATGGCCAGCGTCAGCCGCGGGCAGTGCGACGGAGCCAGAGCAGGCCGAGGACGGGGAGGACGAGCGGGATGAAGAGGTAGCCGCGCCCGTATGCCGACCACACCGTCTCGTCCGGAAACGCCGCCGGGTCGAGGACGCTGAACGTCCCGATCGCAAGGACCCCCGCGAGTTCGATCCCGCACGCGGCGTACGCGACCGGCCGGGCGACCCGACCGCCACGGGCCAGGGCGACGGTCGCCACCACGTAGACGATGGCCGAGAACGCCGAGAGTGCGTAGGCCACCGGCGCCTCATCGAACCGCGACGCGATCTGGACCGCCGCCCGGGCGCTGGCGGCCACCGCGAAGACCGCGTACACCGCGACGAGCACCCGGCCGGGCCCGGACCGGGTCGACCTGGGGTGGCCGCCGCCCGGCGCCGGCGCGCCGGGTCGTCGAGGCCGGTCAGGGGTCTCGAGCCCGTCAGACACCGGCCCACACCTGTTGCAGGCGTACGACGAGAACGACGACGACCAGTCCGCCGACCCCGAGGACCACGCCGCTCCACCGGTTGCGTTCCGACGCGGCCCACAGGACAGCGATCGGCAGCACGAGCACCGAGACGATGAGGTACGCGAGGAACGTCGCGAACTCCGTCGGCCGCTCACCGCTCAGCATCAGCACGACCGCGGCGATGAGCTGGCCGATCAGCGCGAGCTCCAGCAGCGCGGCTCCGCCGACCAGAACGATCCCCGAGATCCGGTTGAGCAGGCCGGTCAGCAACGAACCAACGGAAAACACCAGTCCCAGCACCACGAGCACGGTCACCAGGACGCCGATCATCGCGCTTCCTCCGTCGGGTGGGCATGCAGGATTCTCCGCATTGTAGTACTACGTACGGTAGTAGAACTGCGGTGGGTCGAGGCTTTGGGTTAGCATTGGCCCCGATGGCCAACGGAGCGCACCCTCACAGCGTCCACGCCCGCGTCGGCAGCGCGCGGGCGCGAGTAGCCACGCGCCTCTGAGCGCTCTCCGACCCCTCTCGTTCTTCCGACCTTTTGCCGTGGCACGCCCACGACGCGTGCCGCGACATCTCGAAGGTGAGCCATCCATGCTGCCTGCAGACATGTCCACGCCCATCCAGGTTCCCGACCGGCCCTCCCTCGACGGTCTCGAGGACAAGTGGCTGCACTCCTGGGACGCCAACGACACCTACCGGTTCGACCCCGCAGCGCCGGCCGGGCAGATCTTCTCGATCAACACGCCCCCGCCCACGGCGTCCGGCGACCTGCACGTCGGCCACGTCTTCTCCTACACCCACACCGACATCGTGGCCCGCTTCCAGCGCATGCGCGGACGCGAGGTCTTCTACCCCATGGGCTGGGACGACAACGGCCTGCCCACCGAACGCCGGGTGCAGAACTACTACGGCGTCAGGTGCGATCCGTCGTTGGCGTACGACCCGAACCTCGTCGCGACGCCGCGCAACCAGCGGCCCAAGGCGATCCGCGACCAGCAGACCGCCATCTCCCGGCGGAACTTCATCGAACTCTGCGAAACCCTGACCCTGCAGGATGAGCAGGCCTACGAGCGACTCTGGCGTCAGGTCGGGCTCTCGGTCGACTGGTCGCAGCTCTACACGACGATCGGCGCACCCGCCCGCCAGGTGTCGCAGCGGGCGTTCCTTCGCAACCTGGCCCGCGGCGAGGCCTACCAGGCGGAGGCGCCGACCTTGTGGGACGTGACGTTCCAGACCGCGGTCGCCCAGGCCGAACTCGACGACAGGGAACGCCCCGGAGCCTTCTACCGTGTGGCGTTCCACGCCGACGAAGGCTCTGACAACGCCCGCCCGAACGAGTACCCCCGCACGATCGAGATCGAGACCACCCGGCCCGAACTCCTGCCTGCCTGCGTCGCACTCGTCGCGCATCCAGATGACGCGCGCTACCAGCCGATGTTCGGATCGACCGTGCGTACGCCGGTGTTCGGTGCGCGGGTCCCGGTCCTCGCCCATCGGCTGGCCGATCCCGAGAAGGGCACCGGGATCGCCATGATCTGTACCTTCGGCGACACCACCGACGTCACCTGGTGGCGCGAGCTCGACCTGCCGATCCGCGCGGTGATCGGACGTAACGGACGGTTCCTCGCCGATCCGCCAGAAGGCCTTGCCCCACAAGGGAAAACGGCGTACGCGGAACTCGCCGGCCGCACCGTCAAGCAGGCACAGCGGCGGATGGTCGAGCTGTTGGGCGAGTCCGGTGAGATGATCGGCGAACCTCGTGAGATCACCCATCCGGTGAAGTTCTACGAGAAGGGCGAGCTGCCGCTCGAGATCGTGACCAGCCGGCAGTGGTACATCCGTAACGGTGGAACGGATCCGACGCTACGTCAAGCTCTCCTTGCGCGTGGTCGCGAGCTGGGTTGGACCCCTGACTTCATGCGCCACAGGTACGAACACTGGGTCGAAGGGCTGACCGGCGACTGGTTGATCAGCCGGCAGCGGTTCTTCGGGGTGCCGTTCCCGGTGTGGTATCCCCTGAACGCCGCGGGCGATCCGGACTACGACCGGCCGCTCCTGCCTGGTGAGGACCGGTTGCCGATCGACCCGACCTCGGACGTTCCCGACGGCTACCGCGCAGACCAGCGTGGCGTTCCCGGTGGGTTCATCGCCGACCCTGACGTCATGGACAGCTGGGCCACCTCGTCCCTGACGCCGGAGATCATCTGCGGGTGGGAACGCGACCCGGACCTGTGGGCGAAGACCTTCCCGATGGACCTGCACGCCCAGGCCCACGACATCATCCGGACCTGGCTCTTCGACACCGTCGTGCGTTCCCACCTCGCACACGACTCGCTGCCGTGGAAGCGTGCGGCGATCTCGGGCTTCGTGGTGGACCCCGACCGCAAGAAGATGGGCAAGTCGACCGGCAACGCCAGTACGCCGATCGACGTGCTGCACCGCTACGGCACCGACGCAGTGCGCTGGCGGGCAGCCGGTGCCCGGCCGGGTCTGGACTCGCCGTTCGACGAGGCGCAGATGAAGGTCGGCCGGCGGCTCGCGACGAAGATCCTCAATGCCAGCAGGTTCGTGCTCGGACTCGGCTCGGCGGCGCCCGATCCCACGCAGGTGACCGAGCCGCTCGACCGTGCCATGCTCACCCGCCTCGCCGAGGTGGTGCGGGCGGCGACGGAATCACTCGACGTGTACGACTACACGAGCGCCCTGGAGACGGCCGAGAGGTTCTTCTGGGACTTCTGCGACGACTACCTGGAACTCGTGAAGGATCGTGCGTACGCCGGTCTGGGTGACGAGGACGGTGCGGGTAACGGCGCTGCGAACAACGCGGGGAGTACGTCTGCCAAGGCGGCCTTGACACTCGCCCTGTCGGTGCAGCTGCGGCTCTTCGCGCCGTACATGCCGTTCGTGACCGAGGAGGTCTGGTCATGGTGGCAGGAAGGTTCCATCCACCGTGCGTCGTGGCCGAGCGGCGAGGAGTTCGCCCACCTGGACGGCGACCCAGCCCTCCTGAGCGCGATCAGCACCGTTCTCGCGGCCGTCCGCGGAGCGAAGTCGGCTCGCAAGCTGTCCATGAAGGCAGAGCTGTCCCGGGTCACCGTGCGCGGGGCGCAAGCCGAGCTTGACAGGATCGCCGCAGCCGCCGCGGACCTCCGCAACGCCGGCCGGATCGGCGTCCTCGACCTGCATCCGGACGCGGACACGGCCGTGACGGTCGACGCCTGACCGCCTCGTCAGTTGTTGGAGGTTCGTCGCCCTAGAAGCCGACGAACCTCCAACAGGTCATCGCGGGCAGGAACGCCTAGCGGAGGTCGCCATTGGTGAATCCTGGGCTCGAGGGTGGCCAGGCAACCAGACCGAGCTCGGCAGGTCCGGAGAGTCGCTCATGGTGCGGCAGGATCCGCACCGTGTAACCGACGGGGCCGGTCCGGTCGAAGTGGACCTCCCCTTCGTAGCGATACCGCCCCGCCTCATACGCCTCGGCCTGCTTCAACGACACCGCGGTCGGGTCCCTCAGCTGGTCCGAGTCGTCCACCCGGCCGTGCAGCACCTGCACGTCGACGTCCTCCGGAGTGAGCGACCCCAGGCTGACGAAGACCCGCAACGCGGCCGAGCCACCCAGTTGGGCGCCATCGCCGGCGCCCGTCGACTCCACGTGGTCGACGCGTACGCCGGACCAGCCGTCACGCACGCTGCGCTTCCACGCCGCGAGCGCCCGCGCCCCGTCGAACGAGGAGTTGAGCGCCCGGGAGCTCTGGGCCGCCGGCGTGTACAGCTCGCGTACGTAGTCACCGACCATCCGGCTCGCCAGCACCTTCGGCCCGAGCGACTTCAGCGTGTGCCGCACCATCTCCAGCCAGCGGCGCGGCAGACCGGCGGCGTCACGGTCGTAGAAGCGCCTCGCGACCTGGTTCTCGACCAGGTCGTACAACGCGGTCGCCTCGAGCTCGTCCCGGCGGTAGGCGTCGTCCACCCCGTCGGCGGACGGGATCGCCCAGCCGTTCTCGCCGTCGAACCACTCGTCCCACCAGCCGTCGCGGATCGAGACGTTGAGCCCGCCGTTGAGGGCCGCCTTCATCCCGGACGTTCCGCAGGCTTCGTACGGGCGCAACGGGTTGTTGAGCCACACGTCGCAGCCGGTGACCAGCGGATGCGCCAGCGACATGTCGTAGTCGGGCAGGAACACGATCCGGTGGCGCACCTCGGGATCGTCGGCGAACCACACGATCTCCTGGATGAGCTTCTTGCCACCGTCGTCGGCCGGGTGCGACTTGCCGGCGATCACCAGCTGGATCGGCCGCTCGGGGTCGAGCAGCAGCCGCTTGAGCCGCTCGCGGTCGGTGAGCATGAGAGTGAGTCGCTTGTACGAAGGAACCCGCCGGGCGAAGCCGATGGTCAACACGTTCGGGTCCAGGGCGTCGTCGATCCAGCCCAGCTCGGCCTCGGAGGCACCACGGGCGAGCCACGCCTTGCGCAGCCGCGCACGGGAGAACTCCACGAGCCGGGCCCGGAGCTTCGCCTTGGCCGACCAGATCTCCGCCATCGGGATCTGGTCGGCGACGTCCCAGGTGCCGGGGGCATCGACGATCCCGGCGAGGCGGTCGTCAGGATCGCCTGACCCGTCGGCGCCAGCCTCGAGCTCGCTCATCTCCCGGGCGACCCAGGTCGGAGCGTGGACCCCGTTGGTGACGGAGATCACCGGAAGCTCGGTGGCGTCGAAGCCGGGCCACAGCCCGGCGAACATGCCCCGGCTCACCTCGCCGTGCAGGGCGCTGACGCCGTTGGCGCGCTGACCGAGCCGCAGACCCATCACCGCCATGTTGAACAGGCCTGGGTCGCCGCCCTCGTAGTCCTCGGCGCCGAGTGCGAGCACCTGGCCGATCGGGATGCCGGCGCCCGCCGCTCCGCCATCGCCGGAGCCAGAGCCTGCGGTGGTGCCGGACCCGTCCTGCCCGCGCTCCCATGCCGCGGACGTTGCCACCGGCGTACGCGCCCACACGGTGAAGTGCTGCTCCACGAGCTCGCGGGTGAACCGGTCGATGCCGGCAGGGACCGGCGTGTGGGTGGTGAAGACGGTGCCGGCCCGGGTGATCTCCAGCGCGGCGTCGAAGTCGAGCCCGTGTCCCTCGACGTACTCCCGGATCCGTTCGAGGCCGAGGAAGCCCGCATGCCCCTCGTTGGTGTGGAACACCTCCGGTGGGGTCGCGCCGGTGATCCGGCTGTAGACCCGCAGGGCGCGTACGCCGCCGATGCCGAGCAACATCTCCTGCAGCAGCCGGTGTTCGGTGCCACCGCCGTAGAGCCGGTCGGTCACGTCCCGTTCGAGGGGCTGGTTGTCCTCGATGCCGGAGTCGAGGAGGAGCAAGGGCGCCCGGCCGACCTGGGCGACCCAGATCTGGGCGGCCAGCTGCCGGCCACCGGGCAGCGCGACGCTCACCCGGGCAGGCGTACCGCCCGCCTCGCGGAGCAGCGTGAGCGGCATCGCCTGCGGATCGACGATCGGGTAGCGCTCCTGCTGCCAGCCTTCGCGGGAGAGTGACTGGACGAAGTAGCCGTGCCGGTAGAGCAGGCCGACACCGATCAGCGGTACGCCGAGGTCGCTGGCCGCCTTGAGGTGGTCGCCGGCCAGGATGCCGAGGCCGCCGGAGTACTGCGGAAGCACCGCGCTGATCCCGAACTCGGGTGAGAAGTACGCAATCTGGCGCGGAGCATCCGGCCCCTGCGCTTGGTACCAACGGTCGCTCGTGAGGTAGTCGCGCAGGTCGTCCGCTGCCTCTCCAAGGCGAGCCAGGAAGCCCTGGTCGGAGCCCAGTTCGGCGAGGCGCTCGGCCGTGACCTCGCCCAGCAGGCGTACGGGATCATGGCCGCTCGCCTCCCACAACTCGCCGTCGACGGCGGCGAACAGGTCCTGGGTGGGCGGGTGCCACGACCAGCGGAGGTTGAGGGCGAGGTCGCCGAGCGGCGCGAGCGGCTCGGGGAGCATCGGGCGGACGGTGAAACGACGGATGGCGCGCACGAGGGCACACGCTAACCCAGCGCCATCTCCGACACGCCGTGGGGCCTGCTCTGTCGTTGCAGAACAAGCAAGGTTTTGCAGCCGCTCCGGGGGAACCACCCGGGTATGAACCTGCTGCTGGTCGGCCTCGTGGCGGGCCTCGCGTTGGCTGCGCGGCGCCAACCGTACCCAACCCGAGCATGCCCTGGCTCTACCCGTGATACTGGGATGAGTAGGTTCACCGCTGTGTCTCAGCGTCGATCCCGAAACAACCGATCCCACGCCCGCCCATCCCCCAGCTCCCGGACTTCCATGGCTCCCAACGAGATGCCCCAAGACCCCAGGCAGCAGGCTCACGGCGCGCCGGATCCCGGCCGCGGCACCATCACCTCGGGGGAGGTCGCCGAAGCGACCGAGGCCCCCGAGGTCACGGAGGGGACCGAGACCGAGGCCCCCGAGGTCGCGGAGGTCGGCGAGGACACCACCGGAGCGCGCCACCGGCCCGACCCGGCAGCGGACCGGTCCTGGGACCCGCACACCGTGATCGGCCGGATCCCGATCATCTCGGTGGATCCGGTCGTACGCGCCGGCGGGCAGTTCCCCGCGAAGGCCGTCGTCGGCGAGGCGTTCACGGTCGCGGCGACGATCTTCCGCGAGGGCCACGACGCGCTCGGCGCCAATGTCGTCACCCGTGGCCCGGACGGCCGCACCCTCGGCTGGATCCCCATGCGCCCCGGCGAGCCGGGGACCGACCGGTGGTTCGCGGAGATCCGTCCCGATGCGGAGGGTGACTGGACCTACACGATCGAAGCGTGGGGCGACCCCGTGTCCACCTGGCGGCACGCTGCGGAGATCAAAGTCCCGGCTGGTCTCGACGTCCCGCTCATGCTCGCCGAGGGGGCGCAGGTCCTGCGGCGCGCCGCTGACAACCTTCCGGCGGCCGACCGGGCCGGTCGCGCGATCCTCGAGGCTGCCGTACACGCGCTCCGTGACGACTCCCGACCCGCCGAGGCCCGGCTGCATGTCGCCACGGCGCCGGAGGTGTCCGAGGTCCTGGCCGCGCACCCGCTGCGCGACCTGCTGACCGCCTCCGAACCCTTCCCGCTGCGGGTCGACCGCGAGCGGGCGTTGTACGGCAGCTGGTACGAGTTCTTCCCGCGGTCCGAGGGCGCCTACCTCGCCGCGGAGGAGGGCCGCTGGGTCTCCGGCACGTTCAAGACCGCCGCCGAACGCCTGCCCGCCATCGCCGCCAACGGCTTCGACGTCGTCTACCTGCCACCGATCCACCCGGTCGGCAAGGTCAACCGCAAGGGCCCCAACAACACCCTCGACCCTGGGCTCGGCGATCCCGGCTCGCCCTGGGCGATCGGGTCCGACGAGGGCGGCCACGACGCCGTCCATCCCGACCTGGGCACCC
This sequence comes from Actinopolymorpha sp. B9G3, assembly GCF_040120725.1. Taxonomy (NCBI): domain Bacteria; kingdom Bacillati; phylum Actinomycetota; class Actinomycetes; order Propionibacteriales; family Actinopolymorphaceae; genus Actinopolymorpha; species Actinopolymorpha sp. B9G3. The sequence continues at coordinate 114,620 of NZ_JBEEAB010000002.1, read as the reverse complement.
TGGAGGACTTCGACGCGTTCGTGGCCCGCGCGGGCGAACTGGGCCTGGAGGTCGCGCTGGACCTGGCCCTGCAGGCCGCGCCCGACCACCCGTGGGTCGCCGAGCACCCCGAGTGGTTCACCACGCTGTCCGACGGAACCATCGCCTACGCCGAGAACCCGCCGAAGAAGTACCAGGACATCTACCCGCTGAACTTCGACAACGACCCCGAGGGGATCTACGCCGAGGTGCTGCGGATCGTCCGGCACTGGATGGACCACGGCGTACGCATCTTCCGGGTCGACAACCCGCACACCAAGCCGGTGCAGTTCTGGGAGTGGCTGCTCGCCGAGATTCGTACGACCGATCCGGACGTGCTCTTCCTGTCCGAGGCGTTCACCCGGCCGGCCATGATGCAGACGCTGGCCAAGGTGGGCTTCCACCAGTCCTACACGTACTTCACCTGGCGCAACACCAAGGACGAGCTCGAGTCCTACCTCACCGAGCTCAGCCAGCAGACGTCGGCGTTCCTGCGGCCGAACTTCTTCGTCAACACCCAGGACATCCTGACCGCGTTCCTGCAGGACGGCGGGCCGGCGGCGTTCAAGATCCGCGCCGTCCTGGCGGCGATGCTCTCCCCCACCTGGGGTGTCTACTCCGGCTTCGAGCTCTGCGAGCACCTGGCTCTGCGCCCGGGCAGCGAGGAGTATCTCGACTCCGAGAAGTATCAGTACCGACCCCGCGACTGGTCCGCCTACGAGCCGGGCGGCGACCGCGAGGGCCAGTCGATCATGCCCTATCTGCGCCAACTGAACGACATCCGCCGTGCACATCCGGCCCTGCAACGCCTGCGCAACCTACGTTTCCACCATGTTCCAGACGACAGCCTGCTCGTCTTCTCCAAGCGCGAGCAGCTGCCGGACGGCGACCACACCGACGGGCGGCGCGACAGCGCTCACAGCGGCGCAGCCGACACCGTTATCGTCGCAGTCAACCTCGACCCGCACGGGACCCGTGAGTCGGTCGTTTCCCTCACCATGCCCGACCTGGGCCTGGACTGGCACGACACCTTTGTCGTGCACGACGAGCTGACCGGCGAGACATGGCGCTGGGGACAGCACAACTATCTCCGGCTCGACCCCGCTGTCCAGCCGGCCCACATCCTCTCCCTCCGACGAGGTATCGCATGATCCAGACTGCTGCCCCAGGGGACCGTCCGTCCGGGAGCTCCGGCGGGCGCCCTCCCGACCCCAGTTCCACGTCGACGGCCAGTTCCACGTCGACGGCTGGCTCCACGTCGACGGCTGGCTCCACATCGACGGCTGGCTCCACATCGACGGCTGGCTCCACATCGACGGCTGGTTCCACATCGACGGCACCGGACGCCAGCGCGTCCGGCGTGGTGGGCGGCCTCGGGTCGGATCCCGAGTGGTACAAGCGGGCGGTCTTCTACGAAGTGCTCGTCCGTTCCTTCGCCGACTCCACCAGCGACGGGATCGGTGACATCAGCGGGCTGAGGGAGAAGCTCGACTACCTCGAGTGGCTGGGTATCGACTGCCTGTGGCTGCCGCCGTTCTACGCCTCGCCGCTGCGCGACGGCGGGTACGACGTCGCCGACTACACCGCCATCGCGCCCGACATCGGCAGCCACGACGACTTCGTGTCGTTCGTCGAGGCCGCTCACGCCCGGGGTATCCGGGTGATCATCGACTTCGTCATGAACCACACCTCCGACCAGCACCCGTGGTTCCAGGCGTCCCGCAACGACCCCGACGGTCCGTACGGCGACTTCTACGTCTGGGCCGACACCGACGAGGGATACCCGGACGCGCGGATCATCTTCGTCGACACCGAGACCAGCAACTGGACCTTCGACCCCGTACGCAAGCAGTACTTCTGGCACCGGTTCTTCTCCCACCAGCCGGACCTCAACTTCGAGAATCCGAAGGTCTGCGAAGCGATCATCGACGCGCTGAAGTTCTGGCTCGACCTCGGGATCGACGGGTTCCGCCTCGACGCCGTGCCGTACCTCTTCGAAGAGGAGGGCACGAACTGCGAGAACCTCCCGAAGACCCACGAGTTCCTGCGCCGGATCCGCAAGGAGGTCGACAAGGAGTACCCCGACCGGGTGCTGCTCTGCGAGGCCAACCAGTGGCCCGCCGACGTCGTGGAGTACTTCGGGGATCTCGGCAGCGGTGGCGACGAATGCCACATGGCGTTCCACTTCCCGGTGATGCCCCGCATCTTCATGTCCGTACGCCGGGAGTCGCGCTACCCGATCTCGGAGATCATGGCGCAGACGCCGAAGATTCCCGACCGCTGCCAGTGGGGCATCTTCCTGCGCAACCACGACGAGCTGACGCTGGAGATGGTCACCGACGAGGACCGCGACTACATGTGGGCGGAGTACGCCAAGGACCCCCGCATGAAGGCGAACATCGGGATCCGCCGGCGCCTCGCTCCCCTGCTGGAGAACGACACCAACCAGATGGAGCTGTTCACCGCGCTCCTGCTGGCGCTGCCCGGATCGCCGGTGCTCTACTACGGCGACGAGATCGGCATGGGCGACAACATCTGGTTGGGCGACCGTGACGGCGTGCGTACTCCCATGCAGTGGACCCCGGACCGCAACGCCGGCTTCTCCGCCTGCGACCCCGGCCGGCTCGCGCTGCCGGTCATCATGGACTCGATCTACGGCTACCAGGCCGTCAACGTCGAGGCCGAACTGCAGAACAGCTCCTCGCTGCTGCACTGGGTGCGCCGGATGATCTGGGTACGCAAGCAGAATCCGGCGTTCGGTTCCGGTTCGTTCACCGATCTTGGGGGTAGCAACCCCAGCGTCCTGTCGTTCGTTCGGGAACAGGGCGACGACGCGGTGCTCTGCGTCAACAACCTGTCCCGGTTCCCGCAGCCGGTCGAGCTCGACCTGCGCCGATGGGAGGGGGTCGAGCCCATCGAGCTGATCGGTGGGGTGCGGTTCCCGAAGATCGGCGAGCTGCCGTACCTGCTGACCCTCGGTGGCCACGGGTTCTACTGGTTCCGGCTGCCCCTACCCACAGGTGAGGAGCCCTTGGCCTGAGGCAAAGCGACAGGGCGAGACGACACTTCCTTGAGCCAACACAGTCTTGAGACAACACCGCCCTCGAGGAAGGCGACCGAAAGGCGATGATGGGACAAGCCGCTCAGACCACCGGTCTCCATGACTATCTCGAACGCCAGCGATGGTTCGCGGGCAAGGGACGAGAGTTCACCGTGGAAGCCATCCACCCCCTGAGCTGGCTCTCCGCACCGCCGGCCGACTCGAACAACACGGCCTGGCCCGCGGTCCGGATCGAGCTGGTGACCGTTCGCTATGCCGACGGGGGAGGCAACCTGGTCGACGTCTACCAGCTCCCGGTCTCCTACCGGCACGAACCGGAGGACCACCTCGGCCACGCCGCGATCGCCGACTGGGCCGAGCCCGAGCTCGGCGGCAAGATCGTCTGGGCCTACGACGCCCTGCACGACAAGGAGGCCACGCCGGCCTTCCTCCAGGGTCTGCTGCGTACGACGGTCACAGGCGACGTGGCGTTCCAGCGGATCGGGACCATGGACGTCGAAACCGAGCTGCCGTCGCTGGTGTTGACCGGCGAACAGAGCAACACGTCCCTGGTGTTCGGTGAGGACGTGCTGCTGAAGGTGTTCCGGCGGGTGCACCACGGGCGCAACCCCGACATCGAGGTGCACGAGGCCTTCGCCCGGCACGACTGTGGCAACGTCGCCCGCCTCTTCGGCTGGATCGAGGCGGAGTGGCCCGACGCCGACGGCAAGCCAGGGCGCGGCGACCTGGGAATGTTCAGCGACTTCTTCCGTACGGCGACCGACGGGTGGGAGCTGGCCATCACCAGTGTGCGCGACCTCTACGCCGAAGCCGACCTGCACGCCGACGAGGTAGGCGGCGACTTCGCGGCTGAGTCCCACCGGCTGGGCGCCACGACCGCTCAGATCCACGCCGACATGGCCCGCTACCTCCCGACCGGCGAGTGGGGGCGCGACGAGCTGGTCAGCCTGGCCGGCGCGATGCGGTCCCGGCTGGCCGCGGCGATCGACGTCGTACCGGCCCTGCAGACCTACGCCGGCGGCCTGCGCCAGGCATACGACGACCTCGAGGGCGCCCTCGAGTCCGTCCAGGTCCAGCGGATCCACGGCGACTTCCACCTCGGCCAGACCATGCGGACCGTCGGCGGCTGGCGGATCATCGACTTCGAGGGCGAGCCGGCCCGCGCCTGGGCCGAACGCACCGCGCTCGACTCCCCGATCCGCGACGTTGCGGCGATGCTCCGCTCGTTCGACTACGCCGCCCAGCACCTGCTCGCCGGCCACGACCACCCCGACGAGCACCAGCTCGCCTACCGCGCGGCCGAGTGGTCCGAGCGCAACCGCTCGGCGTTCTGTGAGGGCTACGGCGAGGTGGCCGGCAGCGACCCGCGCGACCAGGGCGTCCTGATGCGTGCGTACGAAACCGACAAGGCGGTCTACGAGGTCGTCTACGAAGCCCGCACCCGACCCGACTGGATCGGGATCCCCCTCGCGGCGATCCGGCGCCTCGCCGGTTGAACAGTCCGTTGATGAGGTAATAGGCACCGAACACCTTGGAGTGCGCCACCCTCATACCGCGAGACACGCCGCAGCATCGGCCCGAAGAAGGTGCCCCACGATGCCCGACCACACCACCGTTCCCGCCCAGCCCGCCGAGATCGCCCGCGAGGAGCTGGCCCGGCTGGTCGCCGGGGAGCACCACGACCCGCACGGGATCCTCGGCCCCCACGTCGGCTCCGACGGCGTGGTGACCGTCCGCGTCCTGCGTCCGCTGGCGGAGAAGGTCTGCGTCCGCGTGGGCGCCACACCTGACACGAGCACCCTCGTCGAGCTCACCCACGAGTACGAAGGCATCTGGGTCGGCGTCCTCCCGGGCTCGCAGGTGCCCGATTACCGGCTCGAGGTCGGCTATCCCGACGGAGTGAGCGTCCGTACGGACGACCCTTACCGCTTCCTGCCCACGCTCGGCGAGATGGACCTGCACCTCATCGGCGAGGGTCGTCACGAACAGCTCTGGACCGTGCTGGGTGCGCACGTCCGCACCTACGACACCCCGGCCGGTCCGGTCACCGGTACGTCGTTCGCCGTCTGGGCGCCCAACGCGCGCGGTGTCCGAGTGGTCGGCGACTTCAACTTCTGGGAGGGGCGCGGGCATCCGATGCGCTCGCTCGGCAGCAGCGGCGTCTGGGAGCTGTTCATCCCCGACGTCGGCGACGGCACCCTCTACCGCTACGAGATCCTCGGGCGCGACGGCGGGTGGCGGCAGAAGTCCGACCCGCTGGCGTTCCGGTCCGAGGCACCACCGGCCAACGCCTCCATCGTCTACACCTCGTCGTATGCCTGGGACGACGCCGAGTGGCTCGCCCGGCGCGCCGCCGCCCAGCCGCACGCCGAACCGATGAGCATCTACGAAGTGCATCTCGGATCGTGGCGGATGGGGCGGTCCTACCGCGAGATCGCCGACGAGCTGGTGCCGTACGTCCGCGACCTCGGCTTCACCCATGTCGAGCTCATGCCGGTGATGGAGCATCCGTACGGTCCGTCGTGGGGCTACCAGGTCTCGTCGTACTTCGCGCCGACGGCGCGGATGGGTGACCCGGACGGCTTCCGAGCGCTTGTCGACGCGCTGCACCAGGCCGGCATCGGGGTCCTGCTCGACTGGGTTCCGGCACACTTCCCGCGCGACGAGTGGGCCTTGGCGCGGTTCGACGGCACTCCGCTGTACGAACACGCCGATCCACGCCGCGGCGAGCACCCGGACTGGGGCACGCTGGTCTTCGACTTCGGCCGCCGGGAGGTCCGCAACTTCCTGCTGGCCAACGCGCTCTACTGGCTGGAGGAGTTCCACATCGACGGGCTGCGCGTCGACGCGGTCGCGTCGATGCTCTACCTCGACTACTCGCGGAAGGAAGGCGAGTGGACCCCCAACGAGTACGGCGGGCGGGAGAACCTCGACGCGGTGAGCTTCCTGCAGGACGTCAACGCGACCTGCTACCGGCGGGTGCCCGGCATCGTCACGGCCGCCGAGGAGTCGACCTCGTGGCCCGGGGTCACCAGGCCCACGCATCTGGGCGGGCTCGGGTTCGGGTTCAAGTGGAACATGGGCTGGATGAACGACTCGTTGGAGTACATCCGACACGAGCCGGTCCACCGGCAGTACCACCATCACCAGATGACGTTCTCCCTCATCTATGCGTACTCCGAGAACTTCGTCCTGCCGCTCTCCCACGACGAGGTCGTGCACGGCAAGGGGTCTCTGATCGCGAAGATGCCGGGTGATCGGTGGCAGCAGCTCGCCAACCTGCGGGCGTTCCTCGGATACATGTGGGCTCATCCGGGCAAGCAGCTGCTCTTCATGGGCGGGGAGTTCGCCCAGAGCAACGAATGGGCAGAGTCGCGCGAGCTGGACTGGTGGCTGCTGGAGTTCGCCGAACACCAGGGCGTGCAGGCGCTGGTACGCGACCTCAACCGGGTCTACCGCGAGTCGCCCGAGCTGTGGGCGCGCGAGCAGGACTCCGGTGCGTTCGCGTGGATCGACGCGAACGACGCGGGCAACAACGTCTTCAGCTTCGTCCGCGCCGGGCCGGACGGCTCGCTGCTGGCGTGCGTCGCCAACTTCGCCGCCGTACCGCACGAGGGGTATCGGATCGGACTTCCGACGACGGGCGCGTGGCACGAGGTGCTCAACACCGACGGCGATGCGTACGGCGGCAGTAGCGTCGGCAACCTGGGTGCCGTCGAGGCAGTGGCCGAACCCTGGCACGGCCGTCCGGCGTCGGCGACCCTCCGGGTCCCGCCCCTCGGCACCGTCTGGCTCCGCCACAAGCCTGCGCCCTGACCTGGACTCGGGTCTTGGCGCGCCGCGACGACCCGGCGATTGAAGCGATTGAGGCAAATGACCACGCTGAGCACCGCAGCGCCCGGTAGGGCGGCACCGGGGAGGGGACGGGGCGGCACCGGGGAGGCGGCGGGGCGGCGGCCGGCAGGTCGACAGTGAGCCTGAGGGTCAGCTCACATCGGGCTTGCGGGCCTCGACGAGGAACCGTTGGGTGTGGGCGACGAAGGACCCTTGCCGCTCGATGTGCGCGTGCATGTCAGCCAGCCTGGGGCGGTACGCCTCGACCGTGAAGCCGGGGACGATCCAGATCACCTTGCGCAGGAAGTGCACCACGGCGGCGACATCGAAGAATTCCGCACGCAGCGACTCGTGGCGCAGGTCGACCACCTCGAGGCCGACCCGCTCGGCCTCCGTCGCGGCCCGCTGGGTGCTGTCGCCTCCCACCGGCTGGGTGCCCATCATGAAGTCTTTGAGTTCGCGGACCGTACCGGCACCCACCTGCTGCGACAGGTAGGTCCCACCCGGCTGGAGAACCCGTGCGATCTCGTCCCACAGCGTGACCGTCGGGTGCCGGCTCACCACCAGATCGAACGACCCATCCGGGAACGGGAGCGGCGCTTCGTCGGCGACCTCGACCACCGACGCGCCCAGCCGGCGCAGGTTCCCTCGGGCGACCTCGATGTTCGGCGGCCACGACTCGGTGGCGGCCAGCACGGGCGGTGCTTGGGGGATGCTGGCCAGGACCTCACCGCCCCCGGTCTGGATGTCGAGGCCGGCTTCGGCGGTGGCCATGCGGGCGGCGAGGAGGCGTGAGTAGCCCCAGGAGGGACGTTCCTCGGTCGCCCGCCCCTCGAACCAGGAGAAGTCCCACCCTTCGACGGGTACGGCCTCGCCTTCGGCGAGCAACTCTTCGAACGACGCTGTTGTGCTGGCCATAGCGAGAAGGATGACCCCCACGACGGGTCGCCGCGAGCGGTTTTCCGACGCCGCAACGTCTGTACCAGACGCGAGGCGCCCTCGTCTGGGACAACGCCCGGACCCCCGGTCTGGGACAACGCTCGCAGGGCCGCCCCGTCTGGGACAACGCTCGGGGGCGCTCCGCCCGTCGCACACAAGACTGCGGGGCCCCTGCAAAAGGGGCCCCGCAGGACGTGCTGCTCCAGGTAGCGCTGTGCGTGCGTGACCTGGACGGTCCGGTCAGGTCATTGACCGGGCCCGTCCGGTCCGGTCAGCAGGTCTCGGCGTTGGGACGGGGGGCGTCGAGCCGGTCGGCGAACCGGACCAGCTGCGCCCCGGTGCCGCGAAGCGACCGGACGACCCACCGGTTGCGCTGACGCGGGAAGGGCACCACCTGGTGCCGGGTCCGCTCGTCGTACCGGTAGTTGTAGTCGTTGGCGAAATTGCTGATGGCAGGCCACATGGTTCTTCGATCTCCGTAGGTTTGGTGATGAATGGTCGGGAACGGGGAGGTTCACTCCCTCGACGACCAGCCGCACGCCGCCTTGCCCAGGCGTCTTCCTTGACCCCCCGACATCGAGTGGCGTCGACTTCTGGGTCGACTCCGGCGGCCGAACCGGCGCTGGTGCGACCGGCTGGCTCGCGTGGCAGCTCGCTGGCTGACCACTCCTTCGATGATGATCCGGGTTTGTGTGGACAGTATTTCTGCGGTGCTTCGGCTTGGTGCCTTCCCAACCAATAGGTGGCAACGTCGTAGCCTGGTCGGACATTCCAGTCTTCGCAAGATATTTCTGGTCCGGGTCCAACTTCCTGAGCCCGCCCCGCCCCCACGGCGGCGTGGGCTGCCTCAGTCGGGCAGGTAGTGCGGAACGATCTCCGCGACCCTGGGAGCGACCTCGCCGCGTTTCCACCGTAGGCGGAGTGCCTCGACCGGGGCATGGTCCCGCACCGGGATCGACGTGTAGGTGCCGCCCACCTGGCCGATCACCGTCCATGTCCCGCTCCTGCGCACCTCCAGCGTCCCCTGCGAGGTCTCCCCTGCGGCCTGCAGGACGCTCACCCGCTCCAGCGGGCGGGCCGTCGACAGCGTGACGACCAGATGGTCATCGTCGCCCTCCGGACCGGTCCCGAGGTAACTCGAGTGGGGGTCGCCGTCCACCGCGGCATTCGCCGTACCGCTCGCGTCGCCCGCATCGTTCTCGCCGTCCGCCGCGTTCTCGTCGTCAGACTCGTTCTCGTCGTCGGACTCGTCCTCATGGTCGGAGCCACCGTCGACGGAGAGAGTCGTACGGTCGAGAACCTCGACGTCGAACTCACGGACCACGAGCCAGTACGGAGCGTTCGCCGCCGCAGCGCGGTAGCGGACGTAGCGCGCCCGCGTCCCCTCCGGGGCCTTCGCCAGCACCTCCGCGGCGTCGCCTCGGGTAAGAACGGTCCAGGTCTCGCCGTCGGTGGAGTACTCCAGTACGCCCGACCGGAGGTAGTCCTTCGGTGAGTTGGCGTACGCCAGCTCGAGCCGCACCTCGCCGATTTCGTGCTCGACACGGAGATCGACCTGGACGAAGTCGCCGACCACGGGAGCCCGCGCACTGGAGTAGTAGGTGATCTTGTCGCCGTCGAGCATCTGGGCCGGTTCGTGGCCCGCGTAGGTGTCCATGGATGCCTGCGCCTGCGGCCGGTCGAGCCCGATGCCGAGGGCGGCGTCGACTGCCCGGTCGACCCGGGCGACGAACTCGTCGACCACCCCGTCGCCGACCATCAGCTGACGACCAGCGTGCGGGCTTCGGGTGTCCCGGACCTCCTTGGCGCGCTCGACCAGGCCATTCGCCGCCGCGCGGGCGTCCGCGGCCGCCGCGAGGTCGTTCTCCGCCGCAGCTACCAGGGCGGCGAGCGATGCCTGCATGGCACGTGCCCACAGTTCGGTCGCGTCGAGCCAGCCGGCGGCCTGGGTCGCGAAGTTCGGGTCGTCGACACCTTCCCGGATCAGTTGCGGTGACCCGGCGATCTCAGCCAGCGTGCGACGCAGCTCCGCCGCCGCGCGGGTCCGGTCGCCGTCGTTCCACGCGGTCCAGAAGTCCGCCAGTTTCACCGAGAGCACCGGCGCCCGGGCATAGTGCAGCGCGCCGTCGAAGTTGTTGAGGTCTGCCAACCAGCGGAGAGCGCCGGCCACTCTCCGGTCGCCACCGGCCTGGTCGGCCAGTGCGCGCGACCACGCCGCCGCCGGGTCGAAGCCCTCGTCGTCCCAGCCGAACTCGCCGACCGCGGACAACGCGATCTTGCTCAACGCCGACTGGTTCATCGGGTTGGACAGGACGCCCGCGACCTCACCGGACAGCCCGTTCTCCCGGCCGGAGTACGCACCGAGCGGGATCCGGCCGGGGATGTAGTCGTTGGTCGGATAGTTGTCCCAGAGGATGATCTCGTGCCCGAACACCCTGGCCGCGTGCGCCGCCTGGTCGCGGCTGACTGAGCGCGGGATGTTGGCCACCCCGCTCCAGTACACCGTCACACCCGTCTGCAGCTTGGCCCGCAGGACCTTCTTGTAGGGCGAGTCGGTGACGCTGTCGTACTCCGTCGGCACGATCCGCAGCGCCGCGATGTCGGGCTTGCCGTTCGCCCACTCGTGCTGGAGGCGGGTGAGCAGAGCGGCCTGCGCCTCGGCCGCCCCTCCCGGCTTGTCGGCGTACGTCGCCTCGTCCGCGGCGCAGTGCCACTGGGTGGGATCGATGTCGTCGAAGCCCATCGTGAAGGACCGGACGCCGAGGGCGTAGATCGAGTCGAGCTTCGCCGTCAGGGCCTTGTAGTCCTGTTCGCCGCTGAAGCACATCGACAGTCCCGGCGACAGCGTGAATCCGACGTCGACCCGGTTCTGCCGTGCCCTGCGCACCAGCGTGGCCAGCTGGGAGCGCTTCTCGGCGGGGTACGGCATCCGCCAGAGCTTGCGCTGGTACGGATCGTCCTTCGGTGCGTACTCGTAGGTGTTCATCCGATGCGTGCCCATGAAGTCGAGCAGGTCGAGGCGCTCCTCGAACGACCACGGCGTGCCGTAGAAACCCTCGACCACACCGCGGTACCGCATCGAGGGCGTCTCCTGCACGTGCGTCGGGGGCATGAAGTCGGGTCCGCTGCGACGTTGAACCAGGTCGGCCAGTGCGTGGGCCGCGTAGAATGTCCCGTCGGCGTCCGCACCGTCCAGCACCACGTGACCACGCCCGTCGTGGTCCTTCCCGACAGCGAGGATGTAGCTGTCGGCGGGGAGCGTCGCGGCCGTCTTGGAGCCGAGAGCCGCCAGAGTCGTGGCAGCGTCGCCGAGCCACACGGTGAGGTGGGTACGCGGCTGTGTTCCGTCCGTGTTGACCACCTTGCGGACACCGGCGCGGGCGAGGACATCGCGGACCAGTTGCTCGGTCTGCTCGTCGGAATCGACGCCGCGGACGATCCCCACGGGGCCGATCAGGCCGAATCCCTCGAAGGAGCGCGCCACCTCGGCCTCGGCGCTCGGCAGCATCGCCACGGCCACGAGGACCCCCACCGCCGCCACGACCAACCGGCGTACGAGCCCGCCTCGCTCACGTCCACCCATCGCCGCGGCGTCCCCCTCACCTGTGACCGGATCCCCCGGTACGCCTCTGGGGATTTCCCTGGCACCCCCTGCCAGACCCGGACAGGTCATCAGGTGCTTACCCAGGCGTTCCTCCGGCTCACCCGCAAACGGTCCAAACTGGGATGAGAAACCCGAGACACCGAAAGACACCGCATCAGTTCGCGAGATCCGCGATGGCGATGAGCCCGGAGGTGGCAGCCGTGTCCAGGTGGCGATCAGGTCCCGACCCAGCCCGTCGAAGTCCCCGCAAGCGGCCGGCGATCCTCGCCGTCGTCCTGGCGAGCGTGGCGCTCGTCCTGTCCACCCAGCAGTCCGCCGTGGCGTACCCGCCCACCCCGCCGAGCGGCGGCGAGGCCGCGTCGATGCTCGCCGCGCTCACGGTCGCTCCGGAGGGATCGTCCGACGGATACGACCGCGACCTCTTCCCGCACTGGATCAACCAGAGCGGGTCATGCGACACCCGTGAGGTCGTCCTCCAGCGGGACGGGACCGGCGTCGCCGTCGACTCGTCCTGCCAGCCCACCTCGGGCCAGTGGTACAGCGTCTACGACGCGACCTGGGTCACCGACTCATCCGACGTCGACATCGACCACATCGTCGCCCTCGCCGAGGCGTGGCGGTCCGGTGCCAGCGGGTGGACCACCACGCGGCGGCAGGAGTTCGCGAACAACCTCTCGATCGCCCAACTCATCGCCGTGTCCGCGTCAAGTAACGCCTCGAAGAGTGACAAGGACCCAGCCGAGTGGATACCACCGAACCAGAACACGTGGTGCATCTACGCCCGGGAGTGGATCTGGGTGAAGAGCAGCTACGGGCTCACCGTGGACAGTGCCGAGAAGCAGGCCCTGCAGTCACTGCTCGGCTCCTGCTGAGCGGTCACTGCGGTCGGGTGCGTTCCCTCGCGTACGGGAGGGCTGGGGAGGCGGTCGGGAGGCGGGCCGTCACTTCATGTCAGCCGACGCCAGGGAACGCTCCGTGCCGAGGATGCGGACCCTGATGTCCTCGGCGTCCTGCATCGGGACCGCCGCGACCACCTGCCAGATCCATGACGTACGCAAGAACGCCTCCCCCTTGGCGAGCCCGGTGTAGGCGGCGACGGCGTCGTCCTGGTCGAACTCCAGGCTCGCGTTGCGCATCGCGAGACTCTCCGCCTCCGTCATCGTGAAGAGCACGAGCGCGCCACCGTCCTTGGTCGCGAGCGCCCGCACCGACGTCACGGAGAACTCCTGGTCGTAGGTGAAGGCGTTGGCCTGGCTGCGGTTCTGCTGGGAGGCGCGGTGGCTGCGTTCGGTGTCAGGATGAGGGACGAACGCCGGTGCCTGGGGCGCCTCCGGCCCCTCCTCGAGCAAGGCAGCGTAGGCGGCCGCCGCCTCGGCGGGTGCCCGGGCCCGGCCCTCTCGTTCGCCCGGAGGTACCACGACGGCAGCGCTGTCACGGTCGAGGATCTCCGGGACCTCCGCGTCGTCGTCGAGGACGACGGACTGGGCCTTCCGCCACAATGAACCCGCGGTCGGGCGCATGACCAGGTCGACGGCGGTGTCGCCCTCGCCGGCGACCTTCGAGACGGCGAAGTACCAGACCGGGTAGCCCTCGAACGCGGGGAGGTAGGCCCGTGGATCGCTGTGGCTGACCGCCGCGCCGGGATTCTTGTCGTCCGGGTCGAGCCGTTTGGCGATCCGGAACTGGGCCTGGCTCGCCGTCAGGAGCGGGCCGGACTGGATCGACTCGATGAGGTCGGAATCGCGTGCGGCGCTCGCCTTGGCGTTGATCTTGTCGTACCGCTGGAGGAACCCGATCGTCTTGTCCTGGCTCGCCGGTGACCACTCGGGCGACCTTCCGGTCCTGGTCTCGGGCAGCGAGACGCAGCCCGCACTCGCGGCCAGTGCGAGCAGCAGGACACCGAGGGGGACGGCACGGCGGACGGGCCGGGGGCGCCGGTCAGGCATCCTCCGTCACCGACCTTCCGCCCGGTCGGCGTCGCCCCGCAACAGGGCGTCGATGGTGGTCCGGTCGTCGTCGTACGCACGGTCCTCGGGCGGGGAGTAACCGTGCCCGCTGGCGTCGACGGGCGGGAAGGACTGGAAGTCGGAGAGATCCGGTTCGAACGCCGGGAAGTCCGACAGATCGGGCGTCGGCGAAGCTGCAGGTCCTCGCTGGGGCCGCCAGTCGGGCCCTTCCGGTGCACGGGAAGCTGGCGAGGTGGGTGCGCCACGTGCAGCGCTCCACCATTCGTTTCCCTGGGGTCCGCTCTGCCCACCTCCCTGAGGTCTGCTCTGCCCACTTCCCTGGGGTCCGCCCTGCCCACTTCCCTGCGGTCCGCCCTGCCAACCCGGACCATCGGCTGTGCTCGGCCGGCCAGGCGCAGTCGGTTGGCCGGGCGCAGTCAGGCTTGCCGGTGGGCCAGACCAGCCAACGTCGGCGCCCCCGCTCGGTCCACCAACCTCACGCGGTCCACCAACCTCACGCGGTCCACCAACCTCACTCGGTCCACCAACCTCACTCGGTCCACCTACCTCACTCGGTCCACCTACCTCACGCGGTCCACCAACCTCACTCGGTCCACCAACCTCACTCGGCCCGCCAACGCCGCCAACCCCGCTCGGTCCGCCAACGCCGTCAGGGGCGCTCAGTTCGCTGGGCCCGCTCGGCGGTTGCCAGGGAAGTCGGGCGGACGCCTCGCTGAAGCCGGTCGGACCACCGGGAGGCGCGCCCTGTGGCGTGCGCGGAGGTGCGCTCCGCGGGATGTGGTGTTGCGGGTCCGTCGGCCTCCCCGGCAGATCAGGAGGGTGGCGATGCGCCGGCGGCCAACTGCCGTTGTGCCTCGCGGCGGGCGCTGAGGACGGCGAGGGCGGAACGGTCGCGGGGCCGCCCGAGATGCGCTGTGGCCGGCTGTCGGGATTCCACACCCCCGGCGGCGGCCACGCGCTGCCCGGGGGTGGTGCCGCCGAGGGTCCTGTCGGCATCCCCTGTCCCTGCTGACCGGGGTGCCCTCCCTGGTGACCGGGGTGCCCTCCCTGCCCGGGATGAGCGGGGGCGCTCCGCGCAGTGCCTTGCGCGCTGGATGCGTGGGCAGGCACGGCGCGGGGGTCTGCCGGTATTCCGGGGAGCTCCGCCAACGGCACCGACCGCTCGGGTGATCCCCAGTAGCCGTTGCTCTCCCAGAGCTCCCGGTCCTCCCACAGCACGTCATTGCCGAGCGCAGAATCCTTCCGGAGGGATCGGAAGAGCAGACCGGCGCCAGCGAGGAGCACCATCCCTGCGCCAGCCACGGCGAGCGAGCTTGCGAAGGCGCCCTTGATCTCCAATCCGAACGTGGCGGTCACGTCGACACCGGGCGTGCCGTCGGCGGCCATGATCACCAGGTCGTAGGGACCGTCGGGGAGTTCCCACTCCAGCGTCTGGGCGCCGCGACCCGAGACGTGGGCGGTCCACCAGTCCAGCTCGGTCGGTGGCAGGACGCGCGAGGTAGCGCCTCTGACCTCCTGGGTTTTCACCGTCGACGGGTAGCTGACCTCGGTGAACCGGGTCTGCGCCACCTTGTCGAGGTAGCTGCGGACGTCGATGTCGTGGCCAATGCCGACGAACACGTCCCTGTCCGCCATCGCGGGATCGACCCTCACCACGGCGCGACTTCCGTAGTAGTCGACGAGATCGGGTGGGGTCGTGAGCGCCAGCCCCTTGCTGGCGACCTGCCGCGGTTCGGCGCTCAGGACGTCGTCGGGGCCGACGATCCAGAAACCCACCACGGCGCCGACGCCGAGCGCCACCACTCCGACGAGGGCAGCCAGGATCCCGGCAGCCACACGCAAAGCACGCATGCTCACCTGATGACCCCTGTGACCAAAGTCGGAAGTACCTGCTGATCCGTAGCCTAACCAAGCCGAGCCAGGTCGGGTCAGGCACGATTCTCCACCGGTGGACAACCCGGCGACCCTCGATCCGGCGGGTCAGAAGAGCGCGGCGCTCAGGTCCTTCCGGCCCTGTCGGACCCGCTCGTCCTCGGGCCCGACGGCCTCGAACAGCTCCAGCAGATGCAGCCGGACGACGTTGCGGTCGTCTCCGGTCGTACGCCGGACCGTGTCGACGAGCCGGCTGAACGCGTCGGCCACATGACCGCCGGCCACGTCGAGATCGGCGACCGCGCACTGGACGCGCGCGTCGTCAGGCTTCGCCGCCGCTTCCGCCCGGACCTCGGCGCCGGAGCCGAGAGCCGAAACCCGCCGCAGGAGCTTGGCGCGGGCGAGGCCACGGGTTGCCTCGGCGTCGCTGGGTGCCTGAGCGAGGATCCGTTCGAAGGCGGCGACGGCCCCGTCGAGATCGCCGCGTTCCAGGGCCGCGTCGGCATCGGCGTATCGCGGGTCGCGGGCGGGTTCGTCACCGGCATCCTCGACCGGTGCGCCACCGACCGGCTGGTGCGTACCGGCGGCACCCTGACCTTCGCTCAGTCGAAGGAGTTCCTCGATGAACTGCCGGACCTGCCCCTCGGGCACCGCCCCCTGGAACAACGGCACGAGCTGACCCCGGACGACGGCCACGACGAGCGGGATGCTCTGGACCCCGGCCGCCTGGGCGATCCGGGGATTCTGGTCGACGTCGATCGTGCCGAGCAGGAAGCGTCCCGCGTACTCCGTCGCGAGACGCTCGAGCACTGGGCTCAGTTGCTTGCAGGGCTGACACCAGGTCGCCCAGAAGTCGAGAACGACAGGTGCGGTGACCGACCGTTCGACCACTTCGGTCTGGAAGTTGGCCTCGGTCACCTCGACGACGTATCCGCCACCCGCAGCACCCTGGCCGGGCGCACCGGGTTGACCCGTCGTCGCTCCCGGTGAGCCTGTTGGTGCGCTGAGGCCGGACAGGTCGACGGCACCGGGGCGCGAGAAGCTCTCGGACGTCATGAGGGCGATTCTTCCCGACTGGACTTCTCCCTGCCACGGGAGGTCCCCATCCATGCGCTTGGGCAGGGACGGGTCCGCTGGTCACGCCTCGCCGGCGAGGCGGCACCACTCATGCCTCAGCGTGGATGTCGGAACTCAGCGAATCGTCCTGGTCGGCGGCGGATGAGACCGAAGGCTGCCGCGCGGGCCTGGCGGCCAGCAGGACGCGGGCCAGCCCGGCGCGGCTGGTGACGACCGCCACGCGGTCGCCGGCGCGCAGCGGCGTCGTGAGAGCGGGATCCCAGTTCCACCCCCCGGCGAGTGTCCGGTGGGCGAGGAACCGGACCATCTGCGGCTCCACCAGGTCGCCGAGCAGGTCACCGACGACGGAGGCACCGTCGCGGATGGTCACCTCGGTGACGACGATCACCCGCCGCCCGGCCGGCACGACCGCGTCGACCCGTCGCTCCAGCAGCGCGTCGGCGAACGCGGGAGCGGCGAGCGTGGACACGCTTCGCGTGGTGAAGCCCATTCCCTTACGGTCCTGGACCCGTCCGGCGAACTCGTGGTCGAAGAGGCGCAGGACGACGCGGGCATCGGCGTTGCGTGCTCGTGCGTACAGCCCGGCCTGCAGATTGGCCACGTCGTCGTTCGTGACGGCGAGCAGCGCTCGGCAGCGATGAAGCCGGGCTTCGCGAAGCACCGCGTCCTGGCTGACATCGCCGATGAGAACGGGGATGCGGAGCGCGCGGGCGGTGCGGACGCCCGGCTTCTCAGGATCGACCTCCACCGCGACGACGTTGAAGCCCCTGTCGTGGAGCAACTCGGCGACCCTGGTGCCGACCGTGCCGAGCCCGCACACCACGACATGCCCGCGCGGCCGGCCGCGCAGCACGCCGAGCGACCGCGCCAGTGAGGCCCCCACGAACGCGTCGACGATCGCTGCCGTCACCAGCGACACCATCACGAGCCCGAAAAGCTGGACACCGACCGCGAAAAGCTTCACCCAGGTGGTCGCGCCGGACGTTCGCGGGTCGTCGAAACCGGTCAAAGTCACGGTCGAGACGGCGATGTAGATGGCGTCGGGCCACTCGATCTCCTGGTTCTGCTTCCGCGGCCAGAAGTGCACGAGCAGACTGCCCACGGCGATGACAGCGACCAGGAACAGGGCGACCAGCCGGAGGCGGGCGTCGAAGACCCGCCGCAGGTCGGTGAGGAAGTCGTCCAGTCGGGGATGCACCCGCCTGGGCCTCCGCCGGACTCCGGTGGCAAGGACCAGGTCGGCGTGCTCGTTCGGCAACAGCTCCGTACGACCGTCCGATGTCCGCGCGAGCCCGGTCAGTGGCGGGTCGGCGAGGAGCTCGGCCGGCCCCGCGACGACCTTCCGCCCACCCACCGTCATCGACTGGATCTCGGACTCCCCCAACGCCGCGGCCACGAACTCCGGCGCGGCCATGTCCGCCGCCGACATGGCCTCGCAGGCGACCAGGTTTTCGACGAACTCGGCGAGCCGCGGGTTGACGATGTGGACGACCAGCCGGATCGACTTGTTCAGCTCCTCCGCGGTCAAGGCGGCATGGACATTGCCGAGATCATCGGGCGCGACGAGGGCGATCGCCTGCGCGGTCTCGACCCCGGCTTCCCGCAGCGCCGCTTCGTGGGGTCGCGCGGCGACGACGAGAGTCGCTCCCATGGCCGCCATCTCCTGGGCATGGTCGGAGTCGGCGTCGGGGACGATCACCGTCACGGCCTCGTTGACCGCCAGCAGCTCGGTGGTGATCCGCGCGGCGGTGCTGTCCGAGCCACACACGACGTAGTGGCCGGTCGTCCGGGTGGCCTTCCTGGTGTCGGAACGCTCCGCAGCGGGCTCCTGCGTGCGGCCGCGGCCACGTTCGCGGACCCGTCCGACGATGCCGTTCCGCGTCCTGGTCTGAAGGTCAAGCATGCGTCGCAGTCGCGTCAGCACCCGTTCGAACCCTCCCGTGTCGGTACGCGGCGAAAACGATCTTAGAGCTTCCGGCTCGGAGTCCTCAGGTGACGCGGAGGTCGGCGAGCTGGTCAAACGTACGACCGAGTGCTGGGTAGAGGTCCCGAAAGACCGCGTAGTAGCGCTGGTACACCTCATGACGCGCCGGATCGGGTTCGACGTGCCGGAGAACGCCGGCGGCCCGGGACCGCACCGTCGCGGCCAGGTCGGGGACGAGCCCGACTCCGGCCGCCGCCACCAGTGCGGCGCCGACGGGCGCGCCACGCGACTCCTTCGGCACGTCGATCGGCAGGCCCGTGACGTCGGCCTTGATCTGGGTCCAGGTGGTTCCGCGGGCGCCTCCGCCGACCGAGCGCAGCACACCGGGCCGCAGGCCGAGCCGCCCCAGCTCCTCGAGGTTGTGGGCGAGACCGTACGCCGTGCCCTCGAGGATCGCGCGGACGACGTCGGCCCGCCGGCTCGCCATCGACAGGCCGACCAGCGCACCTCGCGCGTCGGCGTTCCACAGCGGCGAGCGCTCGCCCAGGAAGTACGGCAGGAGCACGAGGCCGCCGCTACCGGGCGGCGCCGTCGCGGCGAGAGCGTCGAGAGCGGCGAACGCGTCGGGGGTAGGTTCGGCGTCGCCGAACTCGTCGCGGAACCAGCGCAGGATCCCGCCCGTCGCGACCATGGAGCCGTAGACGAGATGGTGGCCGGGCAGGGGGTACGGCAGGACGCTCAGGGTGCCGAGCCGGTCGCGGCGGAGGCGCTTCGCCTCGACTGCCGCGTTGACGACGGTCGACTGGCCGGTCATCTCGCAGACGTCGCCGTGGTGGGCGAGTCCCGCCTCCAGGCTGGCCGCCGCGCCGTCGACGACACCCGCCACCACCGGCGTACCGGCGAGCAGTCCGGTCGCCTCCGCGGCGTCGTTCGTCACCGTTCCCACGACGTCGGTCGGTTCCGCTACCGGGGGCAGCCACGCGGGCGGCACGCCCCACAGGTCGACCATGCCGGCCGACCACTGGCCGGTGTCGAGGTCCCCGAGCAGGGTCAGCCCGAGGTGCCCGGAGTCGCAGACCGCCACGCCGGTGAGCCTGCGTACGACATAGCCGTTGGCCATCAGGACGCCGGCGCCTGTCTGCCGAATCCCGGGCTCGTTCGCCAGGAGCCAGGCGAGCTTGGGAGCCGCGAAGTACGCGTCGATCCGGTTGCCGGTCGTGGAGACGACCGTTGCGGCGGCGTCCGCGCGCTGCCGGCAGGCGGGCTGCCCACGCCGGTCGAGCCAGAGCAGTGCGGGCCGCACGGGAACACCCGCCGCGTCGACGACGACCACGCTCGGGGCCTGGCTGCTGATGCCGATCCCGCCGATCCGCGCGGGGTCGACGCCGGACCGACCGAGGACCGCCCGTACGCACCGGCAGGTCGCGGCCCACCAGTCGTCGGGGTCCTGCTCGGCGCCGTTCGGCTCGAGGTACCGGGTGGGGTACTCCTCGCCGGCCTCGGCACGGACCCGCCCGGCGTCGTCGACCAGGACCGCCTTGGCGCCGGTCGTCCCGATGTCGACTCCGATCACACCGTCGCTGTGGACCCTGTCGCCGACCATCCCACCCTGCTTTCCGCTCCGGGACCACATCACCAGCCGGATGTACGCACCAGCATGCCGCCGGACCGCCGCCCCGGTTGTCCGCGCGCCGCCTTCGGACGTATAGTCGATATCGATTAACCGAATTCGACTAACGTCAACGTCACCGTCACGGCAAGGTGCGAAGGGAGATCGTCGATGTCGCTCCGCGCTCTCCGCACGCCATTGACCATGGCCGTGCTGAGCCTGCTCCGCGAACAACCGCGGCATCCGTACGAGCTGCAGGCGCTCGTCCGCGCCCGCCACATCGGCGAGGTGGTGAAGTTGCGCGGCGGTTCGCTCTACGACAGCGTGGGGCGCCTCCATCGGGCCGGACTGGTCGAGCCGGTGGAAACCAGCCGGTCCGGCGGCCGGCCTGAGCGCACGGCCTACGCCATCACCGACGCTGGACGCGACCTACTGGACGCGCTCGTCCGCGAGTACGTCGGCGTCCCCGCGCAGGAGTACCCGGTCTTCGCGGCCGGCCTGGCCCACATCCTCAACGTGACCGCGGGCGACGCGGCCGACCTGCTCGACGCGCGCGCGGACTCCCTGCACGCCGAGATCGACGAGACCGACCGCCAACTCGAGCCGCTGCGCGAGTCCGGCATCGCCCGCGTCGTCCTCCTCGAAGTGGAGTACGCCCAGGTTCTGCGCCGAGCGGAACTCCACTGGCTGCGCCAGATCGTGGACGCAATACGCGAAGGGGCCCTTCCATGGATCGATGGGCCCGAGCGAGCGGAGACGTCCGCCACACCTAGCGACAAGGAGAACCCATGAGCAGTTCGACGTTTCCCCCGCCCTGGCTGAAGTGGGCCAACAAGATCATCATCGGCCTCCAACGGCTCGGCCTCCCCTTCGGCACAATGCACCTCCTCACCGTGCCTGGCCGCCGCACCGGGGCGCCGCGCACGACCCCGGTGTCGCCGTACACCGTCGACGGGCAGCGCTACGTCGTCGCCGGTCAGGTGGACGGCGACTGGGCGAAGAACGTTCGAGCGGCCGGCGAAGCGACTCTCGCCCGCGGACGTCGCCGCGAAAGCGTCCGACTGGTCGAGTTGCCGGTGAACGAGCGGGGACGGATCCTGCGCGAGTTTCCGGTGAAGGTGCCCCAGGGCGTCACCATGTTCCTCAAGACGGGGACGGTGGAGAGCCCTACCCCTGAAGGCTTCGAGGCCGCCGCGCCGCACTGCGGGGTGTTCCGCATCGAACGCCTGTGAGCCGACGTCGGCATGGCAAGATGCCTGCTCGTGGATGATTTCCGGCTGGTCTTCGTCGGCGGGATGGGCCGGTCAGGATCAACGCTGGTCGAGCGGCTCCTCGGCGAGCTGCCCGGCGTGTGTTCGGTCGGCGAGGTCGTGCACATGTGGCGGCGAAGCCTGGTCGACAACGAGGCCTGCGGATGTGGCGCACCCTTCGGCGACTGCGGGTTCTGGCGCGCCGTCGGCGACCATGCCTACGGCGGATGGGATCGCGTCGACGCCGGCGAGATCCTCGCCCTCAAGGACTCGGTCGACCGGATGCGCTTCGTTCCGTCCCTCCTGCGTGCGCGCCCGCCGCGCGAACTCGCCGCCAGGATCGACCGCTACACCGAGCTGTACCACCGGCTCTACGCGGCGATCGCCTCGGTCAGCGGCTGCGGCGTCGTCGTGGACGCCAGCAAGCACGGTTCCCTCGCCGCGTGCCTGTGGCAGCGCTACGGCGCGCGGTTCCAGGTGGTCCACGTGGTGCGTGATCCGCGGGCGGTGGCGTACGCCTGGAACAAGCAGGTCCGGCGACCGGAGGCGACAGCAACCAGCCCCGAGCAGGAGATGGCGCGGTACTCACCGGGCGTGGCCGCCGCACAGTGGATGGCGCAGAACTCCGTCTTCGCCGCACTCGCCCGTCGGGGCGTGCCGACCCGCCGCGTGCGGTACGAAGATTTCGCCGCGAGGCCAGTCGAGGAGTTCCGGGCAGTCGCCGCTTTCGCCGGTCATCGCGGTGCGGTGCCGTTGGGTGCCGACCAGGTGGCACGGCTGTCCAGCAGCCACGCGGTCTCAGGCAACCCGATGCGGTTCACCACCGGCGCCGTCGCCGTACGCGCGGACACGAGGTGGCGCGACGATCTCGACCCGGTGCGGCGGCTCGTCGTGTCCACGCTCACGGCACCCACCCGCTGGCGCTACGGCTACTGACACGCCTCTTCCGTACTGGTCCACGTGGGACGGGCCGTCCTGGTCCACGCGCGGAGCGGCGTCGTGGCTCCGCCAGCAGTCCAGCACCCGGCGGCGTCCATGATCAAGAGTCACTTACGGGGCTTTTGCCGGCCTCAAACGCCCGGTTTCCGCCTCTTGATCATGGGAGATCCGCAGACTCTTCATGATCACGATCATGATCACGGATCAGGTCGAGTCCGGCGAATCCGCGAGAGAGCGCCAGGTCTCGACGGCCTTCTCGTCGGTCGGCATCTCCGCGGCCCGGCGCTCGGCGTCGACCATCCGGCGATAGGCCGCGATCTCCTCGCCCCGCCGCGTGTCGTCCCAACCCAGGACCTCGCCCATCAACCGGGCCGCGTTCGGCGCCGCATGCGTACCCCGGTCAGCGGTTTCCATGAACACCCGCGTGCGGCGAGCCAGCACGTCGACGAGATGGAGCGCACCTTCGGCCTGCACCGCGTACACGACCTCCGCGGCGAGATAGTGCGGCGCACCGAGCAGGGGCCGGCCGAGGGCCGGGTTGTCGGCGATGAGGTCGAGCACCTCGGTGACGAGGGTGCCGTAGCGGCCGAGCAGGTGGTCGATCCACTCCACGTCGAGACCCGCCTCGCGGGCCAACGCCTCCCGCTGGTGCCGCAGGGCCTCGAACCCCACCGCACCGAGCAGCGGCAGCCGGTCGGTGGTGGACGCCGGGAGGGTACGACGAAGAGGGCGGGCGGCGGCGCTGACCGCGTCGCGGGCCATCAGCCGGTACGTCGTGTACTTGCCGCCGACCACCGTGACCATGCCCAGCGGTCCTTCGACCACGGTGTGGTCCCGCCGGACCGCCGCGGTCGAGTCGGTGCCGAGCAGGCCGCTCGCACCTCCCCCGGTACGGGCGAGGAGGGGCCGCAGACCGGCATAGACGCCCACCACGTCGTCGTAGGTGAGTTTGCGCCGCAGCCAGCGGTTGGCATGGTCGAGCAGATAGTCGGTGTCGGCCCTGGTCGCGAGTGGACGGTCCCGGTCGTACTCCCACGCGGTGTCGGTCGTCCCCATCAGCCAGTAGTCGAACCACCGGCGGATGATGAAGACGCTGTCGCGAGTCTTCGCGATGAGGCCGGTACGCGACTCGATCCGGTCGGCGGGTACGACGACGTGGACCCCCTTCGCCGCCGTCACCATGAGGTTCTGCTGACCGGCGAGCGCCTGTACCTCGTCGGCCCACACACCGGCGGCGTTGACGACGACTCGCGCCGACACATCGACGTGGTGGCCGGACTCGAGATCGTGGACGCGTACGCCCCGCACCCGCCCGGCCTCGCGGATGGTCGCCACCACGCGCGCCCGGGTGATGATCGTCGCGCCGAGACTCGCGGCTGTCCGGGCGACGGTCATCGTGTGCCTGGCGTCGTCGACGCGCACGTCGTGGTACTGCACCCCGCCGGTGATCCGGTCCGGCCGCAACGCGGGCATCTCGGCGAGGACGGCCCGCCGCCGCAGGTGCCGGTGCCCCGGCACGCTGCGCGAGCCGCTCAACCGGAACAGGTCGTACAACGCGACACCGGCCCCGACGTACGGACGCTGCCAGTGTCGGGTGAACGGGAAGAGGAACGGCTCGGCCTCCACCAGGTGTGGGCACAGCCGTTCGACCATCAGGTCGCGTTCGAGCAGGGCCTCCCGGACGAGCCCGAAGTTGAGCTGTTCGAGATAGCGCAGCCCGCCGTGGAAGACCTTGCCCGATCGCGATGACGTACCGCTCGCCAGGTCGTCGGCCTCGACCAGCACCACGGTGAGCCCGCGGGCCACGGCGTCCAACGCGACGCCAGCACCGGTCACGCCACCACCGACGACCGCGAGGTCGAAGCTGCGGGCGCCAAGCGTCCGCAGCTGCTCTTCCCGGCGAGCGGCGGAGAGGCGGGACCGGTCCATCCTCACCCGCCGCTGGTCTCGCCGGACGGCTCAGCCTGGTCCACCGGGACGGCCTGGCCGTACGTCGCGAACTTCGCGATCACCCGCTCGATCTCCTCCGGTGGCAGCTCGCGCGGCCGCAGGCCCATCGCGCCGCCCGCGGTCGAGGCCCGCAGCCAGACCTCGCACAGCCATTCGAGGTAGTGGTTCAGGGTGTACGCCTGGGCGAGGCTCGCGCCGACCGTCACCGTCCCGTGGTTGGCCATCAGGGCGCCGGTCCGTCCTTCGAGGGCCTCGATCACCGAGGAGGCGAGTTCGGGAGTGCCGTACGTCGCGTAGGGCGCGACACGGACCGCTCCGCCGAACAGCGCGACGAGGTAGTGGATCGACGGCAACTCGTCCACGAGCAGCGAAACCGCGGCCGCGGCGGTCGCGTGGGTGTGGACCACCGACTGGTGGGCGGTCGTGGTGTAGACGGACAGGTGCAGCGGCATCTCCGAGGTGGGTTCCAGCGGCCCCTCGACGAGCCGGCCCTCGAGGTCACACACGCAGACGAGTTCGGGGGTGAGGGCGTCGTAGTCGAGGCCGCTCGGCGTCGCGACGACCAGATCGCCGACCCGGATGCTGAGGTTGCCCGACGTACCGACCACGAGGCCGTCGGGGCGCAGCGACTGTGCGTACCTCACGACCTCAGCGCGCTCCCGCTCCAGTTTCATGCCGGACCTCCAGATGCGCCGGGCTGGTCGTCGGCGCCAGCAGGGTGGCCGCGAACTGCGTCGGACGGATGAGTCAACGAACGCTCCTTCCATTCCGTGCGGGCCCGGCCGACGGCGGCGAGGTATCGCGCGTACTTCTCTGCGTAGACACCCATCGACGCGGGCGCGGGTTGCACGACGGCGGCCGGCTCGGTCCATCCGCCGGTGTCGACCCCGGTGTCGACCCCGGTGTCGATTGCGGCGAGCCCGGCGAGTACTGCCCCATAGGCTCCCACCTCCGGTTTGGCGGCGACCCGGACCTCCCGGCCGAGGACGTCGGCGAACAACTGCAGCCACTGCCGGCTCCGGGTCCCGCCGCCGCAGCACGTGACCTCCTGCAGGGTCGTCCCACCGGCGCTGGCCGCCTCGAAGCAGTGTCGGGCGGCGAACGCGATGCCCTCGCAGACCGCACGTACCAGCTCGCCGGTCGACGTGTGCATGGTGAGCCCGTCGAGGCGGGCGCGTGCACCCGACTCGACGAAGGGCGCCCGCTCCCCCGCCGGCGAGAAGTACGGCAGGCAGTCGACCCCACCCGCACCCGGCTCCGTTTCCGCGAGCAGGTCGTCGACCTCCGCATGGGGAACCCCGACGCGGGCGAGGATCCAGTCCAGCGCCGCCGTACCCACCATCGCCGGCATCGCCCGCAACCACTGGCCGGGCGTGGTGAGTGCGAGCGTGAGCCCGGCGACCTCGCCGGAGAGGTCGAGGGTGTCAACGATGACTTGACAGGCGAGGGTGGTGCCGACGATGAGGTGACCCTGGCCGGGTGCGGTGACGCCGGAGCCGAGCGCGCAGGCCGGCAGGTCGAACGGCCCGGCGGTGACCGGCGTACCCTCCGGCAGGCCGAGCAACGTCGCCGCCTTCCCGGTAAGACCGGCCGCCGGCACGGGTTCGACCACGGGCGCCAGCAGGTCTGCCCGGTGGGCGAGGCCGCAGTGGTCGAGAACGTCTCGTGCGTACGTCCTCGTGGCCGGATCGAGGAACGGCTGCGACGCGTCGGAGGCGTCGGTCGCCCGCAGGCCGGTGAGCCGCTGCATCACCATGTCCTTGCAGTAACCCGCCGTGCGGGCTCGGTCGAGAACGTCAGGCTCGTACGCATCGAGCCAGGCGAGCACCGGCCCTGGTGACCCGGGGAACATCGCCCCACCCGTACGCCGGAACGCCGCCTCGACCGTGCCGTCGGCCTGCCACCGGTCGACGATCACGGCGGCGCGGGCGTCCATCCACGACACGGCCGGACGGGCGGCGTGACCGTCGGCGTCGACCAGCCACACGCCGTCGCCCTGCCCGGTGAGGGCGATCAGCTCCGGGGGCGCCGCGCCGCCGCCCACCAGCTGCCCGATCACGCCCGCGACCGCCGCGAAGACGTCGTCCATGTCCTGCTCGAACCACCCCGGCCGCGGGCTCACGACCTGTGCGGGCTGGGACGCGACCGCGAGCTGGCGACCATCGGTGTCGAAACTCGCGGCCTTGATGACCGACGTACCGATGTCGACGCCGATATAGCTCACGTGGCGGCCCCCAGCACGTCCGGGTTGGCGCAGTGCAGCGGTGGCTCGCCGGCGAGCCACCTACCCACCTCGTCGGCACAGATCCGGGCCGCGCGTTCGGCCACCTCGCGACTGCAGCCGGCGATGTGCGGTGCCATCACGATGCCGCGGGTGGTGAAGAGACGCGAGTCCGGCGGGAGGGGTTCGGCCGGGTAGACGTCGAGACCGGATGCGGCGAGGTGGCCGGAGTCCAGCGCGTCGCAGAGTGCGTCGTAGTCGAGGAGCCCACCCCGTGCGGTGTTGACGAGCACCGCGTCCTCGGGCATGGCCGCCAGCTCGGCGGCACCGATCAGATGTGTCGTCTCGGGGGTGAGCCGCGCGTGCAGGCTCACCGCGCGCGACCGCGCCAGGAGATCGGCGAGGACGTCGACCCGCTCCACTTCGGGACCGAACGCGTGCGCCGGCGCGACCGGGTCGTACGCCAGGACATGGGCGCCGAACGCGGTGAGGATCCGGGCGACGATCCGGCCGATGGCGCCGTAGCCGACCAGACCGACGGTGGAGCCGTGCAGTTCGAAGCCGGCGGAGTCGTAACGGAAGTAGTGGTCGGGCCAGCTACCGCTGCGGAGCTCGGCGTGGCCGGCCGCGATGTTGCGGCACGTCGCGAGGAGCAGGCCAACAGCGAACTCCGCCGCGGCCTGGGCGTTGCGTCCGGGTGCGTAGCAGACGGTCACGCCGGCCTCGGTGGCCGCGGTCAGATTGACGTTGACAGGCCCGCCGCGGGACACGACGACCAGCCGCAGGTCGTGGGCGCCCGCGAAGACGCGCTCGGTGAACGGTGCCAGGTGGGTGACGACGGCGTGGACTCCGGCGAGGGCGTCGATCATCGTGTCCTCATCGCCCGCCGCCTCGGTCACCTCCGCGACATCGCCCCACGGTGTCGTCGGCCAATCCAGCGCGAGTTCCTGGATCCTTGGTCCCGCACCGATCCGGTCCCGCAGAGCCCGCACCAACAGGTCCGTACGTACGAACTCATCCCCCACCGCCAGAATCCGGTGATCATGATCGTGATCATGAAGACTTCCGGGCTCCACAGCCCCGTCATCCTTCACGGACCCGTCAGGCTTCATGATCACCACATCCCCCTCGCGCGGTCACCGGGTCGCTGACCCCCTGTCATCCGACGTCATCCGACGAGTCCGGTCACCAGCTGTGCGCCCCCAGCACGAGCGGCGGGTTCCACGCGACCAGACCCCAGGAATCTGCCGTACGCCGCAACACCGCACCCGTGGCGTTGCGGATCACCGGGAACGCCGAGCGGTAACGGCCAGGCGGGAGGCCGAGCAGGTCGCAAAGGACGATCCGCAGGAAGGTGCCGTGCGCCACGACGAGTACCCGCTCGCCGCGTTCGCCGGAGGCGAGGTCGGCCAAGGCCGCCCGCCCGCGGGTCAGCGCGTCACACGGCGCCTCGCCGCCCGGGAACGGATGGGAGTACGGATCGGCCTCGAACGCCGCCCGCTCCGCCGGGAACTGCTCCCGCATCTCGGCGGCGGTCAGGCCGTCGGCGGCGCCGAAGTCAAGCTCGACCAGGCGTTCGTCGAGCACCAGGTCGAGCCCGGTCTTGCTGGCCACCGGCTCCGCGGTCTGGCGCGCCCGCCGAAGCGGCGAGGCCACGATGCCGGACAGCCGGGCAGCCGCCGCCCACTCGCCGAGCTCGAGCGCCTGCGCCTGGCCGCGATCGGTCAACGGCAGGTCGGTCCTGCCGGCATAGCGGTTCTCTGCGTGGTAGGGCGTCTCGCCGTGGCGGATCAGGAACACGGTCACCTGGGTGCTGGTGCGCCTCGTCACGCATCGACCATAGACCGTCGCCGCAACCCCTACGCCCGCCATGCGCCCCGACTGGTGTTCATGACGGCTCGCCCGTGCTTTGACCTCGCCCGCGGAACTTCTTGACCGCAAGTGTCCGCCGTGATCATGACGGCTCGGCCGTGCTTTGACCTCGCCCGCGGAACTTCTTGACCGCAAGTGTCCGCCGTGATGATGAAGGAAAAGTGGCGCATACTCGACAAAACTTTCATGATCACGATCATGATCACGGGACGCAGGGTCTGGGCGGACGTCCCGATCAGGACAGCCAGCCGCGGGAGCGGAGTTCGGCCCGCCATCGGACGTAGGCCTCACTCAGCCGCTCCGACGCCTCGGCCCGGGGTACGAATCGCCCCCGTATCCGCACCATCTTGGCCGCCGCGTCCTCCAGCGAGCCGTACGCCGACCGCGCCGCCAGCACCGCCATCCCGAACGCTCCGTCCGCCACTTCCGGCACCACCACCTCGCCACCGAGGATGTCGGCCTGGAGCTGGCACCAGTACGCACTGCGGGTTCCCCCGCCGGTGAGTCGGACCGACGTACCGACCGACGCGCCCAACCCGCGCACGTGGTCCAGGCTCAACCGTTCGACAAAAGCCACTCCCTGCAACAGCGCGGCGTAACGATCGGCATCATCGCGGGGCGACCCCACCGTGAACCCCACCGCGTCCGCGCGCCGGAACGGGAACCGCTCCCCCGTTCCCACGAGGGGATATCGCAGGCACCCAGCCGGCTCCCGCGCGGCGGCGGCCTCATCGAGCGACGCCAGGTCGGCGCTGCCGAACTCCGCCGCGAGCGCACCCGCGCCCGCGCTCGATGCGCCGCCCGGCCACCATGTCCCGTCCGGGCTGCGATGGGAGTAGACCGCACCGCTCGGATCCCGCAGCGGCTCCTTCGTGGCGCCCTTGAGGACCAGCGTCGTGCCGAGGACGAAGTTCCAGGAGCCGACTGCCAGCGCACCTGAAGCGACCTGCGCGGCACATCCGTCGGTGAGCCCCGCGAAGACCTGCGTGCCGGCAGGGATCCCGGTGAGCGCGGCGGCCCCCGCGCCGACCGCTCCGAGAATCGCCCCCGGCGGGACCACAGCGGGCAGCCGAGCGGCGTCGAGCCCGCAGCGCTCGAGAACGTCCACCGGCCACTCGCCGGTCTCCAGGTCGACACCGGTCTTCAGCGCGTGACTCCAGTCGGTCGCGACCGGTACGCCGACCAGCCGGGAGGTCACGACGTCTGCCTGGTGGGCGAGTCGCGCCCGGCGCGGCACGTCGGCGTGGTCGAGCAACCACAGCGCCTTGGCGAGTCCCCAGGTCACCTGCGGCCGGGCGCCCGCGGTGAGCCATCCCGGCGCCGGCGCCTGACCGATCCGGTCGGCGTACTCCACTGCCCGACCGTCGTCGTACATCAGTGCCGGCGACACCGGCCGCGACGGCTCGTCACCCGCGGACTCCACGAAGAGGACGGTCCCCGACGTGCTGCACACCGACAAGCCACGGATCCGCGCGCTGTCAAGGTCGCGCGTGGCGGACCCGGCGGCACGGATGAACGCCGACCACCAGTCCTCCGGGTCCTGTTCGTGCCGGTGACCGTCCCGCACACTCGTCAGCGCGACACCCGCGCGCGCTACCACCTGCCCGTCCCCGGTGGCAGCGATGACGCGGACGCCCTGAGTACCCAGGTCGACGCCCAACCAGATCGCCTCGTGATCCCCGCCGGACCCGGTCCGCGGGCTGGACCCACCACCGTGTTCCACGCGGGCCTCCCTGACCACGACGGCTGCGACGCTTCAACGGTAACGGTCAGGAGGGGTGCCGACGCCTCCCACTCGACCCGGTTGGTCGTGTCGAGTGGGAGGAGCCGAATAACCTCGGTGG
The DNA here is from genome assembly GCF_040120725.1 of Actinopolymorpha sp. B9G3. Taxonomy (NCBI): domain Bacteria; kingdom Bacillati; phylum Actinomycetota; class Actinomycetes; order Propionibacteriales; family Actinopolymorphaceae; genus Actinopolymorpha; species Actinopolymorpha sp. B9G3. The sequence goes on along the minus strand of NZ_JBEEAB010000002.1, from coordinate 84,639 downwards.
CACCAGTCGCCATCATCGAAGTAGGTGCGGACGCCACTCGTGCAAGAGACATCCGACCGACCGCCGACGATCCACAGCAACGAGCCCGGCTCGTTCCCGTGGAGCGTTCTCCACGACCGTCACCCGGAACTGATCCGCCGGGTTCTCGACAGCCATCCGTACCCACCCCGGCACCAGCATCGGCTGCGGCTGCTTCTCGAGCAGGCCACCGGCGGTGTGATCGAGCCTCTCGACGACACCGCGGGCGACCACGAACGCTGGCGGGAGTCGGCCCGGCCGTACCTCGGCAAACGGTGGTACGACGTGCCGTGGCTGTGGGCCGAGAGCTACTTCTACCGCAAGGTCCTCGCAGCGGTTGGCTACTTCGACCCCGGTCCTTGGCAGGGCGTCGACCCGTTCGCGCCGATCAAGGACGCCGAACTGCGAGGCGCCGGAGTCGAGGCCGAGTTGGCGGGGCTGGACGAGCTCACCGACCTCCCCGACGACGAAGTCGACCGGGCCGTGCTCCAGGCGGCGCTGTGGGGCAACCGCGCGGACCTCGGCTTCCGCATGATCGCGGACGGAGCAACGGACGGAACAACGGACGCAGCAACCGACGGGGCAACGCCGGGGACGATCGTCGACGACAGCGCTCGCCTCTGGACCCTGCTCGACCCGGCGCGTCCGGGCAAAGTCTGTGTCATCGCGGACAACGCGGCACAGGAACTGCTGCCCGACCTCGTCCTCGTCGACCACCTACTGCACTCCGGTCGGGCGGACGTGGTCGTCCTGCACGTCAAGCCGTACCCCTACTACGTCTCTGACGCCACCACCGCCGACACGCTCGCCTGCCTCCGCCGGCTCTCCGCGGCGCGCGGGCAGGCGTCGGTACGCGGGCAGCGCCTCGCCGAGGCGATCAGGACCGGACGGCTCACGCTCGCCACGCACCCGTTCTGGTGTGCTCCGTTGACGTTCCACGCGATGCCCGTCGACCTGCGGGCGGACTTCGCAGACGCCAGCCTCACGATCGTCAAGGGAGACCTGAACTACCGGCGACTCGTCGACGATCGCGTCTGGGCACCGACCACGCCCTTCGAGGAGCTCACTGCGTACTTCCCCAGCGCGGTAGCCGCCCTGCGGATCCTCAAGTCTGATGTCGTCGCCGGCCTGCCCGCGTCGGCGGTGGAGACCCTCGACGCCACGAGCGATGACTGGCGGACCAGCGGCAGCTACGCCCTGATCCAGGTCCGGAGCTGATCCCAGTCCGGACCTGGATGCCAGTCCGGGCCAGAACTCGAGCGGCCCTCAGAACATCGCGGGCTCGCGGTAGTCGCCCCACTCCTCCTTGAGCGCACCGCAGATCTCCCCGAGGGTCGCCTCGGCGCGCGCCGCCTCCAGGATCACCGGGACGGCGTTCTGCTCGGTTCGCGCCACCTCCCGCAACCGTCTCAGTGCGGCGTCGACCTCGGTGTGCGACCGCGCCTTGCGGCGTTCGGCCAGCACGCGGACCTGTTCGGCCTCGACCTCGTGGCTCACCCGCAGGATCTCGACCTCGCCGGTCACGGTGGAGGTGTGGGCGTTGACGCCGACGATCTTCTTCTCGCCCTTTTCCAACGCCTGCTGGTAGTCGAACGCGGCCTCGGCGATCTCCGCCATGAACCATCCGTCCTCGATGCCGCGCAGCAATCCGGAGGTGATGGTCCCGTCACCGCCCATGTCCTTGATCCGGGCGAAGGCCTCCTCCGCCTCGGCCTCGAGCCGGTCCGTCAACGCCTCGACGTACCACGACCCGCCCAGGGGGTCCGCGACGTTCGCGACCTCGGTCTCCTCCCGCAGAACCTGCTGGGTACGCAGGGCGATCTCTGCGGACTGCTCCGACGGCAGGGCGAGCGTCTCGTCGAGCGCGTTGGTGTGCAGGGAGTTCGTGCCACCGAGAACAGCGGCCAGTGCCTCCACCGCCGTACGCACGACATTGTTGTACGGCTGCTGCGCCGTCAGGGACACGCCAGCGGTCTGGGTGTGGAAGCGCAGCCACTGCGCCCTTTCGGTCTTCGCGCCGTAGACGTCGCGCAGCCAGCGCGCCCAGATCCGCCGCGCCGCCCGGAACTTCGCGATCTCCTCGAAGAAGTCGATGTGCGCGTCGAAGAAGAACGACAGCCGCGGCGCGAACAGGTCCACGTCCAACCCGCGCGAGAGTCCCAGCTCGACGTAGCCGAACCCGTCCGCCAGCGTGAACGCCAACTCCTGCGCGGCCGTCGAGCCCGCCTCGCGGATGTGGTAGCCCGACACCGACAGCGGCTTGTACGCGGGAATCTCCTTGACGCAGAACTCCATCAGGTCGCCGATGAGCCGCAGGTGCGGCTGCGGCGGGAACAGCCACTCCTTCTGCGCGATGTACTCCTTGAAGATGTCGGTCTGCAGCGTGCCGTTGAGGCTGGCGATGTCGACGCCCTGGCGCTCGGCCGCGACGAGGTACATGCAGAAGATCGGCACGGCCGGACCGGAGATGGTCATCGACGTCGTGACCTCTCCGAGTGGGATGCCGGCGAAGAGCACGTCCATGTCGGCAGCGGAGTCGATCGCCACCCCGCAGTGCCCCACCTCGCCGAGTGACTGTGGCTCGTCGGAGTCGCGTCCCATCAGGGTCGGCATGTCGAACGCCACCGACAGCCCACCGCCGCCGTTCGCGAGGATCATCTTGTAGCGCTCGTTGGTCTGTTGGGCGTTGCCGAACCCGGCGAACTGCCGGATCGTCCAGCTCCGTCCGCGGTAGCCGGTGGGATAGAGCCCGCGGGTGTACGGAAATTCCCCCGGCCAGCCGATCCGGTCGAAACGCGGGAGGTCGGCACCTTCCGGCGGACCGTAGACCGGCGCTACTTCGTCGCCGGAGATCGTCGTACGCCGGAAGTCCTGCCCGCCGCCGCCCGGCCCTCCGGACCGGATCTTGCGCGCTGCCGCTTCGTACCGCTCCTGCCAGCGGCCCCGACCGGCTTCGATGTCCTCGACGCTCATGGTTCCTCCCGGCTGTGAGGTGCCCTTGTGAGGCGCCCACCGCCAGGATAGTAGGACGTCCAACTACCGCGCCGTGAACACCGGTCGGAACCTCAGGGATCGACGGATTCCGGGACGAGGATCAGCCCGGCATTTCCGGAAGTCAGGGGAGAAAGTCGCCCGCGTCGCGACGGACCCGGGTCAGTATGTCGTGCACCCCGGCAAGACTCTCGTCATCGAGCGGGTCCAGCCCGAAGCGCATCCCCACCAGCTCCTTGGTGGTGGCCCCCACGACCGCGCGACCCTCATCGGTCACCTCCGCCAGGACGCCACGACCATCCTCCGGATGGGGTGTACGCCGGACCAGGCCGTCGCGTTCGAGCCGCCGCACGATCGAGGTCACCGACGTCGGATGCACCTGGAGCCGCTCGCCCATCTTGCCGAGCGGCAGCGCGCCGGTCCGCGTGAAGGTCAACAGCACCAACGCTTCGTACCTCGCGAAGGTCAGGTCGTATCGCCGCAACACGTCGTCGAGCCGGCGGAGGACGATCTGCTGCACCCGCATCAAGGACGTGACCGCCCGCATCGGCTCGACGGCCGCGTCGGCGCCGAAGTGGCTCTCCCACTGCCGGGCCGCCTCCTGAACCGGGTCGAACGGCAGGGGCCTCCTCTTAGCCATGACGAGGAACGTAACAGGGGCCTGGGCGGCCCAGGTTCACGACCCAGGCGGTGGGCAGGACCGGCTCCATACCGGGCCCGGCCACCTCGACACGGGTCGTCAGGACCAGGACGAGGACCGCGGCCTGACGACAGCCTCGGGCTCGCGACCGTCCGGGCCGGCATCCTCACGTCCGCCCTTCCGGCGGGACACGACGCCGCCGACCGACGTGGAACCGGGCGCCGCCGGATGCCGCGTGGTGGGCACCAATCCGCGCCCACCACGGGACGAGGATGCCCGGGCACTGTGCGCCAGCTCTCTCGTCACCGGCTGCGGAAGCTTCGCCATCGCCGGCTTCGTCTTACCCACGACGACGGGGCGGAGGCGTTCGATCACCCATTCGGCGACCACCCAGGTCGGCCCGGCCAGCCGCCGGAGCCAGTTGACCAGCGGTACCCATTCCCGGTCGGCGGCGAGGGAGACACACAGCAGGGATGTGCCGATCAACCCGCCGGCGATCAGATCACTCAACCAGTGCGTGTGCCGATACACCGAGACGAACGTCATGAGGACGAACAGGAACACCACGCCGATGTGCAGGACCTTGCGCTGCCACTCCCGCACGTAGGTGTAGCGGAGAAGCAACGCCGCGACCAGGCCGTAGTGGAAGATCACGTTGGCGGCGTGACCGGACGGGAAGAGCACGTTGTCGCCGACGAACATCTCCGGCCCACCGGTGCGCGGGCTCTCCCGCCCACTCGCGAGCTTCAGGACGCCGACAGCGAAGTTGAGCGTGATGGTCAGGACCGTGCTGATCACGAGCGCGCGCATGCTGCCGATCCGCCGACACACCACCCAGGCGACGATGATCAGGAGGGGTACGCAGACCTGCCGCTGCCCGATCCGGTCGATCATGTCCGCGACGTAGTAGGAGTACGGCCCCTCGTAGGGCCAGATGCTCGCCGCCCAGGCGTCCAGCCGGATCATCGGACCGTTTCGACCGAGATCGGCGAAGATCACCAGAGCGGCGGCATAGAGCCCCACCGCCAGAGCAGGCAACGCCAGGCGCCCGGCGCGCGACTCGTCCCGGTGTTCACCCGAGACTCGACCGTGCATGACGTGCCGACTCCTCTCGCTCGACGATGGGGCCACCTCCGCGGGCGGCCGTCATTCATGGCGTACTCGACGATAGACGGGGGGCGCCTCGGCGGAGTTCCTGCTACCGCGTCTTGTCGCGGAGCGTTACCGAACAGTTCACCGTATCCTCACCGGAACCAGGACATCCATCCCGGTTTTCTCATCCGGACGGTGCACGGTCCGAGATGCACTTTACCCAGCGTGCCTGAAAAGGCAGCAGCCGTCGGCTCAGCGAGGAAGGCGGCGGGCGGTCGGCGGTCCGGGGCGGCGTGGATGGTTGGCCCGGACAGTGCGGACGACCTTGGACGCACCGCCGCCGCCGGCGGCCTCCGCGGCGGCCTGGTCATCCTCGTCCTGTTCCTTGGCCGTGGCGCGCAGGCCGGCCCGCTGGAGCAGCCGCTGGATGGTGAGGTCGCGCTGGTCGGGCTTGCCGACGAACTTGATGTCGCGCAAACCCTGCTCCTGCGCGGCGGACTCGAAGATGAAGTGGCCGTAGCCCAGGATCCGGCCGATGAACGGCTTGTCGACGGTGATGTCGAGGATTCGCATGATGGGCGTCGTCGCGATCTTCTTGGTGAGAACGCCGCTGACGCGGAAGACCCGCATGTTGGTGATGACGAACCGGTCCATGTGTTCGCAGAGCGCACGCCACCCCGCATGGCCCAAGATGATGAGCGCGCCCGCGAACGGCACCCACGCCGCCTCGACCGGCAGGTAGAGCATCGCGACGAACAGCGCGAGTGCGACGAGGCACTCCAGGACAGGCATGAGATAGACCACCCAGTGGTGGCGTACCTCGTCGACGACGACCTCCCCCTCGTCGGCGAGGAGATGACGCACGATCTTGGGATCAGCGATCGCGCGCCGAAGCCAGCGAACGGGTCCGGTCACGCGAAGACGGAGGTCAGGAACGCGATGATGGCTTCGAACGCGTCACCGATCATGCCTCCCGCGCCCCGGACCGCTACCGCGGCACCCTGTGGGTTGGTGACCAGATAGAACGCGACCAAGGCGATAGCAAGCCAGCTCACCACCTTTTTCGTACCAGCTGTCACGCTTGCCACTCCTCCCGATGAGTCCTACTCGGCCTTTATGCGTGCTGTAGCCCACTACAAACTCTAAGTACGAAGTTACCCGCCGCAAACTGCAATCGGCGTACATGTCATCGCCTGGCCGTTAAAGCCTAGGACATGGTGGCCGCCTGAGGCCGCCAGGCGCGGCGAACCCGCGAAAGAGGTTTCAGGTCGCCGCGGACCCTCGAAGCCGCGCGGATCCGGTGCCCTCGCCGACGACCTCGGCCACCAGTTCGTCGGCAGCGGAATAGGGGTCGAGCTCGCCGGCAAGCACCCGCGTCGCGAGTGCGTCGACGCGCCGGTCGTGCGGCAGCAGGTCCAGGCGTTTGCGCAGGTCGACCAGGGCCAGTGCCTCGATCTCCTCCCGGGCGCGGCGGGTCCGCCGCGAGCTGAGCTCCCCGCTGGCGCGCAGATGGTCCCGATGCTGCGCGACCGCCTCCACCAGGGCGTCGATGCCGTCGCCGGAGGGTGCGACAGTACGCACGATGGGAGGCCGCCACGCGCCCTCCGGCCGCTCGCCGAGGCTCAGCATGTGACGAAGATCGCGACCGAGCCGGTCCGCGCCGTCCCGGTCCGCCTTGTTGACGACGTAGACGTCACCCACCTCGAGCAGGCCGGCCTTGGCGACCTGGACCGCATCGCCCATGCCGGGGGCGAGCAGGACGAGGGTCGTGTCGGCGAGGCCGGCGACCTCCACCTCCGACTGCCCGACACCGACGGTTTCCACGAGGACGACCGAACACCCGGCGGCGTCGAGGACCCGCAGCGCCTGCGGCGTCGCCCAGGACAGCCCGCCGAGATGGCCGCGGGCCGCCATCGACCGGATGAAGACCTCGCGGTCGGTGGCGTGATCCTGCATGCGTACGCGGTCGCCGAGCAGCGCGCCGCCGGAGAACGGCGACGAGGGGTCGACGGCAAGGACCCCCACCCGCCGACCCTGCTGCCGGTACGCCGTCACCAGGGCCGACGTGCAGGTGGACTTTCCCACACCTGGTGCGCCGGTGATGCCGATGACCTCGGCCGAGCCGGAGTACGGTGCGAGCGCGGCCGCCACCTCGCGGAGTTCCGGCGCCGCGTCCTCGACCAGGGAGATCAGCCGGCCGATCGCTCGTGGATCGCCGGCGCGGGCGTGTTCGACCAGCTCGGAGACCGGCTGGTTCCGGCGTAGGACCGCGGTCAACGTCGCCCCACCGTCATCTGCTGTCTAACCCTCATCGTTCCGCCGTTGCCCGCCGGACCGTCACTCGCCAACCGCCGGCACCCGTACGACGAGGGCGTCACCCTGCCCCCCGCCACCGCACAGCGCCGCGCAGCCGACGCCTCCGCCCCGGCGACGGAGCTCGAGGGCGAGGTGGAGGACGATGCGAGCCCCCGACATGCCGAGCGGATGGCCGACCGCGATCGCTCCGCCGTGGACGTTGACCTTCTCCTCGTCGAGACCCAGCTCGCGGAGGGACGCGACCGCGACGGACGCGAACGCCTCGTTGATCTCCACGAGGTCCAGCGCCGTAGGGTCGATGCCCTCCTTCTCACAGGCGGCACGGATCGCGTTGGCGGGCTGCAACTGCAGAGACGAGTCGGGCCCCGCCACGACGCCTTGCGCGCCGATCTCGGCGATCCACGCGAGGCCGAGCCGCTCCGCGGCCTCCTTGCTCGCGACCACCACGGCGCATCCGCCGTCGGAGATCTGGGACGACGAACCGGCCGTGATCGTGCCGTCGGGACCGAAGGCCGGTGTGAGGCCGGCGAGCCGGTCGGCGGTGGTGTCGGGCCGAATTCCCTCGTCCTCGGCGACGACCAGGGGTTCGCCCCTGCGCTGGGGAACCTCGACTGGCGCGATCTCGTCGTCGTACACGCCGTCCTTGCGGGCCGCCGCCGCCCGCTGGTGGGACCGGGCGGCGTAGACGTCCTGCTCCTCCCGGCCGAGCCCGCGCTTGGCGTTGTGCGTCTCGGTCAGCTCGCCCATGGCCGCGTCGGTGAATGCGTCCCACAACCCGTCGAGGACCATCGAGTCGACGAGCGTCGCGTCGCCGTAGCGGACACCGCGGCGCGAGTCGGGGAGCAGGTGAGGTGCGTTGGTCATCGACTCCATTCCGCCGGCCACCACCACCTCGAACTCACCGGCGCGGATGAGCTGGTCGGCAAGAGCGATCGCGTCCAGACCCGACAGGCACACCTTGTTGACCGTCAGCGCGGGGACTGTCATCGGGATGCCGGCCTTGACGGCGGCCTGACGTGCGGTGATCTGCCCCGTCCCGGCCTGCAGGACGTGGCCCATGATGACGTACTGCACCTGACCGGGTGTGACCCCACTGCGGTCCAGGGCGGCCTTGATCGCGATGCCGCCGAGATCGACGGCGGAGAAGTCCTTGAGCGCACCGGCCAGCCGGCCGATGGGGGTGCGCGCGCCCCCGACGATGACCGTTCTCACCCTCTCAACCCTACGCGTGAGCGCCGCCGTCGGCAGGTGGGCGCGAGCCGAGGGGTATGGAGTCGGCAGTGACGGAGAGGATGGGTCCATGCCTGAGAAGAACCCAGACCCGGCAGCCGCCCCGACCGGAGACCCCGAGCCGACACCTGCGGTGTTCCGTTCCATCGACCACATCGGCATCGCGGTCCACGACCTGGACGCCGCGATCGAGTGGTACGCGGAGAAGTTCGGTATGCGCGTCGTCCACATCGAGACGAACGCCGACGAGCACGTCCGCGAGGCGATGCTCGAGGTCGGCGAGTCGGGCCCGCTCCTGCAGCTGATCGCTCCGCTGGACGAGGAGTCGCCGGTAGCCAGATTTCTGGCGTCCCGCGGCGAAGGGCTCCACCAGATCGCCTACACGGTCGACGACGTGGAGGCCGCCACCACGACCCTGCGGGAGCGTGGCGTCGACACCCTCTACGAGCGGTCGCACGCCGGCACCTGGGGATCGCGGGTGAATTTCGTCCACCCGAAGACCGCCGGAGGGGTCCTGGTCGAACTCGTCGAACACCCCGACGCGTCGTCGGGTCCGTCCAGGTGACACACCCAGCACGCACTGCCGGTTCGAGGAGAAAAATGAGAATCCGCCGCGGTGGCTCCCCGCGAGCGAGCGCGACATGCCAAGGTTGGACGTGGAGCGCATGGGGCCTGGCCGGGGCACGTCGGGATTGGCCAACTTTCTCAGTTGGTGACCTGGCGGACCGATGTCGGCACCCCACCGCCCCGAGCTGGCGACATAGCGTGAAGACGGGCACCATGGGGAGATTGGCCGAGGCGGTGAGGAGAGCAGATGTCTGAACCCGACGAGGGCCTTGACCTGCTGGACACGGGTAGTGCCGTCGGCACCTTCACGACCGTCCTCCTCGGGTATGACCGGCAAGAGGTAGACACTTGTGTGGGCATGCTCGAGTCGAGGCTTGACGAGCGTGACCGCAACATCGGTGAGCTGCACCGCGACCTGGTAGCCACCCAGCGTGCCCTCGAGGCGGCTGGCGAGCCCACCTGGGCCAAGCTGGGCCGGCGCGCCCAGGAAATTTTGCGGCTGTCCGAAGAGCAGGCCATCGACGTCGAGACCCGCGCCGAGGAGAAGGCGGCGGAGGTTCGCGCCTCCGCCCAGAGCGATGTCCGCCGACTTGGCGACGACGCCGAGCGCACGGCGGCGGAGACCCGGCGCCGTGCCACCGACGAGTCGGAGAAGATCCGCAACGCCGTCGAGGAAGAAGCCGACCGGATCATCAAGGCGGCGCAGAAGCGTCGCGAGGACATCCTGTCGCAGGCGAGCGAGACCGCCACCCGGCAGCTGCGGGAGCTGGAGCAGAAGCTCAAGACCAAGCGCCAGAGCACCGAGCACGAAGTCTCGGCGATGCTCGCGGCCGCCGAGCGCGAGGTGGCCGAGCGGCGCAGCACCGTCGCGGGAATCCTGGAGAAGGCCCAGCGCGAGGCCGCCACCCTGCACACCAACGCGACCGCCGAGGCCGAACGCCTCACGTCCCACGCCGAGCAGATCCTTCGCGATGCCGAGAAGCGCGCCCAGGAGAGCGACCAGAGCACCGAGGAGCGCCTGCGCAAGGCGAACGACCGGGTGACCCAGGTCCTCTCGCGCTCGCGCCGTGACGCCGAGCAGATCCGCAAGGAAGCCCGCGCCGAAGCCGAACGGATTACCCGCGAGGCCGACGCGAGGTCCCGTGAGGACGCCGCGGCGACCGAACGACAGATCGCCAGCCTGCGCCGCCAGCGCGACGACCTGATCGAAAGCCTGACCCGGTTGCGTGACCACGTGAGCGTCATCACCGGCGTACCCGACCAGCAGCGCGCCATGGGAATGGGACCCGCCCGTCCTGGCGCGCCGACCGGCCCCATCGGTGCCCCGACCAACGGACCGCCGTCGAGCCCGCAGGCCCCGAGCGGCGCGGCGGGCGCGGGAGCCGGCGCGGCACGGTCAGCGGCATCCGCCGACCACCCGTCCCGCCCGGGTGGTGGCACTCCCCCCGACGCGAAGAAGTCCGGACCCTCGCAGCCGTCGACCAGAAAGCCCTCCGGTGACAGCGGGCCAGACCGGCCCCAGTCCGGCGCCAGCAACCAGCGGGCCCGCTGAAGGCCACACCAGGACCGTCGGTCGCACCCGGCTGCCGCCATCGGCGGTAGTCGCCGTACGGTGAGACCCGTCACGGACGTCGGTGTGAGAGGTGGCTCGCAGTGGCTGGGCAGGCGGTATGGGTGACGGGCACGTGATGGCGCCACCTCCGCAGGACGCGGCGCCAGGATCGGCCCCGACAGAGACCAGCAATGGTGGTTCCGTGCACCCGACCCCCGAGTCGGCGGCCGCAGATCCGGCGGATTTGGATTCGGTGCCGGGACCCACCACCCAGGGCCCAGCGACCGGACCTTCGGGCCGCCCGCCGACCGGTGCAGCGGACGAGGGTCGGGCCGGGACGGCGCCCGCGCTGGGCGGTGCATCGGCCTCCAGCACCGCGGGACCCACGTCTTCCCTCGGACTGCCCGGGGCTCGGCTCAGCCGCCATTCGCCGTTCTACATCGGTTTCTTCGGCGCCCTCGGTGCCCTGCTCGCCTGGCAGCTCGCCGGCATGCTCGCCTCCGCGCGCAGCGTCATTCTCCTGCTCGTGGTGTCGATGTATCTCGCCGTCGGACTCAACCCGGTGGTCGAGTGGTTCGTCCGCCGGAGGGTACGACGCGGTCTCGCCGTCGCGGCAGTCTTCGTCGGCGTCGCGATGATCTTCGGGCTCATCGGGTTGGCGATCATCCCGGTCGTCACCGAACAGGTCACCGCCCTCGTCAACCAGGTGCCGGACTGGCTCAAACAGCTGCAATCCGACGACAATCTCCGGCGGCTCGACGAGGAGTACGAGATCACCAAGCGGGTCGAGGACTACATCACCAGCGGAGGTCTCGCGGAACGCCTCTTCGGCGGGGTGCTCGGCGCTGGGAAGATCGTGTTCAGCACGCTCTTCTCCGGCTTCACCGTGCTGGTGCTCACGCTGTACTTCCTCGGGTCACTGCCCGCGACCAAGAGCACGTTGTACAAGTTCTTCCCGCGGTCACGCCGCACCAGAGTCACCCAGCTGGGCGACGAGATGCTCGACCGGGTGGGCAGCTACGTCGGTGGCCAGATCGGAGTCGCTGCCATCGCCGCGGTGTCGGCGTTCATCTTCTTCATGTTTTCCGAGCTACGGGAGTACGCACTCGCGCTCGCGATCGTGGTCGCCGTCCTCGGCCTGATCCCGCTCATCGGTGGCGCCATCTCCGCCGTGGTGGCAACGTCGGTCGGGCTGCTGATCGACTGGCGGATCGGTGTCGCCTGCCTGATCTACTTCGTCATCTACCAACAGATCGAGAACTACGTGATCTACCCGCGGGTGATGCAGAAGTCGGTCAACGTACCCGGCACCGTGATCGTCATCGCCGCGATGGTGGGCGGCTCGCTGCTGGGAATCGTCGGGGCACTACTGGCCGTACCCACCGCGGCCGCGATCCTGCTGCTCATCCGTGAAGTGATCCACCCACGGCTCGAAGACGCCTGACACCAGCCCAGCCCGCTGCGTCCCAGCCCGCTGCGTCCCCGCGCCGCTGGCGGCAAATGACCACGCTGAGCACGCGCGCAGCGGTTGAATGACCACGCTGAGCATGCCCGTGTTCGCCAAAGAGGCGTCGACACCCGTTCCGGGTGCCGAACGCCTGCTCAGCGTGGTCATTCACCGACCAGCACGGAACGTCAGGACTGTGCCAGGCGCGGGTCAGCCGTGGAGAGCGTCTCCCCGGACTCGTACCACCCGGTCGGGCGCCGCGACACGCTCGGCGTCCGGCGCTCCGGCTCCGTCGGCGCGGCCCACGCCACAGCGTTGGCGATCACCTTGAGGACGTCCGGGTGGTGGTAGACGGGGTACTCCTGGTCGCCAGGACTGAAGTAGAAGACCCGCCCGTGTCCCCGGCGATAGGCACAGCCGCTGCGGAAGACCTCACCGCCGCTGAACGAACTGATGAAGATCAACTCGTCCGGCTGCGGGATGTCGAAGTGTTCGCCGTACATCTCCTGCGCCGGGATGATGATCGGGCTGGGGATACCCGCCGCGATCGGGTGGTGCGGGGCCACCGTCCAGACCAGCTCACGGTCGTTCTCGCTGCGCCAGTCGAGTACGCAGCTGGTACCCATGAGCTTGCGGAAGATCTTCGAGAAGTGGGCCGAGTGCAGGACGAGCAGTCCCATGCCGGAGAGCACCTGCTGCTGCACCCGGTCGACCACCTCGTCGGAGACCTCGCCATGGGCTGCGTGTCCCCACCAGGTGAGGACATCGGTCTCGGCGAGGACCTCGTCGGTGAGTCCGTGCTGCGGCTCCTGCAGGGTCGCCGTGCGTACGACCGCACCGTCACCGAGGTTGGCCCTGATGCCGGCGGCGATCGCCGCGTGCATGCCGTCGGGGTAGATCTCCTTGACGGATGCGTCCCGTTGCTCGTGGACGTTCTCGCCCCAGACTGTGACCCGGATGGGGGACGCGCTCATGTGTTGCTCCCTCGCGCTTCAAGGCAGGTGGGTTGGTCCGCTCTACAGGTGGATCGCGGGACCGTTGGACTGTGGACTGACCCTGACGTTTCGCGGCCAGGGTCCATCATGACCTGTCAGAGCAGGTCGAGGACCGGCACCTCTCGGCCCTCCAGCGCCGACTGGTAGCAGGCGTCGATGATGCGCGCCCGCGCCAGGCCGTCGCGGCCCACGTGCGCGGACCAGTCACCGCCGTGGATGGTCTCGACGAACTCGCGGACGACGGCCCGGTGGCCCTCACCGCGTCGCACTTCCGGCCGGATCTCGGCCGCGGCCCCGCCCACGTCGGTGTAGATGCGGAGCGTGTCCTCGACGGCGTAGTTGGGGACGGCGATCTCGGCGCCACCGTCGGTGCCGTAGAGCGTCACGCCGAAGTGGTCGCCCGACTGCCGGAACGTCGCCCAACTGGTCTCGAGTGCCAGCACTCCCCCGCCGTCGAGGCGGAGGTAGGCCGTGGCGAGGTCCTCGACCTCGTACGCCGACCCGACGCCGACCTTCGTCGACCAGGCCGAGCCGCCCAGGCCGCGGGGCCCGAGCTCGGCGAACGTGGACGCGCTGACGCTCAGGACCTTCGGCTCACCCAGCAGGTACATCGCCATGTCGAGCATGTGGACGCCGAGGTCGATGAGCGGCCCACCGCCGGCCATCTCACGGTTGGTGAACCAGCTGCCGAGGCCCGGGATGCCGTTCCGTCGCATCCAGTGGGTCTTGGCGTAGTAGACCCGACCGAGCTGGCCGTCGTCGATGTGCCGCTTGAGCACGGTGACGTCGCCGCGCTTGCGGTGGTTGAACACCACCTTCAGCACGCGGCCGGCCTTGATCGCCGCCTCGGTGATCCGCTGCGCCTCGTCGCCGGAACGCGCCAGCGGCTTCTCGCTCAGGACGTGCCGGCCGCCTTCCAGCGCCGCGATCGCGATCGGGGCGTGCAGCTGGGTGGGTGTGGCGACGCTCACGGCGTCGAGGTCGTCCCGTTCGAGCAGATCCTGCCAGCGCTCGTAGAGGTAAGGAATGGCGTGTTCTTTGCCGAGCTCTGCCAGCCGGTCGGCCTCCAGCCCGGCGAGGCCGATGACGTCGACGTCGGGCAGTTCCTTGTAGCCCTTGAGGGCGGCCTGTCCGGCGAACCCGAGACCGACGACGCCCACCCTCAGAGGTCGGACGGGTTCGGGGACCACGGGTTCGGTACGGGTGGACTCAGAAGGGGCGGCCGCCTTGGAGGCAGCCGCCGATAAATTCTCGCTCATCGCTACTCAGTGTAGGGAGGACTTCCGACACTTTCGGGCGGCGCAGGCGCTGGCCCTTCTGGCCAACCCCGGCCAGGTCCGCAGTCGATCATGCCCGATCCGCGACCGTGCCGGGAACGCCGCGGGCCCGCCTTCAGCGCGGCCGTCGGGTCGCGGACCGGCGGGCCACCAGCGTGCCGGTGCCGAAGCCGGCAGCTGCCGCGAGCCCGATCGCGGCAAACCACCACGGCAACGTCGATGCGCTGCCATCCGTGCCTGCCGACCCAGAGCCCGCGTCGGCTCGCTGCGAAACCTTCGCGACAGATCGCGGCACCGATGTGGCAGCAGCCGGTTCGGCCGATGCTGTCGGGCGCGGCACCCCGAGCGCCACGAGGTTCGTACGAAGGAGCTCGGGCACCATGCACCAACCCGACGCCACAGCAGCGGTCCCCCACACGACCTGGCCGGGCGGCGTGTAGGTCATCGGCCCCGCCGCGGCGAACGGGTAGGCGTCCTGGACCAGCTGCGTCCCCGGTGCGGAGTAGATCATGGTGTACCGCGGACCAAGCTCCCCTGCGGGAGCCTCGCGATCGCGCCTGACGAGCCCTTCGCCCGTGACCAACGCGGCCCCGCTTTCGGCGAAGAGATCATGGATGAAAGGCGGTTCGGATGTGTCGGGGCCCACCGTGATGGGCTCGTGGAGGCCAGGACCGGAGATGGTCAGGTTGGTCATCCCCTTGGCGTAGGAAGGCGAAGCAAGACCGAGCATGCCGGCCACGAGCAGGACCGGTGCCGCCACCACGGTGACCAGCCAGAAGCGTCGCTTCATGAGACCCCCTCGACGTGCGAACCCACGGGACGTACGGACTACACCGCGGCTTGCCACCCGGTTCCGCGGTCCCGCGCGCCGGCGCTTACTGTCTCGCGGTCGGCGACGGTGCTCCTGTCTCGCGGTCGGCGACGGTGCTCCTGCCTCGCGTGCGGCGACGGTGCTCCTGCCTCGCGTTCCGGCACCGGCCCCCTCGGCTACGCCTCGCGTTCCGGCATGGGGACATGGGAGTACGCCGCGACCGTCCTGTCGGCGTACGCGCTGGTGTCGGCCCACTCCATCGGTCCGTCCCACGTCGTCGGCAGGGGCCCGGCGGACGGCGAGATCCGTGCCACGATCTCGTCCAGGGCACGTTCGGCCGCTCCGACCCACAGGTGCTTGACCCCGTCCATCGCCACCACCTCGGCCTGGGGGATCGCGGCGAACCGCTCCCGCGCCTCCGCCGGCCTGAGGTAGTCGTCCAGCTCGGGGACGAGGGCGGCGACCGGCTTGCCCGACTCCGCCCAGGCAGCGAGATGCTCTGTGCCGGCGAACCGTAGCGACGGTGAGAGCAGGACCGCGCCCTCGACCTCCGGATCGCATCCGTACATCAGGACAAGATCGGTTCCGAACGACCAGCCGAGCAGCCAGATCCGGGGCAGTTCGGCGAACTCGGCGTACTCCAGCGCCGCCGCCACGTCGAGCCCCTCACCACGGCCGTTGTCGAACTCCCCCTCGCTACGCCCTTGGACGCTCGCCGTCCCGCGGGTGTTGAAACGCAGGACCGCGATCCCGGCCAGAGCAGGCAGGCGGTACGACGCCTTGCGGATCACGTGGCTGTCCATCATCCCGCCGTGGGTCGGGAGAGGGTGGACACAGACGAGGGTGGCGACTGTGGGCCGGTCCAGCGGCTCGGCCAGCTCGCCGACCAGCTTCAGCCCGTCGGCGGTCTCGAGCGTGAGAGGTGTGCGCTTGGCCGGTAGGACGCTGCTTGCCCGGATCTGCTCGGTGCTCACCCCACCGATTGTGCCCGGCCCGGCGCGACACGCCCCTACCGGCGGCGGCGACGGCGGTCGCGGGCGCGCCAGCAGGCCGTATGCCAGTGCCTGCGTTCGTCGAGGCCGGGACCGGTGAACGAGCGAGGGTCGACCGGCCACGCCACGACGTGCGGGGTCGCCGGCAGGATCAGCTGGTCGCAGCCAGGACAGCGGTAGGGCTTGGAGCTCGTGGCACCGGTGATCTGGCGTACGACCCACTCCCCGTCCGGCCACTCCTCCACCCGCTCATGACCACCACGGGGTGGGCGCGGCGACGGGTCCGGCCCTCTCGAGCCACGGCGAGGACGACGGCGAGCCACCCGATCATTGTCCCGTCCAACTGTTGGCCGGCGCCGGCTGGGCCACGTACGGACGCCCGTCAGGCGGGCTGTTGGGGGCGCCGTCATCTACGCTGGTCGCGTGCCCCGCTATGAGTACCGCTGCCGCAGCTGCGGCGCCACGTTCGAGCAGACCCGCCCCATGAGCGAGGCGGGGTCGCCCGCACCGTGCCCCCAGGGCCATGACGACACCGTGAAGCTGCTGTCGACCGTTGCGCTCGGCGGCCGCTCGACCGGTGCAGCCGTGGGTCCGGCCGGTGGCGGTTGCTGCGGCGGTGCGTGCGGCTGCGGCTGACCGCCTCGCCCCACCGCCACCTGCCTTCACCTACGACACTCCGTCGTCGATCCGCTCGCCCATGGCCGAAGCTCGACCTGCCCGCGTACGCCTCGTCATCGTCGCGAAGGGCCGCGTCGCCCTGATCCGCCGCCGACGCGCTGGCCACACGTACTACGTGATGCCCGGCGGCGGCGTCGAGCCCGGCGAGACCTTCGTGGAGGCGGGCGAGCGCGAGGCGATGGAGGAGTTGGGGGTCGAGGTGGTGTGCGAGGAGTTGCTCGCCGAGGAGCACAGGAAAGGGGAGCGGTTCCTCTTCTACCGCGCGCATCACCGGCGGTGAGTTCGGCACGGGTACGTGGCCGGACTTCGCCGTCCTGCCGCCGGAGGAACGCGCCGCCAGGGGCACCTACGAACCTCTGTGGCTCGACGTCGCCGAGCTCGACGGCCTCGACATCGCCGGTCCGCTGGTCGCGCTCCTCGGCCAGATCGCCTAAGCCCGCAACCGCGACACGGGCCGGGCTCACGGCGTCCGGTCGTACGCCCGATAGTGTGATCGGCCGTGCGTCTCGTCATCTGTTCGTGCCAGGTCGACTACGCCGGCCGCCTGACCGCCCATCTTCCGCGCGCCACCCGACTCATCCTCATCAAGGCCGACGGTTCGGTGTCGATCCACAACGACGACCGGGCGTACAAACCGCTGAACTGGATGAGCCCGCCGTGCACACTCCAGGAGCAGCCCGGCGAGGACGGCGAACCGGACCGCTGGACGGTCACCGGCAAGGACGGCGGTCAGTTGGTCATCACGATCGACGAGGTGTTGCACGACTCCCGGCACGACCTCGGTGTCGACCCCGGCCTGCAGAAGGACGGCGTCGAGGCCCACCTGCAGGAGCTCCTCGCCGAACATCCGGGGACGCTCGGCGATGGCTGGAGCCTTGTCCGCCGCGAGTTCCCCACCGCGATCGGACCGGTCGACCTGCTGTGCCGGGACTCAGGCGGGTCCGCGGTCGCCGTCGAGGTGAAGCGGCGGGGCGAGATCGACGGCGTGGAACAGCTCACCCGCTACCTCGAACTGCTCAACCGCGATCCGCTGTTGGCTCCTGTCCGGGGGGTCTTCGCCGCGCAGGAGATCAAGCCGCAGGCGCGGGTCCTCGCGGGCGACCGTGGAATCGACTGTGTCACGGTCGACTACGACGCGCTGCGCGGCCTCGACGACCCGTCCATGCGCCTGTTCTGACCCGCCACCGCCCCGACGGCGAGGGTCGTCCATCGACCGGGGCTGACTTTGGTGGAGGGGTCCCCTCATCTAGACACCGGACGAACGCGGAACAACGCCCGAGCCGGACCGAGCCTCAGCGGACGCCAGTGCGGTAGTCCTTCGGAGGTACGCCGAACCTGGCCCGGAACACCCGGCTGAAGTGGAACGCGCTCACGAACCCCGACGCGGCCGCGATGCTCGCCACCGGCAGGTCGGTCCGCTCCAGCAGCCGGGCCGCATGGCGCAGCCTGGCGTCGCGGACGGCCTGCATCGGCGTACGACCGGTCTGCTGCGAGAACAGATGGGCGAGCCGCGACGCCGACAGCGCCACATGGTCGGCCAACGAGCCCACGGTGTGGGGTGCCGCGGGATCAGCCACGACCAGCGCCTCGACCTGGGTGACCCGCGGGTCGACCTCGCCGCTCAACGGCCCGCGGTGGCGATCGCCGAGTGCTGATCCGGTCGCTGTCGTGGCGAGGACGAGGACCTCCTCGACCCTGCCGAGGACGAGCTCGCGGGCCGGCGTACCCGCCGCGACCGCGGGCGGTACGGTCCGCCCCTCGGCGGTGGCGGCCGCGGGTGGCGGGCCATGCCCGGACCAGCGGGCGTCGGCATGCAGCCGCAGGAACGCGGCGTCGATCCGGTCTCGGACGACTGCCGGTACGCGGGCCACCACAAAGACCTGCTCCCCCACCGCGTACGGCTCCAGCCACGACGGCCACGTCACCCGGGCCGGGTAGTGGACCCACCAGAACGACCACCGGCGCGCGCCGGGTGCCACCGCATAGGAGTGTGCGACCCGAGGACCGAGCACGACGAGGTCGCCGCGTACGGCGGTGACCTCGACGCCGCCCTGTTCGAAGCGACCCGCTCCGTCCATGGTCCAGGCCAGCAGCGTGCTCTCCGCGCCGCGGGCCCGGTGGACCGCGTAGTCCGGGCCGACGTCGAACCGCCCCGCGAGGACCAGTTCGGCCGGCGGTGCGGGCGTACCACCTGACTCCTCAGCAGAATCAGACAGCTCCGCAGCGTCCACGGGCATCCCCTTATGGCAGCACACGCCGTAACGTCGAGGTAGTCGTCAAAGGTCCGCGCACCGAGGAGGTCGCATGACATCCACCCAGCAGAGCGTATCGACGGCGATCCCGCCGGGCGGGTCGACGACCCCGCCGGGCACGTCGACCCCGGTCGCGTCGGACGTCCTGAGTGCGGAGGATCGCGCGCGGTTCGCCACGGACGGGTTCGCCGTCATCAAGGGCCTGTTCACCGCTGCGGAGGTCGGAGAGATCCGCGACGAGTTCATGGCGATCCATGCCGCTGGGCCGGTGCCGGGCCACTTCGAACCGGCGACGTCGAACCCGGACGGCCCGACCGACGTGCTCCGCAGGTTTCCCAGGGTCATGCACCCGCACCAGTTCAACGCCCTGGCCCTGCGTTACCTGCTCGACTCCCGCGTACGCAGCATCCTCACCGAGCTGCTCGGCGAGGAGCCACTGGCCGCCCAGAGCATGTTCTACTTCAAGCCGCCGGGCGCCCGCGGCCAGGCACTCCACCAGGACAACTTCTACCTGCGGGTCGAGCCGGGCACCTGCGTCGCCGCGTGGTTGGCCTGCGACGTCATCGACCGGGCCAACGGTGGGCTGGAGGTCGTTCCGGGTACGCACCGGATGGACGTGTTCTGCCCCGAGGACGCGGACATGGACGTGTCCTTCACCCGGGAGTACGTGCCGCCGCCGCCGGGGCTCGCGCCGGTGCCTGTCGACATGGAGCCGGGCGACATGCTCTTCTTCAACGGCAGCCTCGTGCACGGATCCGGGCCCAACACCACGACCGACCGGTTCCGGCGTTCGTTCATCTGTCATTACGTCGGGCGGGAGTCCTGCGACCGGATCTCGCGGCACTACAGGACCCTCACCATGGACGGCGCTCCGGTCGAGCTGGCCGAAAGTGTCGGCGGTGGCCCGTGCGGCACCGAGGACCTCGTGGCCGGACCCCACTGACCGACACGCGCACGTCGACGGCGGGCAGTGAGGTCCTTCGCGGCCACCGGCGGCGTTGTCCAGGGATCGCTAGCGTGGAGCCGTGACGTCGAACAGCCCGGTCTCCGTGCCGGACCCCGCGCCTGTCGACGTGCCGTCGCGGCCACGGGTGCTCGTGGTCGGCGCCGGCGTCATCGGACTCACCTGCGCGGTGCGGCTCGCGGAGGCGGGATACGAGGTCAACGTCGTCGCCCGCGATCTCCCCCTCGAGACGACCTCCGCCGTCGCGGCCGCGCTGTGGTACCCCTACCGCGCATTCCCGCTGGACCGTGTGACCGGGTGGGGCGCGACGTCGTACGACCAATTCGCCCGCATCGCCGAGGACACACCGGCCGCCGGTGTACGCATGCGGACCGGTCGTGAGCTTCTCCGCACCCCCGGCGAGCCGCCCTGGTGGAGCTCAGCGGTCCCCGATCTCCGCCCGGTGAGCGCACCGCCGGCGGGATACTCGGGCGGCTGGGAGTTCGCGACGCCGGTCGTCGACATGAGCGTCTATCTGCCGTGGCTCACCGGGCGCCTCGACGAGCTCGGCGGCACCGTCACCCGGCACGCACTCGCCGGACTGCCCAACACCGCCCCGATCGTCGTCGACTGCGCGGGCCTCGGCGCTCGCCTGCTGGCCGACGACGACACGGTGACCCCGGTCCGCGGCCAGGTCTGCGTCCTCGAACAGGTCGGCCTCACCGAATGGTTGATCGCCGAGAACACCCCTTCGCGCCCCATCTATGTCGTTCCGCGGCTGCACGACATCGTGGTCGGCGGCACGGCGGAGCCTGGTGACTGGGAGGCCCGCCCGCGCGAGCAGACCGCCCGCGAGCTGCTCACCCAGGCGCGGGCCCTCGTTCCCGTCCTGGCGAAGGCGCGCGTACTCCGGCACCGGGTCGGGCTGCGGCCGGCCCGACCGAACGTCCGTCTGGAGCCCCTGCACCTCCCCGGTGGCCGGCTCGTCGTGCACTGCTACGGCCACGGCGGCGCCGGTGTCACCCTGTCGTGGGGCTGCGCCGACGAGGTGGTCGAGCGGGTCCGCGCACGCGCGCCGACCTGATGCCGCGAACGCCGACCGCCTCATGTAACCGGACGCCGATCCTGCGGCTACGGTGTGCTCGACGCCCTGTTCCAGGGGAAGCCTCGGGTCAGGCGACCCCCGGACCTGGTCATCCGGGCCACGGTACGAAAGGAGCCGCCGTGGACGACGGCGAACGCCTTCCCGCCCACCCGCCACCGGTTAGCGAGCCCCCCGACACCGCCGCGGTCCGCGCCTCCGACGCCGAGCGCGACCGCGTGGTCGAACTCCTGAGCGACCACGCCGCCGTCGGCCGGCTCACCCTTGCCGAGCTGGAGGAACGCGCCCAGAAGGCCTACGACGCCAAGACCCGCGGCGAACTCGACGCCCTCACCCGGGACCTGCCCGACCAGCCGACCGCCGACCAGCCGACCGCCGACCAGCCGACTGCCGACCGGCACGCCGTCGAACGGCCGCGTCGACGCGTCACCCGCTGGTTCGTCGCGATCATGGGTGGCTCCGACCGGCGGGGGCGGTTCCGGCTGAGCGGCACGGTGCACTCGATCGCCGTCATGGGCGGCGACACCGTGGACCTGCGCGACGCCGAGATCGACGGCGACGAGGTACTCATCAACGCGTTCGCCGTGATGGGCGGGACCGACATCTACGTCCCCGACAGTGTCGAGGTGATCGTCGAAGGTTTCGCACTGATGGGCGGCAACGACGAACGCGGCAGCCGCCGCCCCGCCCGTCCCGGGGCACCGGTCATCCGGATCCGTGCGTACTCCCTGATGGGTGGGATCGACGTGTGGCGGCTGCCGGCCGAGGCCAAGGGCAAGTCGCTCAAGGAGGCCCGCCGGGCAGCACGCCAACTCGAACGCGGCCGCTGACACCACCAGCGCAACCTTCACCCACTCGCTCGCAGGCAGACGCTGCCGCTCCATCCACCTCGTCCCAGGCCCACCGGAGTTTCGCAGGACCTGGGTTCAGTCACCGGGGCGGAGCAGCACATGGACTCCGACCTGGCCGAACCCGAGCCGTGCGTACATCGGGTGCAGGTGCGACTCGGCGGCAAGCCACACGACCCGTGGATGGCTGGCGAGGGCGAACCGGGTCGCCGCCACCGAGATCGCAGTCCCGATGCCTCTGCCGCGGCACGCCGGGATGACCGTCACACCCGAGATGTACGCGGTGTTCGCCACCTCCCGCACCTGGACACAGGCCACCGGCTGGCCGTCGACCCGGCCGACGAAGTGGTGATGCGTCGGGTCGGCCAGGATGCCGGGCGTGATCAGCGGAGCGAGTTCCTCGCCGTAGACGGCCAGGAACTCCGCCGCACCCGACGCCGGACCGACGTCGAGGCCGTCCACGGCGGCGATGCGCTCCAACAGGTCCGCGCGGCCGAGCGCGAGGATCGGCAGCGTGAGCCACGGCGACAGGCCAGCCGCCGAGAAGACCGGAGCGCCGACGTGGCGTTGCCGGGTCATGACCGTCCACTCGCGACGGGTGACCGCGTGCGCCTCCAGCCAGTCGGTCGCCGCGTCAAGGGCGGCTGACGTCGGCGGGACCATGGCCTTGGCCTGGCACGCCCACGGCTGGTCGACCCGGTAGCTCACGCACGGGATGCCCTCCACCACGGCCGAGCCGGCTCCCGACGTGGGGCCAAGCACCGCGCACGCGGCCTCGGCGCGCGCCAGCAGATCGGCGACGTCGGTCATCGCGACCCCACAGCGCCGCTGTGCCACAGATGCATGACGGCTCCCCACCTTCTGCGGCCACCGACCCGCCGACGGCAGGTCCGAGCGGACGTCCCCTAGCCTGAGGAGAAGATAGCTCCCGAGACCGGTGGCGCTAACCGATGCGTTCGTCGACGAAGCACCAGCGCCAGTTCTCCCCCGGCTCGAACGAACGGATCACCGGATGGTGCACGGCGGCGTAGTGCGCCGAGGCATGGCGCAACGGCGAGGAGTCACAGCAGGCCACGTGGCCACAGGCCAGGCAGATCCGCAGGTGGACCCAGTCGTCCCGGTCCAGCGCCAGGCAGTCCTCACACCCTTGCGTCGTGCTCGGTTGTACGCCGGAATCGCCGCCCACCTCGGTGGGCGCTTCGGCAAGGTGCGGGCACCCGTTCATTCGTCGTCCTCCCGGCCGCGGTCGAGCATCAGTTCCTCCAGGTCCTGCTCCAGTTCGACCTGGCGGCGTATCTCGTCAGGGATCCTTCCCGTGTTCCGCGCCTCGATGAACACCTGGCGTTCGGCGTCGATCATCCGGCGGCGCAACCGCCGGAACGCCTCCGCGGGCACTTCGCGGGACGGGTCGCCCAGCCGCTCCCACACCTGGTTGGCGCGCGCCTCGGCCCAGGCGTCCAACCGCTCCACCACGTGGTCGGGCGCGTTTCCGCGGTGCTCTGCGAGGGTGCGTTGGGCGGCACGCAGGGCGGCCTGGCGCACCTCGGCCTCGGCGAGCACGTCTGCCTGGCGGTCGTCGCGTCGCACACCCAGCAGCCGGGCCACCAGCGGGATGGTCAGGCCCTGGCCGATGAGCGTCACCGCGATGACGACGAACGTGATCCAGATGAGCAGGTCACGCGAAGGGAAGTCGAACGGGAGGCTGAACGCCGCCGCGAGTGACACCACTCCGCGCATGCCGGCCCAGGCGATCACCGCGGTGTTCGCGACCGGAGGTGGTTGCTCGCGGCGCCGGATCCGGGGGATCAGGAACGGAAGGTACGCACCGGGAAAGACCCAGACGAAACGGCCCACCAGGACGGTGCCCACCACCGCCGCCGTCACCGCGGCGACAGTCGGCCACGACTCCGAGACGGCGTCCACGATGTCGCGCAGCTGCAGACCGACGAGCAGGAAGACGACGCCCTCGAGCAGGAACTGGGTCACCCGCCAGAACGCGTCCATCTGCAGGCGTGACGCCGCACCCATGAGAACCGGGCGTTTGTGCCCGACGTAGAGCCCGCAGACGACGACGGCCACCACCCCCGAGGCGTCGACGGCGAAGGCCGGTACGAATGCCACGAACGGCGTGAGGATCGACAGGGTGTTGTCGAGCAGCGGGTCGTCCGTACGACTGTGCAGCCAGGCCGCCAACACGCCGACGGCCCCGCCGATCAGGAGCCCGCCGAGGGCCGCCACCAGGAACTCGGTGCCCGCCTGGCGCCAGGTCATCGCGACACCGCTCGCCGCACCACCGGCCACCGCCGCGATTGCCACTCTGAGGGTGACGAGCGCGGTCGCGTCGTTGACGAGGCTCTCGCCTTCGAGGATGGTCACGACTCGGCGCGGGAGTCCCAACCGTCGGGCGATCGCGGTCGCCGCCACCGCGTCCGGCGGCGCCACGATCGCCCCGAGAGCGAACGCCGCTGCCAGCGGGATCTGCGGCACCATGGCGTGCAGCACCAGGCCGACCGCGACGGTGATGAACCACACGTGGCCGAACGCCAGCAAAGCGATGGGGCGCAGCAGTCTGGTGAAGGCGGGTAGGGAGGTGCGGATCGCCGCGGCGTAGAGCAGCAGCGGCAGGATCCCCTCGAGGACGAGGTCGGGTTCGAGCCGGACTCGCGGGCCGAACGGCAGGAAGGACAGGGCGATCCCGGCAACCATCAACAGGAACGGCGCCAGCAGGCCCAGCCGCCTGGCCAGTCCGGAGACCACACCGACGACGGCCAGCAACACGACGGCGGTGAGCAGCGTCTCCGTCACCTGTCGAGCCTAGGGCATGTCTGCCAACCCGTGGACAATGACCACGGTGCCCATGCGTACGGACGACTGACCAGGTGCCCATGCCTGGCCCGGCGACCACAGGCATGCCCGGCGTGGTCATGTGCGGCTCGGCGCCAGGGCAAGGAACGTCAGTCGTAGGAATAGAAGCCCTGGCCGGACTTGCGGCCGAGCTCCCCCGCCTCGACCATCCGGGTGAGCAACTCGGGCGGGAAGAACTTCGGGTCGGCCGTCTCGTCCCAGATGTTCTGCGTGGCATGGCGAAGGACGTCGACACCGGTGAGGTCGGTGGTCGCGAGCGGGCCCATGGCGTGGCCGAAGCCGAGCTTGCAGGCGGTGTCGATGTCCTCGGCCGTGGCGACGCCGGACTCCACCAGGCGTACGGCCTCGACGACGAGCGCGGAGATCAGCCGGGTGGTCACGAATCCGGCCACGTCCCGCGTCACCACCACGCACGTCTTGCCGACCGCCTCGGCGAACGCCCGCGCCCGTGCCAGCGTCTCGTCCGATGTCCGGTGCCCTCGGACCAGCTCGCACAGCGCCATCATCGGCACCGGCGAGAAGAAGTGCGTGCCCACGACGGACTCCGGCCGCTGCGTCGCCGCCGCGATCTTGGTGATCGGGATCGCCGAGGTGTTGGAGGCGAGGATGGCGCCGTCGGGGCAGATCCGGTCGAGGTCGCGGAAGACGTCCTGCTTGACCTCGATGCGTTCGAACACGGCCTCGACCACGATCGACGCGCCACCCACGGCGTCGAGGTCGGTCGTGGTGGTGATCCGCTCGACCGCCGCCTCGGCGTCAGGGGCGCTCAGCCGGCCCTTCTCGACGAACTTGCCGAGCGACGCGCGGATCCCGTCGACCCCGCGTTTGAGGGCTTCGTCGGTGACGTCGCGCATCGTGACCTGCCAGCCGGCGGCCGCCGCGACCTGCGCGATTCCCGATCCCATCAGGCCGGCGCCGACCACCGCGAGCGTCCGAGGAGTGAGTTCCGCCATGGGGGCAGCCTATGCAAATTCCGAACAGCCGTTACGGTATGTCGTGCTTCTGCTGCGAGGTGGTTTCGCAGGCGCGGCCATTCTCGACGGTCGTACACCTCGCAGAAGACTGGTGTGGCATCAAGCTGGGCGCGGGGGCTGACGCACTTGGAGGGATGCACATGAGCGAACGAAGTGAGGCCGTGAGTCACCACAGCACCGTCGACACCCTGGTGGTGTCCGGTGGAACCCCGCTCGTCGGCGAGGTCGCCGTCCGGGGAGCGAAAAACCTTGTGCCGAAGGCGATGGTGGCCGCCGTCCTCGGCGACTATCCGTCCGTCCTCTCCAACGTTCCCCAGATCAGGGACGTCGAGATCGTCCGCAACCTGCTGGAGCTGCACGGCGTCACCGTGGCCGACGGTGAGGCGGCGGACACCCTCGTCCTCGACCCGTCCCGGGTGGAGCAGGCCGCCCTCCCCGACATCGAGGTGCACGCCGGGGCGAGCCGGATCCCGATCCTGCTCTGCGGGCCGCTGCTGCACCGGTTGGGCCATGCGTTCATCCCTGACCTAGGTGGCTGCAAGATCGGCGACCGGCCGATCAACTTCCACCTCGACGCGCTCCGGCAGTTCGGTGCGGTGGTGGAGAAGCGTCCCGAAGGGCTGCACATCAGCGCCCCGAGAGGCCTCACGGGGACGAAGATCGAGCTCGCGTACCCCAGCGTCGGTACGACCGAACAGGTGCTGCTCACCGCGGTCCGCGCCCAGGGGGTGACCGAACTCCGCAACGCCGCCGTCGAGCCGGAGATCATCGACCTCATCTGCGTCCTGCAGAAGATGGGCGCGATCATCTCGATCGACACCGACCGGATCATCCGGATCACCGGTGTCGAACGCCTCGGTGGCTACATCCACGAGGCCGTGCCCGACCGGATGGAAGCCGGGTCCTGGGCCTGCGCGGCGCTCGCGACCGGCGGCGAGGTCTTCGTCCGTAACGCCCGGCAGGTCGACCTGATGACGTTCCTCAACGTCTACCGCCGGGTGGGTGGGGCCTTCCAGGTGACGGCCGACGGGATCCGGTTCTGGCATCCGGGTGGAAAGCTCGACGCGCTGGCGCTGGAGACGGACGTCCATCCGGGGTTCATGACCGACTGGCAGCAGCCGCTCGTCGTCGCGTTGACGCAGGCGACCGGGTTGTCGATCGTGCACGAGACGGTCTATGAGAACCGCCTCGGGTACGCCGACGCCCTGGTCCGGCTGGGCGCCCACATCCAGGTCTACAGCGAGTGCCTGGGCGCGACACCGTGCCGGTTCGGCCGCCGCAACTTCTCGCACTCGGCGGTGATCTCCGGTCCGTCGTCACTGCACGGTGCCGACCTGCGGGTGCCGGACCTGCGCGGCGGGTTTTCCTACCTCATCGCGGCACTCGCCGCCCAGGGACGTTCGACCGTCCACGGCGTCGGGATCATCGCCCGTGGCTACGAGGCGTTCCTCACCAAGTTGGAGGACCTGGGCGCCCAGGTCGAGCCCGCCTGCTGAGGGCCCTGTCCTGAACCCGCCGCTCGACGCGCGTTCAGGACAGTACGTCCTTGCGCAGGAACGTCCACCAGGCACAGGCGAGGAAGAACCCCGCGTAGATCACCGTGGCGAGTGAGCCTCTGGCCATGGCTTCCAGCTGCATCGGGTCGTCGAACAGGCCGCGCCAGGAGTCCGCGTAGTGCGTCGGCAGCATCGTACGCACGGCGCCCAGTGCGCTCACCTGGTCGAGGATGGTGGACACGATCACCACCAGCACCGCCCCACCCACGGCCGCGAGGGGTGCGTCCGTGGTCGTCGACAACCAGAACGCGAGCGCCGCGACGACGAGCAGCGTCACGGCCACGTACACCACCATGCCGCCGATCCGCGCCGCCGCCTCGGCCAGCGCGAGGGCGTCGCCTCGAGGCGTACGCAGCGGACCCCGGCCGAACGCCGCCACCCCCACGCCGAGCGCCGTCACGGTCAGGGCCACCAGGGCGACCGCCGACGTCGCCAGGCTCGCGAGCAGCTTGACGCCCAGCAGGCGCCCCCTCGACACCGGAAGCGCCAGCAGGTATCGCAGGCTTCCGTTGCTCGCATCGCCTGCCACCGCGTCGCCGCACACCAGGGCGACGATCACCATCAGGAGGAACCCCGCCGACGCGCCGAGAGTGAACACGGTGAAGTTCGCGGCGCTGAACGTCGCGAGGGCCGCGAGCGACCAGAGGTCGCCCGCCTCGTCGCCGCCGAACTCGAACGCCGCCACGAGCAGCACCGGCAGGACGACGACGAGTCCGAGCGCGAGCCGGGTCCTGCGCAAGGAGAACTGCCGCCGCAACTCGGTGCGGACCGTCAGGCTCGCGCGAGCGCGGTGAAACGACGCCACGTCGTCGACCGGTGTGTCGAGCGCCCTGACATCGGAGAGGGCGGACTCACTCATCGCGGCTCCCCTGTTCTGTTTCCCTGCCCGTCCGGTTCGTTCCCACCCTGCCCGTGACCGTCGTGGTCGACACCCACCATCGTCAGGAACGCGTCTTCGAGCCGGATCCGGGGCGCGAGCCCGCAGACGCCGACCCCGCCGACCACCAAGGTGCGCACGAGCTCGGACCGGGATACGCCGTCGCAGTCGACCACGAGTCCACCGTTCCGCCGAGCCACCGACCTGACCGCGAGGCCCGCGAGCAACGACTCGGCCCGGCCGACGTCGTTCACGTCGAGGACGACCGACGCCGTGTCGCCCACGACGTCTCCCACCGGGCCCGCAGCCAGTCGGCGACCACGGTGGAGGACCACGATGTGCGTGCAGGTCCGTTCGACCTCGGCCAACAGGTGGCTCGAGACCAGGACCGCCCGGCCACCCGCCGCGTATCGCCTGAGCACCTGACGTAGGGCCGCGATCTGCGGCGGGTCGAGGCCGTCGGTCGGTTCGTCGAGGATGAGCAGCGACGGCATGCCGAGCATCGCCTGGGCAACGGCCAGCCGCTGGCTCATCCCGTGGCTGTACTCCCCCACTCTGCGGTCGATCGCGGTGCCGAGGCCGGCGATCTCCAGTACCTCGTCGAGGCGGGCCTCGTCACGTGGCCGCCCGGTCGCGTCCCAGAACAGTTCGAGGTTCGTACGCCCGGACAGGTGCGTCAGGAAACCTGGCCCGTCGACCAGCAGGCCGACCCGGGCCAGGACGGACGCGCCTGGCGTGAGGAGGTGGCCGAAGACGTGCACCTGTCCGGCGGTGGGGCGGACCAGGCCGGTGAGGATGCGCAGGCAGGTGGTCTTGCCGGCACCGTTGGGTCCGAGGAGTCCGACCACCTCACCGGCTCGTACGGTGAAATCCACGCCCCGCAGGGCGTCCTGGCCCTTGGCGAAGGTCTTCGTGAGGCCCCGTACGACCAACGGCGTCTCGGCGTGGTCGGGGTCGAACCTGCCGGGGCGGTTCCTGTCGCGGCGCCTGACCAGCAGCCAGGTCACCAGGGCGGCAACCAGCAGGGTCGCGGCGAGCCCACCGGCCGCGGCCAGCCAGGGCATGACGGTGCGTTCGGCACCCTGGGCCACCACCTGGGGCAGGCGGATCGAGTCACCCGCCAGGCCGGCGACGTAGGTCTGCGGCTCGACCGGACCGGCGTACGCCTGGTCGGAGGTCGCGAGGGTGACGCGGATCCGATGCCCTGCCCGGAAGCGGTGCACCAGCCCCGGCAAGGTCACCTTGACGGGTCTGGCGGCGTCGAGCGTCGCGGGCAGATCGTGGAGGCGGACCGGAGCGACCGCGCCCCCGGGCAACTCGGTGACGCCGGTCGAGGCCACGTCGTACACCTTGGCGAACAGCACGGCCGTGCCCGAGGACGACGCCGCGCGGATCCGCACCGTCGGTACTCCGGTGACGTCGACCGGTTGGTCGAGGAGGGCGGAGTCGTAGGACACGAACTGCCCCGGCATGTCGAGGCTGACGCGGGTCAACGACACGCCGCTCAGGGCGCCGAGCCCGGGGACCGAGGACATCGCGGCCGGCATGCCGGCGGGTGGGTTGGCGACCTGTCCCGGTTCGCCGGAGAGCCGCACCTCCCGCGCGGGCGCGTCGCCGTCCATTCCCGGATAGCCGGCGGGGGCGTACAGGCCGAGCGTGCGTACGGCGAAGTCGTCGTAGTCGATGCCGGTGATCCGGCTGAAGGCGAAGGACTTCCGCGGCCGCTTTCCGGCCGGGCGCTCGGCGGTGCCGCCCAGGAAGTGGTCGAGCCAGCGGACTGTCAACCGCCGCAACCGTGTCTGGTCGAGCGCGGAACCCGCACCCGCATCGTGCCCGCCCGAGAACCACATCACGCGGACCGGCGTACGAGACGAGCGGATGGCCACGGCGTTCGCGTCGGCTTCGGCGAGGGGGAACAACGTGTCCTGCGTGCCCTGGACGAGCAGGGTCGGCGCCCTGATCCGCTCGACGACGCTCGCGGGGCTCGACCGGGCCAGCAGGGAAACGGTGGCGGGATCCGCGCGCCCGGTGACAGCCGCCCGCTGGTACATCCGGCATACAGGGACCGCGAACCTGCCGCACCCGGCCGCTGCCCCACCCACGGCCGGCGCCGGTGTCCTGCTCTGATCTGGCACCTGGCCCGGGTCCACGCGACCCGCGCGGGCCTGGTCGGCCGGCATCGCCAGTGCCAGCAGCCCACTCGGTCGGGACAACGAGTCGTCGCCGGGAACCGGTGCGAGCACGGGGAGAGATCCGCGCCCACCGAAGCCCGCCGCGTACAGCCAGCCGGCCCACACCCGCTTGAACACCCCCTGCGCGGGACCGCCGCCGCTCGACTCCGGGAACAGGGCATGGCCAAGGTCGTTCCAGGTGGCCTGGGGCACGATCGCGTCCACCCGCCGGTCATGGCCGGCGAGGAGGAGCGCGAGCGCACCGCCGTACGACGATCCGACGACACCTACCCGTGGGTCGCCGGGCGCGTCCTGGCGTACGTCCTTCCGGCGGGCGAGCCAGTCGAGGAGCTGACGGGCGTCGGTCACCTCGTAGTCGGGACTGTTGAGGTGGATCCGTCCGCCTGAACGTCCGAAGCCCTGCGCCGTCCACGTGAGGACGACGTAGCCGTGGCCGGCGAGAACCCGTCCCTGGTCGTCGACGCTCTCCTTGGTACCGCCGAAGCCGTGCGCGAGGAGTACCGCCGGCGCGGGCCGGTCGGCCGTCACGCTCGCCGGGCGGTAGAGCCGGGCGTCCAGGTTGACGCGCTGGTCGCGGTCCGGCCCGGTTCGTACGTCGATCATGAGATCCGTGACCGTGGTGCCCCCACGTGTGACCTGACGTGGTGACGGGGCAGCCGAGGCCTGGGCGCCGACCAGGCCCGTCACCGTCGCGAGGACGATCACCAGGGCGGCCCGGCGGACGCGGTCGGTTGCGGCCATCCGGCAACGTTAAGCACACAATCGACTACATAGTGTGCGACTCGACCGCGACGAAACGACCTCTCACCAGAATTCGCGCGCTGCCGGTCTCTCGACCCGCTCGGCTCCCCTTGGGCCGGGGAATCTCGCGGCGACTACCCAGGCGGGTCGAAGCCGTCAGGTTCCCGGACGACCCGCGCCCCGAGCCTCGTGAGGACGCCAGCCAGGTCGGGATAACCCCGGTCGAGATGGTGAACCCCCGACACCAGCGTCTCCCCGTCGGCGACCAGGCCAGCCAGGACCAGCGCGGCACCCGCCCGGATGTCGGTGGCCTCCACCGGCGCACCGGAGAGCATCGGCTTGCCACGGATGACGGCGTGATGACCGTCAGTACGTACGTCCGCACCCAGCCTCGCCAGCTCCTGGACGAACCGGAACCGCCCGTCGAAGAGGTTCTCCGTCACCATCGAGGTCCCCTCGCTGACCGAGGCGAGCGTCACCATCATCGCCTGCAGGTCGGTCGGGAACCCGGGGTACGGCAACGTCACGGTGTCGACGGCGCGCGGCCGGCCTTCCATGCGTACCGTGAACTCGTCGGGGCCGACTTCGATCGCCGCGCCCGCGGCCACCAGCTTGTCCAGCACGATCTCCAGATGGTGGGCGAGGGCGTTGCGCACCCTCACCTGACCGCCGGCAACGGCCGCTCCGATGGCCCAGGTGCCCGCGACCATCCGGTCGGGTACCACCGTGTGCTTGACGGCATGCAGCGTCGCCGGACCGTCGACCTCGAGCGTGGACGTGCCGATTCCGCCGATCTTCGCCCCCATCTGCGACAGCATCTCGGCGATGTCGACGATCTCTGGTTCGCGAGCGGCGTTGTCGATCAGCGTCGTCCCCTTCGCCAGCGTCGCGGCGAGCAGGAGGTTCTCGGTGGCGCCGACGCTCGGGAAGTCGAGGAAGATCTCCCCCGCCCGCAGACCGTTCGGGGCGCTGGCGACGACATAGCCGTGCTCGATGTCGATGTCGGCACCCATCTTCGCCAGGCCTGAGACATGCATGCCGAGCCCGCGGGAACCGATGCTGTCGCCGCCTGGGAGCGCGACCTTGGCCCGGCCACACCGTGCGAGCAGCGGACCCAGCACCGTGATGGACGCCCGGAGCCGGCGGACGAGCTGATAGTCGGCTTCGTGGTCGATCGACGCGGGCACGTCGATGGTCAACGTGTCCGCCTCGGTCGCCGTCTGACACCCGAGGCGTTCCAGCAGATCAGCCATGTAGCGCACGTCGAGGATGTCCGGCACCCCCGACAGGACTGTCTGCCCCTCGGTGAGCAGGGCTGCGGCCATGAGTTTGAGGGCGCTGTTCTTCGCGCCCGCGACGGTGAGCTCGCCTGTGAGGTGGGCCCCACCCTCGATCCGTAACCGTTCCACCCAAGGCATGCTATGAGGCCCGCGTCCGGCCCGTCGGCAGTTCCCCTGTCCTGACGTGCCGTGCCGGTGCGCTGTGACGGTGCGCCGCGCCGTGCCCCGGCGTCGTCCCGGCGTGTCGAGCGCGCCGCCGTCGTCCCGGGCGTGACCTAGGCTTGCGGGTATGGTCAGGCTCACCCGGATCTACACGCGTACCGGCGACCACGGCACCACTCGCCTGGTCGACAACTCCCAGGTCGCCAAGACCGACAGCCGGCTCCAGGCCTACGCCGACGTCGACGAGGCCAACGCGGCCATCGGCATGGCACTGGCTCTCGGCGCCCTCGGTCCGGAGATCGGCGCCGTGCTGGTCCGGATCCAGAACGATCTCTTCGACGTCGGGGCCGACCTCGGCAACCCCGTGGCACCCACCCCCGCCGAGCACCCCGCGCTGCGGGTGGACCAGTCCTACGTCGAACGCCTGGAAGCCTGGTGCGACGACTTCAACGCCCGGGTGGAGCCACTGCGTTCGTTCGTCCTGCCTGGTGGGACCCCCGGCGCGGCACTGCTGCACAACGCGCGGACGGTCGCCCGGCGTGCCGAACGGACGACCTGGGCGGCACTGGACGTCCATGGCGAGACGATGAACCCGGTCGCGGCGAAGTACCTGAACCGGCTCTCCGACCTGCTCTTCGTCCTCGCCCGGGTGGCCAACGGTGCCGAGGGAGACGTCCTGTGGGAGCCTGGCGGCCCCGACGCATAAAGATCACCACGCGTGATCGCTCGCAAGCCACCTTTCCGAATTTGTCCCACTTGCGGCGATATCTCGGTATTTCATAACTGGCGAAATACGACAGAGCGCATTTCTTTACCAAGAGGACCTCGCCATCCAACTGGTCTCGGCGCTAGGTTGATCAGTCGTGCTGGGGCGAGTGGTGCGAATCCCCATAAACGCACCACAAGTGTGTGACCTTTCCGGCCAGCGCAGGTGGCCGGTCGATGCATGCGAAAGAGGCTGACGTGGACGGCAGACGTCCAGGACAAGACCAACAGCCGATGTCGGCACGCCAGCCACGGCAGGAGCGCCACTCCGGCCCCAACTGGCTGGAGCAGTCGGACCGTGCGCCGATTGGCCGCGAAGTCCTGTCCGACACGTCCGAGATCTGGCTCGGCGCAGAGGTGACCGACGAGCCGCCGAACCGCACTGCCGACGAATCGGCGTACCGCCCGACTGACAGCCCGGCCTACCACCCCTCCGACAGCCCTGCGTACCGCCCGTCCTACCACCCCACCGACAGCCCGGCCTACCGCCCGTCCGACAGCCCGGCCTACCACCCCTCCGACAGCCCTGCGTACCGCCCCTCTGACAGCCCTGCGTACCGCCCCTCTGAGCAGGTGAGTGACCGGCCGACCTACCGCCCTGCCGGCAACCCGCCTGTCGACAACCCGGCGTACCGCGCGGGCGACCGCCCGACCTACCGCCGCGCGGATCCCCTCGACGACGGCCCGGCCTACCCGCCCGCGGACCGCATCGGCAGCCACAGCGTCGGCCACGTTCCCGATCGTCCGGCGCCGCGGCGCACCGAGCAGCCCACCGACCATCCGGGACACCGCTCGTTTGACCGGTACGCCTCGCCTGTCGCCGACGACGCCACCGGTGCGACCCCCTACCCGCCGTACCGGCCCTTCGACCGACCGTCCTACCGCCGGCCCGACGACCCCACCGAGCACCCGGACTACCCCGCGATCGTGGAGCCGCTCTACGATCCGCAGGCTCCGACCCTGCCGAGCGCGAGGCACCGGGCACGCCGGCGTACCACTTCCAACCGTGGCAGCCGCTGGGCTCGCCAGCTCGTCGTCCTGCTGCCCCTGGCGCTCGCGTCCAGCTCCTGGGCCACCCTCGGCAACTCCGACTCCGGCAAGCTGCCCTGGTTCCCCGACGGATACCGAGTCGCCCTCGGGTCCGACACGTCGACGACCGTCGAGGAGGACAAGCCCTACCCCGACGAGCCCGATGTCGACGTGACACCCACGCCCGAGGTGACGACCCCGGACCCGACGTCCCCGAACCCGCGCGCCAGCGCCACGCCTGAGTCTTCTGACCGTCGCCGCTCCGGCACCGGCGAGACGGGCACGGGCGGGCAACCTGGAGACGGCCCGGCGACGAGCGCACCAGCTCCAGCGCCCAAGCCCGAGCCGAGCCGGACGTCCGCGCCGCGTCCCACGCCCACTCCCACACCGGCACCCACCACGCCGGCGCCCGAGCCGGAACAGCCCGGCATCCCTCTGCCGCAGCTCCCGCTCCCCATCCCGCTTCCGACGGTGCTGCCACTGCCGCTGCCGCTTTTCTCCCTGACGGGTACGCCGACCGAAGCGGACACGGAAGCTCCCGCCGCGAGCGAGGGCGGCACGTTGTCCCTGTCGCTGCCGATGCTGGAGTCGATCTCCGGCCGCGAGCTCACCGCGGACAGCTAACGGACCAAGGCCACCGGACGCCGCCTGACCCACGTCACGCGGCGCGGACAAGTCAGATCGGGGCGTGCGTACGCCCGGGCGGCGCAGACTCCAGCCAGGCCAGGAATCCCGTCAGCGCGTCCTCTGCCATCGCCAGCTCCACCACGGAGTTGCCGGCCTGGACGCACTCCACCACGACGTGTCCGGCGTAGAGGCCGAGCGCCTCGGCGGCCAGTGGCTCGCGACGTGACTCGACCGTGAGGTCATTGCGCTGGAACACCCGGCGAGGCCGCAGCCCGAACGAAAAGACCCGGAACCATTCCACCGAATCGCCGGAATAGCGTGCGATGCCGAGTACCCAACCCTTGCCGGGCGTACCCGTGTGCAGCCGCACACTGCAGTCGAAGGTGCCCCCACCACGCTGGAGCAACCGCCGCCGGACGGCGAACGCCGCCAGAGTCATCAGCACCAGAGCGAGGATGATTCCGGCGGCGTCGAGGATGATCTGGATCACCGGGCGCCACCTGACCGGGCGCCGATGTCATCAGCGGCCGGACGGTCGACCCCGGAGCCCGAGACGTGTGCGACGCGCACGCCCTGACATCGACCTAGCGGCCGGAGGTGGCAGCCGGACATCGCGGCAGTGCGTGCGGGACCTGGTCCACACTGCCCTGCCGCACCGCCGGACTCCGCCACCGCACGCCCACCACGCCCGGACTCAGGAAGCCATCTCGACGGCGCGGATGCGGGCCTCGGCACGGCGTACGTGTTCGAGCGCCTCCTCGTCGTCCCCGCCGGCAGCGTGCGCGCGATCGAGCTCGCGCCGCGCCTGCTCCAGGTCGATCTCGTGCGCCATCTCGGCGTACTCGGCCAGGATGGACACCCGGTCGTGGGCGACCGAGAGGAAGCCGCCGTAGACGGCCGCTACCCAGATGTCGCCCTCCTGGTTGCGGATCTCCACCACACCGTCGGCGAGCAAGCCGAGCAGGGGGGTGTGTCCGGGCAGGATGCCGATATCGCCGTCGATCGTCCGTGCGATGACGGTGGCCGCCTCGCCGGACCAGACCGTGCGGTCGGGCGCGACGAGCTCGACGTGCAAGGGCTCTGCCACCGTAGATCCTCCTGGCCTGAATCGTTCTCGGGAGAATACCCACCTGCGAGAGCTCTGCCCTCGCGTACCCCCACCCAACACCTGACCCGCAGGAGACAAGTCCCTACCTGCCGGGCCAAAAGCCCTTCATTCGGCAAGTACTTCCTCTTCCGGGACTGACCGGACTGTCCTCAGCCGCTCAGTTCTCCTTCTGGATCTCAGCCCACCTGCGTTCGACATCGTCGAGGCCGCCGCACATGTAGAAGGCCTGCTCGGCCACGTGGTCGTAGTCGCCGTCACAGATCTTCTTGAACGCCTCGATGTTGTCCTCGAGCTGGACGAAGGAACCCTCGATGCCGGTGAACTGTGCCGCGGCGAAGGTGTTCTGGGAGAGGAAGCGCTGGATCCGGCGCGCCCTTGCGACCGTGATCTTGTCCTCCTCCGGCAGCTCGTCGATACCCAGGATCGCGATGATGTCCTGGAGCTCCTGGTTGCGCTGGAGGATCCCCTTGACCCGGTTGGCGACCGTGTAGTGCTCCTGACCGACGTACTGCGGGTCGAGGATCCGGCTGGTCGACTCCAGCGGGTGGATCGCCGGGTAGATCGCCTGCGCCGCAAGGTCACGTGACAGGTTGGTCGTCGCATCGAGGTGGGCGAAGGTCGTGGCAGGCGCCGGGTCGGTGTAGTCGTCGGCGGGGACGAAGACCGCCTGCATCGAGGTGATGGAGTGCCCCCGCGTCGAGGTGATGCGCTCCTGCAACAGGCCCATCTCGTCAGCCAGGTTGGGCTGGTATCCCACCGCCGACGGCATCCGGCCGAGCAGGGTCGACACCTCCGAACCCGCCTGGGTGAACCGGAAGATGTTGTCGATGAAGAGCAGGACATCCTGGTTCTTCACGTCACGGAAGTACTCCGCCATCGTGAGTGCGGACAGCGCCACGCGGAGCCTGGTGCCAGGCGGCTCGTCCATCTGTCCGAACACCAGGGCGGTGTCCGGAAGCGCTCCGCTCTCCTCCATCTCGACGATGAGGTCAGTGCCCTCACGGGTTCGCTCACCGACACCGGCGAACACCGAGGTGCCGCCGAAGTTGCGGGCGACCCGGATGATCATCTCCTGGATGAGCACGGTCTTGCCCACGCCCGCACCACCGAACAGACCGATCTTGCCACCCTGGACGTACGGCGTCAGGAGGTCGATGACCTTGATGCCGGTGACCAGCATCTCGCTCTTGGGCGCGAGCTGGTCGAACGACGGAGCGGGCCGGTGGATGGGCCACCGCTCGGTGATCTCCAGCTTCTCGCCGTCCTTGGCGTTGAGGCAGTCGCCGACGATGTTCCACACGTGGCCCTTGGTCACATCGCCCACCGGCACCGAGATCGGTGCGCCGGTGTCGCGGACCTCAGTACCCCTGACGAGGCCGTCGGTGGGCTGGAGGGCGACCGCCTTCACGACGTTGTCGCCCAGGTGCAGCTCCACCTCGAGGGTCAGAGTCACGGTCGTGCCGCCGCGAGTGACGTCGACCTCGAGCGCGTTGTAGATGGGCGGAACCTGGCCGGCCTGGAACTCGACGTCGACGGTCGGACCGATGATGCGGGCAACTCGACCCACGGCGGCCTGCGGCGTCTCGGCGCCCTTCTCCGTAACGGTGGCTGTCATCTCAATCTCTCACTCACTCTGCTCAGAAAGATGGTCGCTTTCGCACCCTGGCTCATCGCTCCGCCGCAACTGCGTCGGCAAGGGCATTCGCGCCCCCGACGATCTCACTGATCTCCTGGGTGATCTCGGCCTGGCGCGCGGCGTTCGCCTCGCGGGTCAGTGTCCCGACGAGTTCCTTCGCGTTGTCGGTCGCCGACTTCATCGCACGCTGCCGCGCCGCATGCTCGCTGGCGGCCGACTGCAGCATGCAGTGGTAGATCCGGTTCTCGATGTAGCGCGGCAGAAGGGTCTCGAGCACGTCCTCGGCCGACGGCTCGAACTCGTACAGCGGAAGAACCTCGTCGGAGGCGGGTGCCTCCTCGCCCTCGACGACCTCCAGCGGCAGCAGGCGGATGACCTCCGGGCGCTGCGTCATCATCGACACGAAGCGGGTGTAGACGATGTGGATCTCGTCGACCCCGCCGTCCTCGCCACCGGCCTGGAACGCCTCGATGAGCGCCTCGCCGGCCTCCTTGGCGTGGGCGTACTGCGGATTGTCGGAGAATCCCGTCCACTCGGCGGCGATGTCGCGGTCGCGGAAACGGTAGTAGGCCACCGCCTTGCGCCCGCAGAGGTACGGGACGACCTCCTTGCCCTCGCCACGGACCAGCTCGGCGAGCCGCTCACCCTCGCGGATGACGCTGGAGGAGTACGCCCCGGCCAGGCCGCGGTCGCTGGTGATGAGCAGCATCGCCGCGCGCCGCGGATTCGTCCGCTCGACGGTCAGCGGGTGATCGACGTTGGAGTAGGTCACGAGTGCCGACACCGCGCGGGTGAGCTCGCGGGCGTACGGCGTGGCCGCGCGCGAGCGCTCCTGGGCGCGGCGGATGCGTGAGGCCGCGACCAACTCCATCGCCCGGGTGATCTTGCCGATCGAGGAGATCGCCCGGATGCGTTGGCGGTAGATACGTAGCTTGCCGGCCATGCGCGTCAGCCCCGCTTCTGCCGAACGATCTGCTCCTGCTCCACGCTGTCTTCCTCGAGCGCCTCGAACTCCTCACGCCCAGGCTCCAGAAGCCGGCCTTCGGAGGTCTCGAAGGTCGCCTTGAAGTCGGTGACAGCCTCATCGAGGGCCTTCGCCGTGTCGTCGGAGAAGTCCGTCGTCTCCCGGATCGCCTCGAGGATGCCGGCACGCTCCCGGCGGAGGAAGTCGAGCAGTTCGGCCTCGAACCGGCTCACGTCCTCGACCGGGACCTCGTCGAGCTTGCCCGCCGTACCGACCCAGATCGAGACGACCTGCTCCTCGTCGGGGAACGGCGACGCCTGTGGCTGCTTGAGCAGCTCGGTGAGCCGGCGCCCGCGCTCCAACTGTCGCCGCGACGCCGCGTCGAGGTCGGCGGCGAACATCGCGAACGCCTGCATCTCGGCGTACTGCGCGAGGTCGAGCTTGAGCTGACCGGAGACCTTCTTCATCGCCTTGGACTTCGCGCCTGAGACCCGCGACACCGACTGACCGACGTCGACGGCCGGCCGCTGGTTGGCGTTGAACAGGTCGGCCTGCAGGAAGATCTGGCCGTCGGTGATGGAGATGACGTTCGTCGGGATGTACGCCGAGATGTCGCCGGCCTTGGTCTCGATGACGGGGAGGCCGGTCATCGAACCCCCGCCGAGCTCGTCGGTGAGCTTGGCGCAGCGTTCCAGCAGCCGGGAGTGCAGGTAGAAGACGTCACCGGGGTAGGCCTCACGGCCGGGTGGGCGGCGCAGCAGCAGCGACATCGCGCGGTATGCCTCGGCCTGCTTCGACAGGTCGTCGAAGATGATCAGCACGTGCTTGCCGGCGTACATCCAGTGCTGGCCGATGCTCGAGCCGGTGTAGGGCGCGATGTACTTGAAGCCCGCCGAGTCCGACGCCGGTGCCGTGACGATCGTCGTGTAGTCCATCGCGCCGGCGTCTTCGAGCGCCTGGCGGACGGCTGCAACGGTCGAACCCTTCTGCCCGATCGCGACGTAGATGCAGCGCACCTGCTTCTTCGGGTCGCCGCTCTCCCAACCGTTCTTCTGGTTCAGGATCGCGTCGATGGCGATCTGGGTCTTGCCGGTCTTGCGGTCGCCGATGATGAGCTCCCGCTGGCCGCG
The DNA here is from genome assembly GCF_040120725.1 of Actinopolymorpha sp. B9G3. Taxonomy (NCBI): domain Bacteria; kingdom Bacillati; phylum Actinomycetota; class Actinomycetes; order Propionibacteriales; family Actinopolymorphaceae; genus Actinopolymorpha; species Actinopolymorpha sp. B9G3. Next base: position 44,982 of record NZ_JBEEAB010000002.1, on the reverse strand, counting down.
ACCGATCTGGAACATCGCGTCGATGGCCTTGATGCCGGTCTGCATCGGCTCGCGGACCTCCTGGCGCATCATCACGCCCGGCGCCTGCAGCTCCAGCTCGCGGCGTCCGTCGAGGCCCTCGATCGGGCCGAGCCCGTCGACCGGGTTGCCCATCGCGTCGACCACCCGGCCGAGGTAGCCCTCACCGACCGGCACCGACAGCACCTGGCCGGTCCGGCGTACGGTCTGGCCTTCCGCGATGCCGCCGAACTCGCCGAGCACCACGACACCGATCTCGCGGACGTCGAGGTTCTGGGCGATACCCAGCGTGCCGTCCTCGAACTCCAGCAGTTCGTTGGCCATCGCCGAGGGCAGGCCCTCGATGTGAGCGATACCGTCACCGGCGTCGACGACCGTGCCGACCTCCTCGGCTGCCGCGGCCTCCGGCTCGTAGCTCGAGACGAAGCGCTCCAGTGCGTCCCGGATCTCGTCCGGGCGAATCGTCAGCTCCGACATCTGTTGGTCCCTGCTCTCTCGGCAATCTCGTCTCTTGGTGCGGGAAGCGTGCCTATCCGGCGAGCCGGCGACGCGCGTCGTCCAACCGGCCGGCGATGGTTCCGTCGATGACCTCGTCACCCAGCTCGACCCGCAGGCCTCCGATCACCTCTGGATCGAGCAGGACGTTGAGATGGATGTCGTGTCCGTACTGCCGGCTGAGCGCACGGGCCAGTCGGTCACGATCGGCCTGGCCGAGGGGTACGGCGCTGCGAACCGTCGCGACCAGGCGCTCACGCCATGCCGCGGCGACCTTGCCGTAGCCGTCGAGCGCCTCGGTCAGCGCCAACCCACGTGGAGCGGCCACAGCCTGCTCGACCAGGCGTACGGTCGACGGCTGTGCCTTGCCGGCCAGCAGCCCGCGGGCCAGCTCGACCCGTCGTTCGACCGGCAGCGTACGCCCGGTCAACGCCTGTGCCAGGCGGGCGTCGTTCTCGATCAGTCGGGCGAAGCGGAAGAGCTCGTCCTCGAGGTCGTCGAGCCGGCCGGCGCTGTCGGCCGAGCGGATGAGGGCGAGAACCCCCGCGTGCTCCAACGCGTCGGCGAGGTCCCGGGTGCGTGCCCACGCACCCTTCACCGCGGTGGTCACCACGGCCTGGGCATCCGCACCGATCCGGTTCCCGAGCAGTTCCTCGGCCAACCTGGCCCGCTCCTGCGGCGTCCGCGCCGGGTCGGTGAGCGCCCGACGCAACGCTGTCTCCTCGTCGAGGAGGGCGGTCACGGCGAACAGTTCCGAACCGGCGGTCTCGAGCTCACCCGCGCCGCCCGGCAGGTCCTTGACCACCTGCCGGGTCGAGGCGAGCGAGTCGCGAGACGCCCCGCGGAAGTCGATCATGACGGTTCACCGACCGGTTGAGGTTCTTCCAACTCGGCGAGGAAGCGCTCGACGACACGACGCTGACGCGCCTCGTCCTCCAGCGACTCCCCCACGATGCGGCTGGCGAGCTGCGTGGAGAGCTCGCCGATCTCGGTACGGAGCTGGGCGAGCACCTGCTGCCGCTCGGCGTCGATCTGCGTGTGGGCCTGCGCCACGATGCGCTGGGACTCCGCCTGCGCCTGGGCGCGCAGCTCGGCAATGATCGCCGCGCCCTGCTCCCTGGCGTCCTCCCGAATCCGCGAAGCCTCGTGCCGGGCTTCGGCGAGCTGCTGCTGGTACTGCTCCAGAGCTGCCTCGGCCTTGGCCTGTGTCTCCTCGGCCTGCTTGAGGCCGCCTTCGATCGCCTTCGTACGTTCGGCGAAGGCTTTCTCGAACGCGGGCGCCACCCACCGGCGCACCACGTAGAAGAGGATGCCGAACACAACCAAGCTGAGCAGCATCTCCGTGGTGTGCGGAAGCAGCGGGTTGGGCACCCCTTCTTCCGCCGCGAGGAACCCTGCTTCTTTCGCGAAGTACACAGTCATGGCAAGACTCCGTCGCTAGCCAGCGAAGACGAAGGCGAGCGCGATACCGATGATCGCGAGCGCCTCGGTGAGACCGAATCCGAGAATCGCGATCGTCTGCAGTCGAGCCTGCGCCTCGGGCTGGCGGGCAACGCCATTGATGTAGGCCGCGAAGATCAGGCCGACACCGATACCAGGGCCGATGGCCGACAGGCCGTAGCCGATGATCGCGAGCGAGCCAGTCATTCGTACGTTCCCTTCTAATCTTTGGTTGTTTCGATCAGTGCTCTTCGGCGAGGGCGCCGGAGATGTAGTTGGCGGTCAGGAGGGTGAAGATGTACGCCTGGAGCACGATCACCAGGAGTTCGAGGAAGAACAACGCGACGTCGAGCACCATCGAGATGACGCCGATGGGCTTGAAGTAGAGAACGTCGGAATGAAACAGAAGGTACTCGCCACCGAGTGCGAAGAGCGCGAGCACCAGGTGCCCGGCGAACATGTTGGCGAAGAGCCGGAGAGCCAGCGTGAACGGCCGGACGATGATGTTGGAGACGAACTCCAGCGGAATGAGGAGCACCAGCATCGCCGGCGCGATGCCGGGCGTCACCGTCTGGTGCTTGAGGTAGCCGAAGAAACCCTTCCGCGCGATCCCGACGGCGTTGTAGACGATCCAGGTGATCGCCGCCAGCGGATAGACGAAGCTCACCTGGGAGAACGTCGGGAACTGGATGAACGGGACGATCCCGAAGAGGTTGTTGACCAGGATGAAGAAGAACAGCGCGACGAGGTACGGCACGAACTTCAGGAAATCGCGCGAACCGATCATGTCGCGGGCGATCGAGTTGCGGACGAAGCCGTAGGCGATCTCTCCGGCGTACTGCATGCGGCCCGGCACCATTGCCTGCTTGTGCGCGGCAAGGACGAAGAAACCTCCGACCAGGACCGCGGCCAGGACCAACTGCGCCATCGGCTTGGTGACACCGGCGACGAAGGGGGGCAGCAGGAAGTCGGCCGGACCCGGCGGGGTGAACCCCCCCGAGGCGAGGATCGTCACGCTCACGGGCTCTCCTCTCGCACCGGTCGAACATCGGTGGTGGGCACGCGGGTTCTTGCTTCGCTGCGAACCCGCGTGCTGTGCTCATTGGTTCGCTCGCTGCGCTCGCTCACGATCACGTGCTGTCCTTGGGTTCGTGGTGGCCGTACCGCTTGAACACGAGGTACAGCGCCAGCGCCAGACCGACCAGGATTCCCACCGGCAGTAGGAACGAGGTTCGGAAGTAGTGGTCCCCGAGCCAGCCGAGTCCGCCGTAGATCCCGACTCCGGCTACCAGGTAACCGAAGACGCCCCAAGCGCCGTGCCCTGCCCCCGATGGTGCTGGGCCCGATGACTCGGGGGGCGACCCGTTCTGGCTCATCGCGCACCGGACTGTAGCAGCCGGCACGGAGCGCGCTGAGACTGGGGTAAAGAGAAAGTAAATCCGTGCGGGTCGCGCCCATGCGCAGGGCATCCGCGCAGGTCAGGACGCTCATGATGATCTTCCTGACGGCGCGTCGTCCGGCGCGATCGAGGGCGTCACGGCCGCTGTGCCCGTCGTGCCGGTCGATTCCGTGGCTTCGGCCGACCCCGTTGTGCCGGTCCCGGTCGTACGTTCGTCGAGATCGTAGAGCGGCACCCGCATCCGGACGAACGCTCTTATCTCGCCGGTGCACCACGCCACGACGCAGGCGATCACGGTGAGGCTGGTCGCCATGCGTTCGACGTAGACGTCCACGACCTCGAGCGAGCCGAGGAGCGCCAGCAGGCCGCCGAAGATCAGGACGCGGACGAAGTAGCTGGCGACCGCGACCATCAGGACGACCTCGGGATAGGTCTGTCGTACGAGCCGGAGGGAGTAGAGCCCGCCACCGGAGAACGACACGACGACGAGGGCGCCGAGGACGGCGCCGGCGAGTCCGCGGGTGCCGGCGAGCACGGTGCTCAGCGCGATGGCGACTGCGGCGACGGCGAGCGTGGGCTTCAACGCTCCGCGGATCAGGGGGGTGACTCTGTCGGTCGTCATGATGGCGGCCGTCCCTCGTGCGGTGGGGGTTTGTGAAACTTAGCACAAGGTCCGGGCGTACGCCGAACCGACCCCGGCAAGCCCGAACCTTGTGGCGCCAATCAGCGGGGGTGCGGAAGGTGGTTGCGGCGCGGCAGGAGAGCCGTGCAGGCGATCGCCGCCACGACGACGACACCCACGATGGAGGCGGTCACCCAGGTCGCCCACAGGCCGATCACGACGACGCCGAAGGCGAGCAGCCCGGCCCAGAGGTACATCACCAGGACGGCGCCCTTGTGCGAGTGGCCGAGTTCGAGGTGGAGCCGGTGGTGGAGATGCTTCTGGTCCGCCGCGAACGGCGACTGGCCTGCCCTGGTCCGGCGGATCACCGCCAGCAACAGGTCGATGAACGGCAGCGCCATCACCGCGATCGGTAACACCAACGGCAGCAGCGCCGGCAGCAGGCTCCGGCTCTCGTTCTGCGGGCTCGACATCACGCTCGGGTCTAGCCAACCGGTCAGGCTGATCGTCGAGGCGGCCAACAGCAGACCCAACAGGTACGCACCGGAATCGCCTAGGAAGACGCGGGCGGGAAAGAAGTTGTGGGGAAGGAACCCGAGGCAGGCGCCGGCCATGATCGCGGTCACGAGCGTGGCCGTGGTGGCGCGGTTGAGGGAGAGCCCGACGGTCAGGCCGTACGAATACGTGAAGAACGCCGCAGCCCCCAGGAACACCACGCCAGCGGCCAGGCCGTCGAGGCCGTCGACGAAGTTCACCGCGTTGGCCATCATGATGATGATCAAGGCGGAGATGACCGCGCTCTGCGCCGGCGACAACGACAGCAGGGTCCCGTCGGGCAGAGGCAGCCAGTTCAGCTGAACCCCGTAGACGACGAGGATTCCCGCGGCCACCACCTGCCCGGCGAGCCTGGTGAGCGCGTCGAGGTCGACGACATCATCGACGCCTCCCACGACGGCGATCACGAACCCGGCGATCAACAGACCCCACGCATCCTCCTTGATCTCCGGCAGCATCCCGAGGAACGGCAGGTGGGTTGCCACGACGAATCCGGCGGCCACGCCGCCCAGGACGGCGATGCCACCGAGGCGGGGCATCAATACCGAGTGGACGTCGCGGTCGCGGATCGGCTTGACCGCCCCGATCCTGGCCGCGAACCGGCGCGCAACGCCCCCCAGGAGGTACGTCGTCGCCGCGGCGACGATGAGAACCAGGACGTACTCACGCACGAGCGGCTCCCCCAGCCTTCGCACTGCCTGGGCATGCGCGTCGTACGGCGTTCATGCGCGGCCGTCGTACGGCGTTCATGCGCGGGCACCCACGAGGGCGGCGATGGAGGTGGCGACCGCCTGGGAGATCGTCGCACCAGCCGCCTCGTAGACCGCCATGGGTCGCCCGATCGGATCGGGGATGTCGTCCTCGTCCGGGGTGCCCGGCCGGACCGTACCGCGCTGGCGGGCGACCACTGCCACCACGGCACGGGCCCGCTCGACCGGATCGGTGGGGGACGCGTCGACCGCCCCGTCGCCCTCGGCCTCGGACGCCGCCGCCAACCGGTCGGCAGTGCCTGCCGGGTCGGTGGCCGCGAGGCTGGTCGCTCCCACCGCGCCCGAGGCGGCAGCGACCTCCGTCGCGGCCGAAAGGACCGCCAGGTCGGGCTCGGGTGCCCGGTCGGCGAGGGCGGCCGTCGTACGCGCGAACTCGGTCAGGGTGAAGGTTCGGCGCAACGCGCCCGGGTCGAGCGTGACCACCGCGCTGCGGTGCGCCCGGGTGGCGGTGAGGATCAGGTCCGCGGCGCCCACCAGGTCCGCGGTGAGCTCGGTCGACCGGAACCCGTCGGGATCCCCACCGTAGGCCGAGACGACCGCCGCGGCTTCCGGCGTCATCTCCCGGCCGGCATAGGTACCGGTACCTGCGCCGAAGACCCGGAACGTCCCCGCGGCGTCGCCGAGGTGGCGCTCCAGGGCGGAGACGGCCAGGCGTTCGGCGATGGGAGACCGGCACATGTTGCCGGTGCACACGAACATGATCGAGAACGTGGTCATGGCCGCAGTCGCTCCTCGTCACACAGGTGCTGGTCCATCCCGGCCGGCCTCAGGGTGTCACACGCAGGTCGAGATCCGGAACGACGGCACGCAGTCGCTCGATCGAAACAGCGCCGGAGCGCAGGATCCGCGGTGTCGGTCCGGTCAGGTCGAGGATGGTCGACGGCACGGCTCCCCTGGTGGGCCCGGCATCGAGGTAGACCGCGACATTGTTACCGAGCTGGTCCTGTGCTTCGGCACAGGTCACCGCCGGCGGGTCACCGGACCGGTTGGCGCTGCTCACCGCGAGCGGTCCGGTCTTGTTGAGCAGGTCGAGCGCGATCTCGTCGTCGGGCATGCGTACGGCCACCGTGTCGCCTGAGTCCCCGATGTCCCAGACCAGGCTGGGCTGCTGATGGCAGATGAGGGTGAGGGCGCCCGGCCAGAACTCCTCCACCAGGCGCCTGCCGTACTCCGGGATGTCGGTCGCGATGCCGTCGAGAGCACCGAGCGAGCCCACCAGCACCGGCGGGGGCATGGACCGCTCGCGTCCCTTGGCCGAAAGCAGGGCGGCGACGGCCTCAGGGACGAAGGCGTCGGCCGCGATGCCGTAAACCGTGTCTGTCGGCAGGACCACGAGGTCGCCGCGCCTGATGGCGGAGGCGGCGATCTCCAGGCCGATGGTGCGTTCGTCCCGGTCCTTGCATGCGTAGCGCTCGCTCACAGTTGCTCATCGTGCCATGCCGAGCTGAGGGAACGACGCGATGCCCGGCGTGCTGGGCCCGAGGTCGATCAACGGTGGACGAATCGGTCGGCCGACGCGGTGGCCGTCCGGTTCGTCCCGCCATTGATCAACTCGTCTCCACTGACGAACGTACGACGCCGGCGGAGGCTCGCGTCGACCGCTGCCGGCGTACGGGCTGATGTCGGGAGGAAGCGCCAGTAGGCTGACGCGCGTGAGCGACAACCTCCCGGACCGGTCGGCCTACCGTGCGGGCGATGCCGACCGCGAAGCGGTGGTCGAACGCCTGCGGGCCGCGGCCTCCGATGGCCGCCTCGACCTGGCGGAGTTCGAGGAGCGGATGTCGGCGGCCTACACCGCGAAGACGTTCGCCGAACTCGCTCCGCTCACCGCCGATCTCCTCGACGGCACGTCCGTGGCGCCCGCCCCCACCGGGCCGGCGGAGATCACACTGCACGCCGTGGGTTCGTCGGTCTCCCGTCGCGGCACGTGGGTCGTGCCCCGGAAGGTCTCGGTCAAGGGCAAGGCCGGCTCGACGATGCTCGACCTCACCCAGGCGCGACTGCTGTCCCAGGACGTCGAGATTGCCCTCGACGCATCGGCTGGCTCGGTCACCATCGTCGTTCCACCGGGCACCCAGGTCGACACGAGCGATCTGAAGACCAGCTTCGGGAGCACCCACGTCCGCACGGACACACCGTCGGAGTACGCCAGCACGGCGCAGCTCCGCCTCACCGTCACCGGCACCTGCCACATGGGTTCGGTGACAGTGCGGCACCTCTACTTCTGGGAGCCGTGGTTCCGCGATCTCCTCACCCGGTGGCGCCGCAAACTTCAGGCGCGGTGAGAAAGTCGGCCATACGCCGAGAATCCATCATGATCAGGGTCAGGGGCGGATCCGTTGGGCGGTGACGAAGCGCGGGCGGTCGGCGAGGTCGGTGTGGTCGCGGACGCGGGACCAGTGACCTGTGGCGGCGAAGATCGCGGGAGCACTCTCGCCCTGGACGTCGGCGTGTTCGACCACGACGAGGCCGCTGCCGGGTCGCAGCAGCCGTCGCGCGGACCGCTCGACCATCCGGATCGCGTCGAGCCCGTCATCGCCTGACCACAGGGCGAGCGCGGGATCGTGGTCACGCACCTCCTGCTCGACACCGTCGTAGGCCTCCAACGGGATGTACGGCGGATTCGCGACAACCAGGTCCGCCGTGCCGTCCAGCTCACGGAAAGCCGATGCCGCGTCGCCGTGGACGAGTGTGACGCGCGTGCCCGCGAGGTTGCGGGCTGCCCACGCGTGAGCGGCATCGTCGAGTTCGACCGCGAAGACGCGGACACCGGTCACCTCACCGGCGATGGAAGCCGCGATCGCGCCCGATCCCGTACACAGGTCGACGGCGGTGAGCGTGGCGCCGGGTGGTCCGGTGCGCTTCGTCGCCTGTAGCGCGTCGATCGCCCAACCTGCCACCACCTCGGTCTCGGGCCGTGGAACGAACACACCTGGACCGACGTCGAGCTCCAGATGTCGGAACGGCGCCTTCCCGGTGAGATGTTGGAGCGGTTCGCGGGCAGCCCGGCGGGCGACCAGGTGGGCGTACCGGTCCTGAGCCGCCGGCGGCATGTCGGTACACAGGCCCAGTCGGCTCCGCGGAACGCCTAGGACATGGGCGAGCAGCTCCTCGGCGTCGAAGCGTGGCGAGGCGACGCCCGTCGCGGCGAGCTGCTCCGCCGCCTGGTCGAGCAGGCCACGCACCAAGCTCACGCGGGGCCTGCTCATCCGGGCTGATTCTCCAATGCCGCAAGGCGTTCGGCCTGGTCCGCCTCGATGAGCGCACCGATCACGGGGTCGAGTTCACCGTCGAGTACCTGGTCGAGGTTGTACGCCGTGAACCCCACCCGGTGGTCGGTGATGCGGTTCTGCGGGAAGTTGTACGTCCGCACCCGTTCGGAACGGTCGACCGTGCGTACCTGGCTGCGCCGCGCCGCCGCCGTCTCGGCATCCGCCTGCTCCTGGGCGATCGCGAGGAGCCGCGCGCGGAGGATGCGCAGGGCCTGTTCCCTGTTCTGGAGCTGGCTTTTCTCGTTCTGGCAGGAGACGACGATGCCGGTGGGGACGTGGGTGATGCGTACGGCCGAGTCGGTGGTGTTGACGCTCTGCCCACCCGGCCCGGAGGAACGGAACACATCGATGCGGAGGTCCTTCTCCGCGATGTCGACGTCGATGTCCTCCGCCTCTGGCAGGACGAGAACACCGGCCGCCGAGGTGTGGATCCGGCCCTGCGACTCGGTAACCGGCACCCGCTGCACCCGGTGCACGCCGCCCTCGAACCTCAACCGGGAGTACGGCGTCTCGTCGAGCTCGCCGCCCGTCGCTCCCCCGCCCTTGCCCTTGACCGCGAGCGTCACGCTCTTGACCCCACCGAGCTCGGACTCGGCGACCTCGAGGGTCTCCGTACGCCAGCCGCGCCGTTCGGCGTACCGGTCGTACATCCGCAGCAGGTCGCCGGCGAACAGGGCCGACTCCGCACCACCCTCGCCGGCCTTGATCTCGAGCAGAACGTTCTTGTCCGCAAGGGGATCGCGGGGAAGGAGCAGCAGGCGCAGGCGTTCCTCGGCGTCGGAATGCTGCGCTGACAGGCGTTCGGCCTCCTCGGCGAACCCCGCGTCCTCGCCGGCGAGTTCCCGTGCGGCTTCGAGGTCGTCGTTCAACTGCCGCCAGGTGCCGTAGGCCGCGACCAAGCGCTGCAGCTCGGCATAGCGGCGGCCGACCTTGCGGGCGGTCGCCTGGTCGGCGTGGATCGCCGGGTCGGCGAGGCGGCGTTCGAGGTCAGCGTGCTCGGTCAACAGCGCCTCAACGGCTTCGAACACGATGCCTCCTGGAGAGAACGATGAACGAACGACGCCCGCGGTCGGACAGCGGCCCTCGCCCGCATGCGCGACCGAGCCTGGTCAACCGCGCCCGGACGCGACAGCGCCGGCCACGCGGGAACCCGTGAACGGGCCCCGCCGACCGGCGCTGTTGGGGTGCTACTTCTTGTTCTGCTTGTCCTTCGACTGCGCCTTGGCGTACCGCTTCTCGAAGCGGGCCACGCGACCACCGGTGTCGAGGATCTTCTGCTTGCCGGTGTAGAAGGGGTGGCAGGCCGAACACACGTCGGTGTGGATCGAGCCGTTCCGGGCGGTGCTGCGGGTGGTGAACGCGTTGCCACACGTGCACGTCACCGTCGTCTCGATGTAGTCAGGGTGAATGCCAGACTTCACAGGTTTCCTCCGCTTTTGTAGAGCGCCGGGTCGCCGTCACCCAGCTGGGTGGGCGTGAACCGGTGCCAGCGCATGTAGTTTCCCATCTGTTCAGCCACCCGGAGCAACGGCCCCGGCAGTCGGCGCATTCCCGCGCCGACTGCCGAGGACCGCTCCGGGTCCGTGCACCGATTCAGATGTAGGACGGGTCAGTCGTCGTCGCGCGACGAGGAGTTCCCGCCGGCACCCGGCATCGTCTTGTTGATCTGCATCAGGAACTCGACGTTGCTTCGCGTGTCCTTGAGCCGGTTGAGCAGTAGCTCGAGGGCCTGCTGGCCGTCGAGCCCCGACATCACCCGACGGAGCTTCCACACGATGCCGAGCTCCTCCTTGCCCATGAGCAGCTCTTCGCGCCGGGTGCTGGACGCGTCGACGTCGATGGCGGGGAAGATCCGCTTGTCGGCGTACTCCCGGCGCAGCCGGAGCTCCATGTTGCCGGTGCCCTTGAACTCCTCGAAGATCACTTCGTCCATCTTCGAGCCGGTCTCGATCAGGGCAGTCGCGATGATGGTGAGCGATCCCCCGTGCTCGATGTTGCGGGCCGCGCCGAAGAACCGCTTGGGCGGGTACAGGGCGCTCGAGTCCACACCACCGGACAGGATCCGGCCGCTCGCGGGAGCCGCGAGGTTGTACGCACGACCGAGCCTGGTGATCGAGTCGAGCAGCACGACCACGTCGTGGCCCAGCTCGACCAGCCTCTTGGCCCGCTCGATCGCGAGCTCGGCAACGGTCGTGTGGTCGTCGGCCGGCCGGTCGAAGGTGGAGGCGATGACCTCACCCTTGACCGCCCGCTGCATGTCGGTGACCTCCTCGGGCCGCTCGTCGACGAGCACGACCATGAGGTGGGCCTCGGGGTTGTTCTGGGTGATCGCGTTGGCGATCGCCTGCATGATCAGCGTCTTACCGGCCTTGGACGGCGACACGATCAACGCCCGCTGGCCCTTGCCGATCGGAGCGATCAGGTCGATGATCCGGGTCGTCGGGATGTTCGGCTCGGTCTCGAGCCGGAGCCGCTCCTGCGGGTACAGCGGGGTGAGCTTGCCGAAGTCGGGCCGCTGCCTGGACAGCTCCGGGTCGGCACCGTTGACCGTGTCCACACGGACCAGCGGGTTGAACTTCTCCCGGCGTTCACCTTCGCGCGGCTGGCGGATGGCGCCGCTCATCGCATCGCCCTTGCGCAGGCCGTACTTCTTGACCATCGCGAGGGAGACGTAGACGTCGTTGGGGCCGGGCAGGAACCCGCTCGTGCGGACGAACGCGTAGTTGTCGAGCACGTCGAGGATGCCGGCCACCGGGATGAGAACGTCGTCCTCGTTGACCTGCGGCTCGCCGTCGTAACGGTCGCTGCGTCCGCCACCACTCCTGCGATCGCGGAAGCGATCACGCGAACGCCTCCGCCGACGCCCGCGACCACCTTCGTCGTCGTCGCCGTCGCGGCTGTCGCGGTTGTCGCGGCCGCCGTCCCGCTGGTTCTGGCTGCTGTGCTCGCGGCTGCCCCGGCCGCCGTCACGGTTGTTGTCACGGCTACCGTCACGGCCGCCCCGGCCGCCGTCGCGGCCCGAGCCGCGAGACTCGCGCCCACCGTCGCGCCCGGACTCAGACGAGTTGTCGCCCCGGCCTTCGGTGCCGTCCTTGGCCGCGGCCTCTTCGCCCCGGTCGGCGGCACGGTCGCCGTCGGTGTCGGCCTGCTGGCCGTTCTGCTTGTCCTGCTTGTCCGCCCGGCGACCGCGGGACCGGGTGGCGTCGCCACCCTCCGACTGGCCGTCGGCGATGTCGATCTGGGTCTGCCCTTCGGCAGACTGCGTCCGGCGGTCGCGCTTCGACGCGGGGCGGTCTGCCGAGGCCGAGCCTCCGTCGGTGGCCTGGCCACCAGCCGCCTGCGCCGCCTTGATGGCGTCGATCAGCTGGCTCTTGCGCATCCGGGCGGTACCCGTGATGCCAAGGCCCTGCGCAACCTGCTGGAGTTCTGCGAGCACCATGCCCGCGAGGCCACTCGCACGGCGACGGCGTGTCGGGGTGCCGCCGTCTTCGGTAGCGGGTGCATCCCCGGCGTGGGCGTCAGAAGCCGGTGCGGTGGTGAGATCAGTGGTTTCGGTCACGTGAGGTCCTTCCCACGCGTGGTGTCGGCCGTTTCGATGGCGTGCCGACTTGTCGTTGCCGGCAAATTGCCGGGTCCTCCCTGTTGGAGTCGTGCCTCATGTGCACGAGTGAACGAGCTCTCGACGAGTCCGGGTCCACCAGTTGTATGCCTGTTGCGCACAAAGAGTGCACAGGCCTCAACGGGGACGCCACAGAAATCTGATGACAGCGAAAGAAACGCTTCCCGGAATCGTGGCGAGATGGCACCAGGGGCCATAACAAGGGCTCCGGCCCGATAGGGAGCCTAACAGAATCTCTCGGGCCTGGCTCCCTCACCCTGCTCAACATCTTCCCACGGTGATGAATTCCCGTCAGTCGGAGGCAAGATCCGGGCGCCGTCGAGGTCGAGAGGGACCTCGTACGCACGGAACCCGGTGGGTGCCGCCTCTGCCAGCCTGTGAGCCGTACCCCACGGGGCAAACGCGAGGACGGACGGTCCGGCGCCTGACACCACGGCTGGGACCCCCCGTGCACGCAGGTCCGCGACGAGCGCCGCCGAGGCTGGCATGGCTGACGCCCGATAGGGCTGGTGGAGCCGGTCCTCGGTCGCCGCGAGCAAGAGGTCGATGTCCACCTCTGCCGGCGCGGCGCGGCCTCCGGCGAGCGCGGGGTGGCCTCCGGCAAGCGCGGCGACGAGAAGTGCCGCCCGGCCGGCGTTCACGGCCGCATCGGCATGGGGCACTAGGTCCGGAAGGGCAGCGCGGGCGGTTTCGGTCGCAAGTGGACTGTCCGGGACGAAGACGACCAGTGCCACCGAGACCGGCTCCAACCGGATCGCCCGGGCGCGGGACCCCGCTGGAGTCCATGCGATCGTCAGCCCACCCAGCACGCAGGCGGCCACGTTGTCCGGATGACCTTCGAGCGCCGAGCCCAGCGCGATCACGGCCGCATCGTCGAGTCCTGTGCCTCCGTCTGACACCAGGGCACGCGCGGCGACGATCCCGGCGACGATGGCGGCCGCGGAGGAACCCATCCCACGGCCGTGCGGGATCCGGTTCGTACACGTGAGGGCGAGGCCCGGCGGCTGGCCGCCCAGTTCGTCCAGCGCCGTCCTGAGCGCCCGGACGACGAGGTTCGTCCCGTCGCGGGGAACCAGGGCGGCGCCCTCACCCACGACCTCGACGGTGAGTCCGGAGGGGGTCGGCCGCACCTGGAGTTCGTCGTACATCCCCAGCGCCAGGCCCAATGCGTCGAAGCCGGGGCCGAGGTTCGCGCTCGTCGCCGGCACCCGGACGCGTATCGGACCCGCACGAAACCGCACGCCACCCACCGCGGTCAGTCCAGATCGAGCGCGCGGGCCGCGGCGTCGGGTTCGGGCGGTACGACGATCGCGCCGACGTCACCGGCCACCTCGAGCGGGGTGGCGACATCCTTCAGTCCGTGCCCGGTGACGGTGATCACCACGGTCTGCCCCCGGTCGAGTTCGCCCGCTTCTGCCACCCGGAGCAGGCCCGCGACGCCCACCGCCGACGCGGGCTCGACGAACACCCCGTCACGCGCGGCGAGCCCGGCCTGTGCGGCGAGGATCGCCTCGTCCGGTACGGCGTCGATCCGCCCGCCGGACTCGTCCCGCGCCGCCACGGCGTCTCCCCACCGTGCGGGGTTGCCGACCCGGATCGCGGTGGCGACGGTCTCGGGATGCTCCACCGGCGCTCCGCTCACGATCGGGGCCGCGCCCGCCGCCTGGAAGCCCCACATCCGGGGAAGACGCTGCGCCCGTCCGGCTTTGGCGTACTCCTGATAACCCGCCCAGTAGGCGGTGATGTTGCCGGCGTTGCCCACCGGTAGCACGTGGATGTCGGGCGCGTCGCCGAGGACGTCGACGATCTCGAAGGCCGCCGTCTTCTGACCGGCCAGCCGGTAGCCGTCGGGGTTGGCGGAGTTGACGAGGACCGCGGAGTACTGCTCGCACAGGCCACGCGCGAGCTTCAGGCAGTCGTCGAAGTTGCCCTTGACCTGGACCAGGCGCGCCCGGTGCACGATCGCCTGCGCGAGCTTGCCCTGCGCGATGCGTCCCTCCGGGACGAGGACGACCGGCACCAGACCCGCACGTACGGCATAGGCCGCGGCGGAGGCGCTGGTGTTGCCGGTCGAGGCACAGATGACCACCTTGACGCCGGCATCAGCGGCACGGGACACGGCCATCGTCATGCCACGGTCCTTGAACGAACCGGTCGGGTTGTCCCCTTCGACCTTGACCCACACCTCGCAGCCGGTTGCCTCAGAGAGCCAGGCGGACGCCACCAGCGGGGTCCCGCCCTCGCCGAGGGTCACGACCGGCATCGTGGGGCTGACGGGCAGCCATGCGCGGTACTCCTCGATGACACCCCGCCACAGCCGCGACACTTCCGCCATCAGGCTCTCTCTCCTCAGCCGTACAGTCGGCCGTCCAGGCGACTCCGGGGCGGCCGCCTGTCCTGCAAATGACCACGCTAGGCATGCTCGCAGAACCCGGGCGAGGCACCGACACCTGGTAGGGGCACACCCGCATGGGCAGCGTGGTCATTGTCCCTGGCGCCCGGCTCAGTCGTCGCCGCGCCCACGCCACCTACTCCTCGCCGAGGCCCTCGACGCGCATCACGCTGAGGACCTCGCGGACGACGCCGAGTTTCACCAGTTCATCGACGGTAGCGGCAAGCGCCCGGTCGGGCGCCTGGTGGGTCACCACGACGAGCTGCGCATCCGCGCCGCGGCCTTCCTGGCGTACGGTCTGGATCGAGACGCCCTGCTGGGCGAACGCGTCGGCGACGGCCGCCAGCACGCCCGCCTTGTCATCGACGTCGAGCGAGATGTGGTAGCGGGTCGGGGTCTCCCCCATCGGTCTCACGGCCAGCTGGGCGTAGGTCGACTCGCCCACCCCGGTGACCCCCTGCACGCGGTGGCGCGCGACGGCGACGAGATCGCCGAGGACGGCACTGGCCGTCGGCGCGCCACCCGCGCCCGACCCGTAGAACATCAGCTGCCCGGCGGCCGCGCTCTCGACGAAGACCGCGTTGTACGCCTCACGGACGCTGGCGAGCGGATGCGCCCGCGGGATCATCGCCGGGTGGACGCGGACGCCCAACTGTTCCCCGCCCGGTGCCAGCTCCGCGATCGCCAGGAGCTTGACCACGCAGTCCATGGCCCGCGCGCTGGCAACGTCGGTGGCGGTCACCTCGGCGATGCCCTCCCGGTGGACGTCGGATGCGGTGACCCTCGTGTGGAACGCCAGACCGGCGAGGATCGCCGCCTTCGCCGCCGCGTCGAACCCCTCGACGTCGGCCGTCGGGTCGGCTTCGGCGTAGCCGAGGGCCTGGGCGTCCTCGAGCGCCTCCGCGAACCCGGCACCCTCGGCGTCCATCCGGTCGAGGATGTAGTTGGTGGTGCCGTTGACGATGCCGAGCACGCGTGTGACGCGGTCGCCGGCCAACGACTCCCGCAGCGGCCGGATCAGCGGGATCGCCGCGCCGACGGCGGCCTCGTAGTACAGGTCGGCACCGTACTTCTGCGCGACGGAGAACAGCGAGGACCCGTCCTCGGCGAGCAGCGCCTTGTTGGCGGTGACGACGGAGGCACCGTGCTCCAGGGCGCCGAGGATGAGGGAGCGGGCGGGCTCGATGCCGCCGATCACCTCGACGACGAGATCGATGTCGGTACGCCTGACCAGCGCGGCCGCGTCCGTCGTGAACAGGCTCGGGTCCACCGGCACATCACGCCGCCGCCCCGCCCGGCGGACCGCGATGCCGGCCAGTTCGAGCGGCGCGCCGACCCTGGCGGCGAGATCGTCCTGGTGCTCGGTCAGCAGCCGGACCACCTGGGTACCGACCACACCGCAGCCCAGGAGGGCCACCTTGAGGGGCTCACCTCGCCCGACGCCGTTCATCCGATCCGCAACCCTTCGCCCGTCTGCGCGTCTCGACCCGCCCGGTCAGGTGTCGGTGGCATTCGTCCGTCACCGCCCACCATGACCACCCAAGTCTGGGTACCGCCGCAGATTCTTGCCTCCGGCGTCCGGACTCCGAGACTATGTCTCACCACACGTCGAGTCGCAGGAGATCGTCCTCCGTCTCACGGCGTACGACAAGACGGGCCTCGCCCCCGCGGACGGCGACCACCGGCGGGCGCGGGACATGGTTGTAGGTGCTGGCCAGCGACCGGCAGTAGGCCCCCGTCGCCGGCACCGCCAGCAGGTCACCAGGGTGGACGTCGCCGGGCAGGAACTCGTCCTTGACGATGATGTCGCCGGCCTCGCAGTGCTTGCCGACGACCCGGCTGAGCACGGGCGGAGCGACCGAGCGCCGGGATGCCAGCGTGCAGGAGTAGTCGGCGTCGTAGAGCGCCGAACGGATGTTGTCGCTCATGCCGCCGTCCACCGCGATGTAGGTACGCGAGGCCTTCGCGTCGAGCTCGACCACCTTCACCGTGCCCACCTCGTACAGCGTGAAGACGGCCGGACCGACGATCGCCCGTCCGGGTTCGATCGACAGCTGCGGCCGGGTGGTGATCCCCGACGCCCGGCATTCGTGCTCGACGATCGCGCCCAGCTCCGCCGCCAGCTGTGCCGGCGGCTCCGGGTCGTCCTGGGTGGTGTAGGCGATGCCGAAGCCGCCGCCCAGGCAGAGTTCGGCGAGCTCGACGCCATGGCGTTCGCGGACCTGCGCGTGCAGACCGACGACCCGGCGGGCAGCCACCTCGAAGCCCGAGGTGTCGAAGATCTGCGAGCCGATGTGCGAGTGCAGGCCGGCAAGCTCCAGGGCAGGCTCGGCAAGGACCCGCTCCACGGCGTGGGCGGCGTCGCCCCCGGCGAGTGAGAAGCCGAACTTCTGGTCCTCGTGGGCGGTCGCGATGTACTCGTGGGTGTGTGCCTCGACACCCACCTTGACCCTCACCAGGACGGACGCACGGACGCCGCGGTCGGTGGCGAGCTTGGCGAGCCGGTCGATCTCGTCGTAGGAATCGACCACGATCCGGCCGACGCCCTCGTCGAGTGCGCGGGCCAGCTCCGACAGCGACTTGTTGTTCCCGTGCATCTTGATGCGTTCGGGAGGGAAGCCGGCGCGAAGCGCCGCGGCCAGCTCACCGCCGGTGCAGACGTCGAGCCGCAGCCCTTCCTCGGCGACCCAGCGCACGATCGCCGCACAGAGGAACGCCTTGGCGGCGTAGTAGACGTGCCAGCCGGAGAACCCGTCGCGGAACTCCCGGCAGCGGGCGCGGAAGTCGTCCTCGTCGATGACGTAGGCAGGCGTGCCGAACTCGCGGGCCAGCTCGGTGACGGCGACGCCCGCGACATCGAGGACGCCGGCGGAGGTCTTGGTCACGTTGCGGGGCCACAGGCCGGCGACGAGGCCGTCGGGGTCTTCGGGCGGACGCAGCCAGGCGGGGCCGCGGTGCCCGACCCCGGCATGGAGGGCACCGGCTTCATGCGCTCTACTCACGCCACCATCCTGGCGCGCCCGTCCTGGAAGCCGCAGCGGGGGTGGCGCCTCGGGCATTCGCACTGGCGCGCCCGTCCTGGAAGCCGGCAGCGGGGTGACGGCTCGGGGTACGTGGCCTGGTCAGCCAGGCGAACGACCACAAGCCAGGTGTCGACGCCTCGCCGGGGGATCACAGGCATGCTCAGCGTGGTCATTCTCGCCCGGCTGCACTGGCGCTGCCGCGGCCGAGACCCCAGGCGGCGGCCCGACGATCAGGAGCCGGACGGCCGCCGACGGCGGAGCAGTGCGGCGTTCTTCTCCAGGGGTACCTCTTCGGCGGTGAAGTCCGGGCAGGTCCGCAGCCACTCCGCGAGGACCTCCTGCTCGTCCGTACGGATCATGTCGTCGAGCACGACCACGCCGTCCGGGTGCAGGTGGTCGGCGAGCAGCGGAAGCGCCGGCAGCCGGGCATGCTCACCCAGGATGCCGGGCGGACCGTCGACGAAGAGCAGATCGACGTCCTTCAGGTCTTTCCACGCATCGCGGGCGTACCACTGGAATTCCGCCTCGCCCACGCGGACGGGCTCCAGTGGGGCGTAGCGGACGTCCACCAGGCCGCCGAGCCCGTGCCCGTCCAGCCGGTCGCGCAGGTTGTCGACGAACTGCTGCTGGTGCTCGAGCGCGATCACCCGTCCCGGGATCTCGAACCGCCGCAGCACCATGGCGAACCACAGCGTCGAGGTGCCGCTGCCGCATTCGACGATGAGCGACGGCCGCGCGCGTTCGACGAGGTCGGTGAGAAGGAGCAGCAGGTCAGGTGATGACGCCCAGCCGCGGGTCGGCGGCATCGGCCGGTCGACGCCCGCGACCGCGTAGATGTTCTGGAGCGCTTCGAGCTGGCGATAGGTGAGCAACAGGTCGACCGCGACACCGCGGCGGGTCCGGGTGATCACGTCGCTGGCGGTGTCCTTCAGGACCTTGGACAGGACTGTGCGACTGACAGTCGCGTCGGCAACCGCGTCCAGCCGCTGCCTCGTGGCGGCGACGTCCTTGGTGGTCGTGACCTGGGCCTTCGCCAGGCGGTCGAGCCGGCGCAGGAGGGCGCGGTTCTGAAGCTGCAGGTGGACTAGGCCGCCGAGGACCGGTCCGAACGCAAGGAGTACGGCGACGACCGGGGTCCCGGGCCGCGTGATGCTCGCGAATCCCGCCACCAGGACCACCCAGCTGCCCATCCCGAGCATCAGCCAGCCCACCGCCCGCAGAGGACCGTGGGACCTGACCTGTCGAAGTGTCACGTTCACGTCAACCGTCCAACCTCCGGCGGAGGTTCTTCCGCAGCTGCCAGTAGCGCACCGTCGCCGAGCCAAGCTTGGAGTCGCGGAGCCGGGCGTACCGGGTCTCCAGCGTCCTGTGTCGGCGTTCGAGGTCGCGATGCCGCTCTTCGGCCGCGATCCGCAGGCGTCGCTCGTCGGCGAGCTCCTTCGCCAACGTACGCAGGTGATGAAGCAGGGACTTCTCGCTGTCCTCGCGGTCCCTCTTCGCCCGGTGGAGGGCGGATGACGCGGGCCTGCCCGCCCGCCCGGCCTGAGGCATCGCCAGCAAGGTCTGGGCCGCGGCCGTCAGCCGGCCCGCGATGTCAGCCCTCGTCTCCGCTGCGTTCGGCCGGCCTGCCCCACCGGCCGGGCGAAGGACGGCACAGGGGTGACCGTCGAGGGTGGCAACGCCAAGCCACGCGAGCCCCGTGAGCGCACCCGTGGCATCCGATCCGCCGGCGGAGGGCTCCAGGAGAATCACGACCCGGCCGTCTGGACGGACGTGCTCGCTGGCCCAGGCCGCGGCGAGGTCGCGGCGCACGGGCCCGAGCGCAGGGCCGTCGATGACCACGGTGTCGAAGCAGGTTCCGGCAAGCGCCTCCGCGTCGTGGAGGTCCCCGTCGCGCGAGACGCGCGCCCGGGTGAACGGCAGCATCAGGCTGGCCGATGCCGCCCGCGGTTCAGCCGTGATCACGAGCAGCGTGCGACGTGCCCAGTCCGCGTCGCCCATGTCGAGGAGCTCGACCGAGGCCGGGGAGCGATCCTTCGGGGCCAGTGTGATGTCAGCCACGCTCAACCTCCCGCGACTGGACGGAATGAGTGGCCGTGCGACCGGTGGGATGGTCTCCAGGGCCGCGGCCTTCTCAGACCGCACAGTCTTGCCATTAGTGAACACGCGCCATTGTGAACAGTCTCGCCTCGCCGAACGGTAGCTAAGCAGCTTACGGATATCTGGTCCGCGGACACGCCGACGAATTGGTAGCGTACGACCGCAAGCCCCGGACACACTCGGTCACCGCGCCTTCTTTGCACCCGCCCATTCGCGGCAGCACGTCGGCAGACATTCGAAGAATTGACCGAGAAACAAACCGGGGGGAAACACGTGGTGAACCACATGTCGCCGACAAGAGACGCCGACGCTTCCAGCGCGGCCACGCGACGCCCATGGCAACTGCCCATGGGCGAGCGTTCCGTCACCGAAGCGCTGGTCGATCAGTGGATTCGCGAACTCGGTGGGCGGCGCGACTCCGACGAGTCCGATTCGGCGTCCGGCTCCGCGACCGAATCCGCTACCGAATCCGCTACTGGGCCTCGCGGTGACGAGCCGGCCGGCGCCGGTCCCTACGCTGACGGCGTCAGCGTCGTCATCTCCTACCGCAGGGGCGACGATCTGGCCGGCTGTCTCGACTCGATCAGGTCGCAGACACTTTCGGTCGATTCCTTCGAGGTCATTGTCGTCGTCGAGGGCGCTCCAGGCGAACTCGACCGCGTACTCTCCGAATCGGCCGAGCAGCCAATGACCCTGAGGGCCGTCGAGCTCTCCGGGATCGGAGTCTTCTGCCACCGCGATATCGGCGTGGCGGCGGCGCGACGACCGTTCATCGCCTTCGTCGACGCCCGCGACCGGATCTCCCCCGGTTATCTCGAGTCTCTGCTCAAGCACGCCGACGACGAGACGATCCTGCTGGCCCCCGTGGTCCCAGTCGCGGGCGGCGACCCGCCGACCGTTGCCGAGGCGCTCATGTCCAGCGCGGGCACGCTGGTCCCAGCGGCCTTAGCCAAGCAGGTCGAACGCGATGCGACACCGAGATCTGCCCATGACGTCGTCTTCTTCATGGCCATGTTGGCGGACCACCGTTGCGGTCTCCGGGAGACGCTGGTGGCCGACGGCGAGGCCACCTACCATCGGGCCGCCGGCTCCGCCGCCGAACCTTCCGACCCACCTGACTTCGAATCCGACGTCGTCGTACGCCTGGAGGTCATCGCCCAGCTCGACGCGCTCTCCCACGACTGCGACCCCGCGACCCTCGACCTGCTGTGCCGGCAGGTCGACGCGCAGGTCGACGTGCTCAACGCGTACCTGCGGCAGAATCCGGCGGCTCACCCACGCGTCGTCCAACTGCTCGACGAGTACGAACTCGAGAACTTCCCGTACGAACGTCTCAACGCCGGGATGGCACGGGCCCTCGCCGTCGCCTACTGCTTCGCGCCGTACAACGACTCCAGCGCCGTGGTCATGGCCAAGCGGGTGCGCGACCGCGCCGACATCGTCGACGTCGTGTTCAACAGCATGGACAAGAACCGTGAGCGGGACCCGAGCCTGCGCCGGATCTGCGGACCGTACGTCGAGAACGAGCTCGCCATCGACAGCCCGACCTATTTCTCCAACTGGGCCGCCATCGAGGCGTTCTGCGCCGAGGGCCTCGCCAGGATCAGCGCGCTGGAACGCGCCAAAGGCACCTATGACCGGCTCTACAGCAGGGTGATGTGGCCGGCCTCGCACTTTCTCGCCGCTGCGTACAAGCTCAGGAATCCGACGGTTGCCTGGACCGCGGAGTTCTCCGATCCGGCGGCGCGCGATGTCGCCGGCGCCGAACGACGGGCACCCATCTCGCCGGGACCCCTCCTCGACATGGTGCAGTCAGAACTCAAGCGCAAAGACATTCCGCTGCTGGGATCGCGGAACTGCCTGGACTGGTGTGAGTACCTCGCCTACGCGTGTGCGGACTCGATCGTCTTCACCAACGAGAACCAGCGCGACTACATGCTGAGCTACTGCCCGATCGCCGAGGTCGCGGACATGGCCCGGGAGAAGTCCGTGATCTCGCCGCATCCGACGCTGGCCCCCGCGTTCTACTCGATGGTCCAGCACCCTTACGTACTTGATCAGTCGGTCGTCAACCTCGCGTACTTCGGCAACTTCTACGCCACCCGGGGTTTGGGAGACGTGCTCCAGGCACTTGCCCGGCTCGAACCCGACGTCCGCGCCCGCCTTCGACTGCACGTCTTCACCAGCAAGCCCGCGGACCTGCAAGGTCATATTGACGACCTACAGATCGGCGACATCGTACGCAGCAACGGCTACGTACGGTTCCTCGCGTTCCTGAACCTCGCGACGAAGTTCGACTGCCTGATTGTCAATGACGCCTTGACGGCGGTCAGCCATGAGCGCAATCCGTATCTCCCGTCGAAGTGGAGCGACTACACCGGGACCGGCCGGCCGGTATGGGGTCTGGTCGAGGCTGGTAGCCCGCTGAGCACCAGGCCGCTCACCTTCGCCTCACCCGTGGGCGATGTGGACGCCGCCGCCGGTGTGCTCCACGAACTCGCCCGCCGCCGGGGCAGTCCTCTCAGCTAGTGTCCTGCGCCCACATCACGCCTGACTCGCGACGCCCCTCGCTTGACCGGCGCCATCTGGGAGACAGGACCCAGCAGAATCTCGCGGAACCGCGGTTCGACGACTGTCCAGTCCAGGTGCGCGACCACGTGGTCGCGTGCGGCCTGTCCGGCCCTGTCTCTCGCGCCGTGGTCGGCGTACGCGAGGATCCGGGTCGCGGCCTCGACGGGCGTCTCGACCACCCATTCCACCGGGTAGATCCCGCGCGCGCCACCTGCGGATGCATACATCGGCCAGTCCCGGATGACCGGCACCGCTGCCGAGGCGGCGCCCTCGGTCGTACCCACCGGAAACCCCTCCCGCCGGCTGGCACTCAGGATGAACCCGGCGTCGCGCAACGCCTCGGGGAGATCGTCGGTGTAGGGGACGCGGTCCAGGGCGTCGCGGACGTCGCCGTCCTCGGCGCGGGCCCGGAACCGGTCCCGGTAGCGCAGTGCGCTGCGGTGCTGTCGATCGGAGAAGTCGTGGCCGATGAGCCGCAGTCGCCAGCTCGGGTCGTGGCCACGCAGTTGGGCGAGCACTTCCAGCGCCCACAGGGGGTCCTTGACCTGTTGCGCCCACCCGACCATGGCCACCGTGCGTTCGGCGCCCGGGCGCTTGGGAAGGCCGAAGCGCCGCAACCGCATCTCGTTGGGGATCACGTGGATGCGTCCCGCGGCGGCGACGCCGGGGACGGCGCGCTCGACCAGGTGGCGGACGTGCTGGGCGACGAAGACCACGTCGGACACCCGCGACCAGTCGATCAGGTGTGGCTGGGGCGAGATCGCCTCCAGGCTGTGCAGCCGGACCACGAGCCGGACGTGGGAAGGTGCGTGGAGGGCGACCCACTGCGCGGCGTTGTCACACCAGTCGACGAAGATCGTGTCCGGCCAGGCCAGGAGCTCTGCGTCTCGTTGCTCGAGCGGAGGAGGCGGCGCGCCGCGCGCGTCGTTCAGCCGGTCGGTCACCATCGTGAGGCGCTTCTTCCGCCGGTTCACGCCCGGTTCGCGCAGCGACAGGACCCGCAGGTCGGCATCGTCGTAGGTCGCCAGGGTGCTGATGATCCCCTGGGTGAAGTGGGGATAGTCACCGGGTACGACGAGGATCCGGTGCGGACGCCTGCCCTTCGTTCGCCCCAGTGGCGGACGGGGTGAGGGACCACCGCGAAATCGCGCGTCCGCGGCACCGGGACCGTCTGCGTCGGCGAGGGCGCCCGACCGCGCCGCGAGCGCGCGGAACGTCAGCGACTCGTGCAGCGGCGCCAGGAACTCCTCGGGTGCCTCGACCAGCGGCGTGCTCAACGCGTCGGCGTGCAGCTCACGGCTGAACATCGCGTCGGCCACGTCCAGGGCGAACGCGGCGGCGAGCCTCGTTCTGCCCGCACGCAGGTGCTCGTCCGCGTGCCGCACCATCGCGCGTGCCGTCTCGTCCAGCTCGTCGGGGAGATCACCACGGGAGATCCGGACCATGACGAGCTCGAGCCTGATCCGGTCCCTGTCCAACGCGGAGAGCGGGAGGTCCAACGCCGACCGGCCGACTTCCTCGGTGGCATCAAGCGCTTCGTGCCGGCGTAGGGCCTTGGTGATCTCGACTACCTTGGCAACGAAGGGACGGTGGCACAGGTCGCCCGGGTCGGCCGCCACCTTCCGCCACGCGGCGAGAACCGCCGCCTGCGGTGGTTGGTCGGCGGAGCGGGTGTGCAGCAACCGCTGGAGCGGACGGACTCCGATCGCCCGGTCACGCAGTTCTGCGTACGTCCTGTCGCCGACGGCCGCGACGACGGCGTTCGTCCCATGGGTGCCCGCGTGCCGCGCCGCCCGAAGCGCATGCCGGTCGGCGGCGAGGATCACGTCGGCTTTGACAGCCGAACGGCGCAGCCACGGGTCGTACTTCGCCAGTAACCAGGCCCTTCGGGACGGTCCGCCGATGCGGACGCCTGCGCGTACGACCGCATTCCGCAGGACGACCCTTGCCCACGCGGCCGATCCCCGGCGTGGAGCGACACCCGCCCGGCGCCCGGTGAGACTCGTGCGCAACTGCCGGATCTCGGCGACCCGTAGCGCCTCCCGCACATCGTTCGGGATGGCGTGCCTGGGAGTGACCGCGAGGGCCACGCGTACGGTGCATCCGGACGAGGTGAAGTCGCCGGCGATCCGGGCGAGCCCGCCGGCGCTCGAACTGGGGCTGCCGATGACGAGAACGTCGGTCACCTGTCATCCTCCGACCCGGGGCGCTCGGTCAGGACACACCATCCGGCGAACAATAGCGATCAGCTCGGATCATCGGCGCGCGCCGACATACCTTGCGCCATCTGGGGTCTCGACGGTGCGCGGGCGTCACCAGTGCGTCGGCGCGTCGAGGCCGCGCAGGCCCAGCGCGTCCGCAAGCACGATCCGGGTGGCGTCCACGACCAGCAGCCGGGTGCGGTGGCTCGGCGACGGCTCCTCCGGGCCCTTCGGCAGGATCCCGCCCGCGTCCTCGAACCGTTCGACGAGGCGGAGCACCTCGTTGAGGTACCGGTCGAGTGGGCGTTGGGACGTGCGTTCCGGTCGGCCCGCCCGCCCGCTCCGGGCGACCACGGCCGGGAACTCCGCGAGTGCGCACACCAGCGGGCGGATGCGTTCCGTCGTCATCCGGGCGGAGTCGCGGTCGGGATCGAGGTCGGGATCGAGGTCGTGGTCGAGGTCGTGGTCGGGATCGAGGTCGATCCCCAACGCCCCGGCCGCGCGGAGAAAACCGCACATGCGGGCGTGGGCGTACCGCATCTCATCAGCCAGCGCAGGTGACGGGACGTACCGTGGAATGGTGGCCGGGTCTTCCGGGCGGGGATGATCCTTTCGCCCGCACCCCGGCCCCGCCTTTACGATTTCGCGCACGATGTCTGCCAATGCGCGGGCGTCGACCCGAATGTTGACGAAGCCGTCGCCTGCCACCTCGCACTCGGCAACCCCGTCGACGCCGCGCAACCCGGCCGCGAGCCGCTCGGCAAGCTGCGCAGTGGGGATACCGGTCATAACGGACCAGCGCCGGGCGGCGGGTGTGGCGAAGTCGCCGTACGTGACGCGGCGCGGTCGCCGGATCCATGCGGCCGGCGTGGCGTCGGGTAACTCGGTCGTTGGCGGGACGACCTCGGCTATCGCCGTACGGATCGCGGCGGCCAGCCGGGCGGGAAACACCGCGCCAGCCTAGTCGGGGCGCGAGCCAGGCTCCCTGATAACCTTTCTCCGCCCCGGGCCCCCGTAGCTCAGGGGATAGAGCAACGGCCTCCGGAGCCGTGTGCGCAGGTTCGAATCCTGCCGGGGGCGCTCTCCTGTCGGCTACTCACAACGACCGCTGACCAGCTGAAACACCCTGGGCGTGATCCTCAAGTGTTGGTCGTCGGAGCGTCCGGCCGCCAGGCGGTCCCACTGCGCGACAGGGCGTCCACCCGACTCCGACGCTGGTGGCCAAGCGGGTGAGCCGCCGTCGGTCCGCATGGAGCACTGTTGCGGCCAGCCGGGAGGCGAGTCCTCCCATGATTCCTGGCGTCCGTAGACGGTGGCGTCCATGAGCGCGTAGCTGTAGTCCATTGCCTCGATGCCGCGACGGCTCGTCCAGTAGGTCTCGAACACGCGGTCACCGTCTCGGAGGTAGCACACGAGGTGGAACAGGCCGAGCTCGCGGCCGACGAGCAACTCCTCGAGGGAGGGCTGTGCCGAGTACCACGGCATGTCCCAGCCCATGAAGTCGCGATAGCGGCCGCTCTCGTCGTACGAGACCTGGGCATCGGCCGGGCCGAACGCTGTGTTGCGTCCCTGGCTGAAGACGGCGTAGGTGATGTCACGGGAGTGCAGGTAGGACAGCTCGCCGACCTGGCCGAGGAACAACGTGCAGCCTTCGCACTGCCCGGGCGCGGGCCGGCCGGGCCACCACATGAAGTAGTAGGCGATGAGCTGCCGACGTCCTTCGAACGCGTCGCGCAAGGTCACCCGCCCGTCAGGCCCGATCAGCTCGAGGCTGGCATCTACTTCGACCATGGGCAGCCGCCGCCGTGCCGCGGCGATCGCGTCCCCTTCGCGGGTATGCGCCTTCTCCCGAACCCGTAGCCTGTCCGATTCGGCCTGAAAGGTTGCCCGGTCCACGGCTGTGGGCAGGCTCTGTGCGTTGCCGGGGTCGGGCATCAGCCCACCCGTGGTTGCTTCATCGGTCATGACTGTCTCCTCTTGCTGTTCCGGTCAAATGCTCTGGCGGCTATGCCCGCGACGGCCGCGAGTCCAGATGTGACGACGTTCCCCCGATGGAGGAGGTCACTGTCGGTGATCTGAGTAGTGCTGCCGGCGGGCGAGCATGACGACGAGCATTCCAAGGAACATCAGCTCGTGCCCGGCCATCATCAGCGTGTGGTGGCTGGTCGCGCCAATCCATAGCGGCACCATTGCCAGGAAACCCACGTTCATACCGGCGACCATTTCGCCGATCAGCCGGAGGTGGTGGCCCCGCAGGCACATCCAGGCAGCCACCACCACCGTCATGTTGGCGGCCATCAACAGCGCCGAAACCGTTGTACCGTCCAGGGCATGCGGGCGACCTACGGCCGAAGCCAGTAGTGACTCCAACCGACCCAGAGCGACCATCCCCACGAGCATGACCGCCACCATCTCCACGTAGTGGCGGGCAAAGCAGAGCACCGCCATACGCCGGGCTCGCCTCGGGCGTGGACGATCAGTTCTGTCCGTTGGCTGAGCGGCGCGTGTGCTCATGGTGGAGACCTCTCGATCCTTGGCTGGACGGCGCGATTGGGGAGTGCCCTAGGCAAACGACCGGCGGGCGAGGACCGCGAATCGCTGCTGGGCACTCGTAGCCACCCTGACCCAACTGCCCCGGTGGCCCAGGGACGTGCGCGCCCGCGAACGGTGCAGCTCATCAAGGATGAGATCGGCGTGACGCTGCTTGGCGAGGTTGTAGATCATGTAGTCGTTCATGGTCGTCCCTTTCATCGATGGGTTTAGCCCACCGACGAACGGGCCACCACGGCATGCGACAATGCCAGCAGAAAAATCTCCACGGCTCGATCTCCGCCAGCCAGCCAGATCGTCAGGCGACGCGCCGTGGTCTGCGAGATCGTGAACCATCTGGCCCGCCAGCGTCCGTCGTGCACTACGACATCCTGGCCGTGCTGCTCCTCCTCGCCCCGCGTCGGCCGGCTCAACGCGCCATGCGCCACCGATGCCGTTGACCTTCTCGCATGCAAACGCCGTGCAGATGGTCTGTGGGGGCCGAGCGGCTGTGGTGGAAATCTCCGGAGAGCCGGTTCCGGGGCCAGCACGAGGGCGTCGAGTGGGGTCGGTCAATGTGGTCTTGCCGCGGGGAATCCTGCCCGTATGCCGCGTCTACGGCGGCGTGAACGCCCAGACCCGAGGCGGTCATTCCCAAACCGGACGGATCTCCACGCAACCCCGATGCGCCCACGGGTGTCCGGCGGCGATAGCGATCGCCTCGTCCAGGTCGGCGCACTCGAGGATCACGATGCCCCCTACCAGGTCCTTCGTTTCCGCGAACGGCCCATCAGAGACCAGGGTCTCGCCGTTGCGGACGCGAATCGTCGTGGCATCGGCAACCGGGCGCAACCGCGCACCGAACCGTTCGGCGCCGCGCCGTTGCAGATCCTCACCCCATGCCCGAAACACCGGATCGGCGTTCAGTTCCTCACAGCTCTGTGAGACCGACTCGTCGTCACAGATCAGCAGCGCATACTTCATCTTGCAGAGTCTGACATGCCCCGCCGCCGCGGCCTGCCTTCACCTGCTGTCACGCCGCACCCATTCACCCTCGACGCGCCGGACGACGCGCGCCCCACGAGGCGTGGGTGCCTCGCGCACCCACCAGAAGCATGACCTACGTGGTCATGTGCGCACTGGCGGCGGGTTGTGGGGGCAGGGTCCGTCGGGTCTCTCCGATGACGAGGGCCAGAACGCCGACGACGGCGGCGATCACGGCCGCGTAGGCGAAACCACCGGCCAGGCCCGCCAGGCCGAGCATCGCTCCGGTGACTGCGGCCGTCAAGAGGGAGCTGACATCGCAGGCGAGGCGCCAACCGATCGCGGCCGCCTCCTTCGTAGCCGCCACGTCGACGATCATCGCGACCGGGACCACCCGGACGGCCGACATCACGAAGCCCATCGCCGTACTCAACAGGAAGTAGCCCAGCAGAGGCAGGTCGACGAGTGCGATGAGCAGGGCAAAGACACTGAGGCAGGCGGAGATGACGACCACGGGCCTGCGTCCGAGCCGATCGGCCAACCGGCCGCTCAGCAGGATCCCGCCCATCTCGGAGACCGACATGCACATCGTCGCCGCCGCCACCTCCTGGACGCTGGCGCCCAGGCTGTGGCCGAGCAGGGGGAGCAGCGTCATGCCGGCCGCGCTCCGCAGGCCGAACCCCAGTCCGGCCGCCGCCAGGGCGGAGCGGGTCCGCCAACCCTGGAAGACCTGCAGACGCGGCAGGCCGAACTCCGGGCGGGCTGCCACGGGCATCGACGGTAAGGCGAACCGCGCCACGAGAGCGGTGGCGACATTGACGACACCGCAGACCGCGAAGCCCCATCGCATGCCGGTGAGCCCGCCCGCGATGCTCGCCACCGCGCCCACGATGAGTGGGCCGATCGTCATCCCGAAGAAGGAGCAGGAATTGAATCGTGCGATCTCACGCCCCTCCCGCCCGGCCGACGCGAGACGCAGAGCGGTGTGGAAGCCCGCGCCCACGATAAAGGCGACCGCGAGTCCCTGCAGGACGCGCGCTCCGGTCATCAGGGTGAGGTTGGGGCTCACCGCCGTCACGAAGGAGCCGACACCGAAGACGAGGTAGCCGCCCACGAGCGCGTGCCGGACGTTGACCCGCGGAACCACTCGACTGCAGAGCAGATCCATGCAGAGAAACGACGCGAACATCGACGAGACGATCAGCGCGGCGAGACTGTCGGACGCTCCCAACGCCTTCGCGTACAGTGCCGTGATCGGCGCCGTCATCGCCATACCAAGACTTCCCGAGGCGATGCTGGCGTAGAACCACCGGGACGAGAAGGCCTTCCGCTTCGCACCTTCCGATGGGCTTTGGTCTTGTCCGGGACCACCGCGAGGAGGGCGGATAACCGCCCTCTCGCGGATGGTCGGTCCCGGTGCGACAGATGAGCCCGGTGCGACAGATGGGCCCGGTGCCACAGACGAGCCAGGTGAGGCTGGGTCAGACACTCCCGTCACGCGTCCAACTGCGACGCGATGGGCGGGACTCGCAGATGCCAGTCGGTCGCCCGCTGGTAGGCGTCGGCCACGCGGAGGACCGTGGCTTCGGCGAAAGGCTTGCCCACGATCTGCATCGAGATCGGAAGCCCCGAGGAACTGAAGCCGCACGGAACGGCGACCGCCGGGAGGCCGGTGAGGTTCCACGGGCCGGTGAAGCTCGGCGAGTGGATCATCGACTCGGCCGACATCTCGTCACTGCGCGGAGCCGGCTTCGCCCAGGTCGGCGTCACGATCACGTCGCACGACGAGAACACCTCGGCGACCTTGCGGCAGAAGAGCGTCCTGAATCGCTGTGCCTGCCAATAGTCGGCCGCCGAAAAGAGCGCGCCACGGCCGATCGTGATCCGGGTGTGGCAGCCATAGTCGGTCCACCGGTGGACGAGGTTGTCGCGGTGGTAGGAGTACGCCTCCGCAGCCATCGTCACGCTGTTGGCGACCTTGGCCTGCTTGGCGTACGGGATCTCGGTTTCGGCGACCGCCGCGCCCGCCTCTTTGAGGACGTCGACCGCCGCCAGCACCCCCGCTCGCACCTCGTCGTCGAGGCCGTCCACATCGAAGAAGTAGGGCATGGGCACTCCGATGCGCGTGCCCTCGACGCTCCCGGTCAGTGCTTCTGTGTATGCCGGAACCTCCACCTTCGCGGCGTAGACGTCACCGGGGTCGTAGCCCGCCATCACTTCCAGTAGCAGCGCACAGTCGTAGGCGCTCCGGGCCATCGGACCCACCGAGTCGAGGGTGTAACCCAGGGGAACGACGCCGTTCTTCGGCACTCGACCGAACGTCACCTTCAGGCCCGTGTGGCCGTTCATCGCCGCCGGGAAGCGCACCGATCCACCCGTGTCCGTGCCGAGCCCACCCAGAGCCAGGCCGGCGGATACACCGTTGCCCGTACCCGCACTCGATCCCCCGGGCGTGTGGTCGAGGTTCCAGGAGTTGCGCGGGATCAGGAACCCCTTGTCGGGATCGGGCATGCCGCACGCGAACTCGCTCGTCGTGCTCTTGCCGACGAACACCGCCCCTGCCCCACGCAGCCGCGCCACGACGGGCGCATCGACGCCCTTCCCCCACTCCGGGTCGAGCACCCGGCTGTTCGCGGTCGTCGGCGCGTCCTTGGTGGCGATGATGTCCTTGACCGCCAGGGGGATCCCCTGCAGGGGCCCCGCGTCGACGCCCTCCGCAAACGCCTTGTCCGCCGCGGTCGCTGCCTCCAACGCCGACTCCTCCGTCACGGTGACGTAGGTGCCGAGCGCTTCGTTGAGCTTGCTGGTCTTCTTCAGGATTCCGGTCGTCAGCTCGACCGAGGTCAAAGTACCCGTACGCAACGCTGCGGCGGCATCCTTGATCGTCAGTGGGAGTTCGTGTGACATCGATCCTCCGATCTGGGGTATTGGGAGATCAGGCGTAGGGGGCGGCGGGATCGAACGAGAGCGCCGGATCCTCCATCTCGAGCTCCGGCAGATACAGCTCGTCGGCCTGCGCCCTGATGGTGGGGTAGACGCTGACGATCCGCTCGAACTCCTCGTCCGACACGGTGAGGTGGGCGGCCGTCAAGAGTCCCTTGACGACCTCGGTGCTCGTGGTGGAATCCATTCATCCTCCTTGGGTAGATGTGTGCAGATGGCACGACACCAGGTGGGCGTGATCGGCCTCGGTCAGCGCCGGTGGCTGCTCGGAACAGATGTCCATGACGTAGGGACAACGGGTCCGGAAGCGACAGCCGCTCGGCGGATTCAGCGGACTCGGCATCTCTCCGCTGATGACCGGCTCCTCCAGCTTCCGCTTCGTGGGGTCGAGTGAGGGGATCGACGCGAGAAGTGCCTGGCTGTAGGGATGTAGCGGTTCCCTGTACAACGCCTCGGCACTGCAGCTCTCGACGACATGGCCGAGGTACATCACCGCCACCTGGTCACTCATGTACTCCACGACGTTGAGATCGTGGCTGATGAAGACGTACGTGAGGTGGTAGGTCTCCTGCAGGTCCTTGAGCAGGTTGAGGATCTGCGCCTGGATCGACTTGTCGAGGGCAGACACCGCCTCGTCGAGCACAATCAGCCTGGGTTGGAGAGCCAACGCGCGGGCGATGTTGACCCGCTGGCGCTGGCCACCACTGAGCTGGTGTGGGTAGTAGCCCGCGTAGTTGGCGTGCAGGCCTACGTCTTCCAGAACCTTCGAGACACGCGTCCGGATCTCGTCCTTGCCGATGCCCTGCACACGAAGGGGAAAGGCGATCGACTCGCCGATCGAGGCGCGTGGGTTGAGGGCGGAGTACGGATCCTGGAAGACCATCTGCATCTGCTCGACGACCTTGCGTGGGCGCCGTTTCCTGGCCGGAAGCGGTGTGCCGTCGAACCGGATCTGGCCGTCGTCAGCGGCGTAGAGGCCGAGGATGACCCGTGCCAGGGTCGACTTGCCACAGCCCGACTCGCCAACGATGCCGAGGGTCGAGCCTTCCGGCACCACCAGGGACACGCCTTCTACGGCGGAGACCTTCGCCTGGCGCAAGCCGAGCTTGACGCTGAACGCCTTGGCGAGCCGCTCCACCTCGAGCAGGGCGCCTGCATCCGTTCCGATATCTGTCGTTGTCATGTCCGCTCCCCTAGTCGAGCCGGGAGTCCATCGCCTCGCGCAGCGCATCGCTGGCGGTGTTGAACGCGACGGACGTGAGGAAGATGAAGAGCCCCGGCAGAGCCACCACCACGGGGGCGACGTAGATCGATCCACGGAGGCTGTTCAACATGTAGCCCCACTCGGGCGCGGGTGGCTGTGATCCCAGGCCGAGGAAGCTGAGGCTGGCCGCGATGATCATCGAGACACCAACAAGCCCTGATGCGTAGACGATGATCGGGTTCAGGACGTTGGGCAGCAGCTGGCTGCGGACCAGCGTGAACCTACCGGCGCCACTGAGTCGCGCGGCCTCCATGTATTCCTGGATGACCACCTCACGGGTGGCCGACTCCGCCACTCTGGCCAGCGGCGGGACGAACACGATCGACACCGCGATGATCGAGTTCATCAGACCGGGTCCGAGAGACGCGCCGACCGCGATGGCCAGCAGGATCGCCGGAAAGGCGTACAGCATGTCCATCGTGCGCATCAGCACCGTACCGACCACGCCGCCGACGAAGCCCGCCCAGGTGCCGATCAGCGTGCCGACGATCGTCGCCGCCAGCGGTGGGATGAAGCCCGCCGCCAGCGACAGTCTCCCGCCGTAGAGCAACCGGGCCAGCATGTCGCGGCCCTGCTCGTCGGTGCCGAGGATGTGACCCTTGCTGAACAGTCCCTGCAGACGCTCGGTCGGATTGCCAAGCAGCGGGTCGTACGACGTCAGGACCGGCGCCAGGATGGCCGAGCCCACGAGCAGCATCACGACGATCAGCGCCCCCACGCCGGCCTTGCTCCGCAGGAACCGCCGAGCGGTCTCGGACCAGAAGGTCCGGACCTGGACGCCGACCTCCTGCTGGTACCACGCGTCCCGTAGTTCCTCGACGGTGCGAGCCGACGCTTCCGTTACCGCCATGGTTCCTCCTCCCATCGACGACTGGCCGACCTCATACGACTGCCCTCATTCGACTGGCCGACCTCATACGACTAGCCGAGGTCGTACGCCTGGCCGACCTCATCCGACTGCCCGCCGGAGGCGCGGATCGATGGTCGCCTGCATGAGGTCGACGACCAGGTTCACCAGGACGAAGGTGAGCGCGATGACGAGCGTCGCGCCCTGCACGACCAGCAGGTCGCGCGCACTGATGGCGTTGAACACCAGCAGGCCCATGCCGGGCCACCGGAAGATCGTCTCGACCAGGACCGAACCGCCAAGCAGGTAACCGATCTGGAGGCCCGAGGTTGTGAGCACGGGCGAGATCGCGTTCTTCAGAACGTGCCGGATGGTGTCGACCGTCCCAAGGCCCTTGGCCCGGAGGGTCTGAACGAAGTCCGCTCCGTAGGTCTCCACGATGCTCGCGCGCGTCACCCGTGCCGTGATCGCCACCGTGGCAAGAGATCCCGCGATCATCGGCATGAGGAGATGGCGGAGGAACTCCACCGGCCCCTCGTCCAGCACCGCCCCGCCTGAGGGAAGGACGTTCAACGTGGCGGAGAACAGGATCAGCATCAGGACCGCCAGGAAGAACGACGGAATGCTGAGCCCGGTGAGGCTGAAGCTGGAGATCAACCGGTCGGTGAGGCTGCCGCGGCGTACACCCGCGGCGAACCCCAGCACGACGCCGAGCGTGAGGCCGAACACCGCCGAACACCCGGCGAGGACGGCGGTGTTGACCCATGCCTGGCCGAGCAGGTCGGTGACCTCACGCCGGCGGTAGGGCGAGTAGCCGAGGTCGCCGGACACCGCATCGCCCAACCAGTGCGCGTAGCGCACCGGCAGCGGGTCGTCGAGGCCGAGGTCACTTCGGATCCTGGCGATCTCCTCCTTCGAGCTGTCGTCCCCGATGAAGGCGGCGGCCGGGTCGCCGGGGAGCACCGTCATCAGCAGGAAGATGATGACGGTGACCCCCAGCAGGATCGGGATCGCCATGGCCGTACGCCGTAACGCGATCGCCAGCATGGCTACTCCTCCACCCAGATCCGCGTGAAGTCGACCCACCAGGACTGCGGGTGCACGTAGCCGTGCACATTCGGCGACATGACGCGCAGGTTGAGGTCGTGCATCCAGAAGAGGAAGAACGCATCGTCCAGCGTGACGTCCATCATCTTCTGCAGGTAGCGGTGTTGCTCGTCCTCGTCGAAGGTCGCCGCCGCCGCGAGGTAGTTCTTGTCGATGTCCGGATCACAGGTTCCGGCCGCGTTGGGCAGGCCGCCCGGGCGTTCGCAGAGGAAGGAGAAGGCATAGCCCGTCGGCGTCATTCCAGCCGCTGGCGACGACCAGAGGATGTCGAGATCGGACCACTGTTTGGTGTTCAGACCTTCGATGCCGACCGTCAGCAGCGTGTTCCACTCCATTGGCGCGAGTTCGACGTCGACACCGATCGCCTTGAAGTCGGACTGGAGCTTCTGCATCATCGGCTCCGGGAACATGTTGCCGGAGCCTCCGGTGGTGTAGCCGAACTTGAGCTTGAGCTCGCCCGGCTTGTATCCCGCTTCGGCCAGGAGCTTCTTCGCCTTCGCCGGGTCGTAGCTGTAGCCCGGCCGGTCCCTGGTGAAGTCGGGATGACCGTCGTAGACGAACTGACTTGCCGGATATCCGACGTCGTTGATCAGAGCCGCCGTGCCCTTGCGGTCAAGGGCGTAGTTGAGCGCCTGGCGCAGCTTGAGGTTGTCCTTGAACGGCGGACGGAACATGTTGAAGCGCGGCATGATGCCGTGGGGATACTTGCCGAGAAGGACCTGGAAACCCTCGGCCTTCAGCTGCTCCAACGCGTCGGGCGAAGGAACCTCCGACCAGTCGACCTCGCCGGCCTGCACCGCCGCCATCCGGGCCGCCGGCTCCGGCTGCGGAAGCAACACGATCTTGTCCAGCTTGGGCCTACCACGCCAGTAGTCCTTGTTGGCGACGAGTTCCATGACCTCGCCGTCGACGTACTTCGCGATCTTGAACGGGCCCGTGCCGCTGGCGTGCGCGTTGTAGTCCTCGTTGCCGTACTTCTTCACCGCCGTCGGGCTCGGGATGTAGGTGTGCGCGAGGTCCCACAACAGCCAGGCGTAGGGCTGGGTGGTCGTGATCTCGATCGTCGTATCGTCGATCTTCTTCCAGCTCTTGAAGAACCGGAAGAAGTTGCCGGCACGCGGGGCGTCTGCCTCGGAGTAGTACTCGAACTCCGGATCCTTCATCCGGTTGATCTGGAAGATCACCGCGTCGGCGTTGAACGGCGTGCCGTCATGGAACGTCACGCCCTCGCGGAGCTTGAACGTCCACCGGGTCTTGTCATCGGAGATCTCCCATGACGTCGCCAGGCCGGGGTGCGGAGTCGGGATCTTCTCCGCCTGCTCGACATTGAGGTGGGTCAGGCCGTCATAGACGTTGTTGCCAACGAAGCGGTAACCCTCATAGCCCTCGTTCGGCGGCGTCGCCGGGAACGGAATGTTGCCGGCGGACATCGCGATACGCAGGGTGCCGCCCGTACCGTTGGCCCTTGCTTCGCTGGTCTTACCGGCACCGCCGCCACAGGCCGCGAGAAGGGACATGACGATCAGAGCCGCTCCGGCCACCATGGCCGCAGATCGTCGGGGTCCTCGGACCGTCGCACGTGGGCAAGTCAAGCGGCGACGCGGGGCCATCGCCCGCAGTCGACTCCCCGTGTCGGAATCTTCCACCATGTCGTTCCTGCTTTCGGTTGTCAGCTGGCCCTGCGGACGGCCGAGTGCTCGGTGGTCAGCAGGCAGCGGCTCCAGCGTTCGTTCGCGAGGGGGATCGGCTCCGGTCGCTGCTCCCAGCACGCGACCGTGGCGACGTCACACCGAGGGGCGAAGGAGCACCCGTTCGGCAGCCTCGAGAGGCTCGGCGGCGCGCCGGGTATCGCACGCGGCCGCACGACCTGGCTGGGCTGCACGTTGGCCTCCACCAGGCCACGGGTGTACGGATGGGCGGGCTCGAGGAGCACCTGGTCGACCGGCCCCATCTCGACGATCCGGCCGGCGTACATCACGGCGAGGTCGTCGGCGACCTCGGCGGCCACGGCGAGGTCGTGCGTCACGATGACGACGCCCATCTGCCTGCTCCGTTGAAGATCACGCAGAAGCTGCAGAATCCGCGCCTGCACAGTGACGTCCAGCGCGGTCGTCGGCTCATCGGCCAGCAGGACCTTGGGTTCACAGGCGAGTGCCATGGCGATGACCACCCGCTGGCGCATCCCACCGCTCAGCTCGAACGGATAGGCCTTGAGCCTTTCTGCCGGGGAGGGGATCTGCACCAGCTCCAACAGTTCGAGCGCCCGTTGGCGCGCTTGGGCCTTGCTCAGCTTGAGGTGCCGACGCAGCGTCTCCACCAACTGCTTCTCGACCGTGTAGACGGGATCGAGAGCGGTCAGAGGATCCTGGAACACCATCGACACGTCGCGGCCACGGGTGGCTGCCCGCTCGCTCCTGCCCAGGCCCAGCAACTCCCGACCGTGCAGGAGAACCTCGCCGGTGATCAGAGCGCTGTCCGGTTGGATGCCGAGAATGGAGCGCAGCATCGCGCTCTTGCCGCTCCCGGACTCGCCGATGACCCCGAGAACCTTGCCCTTCTCCAGACGAAACGAGACGTCGTTCACCGCCCGCAGAGATCCGCCGTTGGTACGGAACTCCGTCGACAGGTCGCGGACCTCGAGGGCGACATCCGACCTCACCTGGTCGGCGCCGGACTCCTTGTTCAAGAGAGCTACGCTCACGTGCTCGTACCTTTCTCGCGATGGCTGTGGACTTCTTGTGGGTAGGACCGACACTCGGGCCGGCAATCCGCCGGTCCGTCATGTTCCTGTGAAGGTTGGTGTGTCAGGCGCTCCGACCGGCTTCGTCGGCTGGCACCGCGTCGTCGCCTCGCACCGCTCGGTTGCCCGACTACGCTTCGGGAGGCCGTCGGCGGACCATGCGGTTGGCGACGGCGAACCGGTCACCCCTCACCCGGCCGAAGCCGTACTGGATGGGCCGACCGTTCGTTCCGCGCACCAGACGCTCCATCAGCAGCAGCGGTGCTCCGATCGGAACGCCGAGGACCGGCGCCGTCGCCGGATCGGCCGTGATCGCCTGCAGCTTGAGTTCGGACAGCTCCACGTCACAGCCCAGCACCGTTTCCAGCAGGTCGTAGACCGAAACAGTGAGCGTGGCCCCCGGTCGCAAAAGGGGTTCTGCGATGTCGATCGGGAACCACAGGGACCGAACGGCCAGTGGACGTCCGTCGAGATAGGTGAGGTGTTCGAGAAAGACGACCTCGGTACCGGGTTTCCCGAGCTGCAACTGCTCGGCGACCAGCGACGGCGCTGGTATCCGGTCGAGGTCAAGGACGTCCCAGGAGACTCGAGATCGGCCGGACTCGAGCCCGTCAGAGAGGCCTTGTGCCACGTCAATACCAAGGTTGGAGCGTTGCGGAGCCACCACGAATGTGCCGGCGCCCTGCAGGCGCTCGATCAACCCTTCCGAGCGAAGGAGGTCGAGCGCCTCGCGGATGACGCCCCGACTCACGCCGTGCCCGACGACGAGCTCGCCCTCGCTCGGAAGGATCCCACCGCTCGGCGCCGCGAGGATCTCGGCCCGCAACACATCACGTACCCGGCGCACCACACTCTGCCGATGCCTGTTCTGCCACAGGTTTCGGCTGAGAGCGTCCTTCCTCGTGGACACCGTCCGAGTCTCCCCGACCGGCATTTCCTGGTTGAAACGCCGAAGTAAGGCATGAGAAACCTGCGTTGATCTTGATACTGTGCCCGCCGCGTGGGCGTACGGCTGGTTGATCATCTCGCACCCGCCGATGACATCGGTGTGGCTCCGCTCTACGTCGCGCGCTCAGGCAGTCACGGCGATGATGTCGTCGTACGCCACCGACTGCTGGAAGGCGTACGCCACCCTCAGCAACAGTGGATCCTCGAACATCCGTCCGATCAGCTGCATGCTCACCGGTAGGCCGGCCGACTTGCCGCACGGCACCGCGAGCGCCGGATGGCCCGTGTAGTTGAACGGCTGGGTGTTGCGTGCCGCCTTGAAGGCCGCCATGTTCAGGCCGTCCTCGAGAATCTCCAGCTCACCAGTCGGCGGGTCATACTTTGGCGCCTTCAGGATGCAGGTTGGCATGAGCAGGACGTCCACGTCGGCCAGGGCGGTGTCGTAGGCCTTGATGAACGACGACCGAACGTTCTGAGCCTTGGCGTAGACCTGGCCATGGAAGTTGCGTCGGCTGAACTCCGCCACCAGGTAGTTGAGCTTGGTGCGGGGGTTGAACAGGTCGGCGTGCATCGTCCGCATCCTGTGGACGGCCGCGATGATCGACGCCGGGTAGTAGGTCCTGGCGTAGACGCCGAGAAAGCCCGTGTCGAAGGCCGCCCGGGAGCCTTCGGGGCCGAGTGCCATGGCCGCCTTGCTGACCTGCAGGTGGGCCGGCACCGAGACCGTCGACACCTTCGCGCCGGCGTCGGCGAGGCTGTCGGCCGCCGCCATGACGAGTTCGGTGACGTCCTCTTCCGCCGAGTCGAATCCCTCCTCGACGATTCCGATCCGGATGCCGTCGACGCCCTCGGCCAGGCCGCTCATGACGTCCATGCGTTCGGGGACCTCGCGACTCTGGCGCGGATCCAACCCGTCGTATCCCGCGACCACCTCCAACGACGCGGCCGCGTCCTCGACGGTGCGGGTCATCGGACCGGTGTAGTCGATGCTCTGGTCAGAGCCGAATCCGATGCCGAAGTGGGAGACCAGTCCGAACGTCGGCTTGAGCCCGACGTTGCCCGACCAGGCGGCCGGGATCCGGATGGACCCGCCCTGGTCGCCGCCGAAGGAGATGTCCACCTCTCCCGCCGCGACCGCTGCCGCCGAGCCTGAGGACGAGCCGCCCGGCACGTGCTCGGGATTGTGCGGGTTCTTCGGCCGCTCGTAGTCGCCGATGGCGCCACCGAAACCGAAGCCACCGGTGAGTCCGTTC
Organism: Actinopolymorpha sp. B9G3; assembly: GCF_040120725.1. Lineage (NCBI taxonomy): Bacteria > Bacillati > Actinomycetota > Actinomycetes > Propionibacteriales > Actinopolymorphaceae > Actinopolymorpha > Actinopolymorpha sp. B9G3. The sequence continues at coordinate 5,890 of NZ_JBEEAB010000002.1, read as the reverse complement.
ATCGTGTTCTTGCCGACGATCGTGCCGCCGGCCTCGAGCACGCGGGTCACCACCGTCGCGTCGACGTCGGGAATGAATCCCTCCATCGCCGCGGCCCCGAAGGTCATGGGAATTCCGGCAACGGCGATATGGTCCTTGTAGCTCACCGTCTTGCCGGCGAGCGGCCCTCCCTCTGCGCCGGATATCTCGCACTTCCACATCCACGCGCTGAGTGGGTCGTCCTCGGCCGACGGACGATGACCCGGCCCACGCGCCGCATAAGTGACCGGTGGGGGTGTTTCTTCCATGCGCGACTGCACGAATTCGTCCAGCGACTTCAGGTGTTGCAGAAGGTATTTCCGATAGAGAACTGCCTCGTCGGGTCCAAGGTGGATTCCCAGCGTCTTCGCTGCCGCCACGACCTCATCCAGATCCGGTACCGCGAACATGCCTGCTCCTCTCACAGCCCGTTGGCTAGAAAGGTGAGACCGCGAGGTTGCCGCGCCGTGTCGCCTCAGTGTTGGTTTGGTTACGCCGACGACGTGAGCTGTCAAACCGGGCCTGACCTGCGGATTCATGCGTTCGTGCAGGCTGATCCGCCGCAAGCAGGCTGGCCGCCGGGCCCGAACCCGAGCACCTCCAGGCGGTCAAGGACGAGGACGTTCGCCGGTGGGGCACCCTGGAGTTGCTCGACGTTCTCAAGTACGCCGACTTCCTTGCCGCCTTCACCGACGACTTCACCTCGATGGTCTCCCGCGAGGTTGTCGACCGGCGCACGCCACTCCGCCACCCCGCTGCTGTGCACATGACGGCCTTGTTCGACCCGCACGGCTGCATGTCGAGGCGGGGTTCGTCAAGTACGTCGCCACCGACAGCTCCGCTGCGGCCACCTGATGCGCTGGCCAGTTCCCGCAGGACGCTGACCCTCCGAGAACGGCCCGAGGGCTGCCCGCGAGGGCGAGACGTCGGCTCTGCTCACGCAGGCCTTCTCTACCCCACCCAGCCTGCCCACACCTCGCCGGCGTCGCGTTCCAGCGCCTTCAGGTACACGCTCAGCTTGCCGTAGAAGATGTACACCGCCTCACGGTAGACCTGATGCTGGACAAACGGCGACGCAATGAAACCGCCCCCGCGGTCGATCCGGTCGATGCGCAGCTCTTCCTCGGTGAAGGTGCTCAGTGCGGTCTTCATGGCCTCGTCCTGCGCTTCGAACCAGGCGCGCAGGCTGGCGATCGTGATGGGCGACGGGGGCGGTAGCTGGCGGTGCGCCCAATCGAGGGTGAACGACTCGAAAGAATGGGTATACACGCCCTGGAGGTCCCCCATCTCTACCAGCAATTCGCCCAGCGTCGGGTTCTGGCCTGGCAGCTTGTAGGCGAGATCGGCATCAGACACCACGGTCAGCAGGTGGTCCCGCATGCTGTGGTGTCCGCGAATTTCCTCTTCAAAAAGGCTGTTCATCGTCTATCCCCTTCGTCACTGTGGCGGATCCGGAGACTTACTGGGTCATCAGCTCATGCGTCGGGCTTCGCCTCGATCGCGTCGAGGTCGCGTACGGCATAGCGGTGGTGCTCCCACTCCTCCTCGAAGATCGTGTGTAGGCAGGAGAGGGTGGTCTCCTCGTAGTCGGGGGCGTGCGGGTTCTTGCGGGTCGCGGCCAGCTCGTCGGCGGTGACGGTGGCGAGGAAGTCGCGCATCATCGCGACGCGACCCGACCGGACCTCGAGAACCTCGGCGTACGACGGTGTGACCGTCGTGAAGATCGACATGTCGAAGCCGCCATTTGCGGAGCCGGCGTTCAGGAGCCCGATGGGGTGGAACGGCTGTTCGATCTCCAGGACCGCCCGACCCAGCCACATGTCCGTCGCCAGAACCAGGTGCCGCAGCGTCTGCGCGAACGACCACTCGCCGGCCACCGACACGTCGACCGTGCCAGCCGGCATCGCCGCTGCGCGCTCGAGCGTGGCAGCCCAGGTGCGCTCGAGCGCGGCCCAGGCGGAGCGCAGGCCGTTCGGATCTTTGGCGCGCCGGTCGGCGCGGCCAGGGAAGCGACGGTTGAGCTCCGCGTCGACGAACGGGACCACGTCGACGTCGTTGACGAGCAAGGAGTTCCCGCCCTCGCAGAGCCACGGTGCGTCGATCTCCGCCCCCGACACATCCACGCCCCGCATCACGACGCTGGACAGGTCGGACGCGAGGAACCGGGCGCCATGCAGGCCTGCGCGGACGAACTCTGCTCCCTGCAGGTCGTCGGACTGGGTGAACTTTGCCATGACTTCTCCTTATCGAGCGCCCACCTTCCGTAGGCGAAAGCCAGCCGCCGAGGCGGCAGAAGATGGAATTGTCCTCAACGAGCAGCACAGCTGTCGGGGCCCCAGGACCATGCCGGTCGCTGATCTCGCCGCTGACATTCACGTCGACCGGGACCACGCCACGGAACGTGCCTCGACAAAGGCAACCCCGCGGAGCCGCCCGTTGGGGAGGTCAACGTTGCGGACCTCGGTGTCAGCCAGGTCTACGTCTTTGAACCGGGATCCGGTCAGCTTCCCGCCCGCGATGTCAGCCATCCGCAGAGCGTCCTCTCGCCCACCGCGGTTTGTCCAGGCGCAACGGCGTGTCGCAAAGCATGGTTGCCTGTCACGGTCGGCGACTCGCCGGCGCCACTGCGTGATCAGCCATGCGTGGGATCCCTTCTTCGCCGACAAAGGGTTCCCCATCTGACCGCCACCGCAAGGGCGTTCCGCTGGACCGGGATCGATGGCCCTCCTGGCCCGGTCGCTGGTCCCACCCACGGCCCGGCCGAACCGACGAGCAGGATCGAAGAAGCCCACCTACCGTTCACCTTCCGCGCACCCACGAACTGGGGCGCCGATCTGAAACGGGCTTCAGAAGCTGCTCAACGAGATCCGCCTGTGCGCCGGATAAGGTCAGCGCGCGGCTTGTGTCGTGAACGTACGGTCACCGTTCCAGCGCTACTACGTCGTCTGTGCTGAACCCCGTGTGTTCGCAGAACCTGGCAATCAGAGATGCTGGATCGTCGGTATCGGCGAGCAGGGTGACGCCGGGCTCACGAAAATCCTCCGGCGCTTGAAGCGCGAAAGTGTCGCCAGTCTTAAGCCTGACGAGCATCACGCCGCGCTTCTCCCCCGGAACCGTTTCGAAGAAGCCGTTCAACTTCGCCGACACCTTCCTCTTCAGCAAGGCGATCCGCGCTATCGGGCGACCCGCACTGTGATCCTTCCACGATGTGGGGTCGAGCACTCGGTAGGCGGGATCCGGCCACGGACGCTTGTCGGCAAGCGTGTCCCGCAGGCGCGTGAGGTAGTCCCGCATGACGTGTTCATCTTCGTTGGCTTCACGGGCAAGGCGCTCACCAGAGGTCAACGCATCACACACCGCGTCGTAGTAGACCTGCGTGGGATGCGGAAACAGCCGCTGCGCAATCAGCGCAGCGGCTACATCCGCCACCACGTCGGCGTCAACCGGCCGTAACAGGTCAATCTCGTCCGTGACAGCGTTCACCCGGCCGCGCCACGCTTCCATCCAGTTCCCCTATCTCACTGATCCGTAGTCCACTCCTTTGATATCGAGGCCCTGCCGCTGCAGTTCTCGTATCATTCGAACGATTTGGCCGTCCGTCGGAGTGTAGTGGCCACTCTGGTTGTTCAAGTACTGCAGCTTGCCGTCCTTCACTTTGAACTCACCCGCGGCGACTGCAGGCTCCCCGCCGAGAAGGCTCGAGTGGTGGAACTTGCCCTTCTCCTGGCCGGCAGAGGCATACAGGTTGCCATTCTCATCCATCGCGAAGATGGCCCTACCGTCGCTGCCAGACCGCAAGGTCGACGCGTCCGCGGTGTCAAACGGTTCGCCGTCTGTAGTGATCAGCTTGCCATCCTGCACTACAAGCCGATGCTCCTCACGCTCCTCCTTCGACAGGTACCTCACAGTGTCCGGGTAGTACGCGCGATCCGGGTTGTTCGGGTCGTTCTCCCCCCGATACTTCGACCAGGGTCCCTGCGCGTACAACGGATCCTCACGCTTCAACGGGCCAGGGATTCCAGCCGGCCCCCAGCCGGGAGTGTCGTCCCGCACGTCTGACCGAACACTTCCCGGTCCCATCGTGTCTGGGGCGTAGTCGTACCTTGATCGTTTGAACAGCCGGCCAGCGCGCTGGAGTGCTTCTTTGAGGACAGTGGTGACGAACTTGACCAGTTGTTGGGTGATGACTTTGATCGCGACCCGGATGGCGGCGGTCTGCGCGCCAATCGCCGCCGCGGCCCCGCCGCCGGTCATGATGCCCGCGATCACCATCTCGACGACGATGACAACAAGCTGCACGAGCTGGACGATGAAGGCGAGCTTCACCGCAAGAGTGATCGCGGCGAACGCGAGCAGCGCAGCACCGACGGCTATCGCGGCTACGTAGTCGTCGAAAAGTCGTTCACGTGGACCCAGCTCGTCTGTCCACCACTGCTCGAACGCATCGGTCGCAGGGCCGTCGTTCTCCGCCCAGACAGCGACCGCGGCCTTTTCCGCAGCCTCGTTGATCGGCATCAACGAGACCGCGAACTCCAACCACGCCTGCCCTGCCTCAGCCAGCAGCACCTCATCGGCCTGCGGCCAGTCCAGACCGACCCATGCCGCCGGCTCGGTGAGCCAGTCCGGCAGATACAGGCCCACCGCTCAGCGCTCCAACTCATCACCAACAGCGTTCAGGCGCTCAGCGTTGCCAGCCTCGGTTTGCTCAGCGTTCTTCGACCAGGTGGCCAGACCACTAGCGCCGGCCTGGAGCAGGCCCACATGCGAACCGAGCACCTGCGTCGCCTTCCCCAACAGCGCCGTATAGGCCATCCCGAAGATCGTCCCCGGTTCGTCCGCTCCCCAGGGATTTCGCTGCCGAAGGGTCGGTAGGAGCCGTTGGAACGACCGCTCGAAGTCCACGGCGCATTCGTGGACCGCTGATGCGCTCGACCGCAGCTGCTCGAAGTCCTCCCGCGTCGCACGCTGGCCCCCTGGGCTGGTCGAGACAGTCTGCGGGCTGCGCAAGTCCTCGAACTTCGCCACCAACCCCACTCCCTTCACCGCCCGATGCTCGCGCCCCGCTCGTCAGTCCTTGCGGGGCAGCTTCGCAAACGCATCGGTGGTCATCGTGACCAGCTGTTGGAGGGTCTTGTCGAGGTCGCTGGAGAGGTGATCGAGGGTGTCCTTCACCTCAGGCATGACCGCAGATTCGACTGGGGCAGCCGAATCCTGGGCCTTGGCCCTGGCCTCAGTTCTCGCCGCTTCGTGGGCGTTCATGACCGCCTCGACGAGGGCCTGTGACCCGAGGCGCATCGCCTTCGGCTCGATCGCCAGCGACACCAACTTGCCGGTCCCATCCAGCTCGACAACGACCCGACCGTCCGCGGCCTCACCACGCCCACGGACAACAGCCAACTGCTCCAGCAGCCCCGCAACAGAAGCCGCACCCGGGTTCTCTCCACCCATGACGTGCCCCCTCCCCGACAGGTCTCCTGGTCATGTCAGGACGGAGCATAGGGGACATATCGCCATCCGAGCCACGGACGATCACCACCTGTGTGGACAACCCGCCTTTACAACGTTGTCGAGTCGAGACGGCAGCGACGCTGTGGATGACTGTCTGCCTCTCGCGGCGGCAGCTCGCTAAGGTCACCTGCCGACAGAGTGACGAATGGTGGTAGCTCGGATGACCGATGTCTCGACGGTGCACGGCGTCGTGACGCAGCCCTCTCCATCATGGAAAGTGTTTCGGGCCGTGGGCTTAGAGCCTGTTCCTGAATCTAGATCCTTCCGTGTGACCTTGATTTCCGATCTTGACTCGCTCTGACGAGTTGTCGGCTGAGGAGCCGGATAGCAGCCCATCTGACCATCGATTCGTGGTGTTCGGGTT